>CAYWHA010000009.1:0-128383 GCA_964457555.1 uncultured Solibacteraceae bacterium
TCGTCCCCTGTTAATGTGATCGCCTCAGCTGCGAATGGCATATCACATTAGATGCTGCCACCATGCTAATAGTTTCTCAGAGACAGGCCACTAGCGCCGCTGCCGGCCTGCCGTCGCTCCCTGCAACACAGTCTTTCACAGTTACGATCTATCCGAGTCTCGCGATCACTTTGGCAACAGCGAGTTCCGGGACTGTGGGCGCCGCTTACTCCCAGACGTTTACGGCCACCGGAGGAGGGGGCGCTTCCACTTACACATGGTCTTTGACTGGCGGCACGCTGCCTCCAGGCCTGACGTTCTCCGCCGCGGGCGTATTGAGCGGGACTCCGACGACAGCGGGGACATCCAACTTCACGGTGCAGGTCGCGAGCGCCGCTACCGGCCTCCCGTCGATCACTGCAACCCAGTCTTTCACCATCGCGATGGGGGTTCCGGCGGCGCCGGCCATTACGATTACGGGCCTGGCGGCTTCGGCCACGCCTGCCACGCAACCCGTGCTGGGCGTAAGCATCGGCGGCACGTATCCGTTAGCCATTCAGGCCGAGATCACCCTGACATTCGCGCCCACATCCGGTCCGGACGACCCCAACGTGCAGTTCACAACCGGCGGCCGCACGGTCACGTTCCAGGTCCCGGCGGGGACCACCCGGGCACAATTCGCGGGCAACGCTCCCGGAGTGCAAACCGGCACGGTAGCGGGCACGATCACGCTCACATTGACGCTGACGGCGGCAGGCATCAATGTCACTCCAACGCCGGCGTTTACCGACGTGCTGACCGTGACCGCGAGCCCGCCGACGATCACCAGCGCGACGTACGCACCCACGAGCGGAGGCTTCAACCTCTTGATCGTGGGTTTCTCGACGCCGCGCGACATGGCCTCCGCGGCTATCGCCTTCACGCCCGCTGCCGGCGTCACGCTGGCCAGCAACAATACTACCGTCTCGCTGAGTCAGGTCTTCACCACATGGTATGGGAATTCCGCATCGGCCGAGTACGGCAGCATTTTCTTGCTGTCTATCCCGTTCACGGTCGAGAACGGCGCGAACCCTCTCGCATCTCTTTCGGTCGTGCTTGCCAATTCCCAGGGTAATTCGGCTGCGGCCGCGGTTACGTTTTAAGTTAAGTTAGGGCCGTCAGCCCAAGGCAAGAACAAGAATTCGGCAGACCACCACTATCGCGAAATTCGCGACGGTTCTCAAATCGCGCTAAAATGCTGGCAATGTGGCGCGTTTTGCTGCTCTTGTCGCTTCTGCCCACTGCCGTCTTCGCCAAAACGGGCCTTGGCGTCGACGTCGACTTCTACACCGGCCCGATCTCCTCCAGCGTATGGCGCCATCTGAAGGCAAGCAATCACAGGTTCGTCGTCGTCCAATTGTGGGGCGGACGCAGCCGCAACGAATTCGCGTCCTCGCAGCTAGCCGGCGCCCGGTCCGCAGGCATGAAGACCGCGGCTTACATTCTGTTGAATTACGACAACCTGGTGTGCCCCACCTTCGCTCACCCCGTCCGCGACGAGCTGAGCAAATGTTCCGGCGATTTGGTTCCGCAGGAACAGCCCGGAGGCCGCTGGCAGGTGCGTCAGGGATTGGCCGCGCTGGGTTCCCCAATTGACGCCGTTCCGGAGTTTCTCTCTTTCGTCGCCATTGACGTCGAGTGGTTTGCTTCTCCGGCGCCTTCCCTCGAAGCCTCCGAACAAGCGCGCCGCGCCCAGTTCATCCTCGATGCCATCGAGGAACTGAAGGCGCTGCACCAGAAGCCGGTCATTTATACGGGAAACGGCACGGGCCATTGGTCCGACATCACCGGCTGCGCAACAGCGTCGCGCCTTCCTGTCTGCGCCGCTCTCTTCCGCGTCATCAACGATCCCGCCGCCCCGGTTGCGCTCTGGGACGTTCAGAACGGCGCTCCCAAGCTAGGGAACTTCCGCCCGCACGGCGCCTGGACGCGCCGCCTCGGGCGTCAATACAGACTCGACGCCACCCTGTTCGGCCTGCCCGCCGGCCGCACCCTCGATCTCAATGTGTTCGATCTTTCCCTTTTTCTCATAAAGGCGCCATAAGATGTCTCGAAAAACGATCGCGGCCGGAGCGTTTGCGGCTCTGATCCTTGCGCTCGCCTCCTTCTGGATCTTTCACCCCCGCCTTTCCACGAAGAAGACAGCAGCCGGGGCTCCCGCTGGCGCTGCGGCAAACATGCCGCCGGACCCGCTGCAGCTTCGCCTTGACGAGATCGTGGCCCGCTACCGCAAGACCATCGTTCTCCTGGAGGACGGCGACTCTCTGCCCGATGCCGATCGCGACACCGCCTCTCTGGTCGGCAGAATCATCTTCCAGGAAAACCACCAGGCCATTGCCGGCCTTTCAGACGAACTCACCTCGGGCATCGTGAACGCCACCGATTGGTCCGGCTCGCCCGCCGAGGTGTCTCATTTCCTGGACCTCGTTGAAGGCCAGGACGATCTCCACGATGCCGACAAGCTGGTCTTCCGCGAAACACTCGCAGACATTGCCGATTCTCTGTCCGGCCTCAAGACCACGGCGCCCGTCAAGACCGATCTGCAGCAGCGCGTCGATTCCGATCGCCAGGCCCTGGCCGAGATTCAGTCGATGTACGAAAACGAACTCGACAAAATCTTCGGCCGTTTCGAAACACGCGGCATGACGGTGCGGCGCGAAGCATGGGACCGCTACGTCGCGTATCTTCATACTAAATACCGCCGGGAAGATATTTTGAAATCCTATGAGTCCGTCGTCAGCCACATCCGCACCACTGCCAAAGCCGGTCATCAGGACAACGATCTCGAGACTTACGGCACAAGACTCCCGCCGAAAACCCTGTTGCTGACCTTCGACGACGGTCCCCACCCTCGCTATACCGATCGCATCCTCGAAATCCTCCGCCAGCATCGGATCAAGTCCGTGTTCTTCGAACTCGGCGTCAACCTCGCAACGGTGAACCACAACCGCATTCAGCCCACCCGAGCCTCCACCGCCACGCGTCATCTGATCGAGGCCGGTTACGCCGTCGGCAGCCATGGCTTTTCGCATCAGGTGCTGCCGCAAATGAGCGACAGCCAGATCGGCGCGGAAATCGATCAGACCAACCGCCTGCTCCATGCAGTCGCCAACGTTGAGACTCCGCTGTTCCGCCCGCCATACGGTGAGCGGGATGCCAGAGTTCTCGCGGCCATAGAGGCCCACCGCATGCGGTCCATTCTCTGGAACATCGATTCCAAAGACTGGGCCGATCCGATCGCCAAATCGATCGCGAACCGCGTCATCGCTCAGGCCCGCCGTTCCGATCACGGCATTATCCTGTTGCACGACATTCATGAGAGAACCATCGACGCGCTGCCCCTCATCATCGACACCCTTCAAAACGAAGGATATCGCTTCCTTGCATGGAACGGCGACGCCTTCGTGGAAGAACCGGTTGAGGCGCTAGCCGCGCCAAAGCCCACTGCGGCCGATCCCCCTCCCGCGCTCTACCGCGAAAGTTGGGCCGTCGTCGCCGGCATCGACAACTACGCTAAATGGCCGAAGCTGCAATACGCGGTCAACGACGCCACGAGCGTCCGCGACATTCTGTTAAATAAATTCGGTTTCAAACCCGACCACATCATCACCCTCCTGAACGAAGAAGCCACGCGCGAAAGGATTCTCTCCGTTCTCGGCGACACTCTTTCCGATCCGGATCGCGTGCACCCCGACGACCGTGTCTTCGTCTTTTTCGCCGGTCACGGCGCCACTCGCCGCCTGCCCAGCGGGCGCGATCTCGGCTACATCATTCCATGGGACGCCGACACGCAGAATCTCCAGGGCGAGGCCATTTCCATGACCAACTTCCAGGACATCTCGGAATCGATTTCGGCCAAACACGTTTTCTTCGTGATGGACTCCTGCTACAGCGGTCTTGCGATTACGCGCGGCGAATCGGTTAACAACTATCTGCGTGACATGACGCACCGCACGGCGCGCGAAATGCTCACCGCCGGCGGGGCCAATCAAGAAGTCGCCGATAACGGTCCCAACGGCCACTCCGTTTTCACCTGGACCCTGTTGCAGGGCCTCGAAGGGCGCGCCGACCTGAACTCCGACGGCTTCATCACCGCCGCCGAACTCGCCGCCTACGTCGGACCTGCCGTTTCCGCCTTATCTCACCAGACGCCTGCGTTCGGTAATCTTCCCGGCGGCGAAGGCGGCGAGTTTATCTTCGAGCTCCACCCCGAAACGGAGGCGCTAAGCCAGCTCTCGGCCCAACTCGACCAGGAAGCCATTCAGCTCAACGCCCAGCTCGACCAGGTACGCAAGGAAATCGCCGCCAAGACCGCCCGCAACGCTGAGCTTCGCCGGCAGATCGCCGCGGCGCAGTCGCAAAAGTCCGATGCCGTCACCCCTCCGCTCAATGGCAAGGGCTCGGTCGCGACTCACCTCAATCGCGGCGATGCGTTGTTCAAAGAAAAGCGCTATCAGGAAGCGCTCGATGAGTTCCTCATCGCGGCAAAAATGGACCCGCAGAACGCGCTCGCGGCCAACAACGTTGGATTCATCTACAGCAGGCTGCAACGGATCGATGACTCCATCCAGTGGACTAAGAAAGCTATCGAAATCGACCCGAAGCGCGCCGTCGCCTACCAGAACCTCGGCGATCTCTATTACCAGCTCAATCGCCCCGACGATGCCCGCCCTTACTACGAGAAGTTTCTCGAACTCGCCTTCGACAAGCCATACGCTGCCACCGTTCGCACCCGCTTGGGCAGGCAGTAACACGAAAGGTACGCTCGAGCGGATCATCTCGCTCGCGTATGTGTGTCTAAGCTTAGGGGAGTTCGTACTCGCTCGTGAGACTCAGGCGTTGTCCAACCCGGAGGACGGTCTCCGGGCTCCATAGAGTGAGATGGGCTTGCGGTTGGGAGTGAAACGTCTTGCTCATGATCCAGCGCCACGCTTGCCGGGGATCGAAGCGGTTGCGCACCCGGAGGCGCGAGCCCAGTCCCGACAACACCCACTCGCCAACGGATAGCCGATCTCCCGTAAGCACCAGGTTCTCGTTTGGCGACAGATCCGTGCTCAAGGGGAATTCGGCTCGCCACCGCAACGCAACAGATACATCCTGGTGCGTCGGATTCTCAACACTTACTTCGCCGCGCAAGACTCCGCTTGAAATCCGATAGGTCAGGGTCAAAGCGAGGCCGTGGTCCGATAGGCCCGTCAGCGTCACCGCATCCGCCTGTGCGCTATCCACGCGCCACTCGACCGCGAGCGGCTCTCCCAGGAAATCGGGATAGAGGCACACCCACAGCCCTCCCACGCCGGGATAATTCGGCTCCGCGGGACTGGGAATTCTCAGCACGTTCTCGGAGGCGCCGCCGCGCGACAAGGACACGAGTCTGGCTTCGAGGCTGGGAACAACCGTGGCAGTCAGTTGGCCATCGCTGACAGATAGCGCCCGATGGCGCCGCAGCGATTCTCGGAGGTCCGGGACTTGGTCCGCGAGCGGATAGCCCTCTCGCAATTCGACCAGACCGAGCTTTTGCGCTTGCGCGGCGGCCGCATCGATTTTCGCGCGAACTGCTGGAAGGTCCGGGGCGGCGTACGAACCATCCCGCACGATGCAGCGGCGGGCTTGGGTTGCGGCGATGTAATCGAGGGAGAGGAGACGAACCTCGATTCGCCGCAGAGCGGCTGGCGAAGCCGCCAGCGCGCGTGCGTGCGCCAGCAGACGGCGCGCCTCGCTCAGGAAAGCGGACGATTGGAAGACGGAGGGTATATCGGTCGCCGTCCACAGATGTTCGCCGCGCCTGAACAGCCTGTGCTGCAAATCGAAATACCGGCGCATTGTTCCAGCGGCGGCCCCGTAGACGGCGCCCAGGAAGTCGCGGATTTCGGATTCCACGTTGGTGGCCGGGTCCCAGAGCAGCCGCGCGGCGACGTAGGCCCGCAATTCGGCGTCGTCGCAACTGCCGCCGTTGGAGCCTGCGCCTTCGAAGAAGATGCCTGAGACGCCGATGCGGCGGAAGCGGGCCAGGTCGCCAATAAACTCGTCGAAGTCGGGGAATGGAACCAAGTAATGCGCGAAGTTGGCTCCGTACAGCCACACGTAGAGTCGGGGAGCGATCCGGGCCCATGTCTCGATTGCCTGCCGGACTCGGCTGTCGTACGGGCAGGTGAAGTAAGAATGCGCCTGGCACGCGTCGATCGGAGCGAAACGGATGACTACGTTCGGGCGCGGGCGGGCGTTAGCCGGAGCCTCGCATGTCTCCCGATAGGCGAGCGTCTCCATGAGCTTGTCCGGATGCGAAGTCTCAAACTGTTTCGCGACTGCATTCACGAAGCGAAGCAACAGCCCGGAAATGGCTCCGCCTTCTTCCTCGACGACGCGCCGGCACGGCGCGCATTCACACCAACCCGCGTTGTCGTTTTGTGAAATGGAGAAGATCGACGCATTCGGGCGCTCAACGAGCCATTGGCTGACGCGGCCGGCGGCGATCGGAACCAGGTCTGGATTCGTGAGACAGAGTTGGGCCCGCGCCGCACGCCGCTTTCCCGCAACCCATGCGTAATACTCGGGATGCGAGTCGAAGTATCGATCCGGCGGGACTAAGTCGTAGAACGAATGCGCGAACGGCTGAAACGAAATGCGCCCACCGGTCGCCTCGTCAAGCTGGTGAAAATGGCCATTCAGCCGGTTCCGCGCGGACCACTCTCTGCCCTGTGCTTCAGTGAAAAAGGCCTCGCGATATTCGAACGCGGGGCCATGAACCTCTTGGATCTCCCGCAGCCAAAGCGCCGCGATCCGGGGAATCCGCGCGACGTCGGACGTGAACCACCGGCATCCCAGTTTCTCGAGAAAGATCGAGACTCCGTACATGGTGCCCCGTTCGCGCCCGCCCGCAATGACGATTGTCTCTCCGACGGTTTTCAGCAAACACGACTCCCCGCCAGGAGGTTCGATGCCACACTGGTCCGTAAGCGCGCTCCGCCCGATGGCAACCACGCGGCGTGAAGGCGGAATAGCCTCGCCCGTATCGATCCGCAACCGGATGCCGGTCATCAGCTCAATGTGCCGCCGCAGTTCTTCCGCCGCCCAGCGCTCCGACGGCGAAGCCTCGGTGGAGAGGAAGAGCGAATAGGGATCTTCTCCGGGCGCCGCCAGCGGAATGGAGTGTTTTGCGGTCCCGCGCTTGTCCAGAAGCGAGAGGAACGAGGCGCCCGCTACCGAGCCGACGAACTCCCGCCGCGAAGTCCGAACCCTTGTCATGACGCCATCAGCGGTCAATCGCCGGTACAGGCAGGAATTTCAGTTTCCGCTCAAGAGGAGCGAATGACGGTATCGTCCCAACGATGAGGAGAATTCCCTCGGGCGGCATCAATTCGTGAAAATGGTGGGGACCCAGGACGATCGGCTGAAAGTACCAGAACGACTCCGTTTTGAGGCGGCTCAAAACAAACCAATGAGCCGGCGCTCCGGGCGTCTCGTAAACCAGCAGCTTGCCCGACGCCAGCAACGCGATTCCGGCCGCCAAAACTCCGAGGATCGCAATCACTCCAGGTCTGCGGAGAATTTCCTTCCAAAGATTCAGCCATGACTCGCGTATTCGCGGCTCGCTACGCAGCAGGGCCATCGCAAAGATGATTCCCGCAGCGCCTCCAATCAGGTCCATGTAGATGTCGTTAAAATCCAGAAGCGTCACTCTGCCGTGCGTCAGCCAGATGAATTGGTAGCCCTCGTCGAGCCATCCGAAGAAGGTCACCCACGCCATGGATTCCACGGGCGACAACGTGAGCGCCAGAAGCGCTATCCCTTCGGGGAAATATTGCGGAAAATGCACCAACTCCGTGTTGTTGGCCATCAATAGGCGCCAGACGCCGGCCATTAGCGCGATGGCCAGGATCCATAAAGCCGCCAGCCACTTGCGCCCGGCCTGTCGCCGAAGTCCCGTGACAAACAACAGAGTCAGTGCAGTGCCGGTAATGAGGGCGGTTGTTGCCGAGATGCGATAGAGGGGCTCCCGGCCGAATTTGTCCGTGAAACGAGCGAGCATGTCCTGAACGGGCTGGTGTGGGAAGGTGACGGCGCAAGCATACAGAATGAAAACGCCCCAGCCCCACGCTTTGTGCTTCTGGAAGGCGGCGAGGAAGTGTGAAAGCCCTCTCATGGGGAAGCCAACATTTTATCATCGACCCCCTTTCGGCCGACGAATTCGCCTTCCGCAACTTACCCTCCACGGCAGAAGCAAGAGCGGAAATCGATTCAACTGCTTTCCTAAGGGCGAACTGGCCGTACAGCTGGGCCATTCGGACACGGTGGTTGCGGCACTCCATCCCATTACTATGGCGAACACCGGTAGCGCACGCCCGCTTCCAGCATGCGCGTGCAGCCTGTGTGCCGAAGATCATGGAACCGGCACCGCACCTTTGCGCGGGTCTTCGCAGTTTCCCAGGCTTCCTTCCAGCGGCCTATGGGGATCGTCGGGTCTGCCTGGTAGGAGCAGGGCGTGAAATCGACGCCCGCGGCTCCGTAATCTGCTTGGTGGAGATCCGTTTAGCAGCCAACCGCTCCTTGTAGAGGCAGTTCTTGCGGCTGTTGCGCCGGTTCCAGGTCGGCCGGCATCGCTCACCACAGCTAGGAGGTAGCCGGCAGTGCCCAAAAGATATGCTCGCAGACAGCGCGTGTCTTGATACGGTCTGCCGGCACACCTTTAATTTTAATGGCGTTCCAATAGGCCCCCGAGGCGCAATCGAACCGTCGTCGTCCATGGTGTAGAAGGGAGCATGCCTCCGAAGGCCGCCAAAATGCGCAAAAACCTGACGTACCGGGGGCCGCACGCGCCACGGCCAACACGCGAGCGAGTCGTCGCTCCGCATGTCGCCGGGAGATCGAACTGAAGTTGGTGGGTAAGCTGGGCGGCTCGAGCACGTAGTCGAAGCAGCGAACGCTACGGCGCCGGAATCGTCGCAGGAAGACCGGCGGCTCCGCTGCTTCGGCAGGACTTGTGGATATGGCGCTGAAAAAGGTCGCGCGTTACGCCATCCCGCTGCCGCCGGATCATCTCGCGGCGGGAATCGCTACATAATGCGAAACACCGCTACATTCTCGATTGCGATCTCAGACTTCTCCCCCTGGTCACTCCGGATTACGAGGCGACCAGCGTCGCCGGGCGAAGGAATCGCCACTACGTAGTCTGTGGTGTTCGGCGTGGCGTCGTAAAAATGCTCGCCCACGACGGCCGCATTGGATTTGTTGATGATGCCCAACCCCATCCGTCCCCGAATTACCTTCCCATGGATCTTAACAAAAGCCACGCTTTTTCCGAGAGAACGCACACTCAGTGGAATGGTGGCCGCATAACCGTACGGCTGGCCAGCAGTCACGCGCAGCGGAGGGCCAGGGTCAAGGGCGGCGGTCGGATCGACGATTGAAGCTTGCTGGAAATAGACGGCACTCGGTACCGGGTTGGCCCGAACAACATAGTCGACGCTTTGAACGAGTGCTTCGGACACAGTCCCGTTCGGGGCAACGCTCCGGAATACAATGGACTTGAACTCACTCGTTCCTATGTTGAAAGCGGCCTGTTGAACGGAATCAAACACCTCGAAGGTCTGCTCCTGGATTACCTGGTCGCTCCCCGTAATCACGCCAACGACGAATCGGCCCGCAGTCACGCGCAGGCGGACGTCGACCACCCCGCTGATACCCGGCGCTCCAAAACCATCGAACGGAACAATCGCCGCATACCCATACTGGACGGCGGACTTCAGCCGCCATCCATCCTTCGTCCGGGAAATGGCGTTCGGGTCCGCGCTCAGCTGGAGCGCTTCAATTCGCGGAAGGCGCATGGTCTGGGCCGGTGCCTCAGCCGCAGTTGGCGCTGTATGAGTTTCCGCGGTTGGCTTGGATCCGCATGCGAGAGCCGCAGCAAGCGAGAAAACTGTTAACGCCAGGGCCGTTCCGGGCACTGCACTCGGAATCGGACGCGGCGTAAATTCTTTTGGTTCATTCATTTGCAAATATAATCATCTCGGTTCCCGGTTCCGGTAGCCATGGCGCACACGAGTACAGCTTCAAATTAAGAGGCATGTTACCACGATACCAGCGAAGAGAACGGCTTTACCGTAATCCTTCCGTAGCATTTCGGCGGAGGTGAATGCGGCTGCTGCTGGTGGGCAAAGGGCGGCGTCAGGGGCGTGTCCGCTTACGCACCTAAAGGGTGCAAAATTGCATGTGCTTTTGGCGATGGGTCTGAAGCCGAGGAAATCGCCCGCCGAAGGCGAGTTTCTCTTTGAGCTCGATGAGCAACCGTTGGAAGCGACCGCCGCGCAGCGAATGCGGGAAGCATGGAGTGCGCGTAGTGAAAATGCCGTGGGCGGAGCCGTCCAGCCGATTCACGGCGCTGTTTGAAGCGCTGGCGATCGAGTGGCTGAAGGCGGCGAGCCAGAAAGCCGTGGCTGGGCTGTTGCAGCTCAGTTGGGACGAAATTCACGGCATCATGGAGCGGGCGGTGAAGCGTGGATTGGAGCGACGGAAAGCCGAGCCCGTCAGTCGGATTGGCGTCGATGAAAAGGCCTTTCGAAAGGGACAAAGCTATCTAACCCTGGTGAATGATTTGATGCAAGGGCGGGTGCTCTACGTGGCTGAGGACCGCAAGCAGAGCCGCCTGGACGGATTCTGGGAAACCCTGACCCCGGAACAGATTAGCAGCATCGGGGCCGTCGCCATGGACATGTGGGACCCGTACGTCGCTTCGGTGCGGGCGCACGTGCCGGAAGCGGATGGCAAGATCGTTTTCGACAAATTCCACGTGGCCCAGCATTTGGGCGACGCCGTGGACAAGGTGCGGCGGAAGGAAAACAAGACGTTGAAAGCCGCTGGGGATGACCGTCTGGCGGGCACCCGTTACGACAGGCTGAAGAATCCGACCTCGATGGAACCGAAGGACCGCAAGGAGTTCGCCGAATTGAGAAATAGCGAATTGAAAACAGCTCGCGCCTGGGCGCTGAAAGAGACGGCCATGACCCTATACAGCTACGTCTACGAACGCCCGGCGCGGAAGCACTTCCGCTGGTGGCACAACTGGGCCGTGAGGAGTCGGCTGCAACCGATGATCGAGGTAGCGCGGATGCTGAAACGGCGATTCGAGAACATCATCACGTACCTGCGGCATCGGATCACCAACGCGGCCAGCGAATCCATCAACGCCAAGATCCAGTGGGTGAAGTACACGGCGCGGGGCTTCCGGAACAAGCAGAACTTCGTACACGCAATCTACTTCCACTGTGGCGGCCTCGACCTGGCCCCAGAATCCACTAAATAGCCGGAAGCGCCCAATACCGTGAGCCGCTGCGGTATGCTGCCATCCGGGTGCGGAGGCGGCAAGGCGAGTTGTTCGGGGACGGCAGCGAAGCCAAGTACTTCGCGGTCGCGACGAACCTGTGGGAGTGGTCGCCGAAGAAACTGCTGGTCTGGCATCGGGAGAAAGCGGGCATGATCGAAGCGTTACACGACGTGCTGAAGAACGAGTTAGCCGGAGGGGTAATGCCGTGCAGTCGCTTTGGGGCCAACGCCGCATGGTTTCGCTTGGCGGGACGCACAATATCTTCACGGCGCTGAAGCGGCTGGCTCTGCCGGCCGAGTTGCTGACGGCGCGGCCGAAACGCTTGCGTTTTCTGATCCTGAACACGCCGGGGAAACTGATACACCATGCCCGCCGGCCGATTCTGCGGCCTGGCGCGAACGGCGAATCGCTTTAGCGCCTGGCGACGGCGCATTCCCGTTAGGGTGCCGCCGTTTATCGAAGGATTACGGGCTTTAGTGCTTGCTTGGTTCTGCGGTTTGCCCCGGGGCTTGGAGGTGACTGCACGGGTCGAGATGTATCGGAGGTATAATCCTTACTCGCCCGATTTGAGCGTAGGTCCGAATATGGGGCCCAAGTCTACAATGAACAGCAATGAGATCCTCGTGAGACTCACGAATGTTTTTCGGGATGTTTTTGATGATGACAAGATTGTTATCAGCCCGCATACCACGGCAAAGGATGTGGACGGATGGAATAGCCTCGCGAACATTCGATTGATGGTTGCCATCGAGGACGAGTTCGGCGTGAAATTCGACGTTGGCGAATTTCAGGAATACCGCAATGTCGGGGATCTGGTTGCCGGCGTGAGCCGCCGGTTCTCCTAGCCGAGGCTATGGCGATTGCCCGTATGCCATGGTTGCCGCCGGCACCCGCCAATTTCCGGCAGCGCTGCGACGCCATCGATCACATGCCTGCCGGACGGGTACGAGCGTTGCAGGAATTGGCCGGCCATGAACTGGGTGAAGGGCAACTTTCGCGTCTCGCCCGCTCTCTAAAGGAGGCCCAACGCCAGGAACCCGACGCTCCACTTCAACCGTTTGTGTTGGGGCTTGTCAGCAATACAACCACGGAGTTTGTTGCGACGGCAATCCAGGGTACCGGGGTGCGCCATGGGTTTGCCTTACAAATTGCCGCGGCTCCATTCGGAGTGACATTGCAAGCGGCTACATCGGAGGAGTACGGCGTACTCTCGGAAAATCCGGACGCCATTCTGCTCGCATTAGACTATCGAGCCTATTTCCCGGATTTTGCGCTGTTCGACCAGGATGCGGATAACGTCCTCGATCAGGCGTTGGCGCGACTGCGCGGCCTGATCTCAGCCTTTCAGGCAGAGGGTTCCGCGGCCCTCCTCGTCCAAACGATCGTCGCGCCCCCAGAGCGGATCTTTGGTTCCTTTGACCGCCGTCAGCCGGGGACGCCAGCATGGCTGGCCGCCCGCTTTAATGAACGCCTGCAAACCGAGATACTCCAGCCGGGCATTTCGCTCGTGGATGTGGAGGCTCTGGCGACCCAGGTTGGAGTGGCCGCCTGGTATGACAGATCTCAGTACATGACTGCTCGGCTTCCGTATGCCGCGGAATACGTTCCCCTATACGCGGACCATGTCGTGCGGGTGATCGCCGCGATCAGGGGGAAAGGCCGGAAGGTCCTTGTACTCGATCTGGACAATACGCTATGGGGAGGCGTGATCGGCGACGACGGAATGGAGGGAATCAGGCTCGGAAGTGGCGACCCGGTCGGCGAGGCGTTTCTGGATGTACAACGCGCCGCGTTGGCGCTGACGCGTCGCGGCATACTGCTGGCGGTCTGTTCGAAAAACGAAGAGGCAGTGGCGATGAAGGCGATCCGCGAGCATCCCGAAATGCTCCTGCGCGAAAAGGACTTCGCTGCTTTCCAAATTAACTGGGCCGACAAGGCTTCGAATTTGCGGATCCTCTCCGAGCGTCTCTCGCTCGGTTTGGACAGCTTTGTCTTCCTGGACGACAACCCCTTCGAGCGCGATCAGGTTCGCAAGTTCACGCCGATGGTACTGGCGCCCGAGTTGCCGTCCGATCCGGCGGCATACGCGCGAATCCTGACAATAGGCGGGTTTTTCGAGACTGTGGCTTTTTCGGCTGAGGACCGGATGCGATCCGAGCTGTACGCCGTCGACCGCCGGCGCCAATCGCTGGCCGCGCAGTCCCTCGATCTCGGGGAATATCTGCGGTCGCTTCAGATGGAAGCGACCTTCAGTACCGGAAGCCAACACGGGTGGTCCCGGTTTACTCAACTGATCAACAAATCCAATCAGTTCAATCTCACGACGCGGCGCTACACGGAGACTGAAATTATGGCGGCGGCGTCCGATCCTTCCATCCTCACCATGCAGGTGCGTTTGAGCGATCAATTCGGTGACAATGGAATGATTTCCGCGCTCATCTGTAAACCCGCGGAGGGAGATTGGATCATCGACACCTGGGTGATGAGTTGCCGCGTCCTGGGCCGCGAGGTCGAGCGTGCGGTTCTCAACCGGCTGGTTGAGGAGGGCCGCGCGGCGGGGATTCGACGCCTGATAGGCATCTATAGAAAGACGGAACGCAATGGCCTGGTGGCGGGCCACTACGCCAAACTCGGTTTCGAACGGATTGCCACCGAGGACGGCGAGCGCTGGGCGCTGGATTTGGCTGAGTACTCTCTGCGCGACGTGCCAATGCTGGTGAAATGTGAAAATGATGGCGGGTAGTGGGCATTTCTTTCGCATTCTCTTGCTCTGCGTCGGAACCCTGCTTTGGTTCGCGACAGGGAGCGAACTGATTTGCCGGTTGGATGACAATTGGCGCTTTGACCGGCTCCAACTGGAGACTCGGCCAGCTAGCTCGACTGGTCGCTCGATGCAGGGTCCGGGCGAAAACCTGACCTATCGCGAGGACGTCGATCCCGCGTGGTTCTCCGCACCGCCGGCGAAAATCGAAAAGCTCCCTAATCCCGAACTCCAGGCACGCACAGCTCTAAATCCGACAGGAATGGAGTATGAGAACTACTTGTGGAACAGCGCCGTCCTTGCTCACGCGGACGATCGACTCGTCGGACTCATTCGCGGCCTCAATGAAGATACGCTTTTCGTTTTCCCGAGCTACGACGGCTCGCAATATCCACGCTTCCGGCTGTACCCGGACGCGTGGTTTCAGCCGGTTGGATGGAGGACAAACCACTGGGGCTGGCTGAGCGTCGACATGAGCGTCCGAAAGCCGCCCCGAACGATCCGGATCGGGATCGTCGGTGACTCCACCTCGCACAATCAGTACGGCCTCTATCTCCAGGGATTCCTGGAGGCGTGGGCTCAAGCCCGCGGCATCGATTGCCGGTTCGAGGTGGCGAATACCGGGCGCCAGGGGTTCGACTACGAGGATGCCATGGCCACATTGAAATACGAGCTGGCACCTATGGGGTTGGACTACGTGGTGGAATATTTCGCGCCCGCTTTCTCTCTTGTGACCGCGCAGATGGCGGAGGAGTTTGCGACCCTGCCGCCAGGGGTCAAGGCCGGGGCGGAGCCCGCGCAGCGACACGAAGCGCTGCGACCTCCTCTTCGGTTCTTCAAGCCTCCCCTGACTCATTACTCCGCGTTGGCGCGCCGGTTTGGCGGGGAGAATACGGAATCCCACTCGGACGGTCTGCTGCCGGAGCCGATGAAACCTCATGTGGCGCTGCATCTGCCTCCCGTTCACGGCGGTCGTGTCAACCTTGATGACACCGGGAAAGAGAGGTATTTTGCAGGCGTGGCGGGGCGTCTTGACCGCTTCAAAGCGCTCGCCTGGATCTTGGACGCTACCCCGATAGTGTCCACCGAAAGACTCTGTGTGTGGGATGGTATGAGGCTTCCGGAGGGCCGGCTTTATGAGGCGTTGAACGGTCCGCTGTTCTGGCCGTTTTCGTATAAGGATCTCCGGCAAATATTAGCGGTCGAGAACGGCACGATTAAGGCTTGGGCGGAGGTGAATCGAGTTAACGTAGTCGACATCGACGGGCGAATGCCCCGCCGGCCGGACCTCTATGCGGACCCCTGGCACGATTTCGAACCGGGCCAGCGCATGCGCGCTTGGTTTATCTTTCAAACACTGATGCCGCAAATTGCCCAGGACTTGCATGACCGGATCGTGCCGAAGGACAACTCGGATCCGAGTGGCGTCCACCCGTACCTCGGCAAGCCGATCGAACGAATGAACCGCGCATTTTGGTTATCCCGCGCCGGGGCGGATGCGAATCCGCCCGTGAAAAGTGGGAATTGATCTACTGGTCGTGAGCCCTCATGGTTTATTCGAATTACGATTTCCTGTTGCTCCTGCCACCGCTGGTGGCGTGGTTCTATACGCTGCGGAGCGCTTTCGCGCAGAATCTCCTGCTATTGTTCGTCGGCGTGGTGTTTCTGGCATGGACGAGTTCCTGGAACCTCGCTCCGGTATTCTTAGTCCTGGTGATCGGGTATTGGTGGTTCTCCCTCGATCGCAGTAAGCGCCTGGGCTGGTCTGGCATGGCCCTGGTAATCGGGTTTCTGGTTTTGCAGCTCGCTTATTTGAAGTATCGGGTTTTTATCGGCGAAACCTTTGGCGTGATGCTACCGGCGCCGGCGGCCTTGGCGGCCCTGGTTCCACTCGGCATCAGTTTTTATACGTTCGAAGCGATCAGTGCGATCATGGACGTCCATCGCCGTAAACTACGCGTTCCGGCTATGCGGTGGGCGCTGTTCATCATGTTCCTGCCACATCTTATCGCCGGACCGATTGTGCGCTGGCGGTTGCTCGCTCCTCAGTTCGGAACCGCCAAACGCTTCCGATGGCGGAATCTTTCGGTCGGGCTCCACTTTTTCACGATTGGATTTCTCAAGAAATTGGCGGCCGATCCACTCGGCCGGATTATCGATCCGGTTTGGTCTTCTCCGCGGCACGCCGGGCGTGGGGCATTGCTGGTGGCCTTGCTCGGATTCTATACGCAGCTCTATCTCGATTTCTCCGGTTACACGGACATGGGGCGGGGGATTGCCCGGATGCTCGGCTTTCGTTTGCCCCTGAACTTCCGAGCGCCATTTTTCTCCAAGAATCCCTCCGAGTTCTATCAGCGATGGCATGTGTCGCTCTCCAGTTGGATTCGAACTTTCGTCTACGACACGCTGGCTGTCAAGGTCTTTCGCCGGTTTCACGGCAGGAGGGCTCAAAACCGCGCGCTATTCGCAGTTGTTCTCCTGGTAATGGCCATCTTCGGACTCTGGCATGGAAGCGCATGGCATTTCGTGCTATTCGGCATCTCCCAGGGCTTTGTGATCGCCGGGTGGATGGCTGTAACCAAGGGCCGCTCGCCTCGCCACTGGTTCGGACGTTTGGTCAGCCTGCTCATATTGCAGGCGACCTGGTTGGCTTCCCTTATCCTTTTTCGAGCGAGCAGCCTATCGGCGGTCTGGCAGTTCCTGCTGGGGTTGCAACAGCATGTCGAGCTTGATAACGCGGCGTTGCGATGGTGCCTTCTCGCTCTGTTCGTGACGGCGCTCGTTCAGGCCGTGGACTTTTATGTGCACCGACGCCGCGTGGCGACTTCGCTGCGCTTCGTGCGCGGCACAGTGGCGGGTGCAATTCTAGTTAGCATCGCGTTTGTTGGCGCCTTGGCGCTGAAGATCGCAATCGACGCAAGGCAGATTGCGGACGCTGGCGCCCGGACTGATGCCGGGAACTCCGGCTTCATCTATTTCCGCTTCTGACATGATCAGCCGTTGCTTCACGATGGAATCCCAACTCCGCTTTGCGGGGCTTTCCGGCGACCATAATCCGCTCCACATCGATCCGGTCGCCGCCCGCCGCTCTTTGCTGGGCGGCGCCGCTGTCCACGGAGTCCACCTCCTCCTTTGGGCCCTCGATGCGCTGGCGGCCGAATCAGCGGTTGGCGGCTTCGCCCGCTTGCGTGTTCAGTTCGAGCGCTGCGTGGCGGTCGGGAAATCCGTGGACTTGGCGTGGCTCGACGAGGGAGGGCGTCTCGTGGGCAGACTTACAGACGAGACGGGTATCCTGGCACGAATCAGCTTGACTCGCGCGGACTGGCCCCTGTCCCAATGGTCGGGCGCGACCGAACTCGGCAGGCTCGCCTGTGAGGAACATGAGCTGGCCGACATGCCGGGAAAGGCCGGACATCTCGAGATCATACTGCCGTCCGACTGGGCGGCGATGTTCCCTAACCTGGCGCGTAGTTTCCAGGCGGATACGACCGCCCTTCTGCTCAGCACGACCCGGCTGGTAGGCATGGTCGTTCCCGGGCTGCACTCGATGTATTTCGGGCTGGATCTCAGGGCCGAGCCGGGAGTTCCCACGGGTAACACGCTTCACTACGCGGTGACCCGCGTCGACACGCGAATACGGCTTGTGGAGGTGGCAGTCCACGCAGGCGGCGTGCGTGGAACCATCAGCGCGTTCGCGCGGCCCAAGCCATTTGCGCAAAGACCTATGGGGGAATTACGCGGCATCGTCGGTGCGGAGGAATTTTCAGGGCAGGAAGCGATGGTTATCGGCGGATCCCGGGGTTTGGGCGAATTGACGGCGAAACTCCTGGCCCTCGGCGGAGCGAGCGTAACGATCACATGGCAGCAGGGCGAGGCGGATGCGCAGGCCATCGTTGCGGAAGCGGTGGCGCTCGGCCTTTTCATGCGAGCGCAGCAATTCAACGCTCTGGAACCCCCGTTTCTGGAACCCGATCAGCCCAAGCGGTACACCCATCTCTACTATTTCGCGACGCCACGCATTCCGGCCGGACAGCTTGGCCGTTTCGATCCGGCTATATTCTCAAACTTGCTGAACATTTATGTGGTGGGTTTCGTGCGCACCACCAACTGGATCGTGCCTCGCGCGGTTCCCAATGCATGCATTTGGTTCCCATCCACGATATTCGTCGAGCAGCCAGACCCGCACTTTCCGGAATATTCCGCCGCCAAAGCGTGCGGCGAGGCATTATGCGCCCAGTTCCGCCTGCAGATGGCGCCGTTGCGCTTCGTGGCGGATCGCCTACCCAGACTCCCCACGGACCAGACGCAAGGCCTGATCGATTTGCGCGTTTCCGACGGGGTATCAAATCTTCTCGCTATTCTCCGGCGCCATGCAACTCTGTAACAGGCAGCCACGGCGCGGAGGCCGACTGGTCGGCGCTGGATGCCTCAACCTGTTGATCGACGCAGCTGGTTTCCGGAGTTTTTCTCACGAGAATTTCAAGAACACGGGAAGTCCTATTCACTTTCGTTGGGCAACTCCACTTAGGCGCGGAGCGTTGCCACGCGGTGTAGGGTTCATAGAGTGAGTTGACGCGCCGGCGGCCGTTTCAGAGGTCCGACTTCAGCGCTCAGTCGACGCCGGTTGACCATCAAGATCTCCCGTCGGGCCGGGCGCGCAGGCGCCGGACTATGCCCTGGCACGGCGCGGTCAGCCACTCAATGAAAAATCGGAGACGGTGCCTGGGGTTGAGCCGGAAGCCCTCTGGGAGGCTGGCAATATAATGGCGAATCGAGGGGTGTAGCGGTTCAAAGAACTGGTCCCGACCATCCGATAGATAAGCCGTGTATCCAAACACCCACGGCAGCGGAACGTAATCGTAGTGGCGCTTCAGCAGGTCCATGGACGCTCGAAAGACCCGATCGCGCTCGAGGATCGTCAGCGCCTCGCGATGCATGCGCGAGCCCGCTAGGTATTCCGGAAGAGCGCCGAACCGGAGCCCAGCCTGCGCCATGCGAATCCACAAATCGTAGTCGAACGATCTTGGCACTGACGGGTCAAGGCCGCAACGGCGATACGCGGAGGCGCGAAAAAAAGCCGCCGGCTGACAAATGAAACAATCGCGTTGCAAGGCCTTATGGTCAAACGCCAGAGTCGGGTAACGGCGAATCGTCTTCCCGGCCTCGTCGATCCAATACCCTTCGCCGTAGGCGACGTCGATATCGGGCCGAGCCGCCAGATACTCTACCGCGGTTCGCACCGCGCCGGGGAGGTAAATGTCGTCCGCATTCAGCCACCCAAAGATCTCGCCGCGGGCCTGGAGGAATCCCCTGTGGAGCGCGTCGGAGGGTCCGGCGTCCTTTTCGCTGAAATACCGGAGTCGGCTGCGGTAGCGATTGAGGAGATCGATGGCGCCGTCCGTCGATCCGCCGTCCGCCACAATATACTCGATGTACGGGTAGTCCTGAGACAGGACGCTTTCAATCGCCTGCGGCAAGAATTTCATGGCATTATAGGCAGGCGTGACGATGCTGACTAGCGGGGGGGACAACACTTGAGGTCCACTATATCAAGCGCCCGGAGACGGCGGCAAGACTGCTAGAATTGCAGTCTCAGCTCATGAAGCCAGGGAGCGGAGGTCTATGCGTATCGCGCTTCTCCAAATCAATCCGACGGCCGGCGATCTTAAGGGGAACGCCGCATTAATCGTCCAAGGGGTTCGCGCGGCGCGATTGCAGGGCGCAGATTTGGCAGTGACGCCTGAGTTAGCCCTCATGGGATATCTGCCGCGGGACCTGCTGATGAACCGGGATTTTGTGCGCCGGAGCGGGCACGTACTGGCCGAGGTGGCGGCTGAAACCGCGGACGGTCCACCGGCGCTGGTGGGCGTGGCGACCGCGAATCCGTCGGACATGGGGCGGCCCTTGTTCAACAGCGCGCTGCTGCTGAAGGGCGGGTCGGTGGGGCCGGCGTTCCACAAGACGCTGCTACCCACCTACGATGTCTTCGACGAGGACCGCTACTTCGAGCCCGGCCAGGGGCCGCAGATGTTGGAATGGAACGGGATCCGCCTGGGCATCAGCATTTGCGAAGACGTGTGGAACGACCGCGATTTCTGGAGCCGCAGGCGCTATCACAGGGACCCCATCGAGGAACTGGCACAAGCCGGGGCGCAGGCCATAGTCAATCTCTCCGCCTCGCCCTTCACGGTGGGCAAACAACAGAATCGCGAGAAAATGTTCGGGCACATGGCCCGGAAATACGGCCTGCCGGTGGTTTACGTGAATCAGGTGGGAGGAAACGACGACCTGGTCTTCGATGGCAGAAGCGGCGCCTACGATGCCCAGGGACGGGTGTTGGCGCGCGCGAGAGGGTTCCGGGAAGATCTTCTGGTGGTGGACCTCAACGCTTCAACGGGGGCCATAGCGGAAGACGACTTCGAACCCGAAGCCGAGATTTGGCACGCGCTGGTTTTGGGCATCCGCGACTACGCGCGCAAGACGGGTTTCCGGAAGGCGCTGCTGGGGCTTTCCGGCGGAATCGACTCGGCGTTGACCGCAGCCCTGGCCGCCGAAGCCCTGGGCGCGGAGAACGTCCTCAGCGTCATGATGCCCTCCTGCTATTCGAGCGTGGGCAGCGTCGACGATTCGGTGGAACTGGCGGAGAACCTTGGAATCCGAACGATCGTGTTGCCGATAGCGGAGATCATGAAGACGTACGACGGCGTCTTAGCGGGAGCATTCAGCGGATACCCCGCCGACGTGACGGAGGAGAACATTCAGTCGCGCATCCGCGGCAATCTTCTGATGGCCTTGTCCAACAAATTCGGCTCGCTGTTGCTGACGACCGGAAACAAGTCGGAGATGTCCGTAGGGTACTGCACCCTTTATGGCGACATGAACGGCGGGCTGGCGGTGATCGCCGATTTGCCGAAAATGATGGTCTATCGAGTAGCACGGTGGCGCAACCGCCGCAAGGTAGACATCCCCGAAGCCATTCTTACCAAGCCGCCCTCGGCCGAACTGCGGTCCGGGCAAACGGACCAGGACAGCCTTCCACCGTACGAACTGCTCGACCAGATTCTGGAAATGCACATCGAGCGGTGCCAATCGGCGGAGGAGATTGTCGCTCAAGGATACGAGGAGACCACCGTTCGCCGGGTGCTGCGGCTGGTTCGGTTGGCGGAATTCAAACGAAAGCAGGCGGCGCCGGTTTTGAAGGTGACTTCGCGCGCCTTTGGGACGGGATGGCGCATGCCGATTGTTCGGCAGGAATAGACGGATGAAGATATCGATTATCGGATTGGGAAAACTGGGCGCACCGATGGCGGCGGTCTTGGCGCACAAGGGGCACGCGGTGATCGGGGTGGATGTTAACCCAGCCTACGTCGCGGCGATTCAGGATGGCCGGCCGTCGGTGCAAGAGACCGGCTTGGCGGAGATGATTCGGGCGAACCGTTCACGACTCTCGGCCACTCTCGATTGCGAAGAGGCGGTGCAGGCGTCGGACGTCACGTTTATCATGGTGCCGACGCCATCGAATCCCGACGGACGGTTCTCGATGCGCTACGTTTTGAGCGCGGCCGAGAGAATTGGAGCGGCCTTGCGGAAGAAGGCGGACTGGCATTTGGTGACGCTCAGCAGCACGGTGATGCCGGGGTCGACGGGCGGGCGTCTTGCGGCGACCTTGGAGGCCCATTCCGGGAAGAAGTGCGGCCAGGACTTCGGCCTTTGCTATAACCCGGAGTTTATTGCGCTGGGCAGCGTCATCCACGACATGCTAAACCCGGACATGATATTGATCGGCGAGTCCGATGAACGGTCGGGGGCGCTGCTGGAAAGCCTCTATCGCGGCGTTTGCGAAAGCGCCCCACGCATCCAAAGAATGAACTTCGTGAACGCCGAACTCACGAAGATCTCCGTAAACACGTTTGTGACCACTAAGATATCCTATGCGAACATGTTGGCCCAGGTTTGCGAAACGCTGCCGGGCGCCGATGTGGATGTGGTAACAGCTGCGATCGGATGCGACTCGCGCATCGGGAAGAAGTACCTCAAGGGCGGCCTGGGATACGGAGGCCCCTGTTTTCCGCGCGATAATGTGGCATTTTCGGCGCTGGCGCGCATGCGCGGCGCGCCGGCGATCCTCGCCGAAGCTACGGATCAGTTGAACCGGCGCCAGGTGCCTCGTTTAGCGGAAATGATTCTCTCGCGGCTGCCCAAGGATGGGACCGTGGGCATTCTGGGACTGTCTTACAAGGCAGACACCGATGTTGTGGAGGAATCGCAGGGACTCGCCATCGCGCAGCAGTTGGCGGCCTTGGGAGCGCGGGTGGTGGTTTACGACCCCGCAGCGATGGACAACGCCAAGCCGCACCTGGCGGGCAGCGTGGTATCTGCGGAGAATGCGGCGGAGTGCGCCCGGCAGGCCGACGTGCTGGTTATTGCGACGCCATGGGCGGAGTTCCGCGGCATTCAGGCATCGGATCTGAAGCGGGCCGGGCGCCGGCCCATCGTGCTGGACTGCTGGAGACTGCTGGACAGGGCCATGATCGCCGACGCAGCCGATTATGTGGCCCTCGGATTCGGAGCGGGGCAGTCGCTGGAATGCGAAGAGGCAGTTGCGGTTGAGCCGTAGGAGAACGAACAGCCAGGGCGGCTACGTCACTTTCGAGCGATCATGTGCGGAATCCAGAGTCACGGTATTTCGATGTGGCGTTATCCTGAACCGGACCCGCCGGACAGGAAGTTCGCGCCGGGATCCCAAATGGTACTGATCACGCGAGAGAAGGACGTCTTTGCTGCCGCCAATGCGAAGATGGCGCGTCTCGGCATGCCTCTCAAAGCTGCGGAACCAACAACAGATCGCAGGAGATCAGGCTGCTGCTGGCCGGTGTGTAGCGAATTGGCTGACCGTTACCGAGGTTCTTGCGCCGGACAGCCAAGAGGTGCCCGCGGTGGACGCTGCTCAAGAATGACAGGCGGTGCGACAGACGCGTTAGCCCGAAGTTCCCGATCTCGATGGGCGGAAAGTGACTGATCTCTCAGGGGATAGGTTCAATGGGCACTACTGGCTACTGGGTACACTACGCTCGGCAGGGCACCCTCAAAAGATCGAAGGCACGTTGCTGTACTGACGTGGGGACAGTGACCATCTGGCAGGTTTCCTCACCCATCTGAACGGTGTTGATGGCGATGGTGCGGAGATCTTGCAGGAGAGTCCGAAAGCTGTGGACCGGCATCCCGTCGGCGGTGCATTTGCTCTGTGCCTTGTCTTCCGCGGCGGCAGACCGCTTGGCAGGTGCCACAATGGAACTGCGGAGCGTCTCGCCTGCGGCCGGCTCGCGATCGTCGAACAACACGGTGGCGCGCGCTTGGCGCATGTGCCACTCCACATTATACGCCAGCATGCACAGGAACACGTGAGCACAGACGCGTTCCTCCAGGTGATGATGAATGGGCCGGATCTTGAGATCCACACTCTTCAGGCTGCGAAATACACGCGCGAGTTTGGATAACTCTTTATAGTGACGGACCGTCTGCTCGCTGGATGCCGATGCCGTGGGGACCGCAGTGCGGATGACATAGATTCCGTCCAGCGCGGCTTCCCGTTCCATGCCCGCCTGGCCGCGTTCGAAGGTGAATCCGCTGCTCCGAATGCGGTAAGAAAAGTGCTTGGCCATCTTGTAATGTCCCAGAGCCTTGCCGACGGCGATCCGCTCCTTACCCTGCAGCTGCAGTCGTCGATTGTTCCGTTTGGTAGCGGCCAAATCATTCCAATTTACATTGGTACATTATTGCATCGCCCAAACCCCGGATCTGCGAACTCTTCAAAGCCTTACGGGAAAAATGGCGTTCAAATTAGCGGGAACTTCGGCCTGGTGGCGGGCTCGTCTATTTTCTGCGAATCAGGTCGAACCAGTTGAAATCGTTGTCGTGGAAATTGAAGCTGAGCACGGCATCGAACTCCGCGGGGCGCAGTCTCTCGAGTATGCGTGGCAGATCGTACCACTGGGCCCAGGGCGTAGCGGCTCCGTCGGTTTGCTTGCCCCATTGGTCGAAGGGGAGGCTGCCTTCCCTTTCCCAGCGTTCCCGCGGATAGGTCAACTCGATCCACCTGCCGCCAATGCGAAGATGCCGGAGAAATCTCTGCGCTTCCCGGCGGGAAAACTCAAACGGGACGTGCAACATGGACCCCTGGCACCAGATCACATCGAAGTCCGTCGGCAGAGCGTCCAACGAGTCCAGGTCGTCGAGATAGAAGAAATCCGCTTCTATCCTGAAAGCCCGCGCGACGCGCCGGAGCAATACGAGATTGCTTTCGGCGATATCGACAAAAGTCATGTGGGCCCCCGCCCTGGCGAACGTGATCCCGTCAATCCCAAAACCGGAGCCCACGTCCAGGACCTTCTTGCCCCTGAGAAGGTCGCCGTAGAGATCCTGATACCAACCGCGCGCGCGATACCCCTGGCCGGTGGTCGCTTCGCGGCGGGTCTCCTCCCAAAGCTGCAGCAACCGCGGATCGTCCAGGTTTAGAAGATCGGCGGTCTTGCGCCGCCCGGTCAGTCCCACCGGAACTTCGTTCCACTTCTGGCGCAGGGCCCCAAAGACGCGGGCGCCATTCTCGTCTTCCGCGGCCCATTGCGAAAAGCCCCGCAGCGGGCTCGCCGGAAGGCGATGCATCTCTATGAGATGAACGACGCAACGGGACGGAATGCCGCCAGGCGCATTATTGCGGATTACGATCCAGCCCGAATCTGGCACGTCGTCGACGACGATCTCCGCCGAGGTGCGGCCGTCGCTCGGCCCGCGTTCCTCATCGTTACCGAGGATTTCCCGCAGGTCGTCTTTTACAAACACCAAGCCGATTCGTCCTGTGTCGATCGAGGCGTCCACGCGGATCATGAGGCGCTCCACGCCGGACAGGTCCGATTTTCGAAATTGAAACGCGGCGGCGTAAGACCACTGATCGGGGCTAGTGATTATGGTCACCGGTCCTTTCCCCGAGAGGAGGGAAGCGTGGTGCAGGACGGGTTGGCTCAAATCCAAGGCGACCGGCCCATCAGGAGCGTTCTCGGGGGCAGGTCCTGTGAGAGGATCTATTTTCAAGAGTCAGGGACCTCATCTACGGGCGAATCTATATCATACCGGCTTGCAGCGTGTGCAGCGTGTGTCGTGTGTCAGTCGTGTTGTGCCAGGTACCGGGAAAGGTTAGAATGGCCAAATCCGCTGTGGAGATTTCGCAGAAAGAAATGGACGGCGTTAGTCCTTACATCTCGGTCGTCGTCGTTGCGCGCAACGACGACCACGGCGGTAATCTCCGGGGCCGCATGCAGGCGTTCGTCAACGGATGGATCGCTCAGTGCGACCGGCACAGGCTTCCCGCCGAGCTCATCTTGGTCGAGTGGAATCCGCCGGTGGAACGCCCGCGCATGGCCGAGGCGCTTACCTGGCCCCGAGATGGCGGCTATTGCAGCGTCCGAATTATCGAGGTTCCGGCCGCGATTCACCGCCGCTACCAGCATGGTGACGCCTTGCCGCTCTACCAGATGATCGGCAAGAACGCGGGAATTCGCCGCGCTCGGGGGCGGTTCGTGCTGGCGACCAACATAGATATCATCTTTTCGGACGAGCTGATGCAGTTCCTGGCGCTGGGGCAGTTGGATTCGGAACGTATGTATCGAATCGACCGCCACGACGTCATGCCGGATGTGCCGATCGGCGGGGCCGAGGAGCAACTTGCCTACTGCCGAACGCACTTGATCCGCCTGAATTGCCGTGAGGGCACCTTCTCTCTGACCCCCGATGGGACTCGGGTGCTCAACAAACGCGATGTCGCGCCGACCGATTCCGATCTGCTATTCGGCGAGGGTTGGTTCCCGGTGGAGGGCGACTCTGAATGTTATCGATGGGCCGACACGGCTGCCTGCATTCACCTGGGGCGCCGCGGGACCCTGATGCTGGACCTCGAACCAGGGCCCAGCTTGGCCGGCGAACCGCTCACACTTCAGATTCTCGATGCCGATCTTCGGTATCTCGGCCGGGCGGTGGTCCAGCGGCGGAGCCAGTTGAGGGTATCGATTCCGGAGGACGGCTCTTTCCGCGCCTTGACGTTTCGTGTCCTGAACACCGTTACCCCGCTTGAGCACGATCCGAGGATACTCGCCTTTCGAGTGTATCGCTGTGTTTGGGAGCAAGAAGAACGGTTAGACGGCCAGGCCGCGGAGAAGATCGTGCAGGGACCGGAGCAAGACAACGGAGGAAGTCCAGTCCCGGAGCGGTCCAGTGAACCTGCGGGCCTGGCCGCGGCGGCCGCCGCGGAGCGCAACGGCGCCGAGGCCACGCCTGAGCGAATGCCCGGACGGTCCGCGGCGCCGGAAGCAATTGACGAGGCCCCAAGACAGGCTGCGCGTCTCGATGGCCCAAGAGAGGAGACGGCGTGCTCCCTCACGCCGGAGGCAAGCGACGAGGGTCGAGGACCGGTTGCGAACGCCGATGGTCCAGAGGAGGAGAGAAGCGGTTCCGTCGGCCGGGAGGCTGTTAACGTGACAGTGGAGAGGCCGGCCGGACAAGAGGCGGCGAGCGCAGTGGGCGACCCGCCCGCCGAACTGATCGCTATCTCCGTGGAGCCTTCGCCGCACCATGCCGTCAATTCCGTATGGGCGCGTTTCCAATCGCTGCTCAGACTCCTGGCCTACAGCGAAACCGTCGCGCTTGTTCCCGTCTGTGTGCCTCCGCCGTTCAAACGGCTGTTGCGTCTCTATTGTGAGAACGGCGGCATTACAGCGTTGATCAAAGGAACGCGTCGACCGGCGGAGCCGAACGCCACACCGCCTTCCGAGCCTCAGCCCATTCCTCCGACGCCTCTTCCGCCGCCCCAAGCCGCGGAGGAACCGCCGCCCGCGCCAGTCGAGCTTAATCCGCCGGCCGGGGAGGAAATGCCGCACGAGCCCGACGATGTTACATTGCCGGCCGCGGCGGAGATGCCTCGCGCGCCTGCGGATGGCTCGCCGTCGGCTGAGGGAGAAATGCCGCGCGCGCCAGACGATACACCGGTGCCGGCTCCGCAGGAAGCAGTGGCGGACGCTATCAAGGACTCTGTGAGCGACGAGCCAACCGTATTGTCGTTGGCGGCCTCCTCGACCGAAGCCGCCCCCGAGGAAACCGTACCATTGTTGCTGCATACGAATGGATGCGGCGATTTCACGCTGATGGCTAGGGAGCGATGGTTCGATCTCCGTGGGTATCCGGAGTTCGACCTCTACTCGATGCATATCGACTCGGTGTTCTGCTATGCGGCCCATACTGCCGGCGTCCGCGAGGAAATCCTTCGCGAGCCGATGCGGATCTACCATATCGAACACGGATCGGGCTGGACGCCGGAAGGCCAAGCCGAGTTGTTTTCGCGCCTGACGGCGAAGGGCGTTTCGTTCCTCGAATATTCCGGCGTAGTCGCTTGGATTTACCAAATGCGCCGGTTCAAATCTCCTATGATTTTCAATCCGGGTAATTGGGGGCTCGCGGACTTCGATCTCCCTGAAACCCATCTGGCTGTCCAGCCGCAAGCGCCTAGAGCGGAAGACGCCTCAACCTGACGCAGCGGCGGAATACGCCGCAAGGACGGCGTCTGGCACGCCTGCCAGCATCAACTTGCCATGATCGAGCCAGATGGCTCTATCGCAAAGGCGCCGAACCAATTCCGAAGAGTGGGAGACGAATAACAGCGTTTTGCCTTCTTTCCTGAATTGCAGAATACGCTCGAAGCACTTCGCCTGAAACCGCTGATCGCCCACCGCTAGCACTTCGTCGATGATCAGGATGTCGGGTTTCATATGGACCGCGACCGAGAACGCTAGCCGCATCATCATTCCGGTCGAGTAAGTGCGAATCGGCTCCTGGATGAAGTCTCGAATCTCGGAAAAGTCGACGATGCTGTCAAACAGATTCGCAGTCTGCCGCCGGCTCAGGCCCAACAGCGCTGCATTCAGCCGTATATTTTCGACTCCCGTCAGGTCGAGATGAAAGCCCGAACCCAGTTCAAGCAGGGCCGCCACGCGTCCGTGTACTCTGACGAAACCCACGGCCGGCCTGCACAACCCGGCTACAAGGCTCAGTAATGTACTCTTGCCAGCGCCATTACTCCCGATGAGGCCGAGACTCTCGCCCGGATTCAGCCAGAACGACACGTCTTTCAAGGCGTAGAAGGGCTCGCGCTTGGACGATCCCAGCAGAGTGTCGCGCAAATAGGCGCTGAGCAACCTAGCACCACCCGAGTGATGGAAGGTCTTGGAAACGTGTTCAAACTCGATGAGCGCCATAAGCTACAGATAGTCGTAAAAGCCCTGCTTCAGCTTCCGGAAAACAAGAATGCCCACCACGAAAACCAGGGTGGAGCCTGCGGCCAATTGAATCACTAGTTGGGGTCTTGGCGCAGAGGATTCCAAGAGAATGTTCCGCAGGGCAAGCACCAGGGCGGACAGTGGGTTCCAGCGGTACAACTCGGCGTAGCGCTGCGGAATGTTTTCAAAACCATAGAAAATCGGCACGAGCCAGAACAAAACCGTGTTCAACGATTCCACCACGTACCGGGTATCGCGCACGTAGATATTGATCGCGGACGTTATCAATCCCATTCCGCATACGAACACGACCTCGAATCCCCAAATCACGGGCAGCCACAGCCAATAGCGGTTTACGCGATTCCCGAAAGCGAAAACAAAAAAAAGCAGCAAGCCGATTTGAATCAACAGATGGATGCAGTTGCTCAAGACGGTGGCGATGGGGATGATTTCGCGCGGAATGGGCACGCGCTTCATGATCATGGTATTGTCGATGAGCGAGCTTGTGGCCGTGCTCCAGGCCAGCGTGAAGAAATTGAACGGTACCAGGCCACAGAGCACAAACACGGGGAACTGGGGGCGGGAACTGGGGAAGATCTTAGTAAACACGAACGTCAGGGCGCCCATGGTGACTAGCGGGTTCAGCAAGGACCAGAGAACCCCCAGGGACATGTTTCGGTAGCGGACCTTGAAGTCCTTCTGAATCAGGTTTGAGAACAGAAATGTATAATTGCCTTGCCACATGAACGGACGGCCTCTACTGCTCCCGACGACTCGGCGTCAACTGCAGTCTGTATGGAAGCACCGATTGTAGCGCGACGCGGGCAGCTCAATTTGGGGTAGTGTCCTAATGTCGACATTAGGACACTACCCAGCTTGAGGCCGAAGGCTATTCCGTGTGATACTCAGGACTGGCGTCCTTTGTCCCGCTTCGTCTGCCTATCGGCTTTCCCGGCGAACACTTTATGTCCCAGAACTACGAATCCGACCGCGAGATGCCTGCCGCGGAATTTGCGCCTGGAAAAGCCTACTGGAGCCAGCGGCTGGCCCTTTCGCGCTCGCGGGAACGCATCCTGGCTCTCAGCCGGGCTGTAAATCGCCCGTCCGATCTTTCAATCTACCAATTCGCGCAACTCCTCGCCTCGGCGTTGGAGTTCGGGCCGGACTTGATTGTGGAATTGGGTAGGGGCAGTGGAAATTCCACCTGTCTTTTCACCGAAGCTGCCAACCAGTTAGCGGCATCCTCGCAGCCTTGCCGGGTGATGAGCCTGTGCAATAGCGCATCCTGGAACGACGAGACCGTTCCCAGGTTGCGGCAAGCGGTTCCCCGAGGCTGGTTCGAGCCTCTCAACGCGATCCGATGCGACATCTTGACCTTCGACTTCGCGCAGGCCCTCTCCGGGGCTAGCCGCGTGTTGCTGTTTTGGGATGCGCACGGCTTCGAGATTGCGGAATGCGTGCTGGGAGCGATTCTGCCTGAGCTTGCCTCCCGCAAGCACCTCGTCATCATGCACGATTTGTCGGACACGCGTTATGCCGCGCGCGGATTGTCGGACTACGCCGGCCACAGACTTTGGAAGGGCGTGAGCGCGGGAGAGGAAAGGCTTCGGCTGGGGACGATCGACTCGGCCGTCGCGCAGGCAATTTCGATTCAAGATTTCACATCACGCAATCAGATCACCCTGGATTCAGCGGACCATAGCATTGACGTCGAAATCGCCCAGACTCCAGACCGAGTTGGCGAAATGCGGCGCCTTCTGGGGGAGGAGTTGTTCGGGCTACAGGCGCATTGGTTCTGGTTTACGCTGAACGAGCGACCAGGGCCTTACACGTTCCCGCGCTTTGTTGCGCCGGCACCACATGCTAAGGGATTCTGGGCCTCTTGCCGGGCCCTTTTGCGCCATTGATATGGGATACTCATGACTAGTGAGCGCCGGCGCCTCCGGCGATTTTCGTGGGCGCGATATGCGCTCACCCGTTGACCCTTTGAATGTCACATGACCACGAACCCAATCGAGAAAGGCCTGCTGTGGCGTTCACCCCGGCCAAGGCCTACTGGAACCAGAGATTGGTTCTGGCGCGTTCGCGCGACCGCATCCTGGCGCTCAGCGGGGCCGTGAACCGTCCGTCGGATCTCCCGGCCTACCAATTTGCGCAACTCTTTGCCTCCGCGACGGAGTTTGCGCCGGATCTAATCGTCGAGTTGGGCCGGGGGTTGGGCAATTCCACGTGCTCGTTCACTGAAGCGGCGAACCAGTTGTCCGTTTCCTCATCGCCCTGCCGGGTCCTGAGCCTGTGCAACAGCTCCGCGTGGGAGGAGGAGACGGTTCCGAGATTGCGGCCGGTAGTTCCCACCGGCTGGTTTGCGCCGCTGGATGCGCTTCGATGCGATATTCTGCAATTCGATTTCGCGAAGGCTCTCGCAGGCGCGCGGCGCGTGTTGCTATTTTGGGATGCGCACGGCTTCGAAATTGCGGAATGCGTGCTGGGAGCTATTTTGCCGGCGATCGCCTCGCGAGAGCACGTCGTTATCATGCACGATATGTCGGACATTCGTTACGGCGCGCGCGAACTGACGGACTATTCTGGCCGCGGACTGTGGAAAGGGGTGAGCGCCGGCGATGCGAGGCTTCGGCTGGGGATTGTGGACTCGGCGGTAGCGCAGGCGATTTCGATTCAGGATTTCACGTCCCGCAACCGGATCACCCTGGATTCGGCCGATCATAGTATAGACCTCGAGATCGTCCAGGTGCCGGAGAGGCTCGATGAGATGCGGCGGATGTTAGGTGAGGAGTTATTCTCGCAACAGGGACATTGGTTCTGGTTTACTTTGAACGAACACCCCGGGCCTTATACGTTCCCGCAGTTTAAGCTGGGGGACAATTCGTCGAAGTCCGGCTAGCGGGGGATGGTCGGCAAGTGGCGGTCTCGGTTCCTGGAAGCACGTCTGGAAGCCACGACCCGGAGCGCCACGCAAAGTCAGCGATGACCAGGTCGAAGGTCGTGATTGAGACCCTGGAAAGAACGTCTCGCGGCCAAACGCACTGGAGCACGTGCGGGCTTGCCCAAGCAAGCGGACTCAGCCGGATGACCATCAGCCGGATTTGGCATCATGCCTTCGGATTGCAACCACATCGAGCCGACACGTTTGAGCTGTCGCCGGATCCGCAGTTGATTGAGAAAGTGCGCGACATCGTGGGTTTGTATATGAACCCGCCCGAGCATGCGCTGGTGTTCGGCGTGGACGAGAAGAGCCAAATTCAGGCGCTAGACCGCACTCAGCCTGCTGCCTTTGCGACCGGGGCAAGTGGAGCGCGGCACGCATGACTACAAACGGCATGGGGCGACTTCCCTGTTTGCTGCGCTGGAATTGAAGACCAACCGTGTTATTGGCCAACTACACCGCCGCCACCGCTCGCAGGAGTTTCGCCAGTTTCTGGATGCGATCGAAGCCTAAGTGCCGGCGGAGTTGGAGGTTCACCTTCTCGAGCCGTCGGGCGACTAGTTCGGGATCATCGCAGCCGGACGAAGACCGTCCGTTCCGGGCGGAGACGGATCAAGCCATCCTCTTTTCGCCGTTCAGCCCTGAAACACGCGTGCTAGATTTAAGGCAGCATCGCAATTAGGCCCATCGAATGACATTTTCTCCTTACCCCATCTCCGGAATCCCCGAGAACCAGCCAGCGGGCGGTGGTGGCATCTCGGTTTTCGATTCGCCGGGCGCTCTTGCAATCAACGCGGCTCGAATGGCACACCTGGGATCTCTGGACCTGCCGCTCTCGGGCCGTTCGGTGCTGGACGCAGGCTGTGGAGTTGGACATCTCGCCCGCTTTTTTGTTGAACGGGGCTGCCGCGTAACCTGTGTCGACGCCAGGGCGGAGAACGTCGAAGTTCTGCGGCAGCGGCTTCCGGGGATCGAGGCGCACGTGGCCGATGTGGAAACGGATTCCCTCGCGAAGTTCGGCCGCTTCGATGTCGTGTTTTCCTATGGGCTGCTCTACCACCTCGAAAACCCGATCGCCGGACTGCGGAATCTCGCCGCCGCCACCGCCGATTTGCTCCTGCTGGAAACTGTCGTTACCGATCACCGACTGCCGCTTCTGACGTTCACCGGCGAGCCGGTCCAGACAGTGAATCAGGCGCTCGGCGGGTTCGGTTGCCGTCCTTCCCCGGCTTTCGTCGCGATGGCGCTCGGCGGCGCCGGATTCGGTTTCATCTACGCGCCGGTCAGCCCTCCCGACCATCAAGATTTTCAATTCCAGTGGACCGGCGATCTCAAGTGGCAGAGGGACGACCATCTTCTCCGGTGCATTTTCATGGCCTCCCGGAAGCCGCTGAACAATCCCAAGCTGGCTCTGCTGTACTCTGCGCCGGTTTCCCGGCCGCCCGCAGCCGGGTTTTCCGCCCTTGCAGCGCCGGCCTCCGGCGCCTCCAATACGAGGATTTGGCTGGATGTGGGCGCGCATCTGGGCGAGAAAGCTCTTGCCGCCGCGCAGAACGATCCCAACCTGCGCGTCTACACCTTCGAGCCGAACCTGCGCATTGCGGCCCAGCAGATGGGGCAAGCGCCGAATTACATCGTGCTTCCCATGGCGGTGGCGGAACGCGACGGCAGCGCCGAGTTTTACTTGAACAGGTTCGCCCCCGCAAGTTCCCTCTTGCCGTTTGCCAAGGGGCCCGATAACTGGCTGAGCGAAGAGAGCCTTCAGTCCGTCGAGACGATAACCGTGCCGACAATTCGGCTGGATACGTTTCTCAACCAGGCGGGTATTCCAAGAGTCGAGTACTTGAAGATCGACGCCGAGGGCGCGGGCTTGGCCGTAATTCGCTCAGCCGGGGACCGGTTGGCCGATATCGAGCGGATCGCATTGGAAGTTCAGACCACTTCTTTACCGTTGTATCGCGGAGCGTCCACGAAAGAAGGGGTGGTGCGGTACCTGGAGGAGGCCCACTTCGAGTTGGAAGCGGTCGAAACGCAGAGCCAGGGCCAGGAAGAGAACCTCACCTTTGTCCGATCTCTTTACCGCGACCCGGCGGAAGCGCTCAGGGAGGCGCGGCGCCTGGCTTTCACGCGGCCCCTGACGCCATATCCCGGCTGGACTTTCGGCAGCGACTGGGATAATCCTCTGCCGGATTTTCAAGCGCGCCGCCTAATCTGGACCTATTTCAACCGGCGCCGCCTGGATATCCCCGTGGAATTCGATTGGTTCGATGGTATCCGGTTGGCGTTGCGCCTAGGCAACGACATGAGCCGTCAGTTGTTTATCGCCGGTTGCGTCGAGCCGAACGAAATGGCGTTTCTGGACAGGTACCTCGCGCCGGGAATGGTGGTAGTGGATGCGGGCGCGAATGAGGGACTGCACACGCTGCTGGCTTCCCGACGGGTAAGGGAGACGGGATCCGTGTTGGCGTTTGAGCCCAGTTCCAGGGAACTGGAGCGGCTCACAGCGAACCTCGAAGGGAACGGTGTTGGAAACGTCATGCCTTTCGGCCTTGCTTTGACCGACTACGACGGGGAAGCGCTCCTGGCCATCGCCGGATTCGAGCACGAAGGCCAGAACACCCTTGGGGAATTCGTGCATAGCGGCGTGAGCCTGTTGCGAACCGAGCGGGTGGCCGCCAGGACGCTGGACGGCATTTTGGCCGAACTCCGCATTCCGCGCGTCGACTTGATCAAGATCGATGTAGAGGGGGGGGAGGCACAGGTGATCAAGGGAGCGTCCAAGACGCTGCGGGAAGCCAGGCCAGCGCTGCTCTTTGAGGCTCTGGATACGGCATTGCGCAAGCAGGGCAGCAGCCGCGACGAATTGCTACAGTTGATCCGGTCTTTTGGATACGTGCTGTACGCATTCGACCTCCTGACCGGCTTGCCGGTCCGCACCACGGAGGGGGAGGGGAGCGAAAATCTGATCGCAGTTCCCCAGGAAAGACCGCTACCCGAGGATTGGTGCGCGCCAGCAGCGCCGCCTCCGTCGAAGGCCGGCGTTGCTGAAGAGTGCGCGTCGACGCCCCTGAATCCTGTTTCAGGAGCGGATGCGCCGTTTGACCTCGCCGACCATCGCCTATCCGGGGCCCCCCAGGCCGCAGGCGATCCCTCCCCGGTTTTGGGCGGCGGGTTGACCGTTGTCACGCCGCCGGAGCAGTGGGCCTATGCGCTGCTGTTCCCGGTACAAGAGGAGGCCCGCAGGGCTCTGGCGCCTGCGTCGAGGGTGGTGATCCGGCTCAACGCTACAGTGGAGGAAGGGCGCATTGGGGCCGGCATTATCGCCGGCGATGGTCAAACGTATCTCACACCCGAACGGGAACTCGCCGTCGGGGACGGCGATGCCTTCTTCGAACTCGAAATGAGATCCTTGCCGGAGCAATGCGCGCTTGTGCTCCGCAATACCGCTCCCGGCGGCAACGTTTCAAGGATTTGCATTCAGTCCCTGGAAGTGTTTGCGTGAACCGCGCCGATACAATGGTCGGTTGAACGGAGAGCATGCCTTCTGACCAGCCCTACCTCTCGGTCGTCGTAACCGGCCGGAACGACGATCATGGCGCTAACTTCTTGCGCCGCCTCCAGGCCTTCGTCAACGCCCTGCTCGGCCAGGCGAAGCGCCACACGTTGTCAATCGAGCTGATTCTGGTCGACTGGAACCCGCCGGCCGGCAAACCGCCCCTAGGCGAGGTGCTCTATTGGCCCGCAGACACAGCCCCCTGCCGCGTTCGGGCGATTACCGTTCCCGAGGAGGTCCATCGCCGCTACGGCCACGCCGAGGCGATGCCGCTTTACCAGATGATTGCCAAGAACGTCGGAATTCGAAGGGCTGAGGGAGAGTATATTCTCGCAACCAATATCGACATTCTATTCTCCGATGAACTCATGCAATTCTTCGGAGAACGCCGTTTGGAAACCGGCCGGATGTACCGCATCGATCGCCACGATGTCGCGCCTGACGTTCCCGTCGACGGGTCCGTCGAAGATCGGCTCGCATATTGCCGGGACCATCTCTTGCGGGTCAATGCACGCGACGGAACTTTTCCGCTGAGCTCGGACGGACACCACACTTCATTCACCATTGACATAGCCCGCCGCGAGGCCGGCATTGTTTTCGGCGCCGGCTGGAGCCCTCCCGAACAATATTTCGGGCAACTTTTTCGCATGGCGGGCTTCGAAGCTGAACTGGGAGTGCAGCCCGCAGCGGAGCCGAGGGTCTTGCTGATTGAACTCGAAGCGGCGCCCCCGACCGCTTGCTTGCCCGTGACGGTCTTCGACTCCTCGGGGGCGTCTGTCGGCGAAGTCCGAATCGGCGGCCGCGCGATCGTCCGGATAGGGATGGCCGCCCACGCCGCTACGATCCGCTTTAGAACCGGCTCCGAGACGGCTTCTGTACGCGCCGGTCTTAGGGTTTTTCGCTGCGAATGGGATCGGCCGCCCCGCGCCGAAGGTCCGCTCGTTCGCGCCGAATCGGCCCCTCCCCGTCCCGTTGCTCGCGCCTGGCAAACTGTCCGATCTGCTGCTGGCTTTGTTTCCGCCGTATGCCGGGGCGAAAGTAACGGCCGCATCGGGCTACCGTTATCTACCGGCACGCTGGAACGTTTTCGCCGGGAACGGTCTGGAGCGTCGTTCGCCTTCCGTAAAGCGGCTGACGGGTACACGATTTCCGAACTGCCTCCATACCCGCTGCATACAAATGCTTGCGGCGACTTCACCCTCGCCCACCGCCGCCATTGGATGGAGTTGCGCGGTTACCCTGAATTCGACCTTTACTCGATGAACCTCGACGCCGTCTTCTGTTATATGGCCCACTTCGGCGGAGCGCCGGAGCACGTTTTAGCCGACCCCATGAGGATCTATCATATTGAGCATTCCGCCGGCTCCGGTTGGACGCCGGAGGGTCAGGAGGCGCTCTATCGCCGTCTGGCCGATAAAGGGATCCCGTGGCTCCCATACGAGGTTGTCGAGCACTGGGCATCCCAGATGAAGAGTCTTGGGACAACGATGGTTTTCAACCGCGAGGATTGGGGGCTGGGTGGCGTCGATCTTCGGGAGTCATCCCCCACAGCGCCGTTGGTATAGTGGAACTCAGTCGTGATCCCCACAGAATTTCCCCTGGTTAGTATCGTGACGCCGTCGTACAACATGGCGCGTTACCTGCCTGAGACAATTGAGAGCGTACTCTCACAGGATTATCCTGCCATTGAGTACATTGTTGCGGACGGCGGCTCGGTTGACGAAACGCCGGGAATCCTCGAGCGCTACCGTGGCCGACTGCGCTATACGGTCGGCAAAGACGAGGGCCCGTCGGATGCTGCATACCATAGTCTTCTGGAGGCCAAGGGCGAGATTTTTGCGTGGCTGAATGCCGATGACATCTACCTCCCGGGCGCGGTACGCACTGGGGCAGAATTCCTGCGAAGCCATCCGGACGTCGACGTGGTTTACGGCGAGGGCTACTGGATTGACGAAAACGGCGCCGTAATTCGCCGCTATCCGACGCTGCCCTTCGATTCCGCCACGCTTGCCAGAGACTGCTTCATCTGCCAACCGGCCTCGTTCATACGGGCCTCATCGTATCGTAAATGCGGCTTGGATCCCGAAGTCAACCAATCCTTCGATTACGACCTTTGGATTCGAATGGCGAAGCGCGGTTATCGATTCGCCTCCCTGCCGCACTACCTCGCGGGATCGAGAATGCACGCGGGAGCGAAGACCATCCGGGAACGCAGCGATGTATTCCGGGCGTCCATGGGTCTGTTGAAGCGCCACTATGGCTACGTCCCGTTCTCGTGGGTTTTTGGATGCACCGTTTTTCAACTGGACGGGCGCGATCAGTTCTTTGAGCCGCTAAGACCATCGTTATGGGGGTATCTTCTCAGCCTGCCGGCAGGCCTCCGATGGAATAAGGCCCACCCGTTGCGTTTTCTCGGCGAGTGGCTATCCGCGCCGCTCGGCGCAGTTCGGCGGGAGTAGGGCGGCCGTTCGTCCCCAGAATAGCTGCAATTCGCAGTATCCTGCTATGATTTTCGTTTACGCAGATTGGAGTTCTCAATGAAGGACGAACTTGTCTTGATAGCCGGCGCCGGCGGCTTTATCGGCGGGGCGATGGTCGCGGAGTTCCGCCGCCAGGGCTATGGCAAGATTCGCGCCGTCGACATCAAGCCGTTCGACGAGTGGTACCAACTTTTCGGCGACGTCGAGAACCTCCAACTCGATCTGAATCTCAAGGGAAATTGCGAGCGGGCGGCCAAGGGCGCGCACGACGTATACAATTTCGCGGCCAACATGGGCGGGATGGGCTTCATCGAGAACAACAAAGCTTTATGCATGCTTTCCGTTCTGATCAACACGCACATGCTCCAGGCAGCGAAGGAGTTCGGCGTCAGCCGGTATTTCTATTCCTCCTCGGCGTGCGTATACAACGCCGATAAACAGCGCGATCCCATGAATCCGGGGCTCAGCGAGGAAGACGCTTATCCCGCGCTTGCGGAAGACGGCTACGGCTGGGAAAAGCTCTTTAGCGAGCGGATGTGCCGGCACTTCCGCGAAGACTACGGAGTCCGCACCCGCGTGGCCCGGTTCCACAACGTCTATGGTCCCCACGGGACTTGGGAAGGTGGCCGTGAGAAGGCTCCTGCGGCGATGTGCCGCAAAGCGATCGAAGCCAAGTTTAGCGGGAAGGACGAAATCGTAATCTGGGGTGAAGGCTCGCGCACCCGCAGCTTCATGTACATCGACGATTGCATCAAGGGCGTTCAGATGATCATGGACTCCGACATTGAGGAGCCTATCAATCTCGGATCTTCGGAGATGGTCAGCGTCAATCAGTTGGTGGATGTTGTCGAAGACATCGCGGGCATAAAGCTCAAGCGGGTATACGATCTCAACGCCCCGAAAGGCGTTATGGGACGCAACAGCGATAACGCGCTCATCTTGAAGCTCCTCAATTGGGAGCCCCGTATCCCTCTGCGCGAGGGTCTCGAGAAAACGTACTCCTGGATTTGCGACCAATACATAGCGAGGGAAAGGGCCCGCGGCGTTCTCGTGCGCTGACTCTGTTTCGCGCGGTGCAGGCTCGCGTCAATGCACGGGCAGCGCCCGCCAGGACGGCTCGGGCAAATGAGGGAAATGAGGAAGAAGTCACGAGAATCCGCCCCCGTTCGCCACATTTCCCAGAACGGTCCCCGCGGCAAGGCGTGGCTCTTTTTCTCGGTTCTGGCAGCCTCCCTTATCGTAGGCTTTATACTCTATTCGCCCTCCATGAGCGGGCCGTTTTTGTTCGACGACGCGGGGCTCCCGTTCGCCAAAGCAACTCTCCACGATCGCCCCTTGTCCGACTGGGTTTCGGGAGTCCGGCCAGTACTCATGTTCTCTTACTGGGTGAATCACAGCTTGTGGGGCGAGAACCCCGTCAGCTACCACGCCTTCAACGTGCTGATCCACGCGCTGAACGCCACGCTTGTGTTCCTGGCGCTAAGCCGTTTGCTGGCGCTCAGCGGATGGACGGAACGGATCGCGCAGACCGCGGCGGCGGGCGCCCTGGTGTTCCTGATTCACCCTTTACAGACCGAATCGGTGAGCTACATCGCCGGCCGTTCGGAGAGCCTGGCGGCATTTTTCATGCTGCTGGCATACGTCGTGTTTCTTTACCGGCGCAAGGAATCCATCTCGTGGATTGAGTGCCTCGTGGTTCTGGCGCTGTTCGCGCTGGCCGTAAAGACCAAGGAAAACGCTGTCAGCCTGGCGGGCATCCTATTTCTTACCGACGTCTTTTGGCCGGCGCCGTTCTCGACACGGGGTCTGCGGCAGAACTGGCGGCTTTACGCCTTGATGATTCCGGGCGGCATGGCCGCGGCCGCCATGGTATTCCGGGTGCTCATCACGTCGCGGAGCGCGGGATTCTCGCTGCGAAATGTCACCTGGTATCAGTACGGCTTCACGCAGGCGCGGGCCATCTTCGTCTATATCCGCATGGCGCTCTTCCCCATGGGCCTTTCCATCGATCACGATTACGCGGTCTCGCGCACCGTCTTCGAGCACGGCGCGATCTTCTGGCTCGTGCTGCTTGCGGGGCTTCTGACGGCTTGTTTCCGTCTGCGGCGCAAGTACCCGCTGGCCTGCTTTGGCTTTCTCTTCTTCCTGATGGCGCTGGCCCCGACCTCGTCGATCGTTCCTATCGCGGATCCGCTGGTCGAGCGCCGCATGTATCTTCCCCTGCTGGGGCTGATTCTGATTGGCTGCGAAGTGAGCCGGCGAGTGAGGCTTACCGCGCCTGTCGCGTGGAGCGCGGCAGCCTTGGCCGTGGCGGCGCTGAGCGGCTGGTGCTACGCGCGCAACCAGCAGTTTGGCAATCCGGAAACGCTGTTTGTGGAAGCGGCGTCCCAATCGACTCACAACCCGAGGCCCTATGCGCATCTGGCCCACACGCTCTATGAAGAGAACCGCTGCGCGGATGAGATCCCCTACCTGGAGCGCGCGGACAGTCTGTTCCCGAGGAGCTACGAAATCCAGATGGAATGGGGCGGAGCGATGGAATGCCTGGGAAATAAGGAAGAGGCCGCCCGAAGACTGCGGCTCGCGGCGCAAATCAATCCCCGATCCGATGCGTGGGAAATGCTGGGACTGGTCTACGGGGAAATGAACAAGCCGGATGAGTCGGGAGCGGCGTTGCGGATGGCCGTTCAGGTCAAGCCCGATTCCCCGAGCGCCCACCGCTCCCTGGCAATTTGGTATGAAGCCACGGCGGATTATGATGCGGCGGAGCGGGAATACTCGATCAGTCTGGATCTCGACGGCCGCGACCGGGCGGCCAGCGTGGGCCTGCTTCGGGTCCGCCAGTTGCGGGCAAAGAAACCGCAATAACGCGGCTCCATCGAGGACCAGTGCGCGTTACCAGCCGGAGGACTTAGGCGACGCGCGTACGGCGCGCTCGAACGCCCAGGCTCGAATGTGGTTGATCTGCTCGCTCATGGTGCGCGACAGCGGCACCAGTTTGGCGGCGATGCCGATGAGATCCTGCTCGGTGATTTCGCGGCCGGCCAGGCGCGCCTTGGTCAAGGCCGATACCACGCATTGCTCGATCTCAGCCCCAGCCCACCCATTTGTGAACTCCGTCAATTGCGCGAGGTGGAATTGCGCAGGATCGACGCCCCGGCGGCTGAGGTGGATTTTGAAGATCTCGATGCGTTCGTGTTCCTGCGGGAGATCGACGAAGAAAACCTCGTCGAAGCGGCCCTTGCGGATCATTTCCGCGGGCAGCAGGTCGATCCGGTTAGCCGTGGCGGCGACGAAGAGGCCGCGGGTCTTCTCCTGCATCCAGGTGAGGAAGAAAGCGAAGATTCGGCCCTGCTCGCCGCCCGATTCCGTAGAGGTGATGCCCATCTCGATCTCGTCGAACCAGAGGACCGCCGGCGCCATGTCCTCCATCATCCGGCAGGCCTGCACGAACGCGCCCTCCGGCTTGCCATGGCGCCCGGAGAAAATCTCGGTCATGTCCACGCGATAGAGCGGAAGCTGGAAACAGGAAGCGATGGCCTTGACGCAGGCGCTCTTTCCGCAGCCGGGAATACCCATCATCAGGACGCCCTTGGGCACGATTTCGGCGCTGAGGCTGTCGCTCATCTCAAAGAGCCGCCGGCGTTCCAGCAGCCACTTTTTCATGTTCTCAAGACCGCCGATATCCTCCATCCGGGTGTTCCCGGAAATGAATTCGATCACGCCGCTGCGGTTGATCAGGAGCCGCTTTTCCTCCATCAAGGCGGGCATGGTTTCAGGTCCGAGCCGCGGGCTGACAGCCCACGCGCGCCGGAGCGCATAGCGCACTTCGTCGAGACTTAGCCCGCGCAAGGTCCCGGCAACCTGGCGGAGCAGGTCCGCGGCGATTTCGGTTCCGGGCGAGATTCGCGCAACCTCGTCGCGCAGGAATTCCTCCAACTCCACCACGTCGGGCGGCCGGAGATCGAGATAAACCACGGCCCGCTCCACCTCTTCGGGAACAGACTTGACCGGCGAGGTGATGACCACGAATTTGCGCCGGTCCAGGCAACTCTGGTAGACGTCTCGCAGGCGGCGCCGGACCTCGGCCGAATCCCGCAGCGGCTCGTGGAAGTCCTTGAGGTGAAAGATGGCCGGCCCGTCGCAGTAGGCGGCGATGAAGTCCAGAGCGGCGCGAGGGTCCTCAACCCTTGGCGGAGCCTCCTCGCCCGCGCGGCGCATCCCTTCGGTCAAGCTCCACGTCCAGACGGGCGTCGGAGACGAGGCGCCCTGCGCCTGGGCCACCTCCCTCAAGATGCCGGCGACCCGCTGCTCGTCGTCGGCGCGGATATAGGCGATGGGCCGTCCGGATTCGAACGTCTCGCGGATAGCCTTAGCCGCGCGGCTCTCGGCCGGATTTTCCCGAATGCCCTTCAAGGGACTCTCTTGCATCTGGGTATTCTTCCATTATGTATGCGTTCGAGCGGGCTTCCACACTAATCCAGATGCCCGCGGGCCGCGAAAAGTCTGCGGCGCCGGCGCGAGTCGCCAGATTCGACGGTTCCTTCCAGTGACTGGTAATATTGAATTTGCCCGATTTCCTGGTAGTGGTAGCCGTCCCCACCCTTAGCGCGGATTTGAGGCTTCGGGAGTGCATGGAGTCCCTCGAGCGGCAGACGCGGCGGGATTTTGAGGTGATCGTCGTCGACAATAGCGGGGAGGGACTGGTGCGGCGGAACGGCGCGGCGCCGATGGCGCGGGTGATTGAGAACGCCGAAAATGTGGGCTTCGGCGCGGCCATCAACCAGGCATTTCGCGCGTCCCAAGCGCCGTACCTGGCAGTTCTGAACGACGACGCCGCGGCGCATCCGGAATGGCTCGATGCGCTGGTGCGCGCCATGGAGAGCCGGCCGGACGTGGGCATGTGCGCCTCGGCCGTGCGGCTCTATGGCGAGGATCTTCTGGATTCCGCGGGGATGCTGATTGCGCGCGACGGCAGCAGCAAGCAGCGGGGTTCCGGAAGGCTGGCCAGCGACTTCCCGGTAGTCGAAGAGGCGCTTTTGCCGAGCGCTTCCGCGGCGCTATACCGGCGCGCCATGATGGAAGAGACCGGCGGCTTCGACGACGACTTTTTTCTCTACTGTGAAGACACCGACCTGGGATTGCGCGCGCGTTGGAGCGGATGGAAATGCCTGTACGTTCCCGAGGCCGTGGTGGAACATCGCTATTCGCACTCGGGCGGCCGGGCCTCTCCGCTGAAAGCATACTATGTGGAACGGAACCGCCTGTTCGTTGTCGCCAAGAATTTTCCGGCGGGAATGCTGCTGGCCTCGCCGTTTGTGGCTTTCGTCCGGTATTTCTGGCATGCATGGCATCTATTGCGGGGCCGCGGCAGCGCGGCGCGTTTCCGCGAGGAAGGCAACTTCGGCCCACGCATGGTTTGGTATGTGATGAAAGCCCATCTCGCCCTGGCGTCCCATGCCGCCCGTCTATGGCGTCAGAGGAGGCAGATTCGCGCGCGGGCCCGCATCACCCCGGCCGTTTTTCGACGCCTGCTCCGCGTATATTCCATTAGCGCCCGGAGCGTCGCCAGACTTTGATTCGCGCTTCGGGTCCCGATTCCGTGCTGGTCATCGTACCCGCGTTCAACGAGCAGGGCGCCATCGGCCAGGTAGTAAGCTCGGTTCGCGAATCCATGCCGGGCGTTGGAATTGTGGTGATTGACGACTGCTCGACGGACGGCACCGTCGCGGCAGCTCGCCAGGCTGGCGCGGAAATCCTGCCGCTGCCCCATCACCTTGGCCTTGGCGGCTGCGTGCAGGCAGGCTACAAGCTCGCGTTTGAAATGGGCTTTGAATACGTGATCCGGGTGGATGGCGACGGACAGCACGATGCCGGGGACATCCGGCGAATCCTGGACAAGCTCAAGGAATCCGGATGCGAGATGGTGATTGGTTCGCGCGTCCTGGAGGAGAATGGCTTCCGCCCTGGGGCCGTGCGCGCGATGGGCATTCGTTTCTTCCGTTTGGTGCTGCGCCCGATTCTGGGCAGGGATGTGCACGATCCCACTTCCGGGTTTGTCGGCGTCAACCGCCGCGCGTTGGAGGTCTTCGGGCGCAGTTTCCCGCTTGAGTACCCAGAGATCGAGGCGCTCGTAGTGTTGCAACGGAAAGCATTTCGCTTCGTGGAAGTGCCTTGCAAGATGCATCCGCGAATGGCGGGACGCTCGTCCATTACAGCCCTCAAATCGCTCTACTACATCGTCCACGTCCTTTTGGGCGTATTTGTCAACGTGTTGAGATATGAAGGCCGGCGCCGCCGCCCCGGAGATATCCGCGGGCCGGACGCCGGCGCGGGAGGATAGATGGACCGCCTCTTGAACGTTACCACCGGACTCAGCGTAATCCTGCTGCTTCTGGTGCTCTTCTCCGTGCGGCGGGAGCACATTCGCGTGGAGTATTCCTTAAGCTGGCTGATCGCCGCCTGCGCCATGCTGACCCTATCGCGCGTGCGGCCGCTGCTCGATGCGGTCCGCCGCCTGATCGGCTTGCCGGATTCGCCGCTGGCTCTCTTCCTGGTGGGGAGCGGGGTCTTCCTGATCATGTTCTTCCGCTTTTCCGTGATTGTCTCCAGCCTGCGCGACGACAACATCGCGCTCGCGCAGCGCCTGGCAATCCTGGAGTTCCGCCTGAAGAGCGTGGAAACCGACGGAGCGGGCCGCTAAGAACGCGCGGATAGTCAGTCTATGCGGCCTCTACGGCTTGGCGTCAACGCCCTCTATCTGATTCCCGGACGAGTGGGCGGTACGGAGATTTACCTGAACTCCCTGTTGCGGGCGCTGGCCGAAATCGACCCGGTGAACCGGTACTTCATCTTCACCAACCGCGAAACCGGTCCGGAACTGGCGGCGGGCCTTCCTAATTTCACGCTGGCGCCACAACCTGTGCACGCGGTCTCGCGCCCGGCGCGCATCTTATGGGAACAGACCGCGCTGCCGCTGGCCGCCCTCCGCCTGAGGCTCGACGCCATGCTCAACCCCGGCTTCACCGCGCCCTTGCTTTGCCCCTGTCCCCAGGTCACGGTTTTCCACGATTTGCAGCACAAGCGCCACCCGGAGTACTTCCGCTGGTTCGACCGTCCATTCTGGGATTTTTTCCTGTTCTGGTCCGCGCATATCTCCCGGCTGGTTCTGGCCGTCTCGGCGACAACCGGCGCGGATCTGCTTCGCCACTACCGGCTCCCCGAGTCCAGGGTGCGGGTCGCGTTGCAGGGTGTGGACCCGGCTTTCTTCGCCATTGCCGGCCGGCGCGCTCCCGAACCCTTTCTGCTAACGGTTTCGACTCTGCATCCGCACAAGAACCTGGACGGCCTTCTGCGGGCGTTCGCTTCGTTTCGCCGCGCCAGGCCGGATTTCCGGCTGGTGGTCTGCGGTCTGCATGGTTTTGCCGCGGGATCTCTGCACGAATTGCGCGACGCGCTCGGGCTGCGCGATGCGGTGGATTTTCCGGGTTGGATTCCGCGGACGGAAGTGTACGACCTTTATGCTCGCGCCTGGGGCTTCGTCTACCCCACGCGCTTCGAGGGGTTTGGGCTGCCCATCCTGGAGGCCCTGGCGGCCGGCGTGCCCGCGGCCTGCTCGCATATCGAGCCGCTCTCGACCATCGCCGGCGGCGCCGCGCTGGAATTCGATCCCGCCGACGAAGGCGCCATTACCCAGGCGATGTTGCGCATCGCCCAGGACGAGCCGCTGCGGCGCCGCCTGGCCGAAATGGGTCCCCACAGGGCCGCGCAGTTCTCCTGGCGGGCGACCGCCGCCGCCACCCTCGATGCACTGACCTGGGTCTGCGAAAAAGGGGCCGCATGATCCAGGTGACCATCGACGCCACGCCGCTACTGTTCCGAAGCGCCGGCGTGAAGAACTATTTTTATTATTGGACGCGGCACTTGCTCCGCGAGGCCCGCGGCGTGGAGATCCGGCTGTTCCCGTTTCTGGACGCGCCCGCCTGGCTCGACCATGAACGCTCCATCGCCGGCCCCGCGGCCACCTTCGCACGGCTGGCGCTGCTCCAATTCATCAACCGGTTCCCCAACGACCTGGCCGGATGGAGCGATCCTCGCGTCAACGTCTTTCACGCCTGCAAACTGCTGAATACGCCGCGCCGCGCCAGGCTCACCGCCACCATGCACGATTTCACCTCCTGGATGGTACCGGAGATGCAGCGCCGGACCAACATTCGGGCCGACAGGCTCTTCGCGGAGCGCATCCTCAGGCGCGCCGATGGGCTGATTGCCGTCTCCGAAGCCACTCGCAGCGACGCCGTACGCCTGTTGAACCTGCCTCCGGAAAAGATCTGCGTGATCCACCATGGAATTGCGCGGGAGTTCTTCGATGCGGGACCGGGCGAGGCAGGCGCCGCCCGCACCCGGCACGGTTTGCAGCGCTCCTATGTTCTGTTCGCGGGGACCATCGAACCCCGCAAGAATGTGGATCTGCTGCTCGACGCGTACCAAAGCCTCTCCCAGTCGATTCGGGACGAGTTCGACCTGGTTGTGGTTGGTCCGCGAGGTTGGGCGCCCGAAAGCACATTGGCCCGCCTGCTCGATCCACCGAAGGGCATACGGTATCTCGGTTACGTTCCGGAACAAGACTTGCCCGGGTTGTTCGCTGGCGCGACAGCCTTTGTCTACCCCTCGCTCTATGAGGGGTTCGGCTTTCCCGTCGCCCAGGCAATGGCCGCGGGAGCGCCAGTGGTCACTTCCTCCGTCTCATCGCTTCCCGAGATAGCGGGCGGGGCCGCTGTGTTGGTGGATCCACGGAGCGAAGCGGAATTGCGCGGCGCGCTGGCCGGAATCCTGACATCGCCCGCCAACCGCGAGCGGCTAAGCGCCTTGGGCCGCGCGAATGCGAGCCGCTTTTCCTGGCCGGAATGCGCCCGCCAGTCGCTGCGGTTCTTTGAGCGCGTAGCCGGCTGAACCGAGGCTGGCTTTTCAGGCGATCGAGGCCGCCGGCTGCGGGCTTGTTACGCCCATATGTTCCAACATGCCGCGGGCGGCGCGCTTGCCGGCGCCCATCGCCAGGATCACGGTGGCCGCGCCGGTGACAATGTCGCCTCCCGCGAAGACGCCCGCGAGCGAGGTCATGCCCGTGCGCTCATCCACGTCGATGTAGCCCCACTTGTTGGTCTTCAAACCCGGCGTGGTTTGGGCGATGATGGGGTTCGCCGTAGTGCCCAGCGCGTAAATCACGGTATCCACGTCCAGCACGAATTCGGAACCTGCCACCGGAACGGGCCGCCGCCGGCCGGAGGAATCCGGCTCGCCCAATTCCATCTTCTGGACCCGCATTCCCGTGACCCATCCCGAGGGATCGCCCAAAATCTCGACCGGGTTGTTGAGCCACCGGAAGTCGACGCCCTCTTCGATGGCGTGCTCCAATTCTTCGGCTCGCGCCGGGGATTCGCGGCGCGTGCGGCGGTAGACTACCGACACGGCTTCGGCGCCCATGCGCAGCGATACGCGCGCGGCATCCATGGCGGTGTTGCCCGCTCCCACCACGGCCACGCGCTTTCCCATCCCCACCGGGGTGTCGTAGAGCGGCTGCCGGTAGCCGCGCATCAGGTTTACGCGCGTGAGGAACTCGTTAGCCGAAAAGACTCCATTAAACGCCTCGCCCGGGATGCCCATGAATTTGGGCGATCCCGCCCCGGTACCCACGAAAACCGCGTCGTAACCCATCTCGGTGACCAACTGCGGAATGGTGAACAGTTTGCCTATGATGGTGTCGAGGCGGATCTCCACGCCGGATTTCAGCAGGTTCTCGATTTCCGAGTCGATGATCACGTCGGGCAGACGGAACTCGGGAATGCCGTATTTGAGGACGCCGCCCGCGACGTGCAGCGCCTCGAAGATGGTAACCTTTACGCCGTTGCGCGCCAGTTCGCCCGCGCACGCCAAACCGGCCGGGCCGGAGCCGACGATGGCCGCCCTCTTCTGTTGGCAGGCGGAAGCGCCTGCCCCACTTTCCCGCGAGGTGGGGCAGGCGCTTCCGCCTGCCAGTTCCCCTCGCCCCTGGCCCCCGGCCCCCTGCCCCCGCTCTGCTTCGTCCCACCCACGTCCCCGGGCGCAATCGGCCACAAAACGTTCCAACCTGCCCACCGCCACCGGCTGGAATTTTGCGCCCACCACGCAAGTGGCCTCGCACTGCGATTCCTGCGGGCAGACGCGCCCGCACACCGCCGGCAGCGCGTTGGTGCTCTTTAGAATCCGGTAGGAGAGCCGAATATCCTTTTGCGCCAGCGCCGCGATGAATCCGGGGATATCGATTCCCACCGGACAGCCCGGCACACAGCGCGGCTTCTTGCAGCGGATGCAGCGCGCGGCTTCGTGCAAGGCGCCCTCAAGGTCCAGACCGAGCGCCACTTCCCTAAAATTGTGCCTGCGCTCTTCGGCAGGCTGGTGCGGCATGGGCGCGCGCTCGGGCGGGATGGTCTTGATGTTCTTGGGCAGCCGCGCTTCGGGGCCCGTGGCGACCGGCTCCGGCAAATCGCACAGCGCCGGCATGGTCTCGCCGCCGTTCCTGCCCCGCATGGCGGCCAGTTTCGCCGACTCCCCGCGGAAGCGCTCAAGCGACGCCTTCTCCTCGCGTTCGAAGCGTTTCTGCCGCAACGCCAGCTCGTCGAAGTTCACCAGGTGGCCGTCGAAATCCGCGCCGTCCACGCAGGCGAACTTCATCTTTCCGCCCACCGTCACCCGGCACGATCCGCACATGCCCGTGCCGTCCACCATGATGGAGTTCAGGCTGACAATGGTCGGAACGCCGAACCGCCGCGTGGTTTCCGAGCAGGCCTTCATCATCGGGATGGGGCCGATGGCCACGGCCTCGCACACGTTCTTCTCGTTCGCAAGCACATCCGCCAGCGCATGCGTGACGAAGCCGCGCCGGCCGTAGCTGCCGTCGTCGGTAGTGACAATCAATTCGTCGCTGAACTCGCGGAAACGGTCTTCCCAAAACACCAGGTCGCGATTGCGGAAGCCCACCACGGATACAGTGCGGTTGCCGAGGGCCTTGTACTCCCGCAACTGCGGGAACACGGGGGCCACGCCCAACCCGCCGCCCACCAGCACGACCGTCCCTTCGCGTTTGCGGATGTCGCTGGGCAATCCCAGCGGGCCGATGAAATCCAGAAGATAATCGCCCTCGCCGAGCGCCATCATCTCGAAGGTGGTCTTCCCGACCGCCTGGATCACCACGGTCACGGTTCCGCGGTTGGCGTCGAAATCGGCCACCGTCAGCGGAATTCGCTCCCCATGCTCGTCGATGCGAGCCATGACGAAGTGCCCCGGACGCGCCGCCCGCGCCACATCGGGCGCCTCCACGTCCCAGAGAAAGGTAGTTGGGCCAAACTGTTGTCTATGATTGATGAGGAACACAACACCCCGCCAGATGTTTCATCGTATCAGATTTCAGAGCAGCGGACCTGAATCGCCTTCAAATCCGAAAACCTCCGGGGAGCGGCGGAAATGCGGCGGCCGGAGCGGGAAAATCGCACCGGTTAACTTGACCCCGCCCACGCCCTATGTTCTAATCGAGTCTGCATCGATTTGAAAGCTGGTTTTCCAGAGCGGTTGCGGACGGTCTTGCATTAAGGAAGAGCAATATTTCTTGACAACGGCCAGCCAATCGGTTATGAATGTCTTTAACGCATCCGATTGTGGAAAGTAATTCTAGTTCTGCCGAGCACGGACGAAAACAGACGAAAAAGCGTGCCGCAGAGAAGTTTTCGTAATATCCGGCTTCTGGCTTTACCAGGCGCCGGCAGGTTTTTTCGATCTCCGCCCGACACGGAGAAGTTCCCTGGGTTGATTTGTAGAGCATGGTGACGTATTCGAGGCTCAGGTTGCAAAGAGAACTTCGACCGATTCAATTTTGTTCCAATTTCAAGGAGAATTTAATGAACTTACGCAGATGGATTGCTGCGCTAGCTGTCCTGGCTCTGTTTACAGCCGTGGCCGGTGCGCAGGTTACGGCGAATCAGGTGACGTGCACGGCTAGCGCCGCCACGACCCCGAACGTCCGTGCGGAAGGTTATTCGGAGCGCGTCGGTGATGTGTTGCTAACCTGCATCAACGGCCTACCGCTCACCACCGGCAACGTTGCGGACCGCATCACCCTTACGGTCACTTATACCGCGCCGATCATGAATCAGACCGACGGCTTGGCCACCCCCAACAGCGACATCATGCTGACCATTGACGAGCCGAACTCGCTCTCGAACGCGGCCGCAAATGAGTTAGGCATCGGCGGCTACGGACCGAACGCCAACATCATCGGCGTTTGCACAGTTGCGGCGCAAGCTGCGGCTAATCTCAGCGCAACAACTAACCAGTTGAGCACTTGCCCGGCGTTTTCCTATCTCGCCGGCATCAACCCGGCGCAGTACTATGCCACGTCAGCCACCGGGTTGACGGGCGGCGCCAATGCCATCAACGTCTACCAGGGCGCGATCAGCAATACCGCTGGCACAGCGGTTACGTTCAGTAACGTTCCGTTCGTTCCTCCGGTTGTGAACACTGCCGGGCAGGGAACCCTGGTTTCCCGCGTCTATCGCATTACCGGCGTTCGCGTGAACGCTGTCGGCCAGTCGACGATCAGTGCCACGGTCGGCAAGGTTGTGGTGAATTCGAACGACGTCTCCACTTTCAGCGCCGTTGTGAATCCCCAAGTCACGGTGGGTACCGTAGCGAGCAGTCTGAGCACGTCTGTTGTGCCCAGCCCGTTGAGCGTCTGCATTCAGACTACACTCGTCCCGTCAACTACCTCAGTCACGCTCCCGGCTTCCGCCTCTTACCTCAAGTTCACGGAAGCTTTCGGTACCGCTTTCAAGACGCGCGTGGTGTCGATTACCCCTGGGGATACTGCCTATGGAGTCGGCACTGACTTGCAGGCTGCCACGCAGCCGGTGAACGGCACGTACGTTGGCGGCACCTATAGCAACGTCGGCGCCGAGTCTGGCGTCCTCATCCCGATCGGCGGGACGTCGACGGTGATCGCCGGCTTGGCGACTACCGGTACCCGTTTACAGGCCACTTTCGCCAATCTGGATACCACCGGGAGCACCACGTACTATGTGTCCCTGAACAACGTGGTTGATTTCAACGATCCGCCCACTGGGAAGGCGTTGCCCGGCAACGCCGGTGATACTACCGCCGCGCCTTTTGCCGTCCTGCAAACGCAGTCCGGTGGTCAAATAGCCGCCTACTCCGCGTCGGCCAGTTCCTTAGTCGCGGGAAGCAACAAGACGGTTCCCGTTGTCCAGCTTTCCATAACCAAGGGCGCCGCTGAAGCGGTCTGGGAAATCACCAACACCGACCTGAACGTCGATACGTATACTTTCGCCGTTTACGCCGTCTATAACGCTAACGCGCTGAGTCCCACCCCGACGAATCTGGCGACCGTTGCACTCGGTTACGCTCCGACCGACGGTACCCCCACGGGCACTCCGGTTGGCGTGACCGTGACCAGCATTCCTCGCTTTACCGGTGAAGCCGCAGCCCAAACGCTGCTCAATCTGTTGCCCTGCCGGACCACGCTCCTCTTCCCGTATCTCACCTCTACCCAGGTGAGCACCGGAACGCCGCCAGCCGGGCAGGCTAACTCTTGGCAGACGGGTGTCGCGATTGAGAACACAGGCGCCGACCCGCTACAAACCGCGGGTGGTACCGGTACCTGCACGCTCAACTTCTACGGCGCCGGCGCACCGCCGGCCGTTCAGACCCCGTCGATTGCTCCGGGCGGCGAATATGCCTTCCTGGTGAGCGACCCCGGCAATACCGGAGTAGCGGTCACCAACTGGGTCGGGTATGGTTTCGCTGTCTGCAACTTCAACTATGGACACGGCTTTGTGTTCATCGAGGACAACACCCGCAGCATGGCAATGGGTTATCTGGCTGAAGTTCTCAACCAGCAGACCAGCAGCGTGCCGCGTGGACAGTTCACGTTGGGTGAAGGCAACGACAATTAAGATTTAGGTTCCGCTGTTTTCTTGAGGGGGGCTTCGGCTCCCCTCTTTTTTTTGTCCCTCGGAAAAACCCCAGAAACCCCCCTGGCCCCCAGGCGGACACCGAAACGCCTGCCTCATCCCCGCGCTATTGACGCTCCAGAATCAGTAGTTTGCCACTGCGGATCTAAGTATCTCACACTACTTTCGCTTCCTGTTCGCCTGTTTGTCTATATGTAGGGGGATACTCAATCAGTGTAGAACTGCTTGTGGACTACTAACCATAGGAGTATCAGTGGGTTCTGCAAAATATATCTTGCAAAGCTCCGAGACTCGTGACACTATCAATAGTGGTCGGATCTGGAGTAGGGTGGGCTTAAGTGGCCGGGGGAAACGAAGAAACTACGCAAATCGATGCTCCGCTGGGTCTCCACGCAGCTAAGGTGGATGAGAAAGGCCGTCTCAAACTGCCCACGGACTTCCAGCAGTTCTTCGCCACGCTGGGGGTGACCGAGTTCTTCGTGACGTCCCTCGACCGGCATATAGCTTCAATATATACTCTTCCAGGCTGGCGTCAAGCGGAATCGTTTCTGGAGAACTACCCCGCCGATCCCGAGACGGCCGACGACGTGTTGTTCAACGCCGCCGACCTTGGGGGCCAGGCAACGCTGGATAACCAGGGCCGGCTGCTGGTTCCCACGGAGTTGAGGCGGGAGTTGGGTATTGAGAACCAACCGGTCCGGCTTAAGGCGGTCGGAACGCGAATCGATGTCTTAAGCGATCAGATGTACGAAGAGCGCAAACAGCGCGCCAGGACAGCCGGGTCGGCGGCCGTCACCGCGCTGCGGAAAGCGGGGCTCAAGTGACCGTCTATGCTTCACCTGCCCGTCATGCCGGAAGAAGCGCTCGCGATGCTGGCGATTCGCCCCGAGGGAGTCTACGTCGACGCAACCGCGGGATTGGGCGGGCACACCGCGCTGATCGCCCAACGGCTGACCACGGGCATGGTGATCGCGAGCGACCAGGATGCGGAGTCGCTCGAGATGGCGCGCAGCAATACGGCGGAGTGGGCGGAGCGTATTCGCTTTCATCAGGGGACGTTTACCACGCTGCCCGCCGCCCTGGCGGAAGCGGGACTGGCGAAGGCGGACGGACTGCTTGCGGATTTGGGAGTGAGCCGGTACCAGCTCACGGATCCCGACCGGGGATTTTCGTTCTCGAACGATGGGCCGCTCGACATGCGCATGGATCGATCCACGGGCATCACAGCGGCGGACTTGGTCAATCACACGGCCGAAAAGGCACTCGCCGACCTGATCTATCAGCTAGGCGAAGAAAGGAGAGCGCGGAAGATAGCCAGAGCGATCGTCCGGGCACGTGTCCTACGGAGCACGCGGCATCTGGCGGATGTCGTGGAGCGGGCCGTGCCCAGGACGGGCCGTTTGCACCCGGCCACCAGGACTTTCATGGCTCTGCGCATGGCGGTAAACGACGAACAGGGAGAATTGGACCGTTTGCTGGAAATTGGTCCGGAGCTGCTCAACTCCGGTGGACGAATGGTTGCGATCGCCTTCATGTCGATCGACGACCGGAAAGTCAAACAGAAGTTTCGCGCATTGGCGCAGGAGGGACGGGCGTTAGCGATCACCAAGCACCCGCTCCAGCCGGGCGACGAGGAGGTTGCGCGGAACCCGGCATCCCGCAGCGCCAAACTGCGCGCGTTGGAGATGAAGTGACGTTCGGTACCAGGCCGAGGCCGTTAGGGAGCGGTCTCAGCTAGAAGAAGGGACACAGGAACCATGGCAACTTTGCCCACATTTTTCCGCAGAATGGACAGCGGCGGGGTCGCGCCCGGACCGGAGCCGGTTCGCGCAAAGCAGGATGCCTTCCAATTGCGCCCGCTTCCTCTCGAAGATGTGTTCTTTTATTGCAAGCAAATCGACAACGGCCGTCTGGTGCGCGAGGAAGACCCGGGGTCGGGAGGCCGGTGCTGGTCGGTCATTGGGACCGCCTGCCTGGCGGTGGCGCTGCTGACGGGAGTGCTGGCGCCCAGAGCGGCCAACACGCTCGCCGGTTACCAGTTGCAGGGCCTGCGCGCACGGGAGAGACAACTGCTCGACGAACGCCGCGCCCTGGCGTTGCGGGAGGCGGAGTTGCTCACCCCGCAAAACCTGGAGCAATTCGCCAAGGATCGCAATCTGGCGCTTCCCGGGCCCGGCCAGGTGGTTTATCTCGAGCCCAAGGGCGAGGGGACCTTCGCGATGGTGAAGTAGCGGACGCTCGGAGGAGCGCGGCTTGTCGCTCAGCGCAGCATGGTGCATCGTCGTCTTGGTTGGCTTGGCGCGATCGTTCTTCTTTGGATCGCCGCCATATTCATAAAAATCGTTTCGCTGCAGGTGGTTCACCACCGGGAATACGCCAATATGGCGCGCGCGCGCCAGGAGGTGGCGATTGAGATCCCGGGGCCGCGCGGCCCCATCTTTGACCGCACGGGCCAGCCCCTCGCGTTGAGCGTGCCGGGAAACTCCGTGTATATCGACCCGCTCAAGGTGGATATCGCCCCGGCTTCCGATCTCCTCAGCCGGGTCCTGGGTGTGGACCGCACGGACCTGTACCGCAAGATGGCGCAGGCGCGCGCCAACCATCGCGGCGACCTGCTGGTGGCGCGGCGCATTACCGCCGAACAACTGCAACTGATCCGCAAGCAGCCCGTCGGATACATCGACGTCCGCGAGGCGAAGGAGCGCCACTATCCCAACGGGATGCTGGCCGCGCATGTCCTGGGATCGGTGGACTTTGCGGAAAGCGGCAACGCCGGCATCGAAAAGGCCCTGGACATTGAGCTGCGAGGGATTCCCGGCAGGGAAATGGACCAGACCGACGTCAAGCGGCGCCCCATCGACGCGCGCGTCGACGCCGAGGCCAGGCCAGGCGAGCCGCTGACCCTCACCATCGACGAACGCCTGCAATACGTGGCCGAGCGCGAGATCGCGGCGGCGGTGGATGCGCACAACGCAGCCAGCGGCAGCGTCGTGGCGCTCGATCCCAACACCGGGGACATTCTCGCGCTGGCCAGCTACCCAACCTACGATCCGAATCTGCCTCCGGGACCGGCCGAGGCTCCCACCGCGCGGCAGAACCACGCGGTTTCCGTGCCATTTGAGCCGGGATCGGTCTTCAAGGTGATCACGCTCTCGGCGGCGCTCGAAACCACCGACTTGCGGCCGGAAAGCCTCATCAACTGCCACGGCGGCGTGCTCCAGTTGCCGGGACGCACCATTCACGACTCCCACTTGGGCCTCGGGGTAATTCCCATGGCGGAGGTCTTGGCGCGGTCCAGCAACGTCGGCGCAATTCAGGTTGGGCTGCGCGTCGGGCAGCAGAACATGTACGAGTATGTGCGCCGGTTCGGCTTCGGGCAACGCACCGGCATACAGCTTCCGGCCGAATCGCCCGGCCGGTTTCGGAGGCTGGAGAATTGGGGAACCACGTCTCTGGCATCGGTGGCGTTTGGCCAGGAGATCAGCGTGACCACAATCCAACTGGCGCAAGCGGCGTCGGCCGTCGCCAACGGCGGACTGCTGGTCAAACCGAGGCTTATCCTGAAGAAGGGGGACACGACGATTGCGCCGGAACGCCCCGTGCGCATCCTGAAGCCGGACACGGCCATTACCATGCGCGAGATGATGGAGGGAGTGGTTACGCATGGCACCGGGACTAAGGCGCGGCTGCCGGGATACACAGTCGGCGGTAAGACCGGATCGGCGCAGATTTACGACTACGCGGCGAGGGTCTACACCCACACTTACAACGGGTCGTTCATGGGCTTTGCTCCTTTGATGAACGCCAGGGTGGTGGTTGTGGTGACGCTGAACGGAACGCACGGCACGGCCGGCTTCGGAGGCGAGGCGGCTGCTCCCGTGTTTCGGGTGGTAGCCAGCGAAGCGCTACGCCTCCTGGACGTTCCCAAGGACCTGCCGGAAGATCCCGACAAGACCACCCTCGTGGCGAAAGCCAAGGCCAGGGTAATCGATGCGCCGCCGGTGGATTCCGGCTCCCGCACGTTCAACGCGCTCGACGATCAGGCGGAGGATAGCCCTCCCGCCCCGGACCCGGAGCCGGCGTACTCCGGACCTCGGGTTCCGAATTTTCGCGGCATGACCATGCGCGCGGTGTTGGAGGAAGCCGCGGCAAAAGGTTTGCGGGTTCAACCGGACGGCAGCGGCGTCGCCAGCGTTCAGGACCCGCCGCCAGGTTCGCCAATGCGCGAAGGAGAGCGAATCCGGGTGGTGTTCGCCAGATGATTTTGGCCGACCTATTAACGGACGTCCGGCTCAAGCTGCCCCTGCCGCCTGCGCTGGCGGGCGCGCCCGTGACTGGGCTGGAGTACGATTCCCGGCGCGTCGCCCAAGGCGCCCTCTTTTTCGCATTCCCGGGCAGCCGGACCGACGGGCGGCGCTTTGCAGAGGACGCCCTGGCGCGCGGCGCCGTGGCCATCGCGAGCGAGTCGGAAGCTCCCGCGGATCTGGCCTCGCGGTGGATTCAAGTGGAGCACGGCCGCCAAGCGTTAGCCATGGCTGCCCGGACCTTCTACGGCAAACCGGACGAGCGCCTGGGGATCACCGGCATCACCGGGACCAACGGCAAGACCACCACCGGCTTCCTGATCGATGCGGTGCTGCGGGCCGCTGGCCACGTTACGGCGCTTGTCGGAACCATCGAATATCATTTAGCGGGGCGCGTTTTGCCCGCCGTCAACACCACTCCGGAATCGCTCGATCTGGCGCGCCTGTTCGCCGAACTGCTGGCCGCCGGCGGGACGCACGCCACCATGGAGGTCTCTTCCCACGCTCTGGCTTTGGGCCGCGTCTACGGACTGCATTTCCATACCGCCGTCTTCACCAACCTCACCCGCGACCACCTTGATTTTCACGGCACGATGGAAGCTTACTTCGCCGCCAAGCGCAAGCTGTTCGAAGGCGTAGGATCCCCGCCGCCGCCTTTCGCCGTGCTCAACCGCGACGACCCATACGCACGGCAGATTCCAAACGATTCGGGCGCCGAGACCCTGTGGTACGGCTTAGGACCCGACGCCAACCTGCGCGCACGCCGCATCTCCTCCGGGGCGCAAGGTCTGCGCTTCGAGGCGCACTACGGCAAGCGGAGCATGGCTCTGGCCTCCCCCCTCATCGGCAAAATCAACGTGTACAACATCCTGGCAGCTTGCGGGGCGGGCCTTTCCTATGGCATTCCGCCGGAAGCCATTGAGCGCGGCATCGCCGGCCTGCGCGCCGTGCCGGGACGGTTCGAACGCGTGGATGAAGGCCAGCCGTTCGTGGTGGTGGTTGATTACGCTCACACGGATGATGCACTGCGGAACGTAATCGCCGTCGCCCGCGGCTTGAACCCTAAGCGCGTGATCACCGTTTTCGGCTGCGGCGGAGACCGCGACCGCGCCAAGCGTCCGCTCATGGGCCAGGCGGCCGCGCAGGCGAGCAACCTGGTTGTGCTCACCAGCGACAATCCACGCTCGGAAGATCCCCTCGCCATCATGAACGACGCCCTTGTCGGCATTCGGCGCACGGACACGCCGCACGTGGTGGAGCCCGACCGGACAGCCGCTATCGCCTACGCGTTGAAGGAGGCGCGTCCCGGCGACATCGTGATCCTGGCTGGAAAAGGGCACGAAACCTACCAGGTTCTGAAGGACAGGACCATCCCTTTCGACGATAGGGCGGTGGCCAAGGAAGTGCTCAACGGCTACGGATACCACCGGACGAGCCAGCCATGACCCTCGATTTACAGCAAATTGCGCGCGTTGTGGGGGCCGCTGGGAATTTCTTGCCTGTTCCGGTAACCGGATGGAGCGTAGATACCCGGACACTCTCTCCCGGCGACCTGTATTTTGCGTTGCGCGGCCCCAACCACGATGGGCACGATTATGTCCGATTGGCGATAGATAAGGGCGCTGCCGGCGTAGTGGTCGAAAGGCTGCCGACCCGCGAACAGAGCCGCGAACGTCAGAGAGCGGTTTCCGAGATCCTAGTCCCCGATTCTCTCCTCGCCCTGCAGCGTCTCGCCGCCTGGGCGCGCAAACAATGGGGCGGAACGGTGGTCGCGGTGACCGGCAGCGCGGGCAAGACTACGGCCAAAGACGCCATCGCGCAGTTGCTTGCCGTGGATCTGCCGGTAGGGAAGACGGTTGGCAATTTCAATAACCACGTCGGCGTGCCGCTATCCATCTTGCGGCTGCCCGCCGATTGCCGCGCGGCCGTACTGGAAATGGGCATGAACCACGCGGGTGAGATTCGCGCCCTGGCGGGCATCGCCAGGCCCGATATCGGCGTGGTGACCAACGTCGGGTATGCGCACGTGGAGTTCTTCGATTCCATCGAAGGCGTGGCGGCCGCCAAGCGCGAGTTGATCGAGGCTCTGCCGCCCGCGGGCGTCGCCGTACTCAACGCCGACGACCCGCGCGTGCTGGCATTTCGCGAGATTCATGCGGGAAAGACCGTGACCTTCGGGTTCTCCGAACTTGCGGACGTACGCGCCGAGCGAGTGGAACCAGCGCCGGCGGGCTCGCGTTTCCGCGCGCTGGGCGTGGATTTCGAAACGGCCGCCGCCGGCCGCCACGGCGTCATGAACCTGCTGGCCGCCATCGCGGTGGCCTCCGTGTTCCACATTGCCCCGCAGCGTTTGCGCGAGGCGGTGCGCTCCTTCACCCCCGGCCAGATGCGCGGCGAACGCATGGAGCACAACGGCATTGCGATCTGGAACGACTGTTACAACTCCAACCCTGAAGCCGCCGAATCCATGATCGACGTGCTGCGCGAGACGGCTGGCGCCCGGCGCATCGCCGTGCTGGGCGAGATGCTGGAACTGGGGGACGCCGCGCCCGAGTTGCATCGCCGCGTGGGCCGCTACGCAGCGCGCCGGGAGATCGACTTCCTGATCGGCGTGCGTGGGAATGCACGCGCCATGGTGGAAGCCGCGGAAGAGGCCGGCATGGCCGCAAGTTTTGTCGACGACCCTGTTCACGCCGGCGAATGCGCGCGTAAGATCGCGCGCCCCGGCGATGCAATCCTGTTCAAAGGAAGCCGCGGAGTGCGCATGGAGCGCGCTCTGGAAAGGTTTCTGGCCGCTAGCTGACGGCCTGGTTTCCCTATGTTCTACTTTCTTTTCTACCAGCAACTGCTCCGTTACGAGAAGGCCTTCAACATCTTCCGCTACGTCACGGTCCGCACGGCCATGGCCAGTCTCACGGCGCTGTTCCTGTGCATCGCGCTGGGGCCGTGGCTGATTGGCAAGCTGCGGGAATTCCAGATTGGCCAGTATATTCGCGAGGAAGGTCCCGAATCCCATCGCAAGAAGGCCGGCACTCCCACCATGGGCGGGGTGCTCATCATCGTTTCCATCGTAGTTCCCACGTTGCTTTGGGCGGATCTGCAGAATCGCTACGTGTGGATCGCCGTGGGCGCGATGCTGGGCTTTGGCTGGATCGGTTTCATGGATGACTATTCCAAGGTCGCCAGTCACCGCAACCTCGGCCTCACCGGCCGGCGCAAGCTGGCCTACCAGTTTACGCTGGGTTTCGCATTCGCGGCCGTTCTGCTGGTCATGCGCGCATTGGGCGATTTCTCCACCGCCATGAACTTCCCGTTCATCAAGCAGTTCAAACCCACGCTTCTGATCGAATCGCTCATGAGGAACCCCTGGACTTACCTTGTCGGGGTGACGCCGTTCTGCGTTTTCGTGGCGCTGGTGGTGGTTTTCACGTCGAACGCGGTCAACCTGACGGACGGGCTGGACGGGCTGGCCATCGGCTTGATGGTGATCGCCGCCGGGGCCCTGACCATCTTGTCCTACGCCGGAGGCGACGTGCGCTTCACGGAATACCTGCAACTGGCGCACAACCCGCACACCTCGGAGCTGACCATTTTCTGCGGTTCCATGACCGGCGCCAGCCTCGGCTTTCTCTGGTATAACGCCCATCCGGCGGAAATCTTCATGGGCGACGTCGGATCGCTAGGGTTGGGAGGGGCCATGGCCGTGGTGGCCGTGCTGATCAAGCAGGAAGTGCTGTTGCTGTTCATTGGCGGCGTCTTCATGATCGAAGCGGTCTCGGTAATCCTGCAGGTGGGAAGCTTCAAGCTGAGGCACGGCAAGCGGATCTTCAAGATGGCGCCCATTCACCATCATTTCGAAGCCCTGGGGTGGGCCGAATCGAAAATCATCGCCCGCTTCTGGATCGCCGGCCTGGTGCTGGCGCTGTTCGCGCTGACCACGTTGAAACTGAGATGACGCTCCAAGGGACCAAGACGCTGGTGGTGGGGATGAAGCTGTCCGGCATGGCTTCGGCGATGCTATTGGTGCGTGAAGGGGCGCTCGTTCGCGCCACGGACCTGAAGCCGCTCGAGGCGTTACCCGGCGCCGGAGAGTTGCTCGAACGCCTGCACATTCCCTTCGCGCCGCAAGCGCCCGAGGTGTTCGAGAATTGCGATTTGATTGTGCTCTCGCCGGACGTGCCCGCGGACCTGGGGCCGCTTGAGGAAGCCCGCCGGCGCGGAGTCCGCGTGATTGGTGAGGTGGAACTGGCGGCGCCGTTCCTCAAGGGGAAGACCATCGGCATCACCGGCTCCAACGGCAAGACCACCACTACCAGCCTCATCGGCCACATCCTGCTGGCGGCCGGCCTGCCCGCTCAGGTGGGCGGCAATATCGGTAAGCCCGCCGCGGCAATGGTGGATAGTTCGCGCGCCGATGGCTGGAACGTGCTCGAGCTTTCCAGCTTTCAACTCGAAACCATCGAGACCTTTCGCGCGCACATCGCGCTGGCGCTGAACGTCACGCAGAATCATCTGGACCGGCACCATAGGTTCGAGATTTACGCCGCCGCCAAAGCCCGCTTGTTTGAGACCCAGCGCGCCGGGGATTTCGCCGTGCTCAATGCCGAAGACCCCGTGTGCGTGTCGTACGCCGCGCGCACCCCCGCCGCCGTCGAGTGGTTCAGCAGCGCGCGCAACGTCTCGCCCGGCGCCAGCCTGAGCGGGGACAACCTCATGCTCGATGGCGAGTTCCTCATGCCGGCGGGCGAGATCCCCATTCGCGGCCGGCATAACGTGGAGAATGTTCTGGCCGCTTCCATCGCGGCCGCCCGTGCGGGCGTCGCGCCGGAAGCCATCGGCGCCGCCGTGCGCACGTTCCAGGCCGTGGAGCATCGGCTGGAGTTCGTCCGCCAGGTCGGCGGCGTCAATTTCTACAACGATTCGAAAGCGACCAGCGTGGATGCTACGCTCAAAGCCCTGAGCGCCTTCGCGGGCGGCTTGTGGGTAATCCTCGGAGGCAAAGACAAGGGGCTGGATTATGCCGCCTTGCGCGAACCGCTCGCCGCACGCGCGCACGCCGCCCTGCTCATCGGCGCCGCGGCCGTTAAAATCGCGGACCAGTTGCGCGGCGCCGTGCCGCTGGTGGATTCGGGCACCCTCGACGCGGCCGTGGCCTACGCTTACGAACGCGCTCGCCCCGGCGACACGGTTCTGCTGGCCCCGGCCTGCGCCAGCTTCGACCAGTTCCGCAGCTTCGAACACCGCGGCGAAGTCTTCAAACAAATCGTCGGGCGGCTGGAGGCGAAAAACTGATATGTCCCAACGGCTCAAGACCGATTGGATCCTCTTCGGCGCCGTGGTTTCCATGGTGGCCTTCGGGCTGCTAATGCTGTACAGCGCTTCTTCCGTCAACGCGCAGATGGATCCCAAGTTCCATTCCAGTTGGCATTTTGTGGTGCGCCAGTTGGGATGGGCTGCGGCGTCGGCCGCCGCCATGATGTGGTTTAAGAGGACCTCCTATCGCAAGTATCAGGAGCGCTCGGTGGCCTTCGGGGTGATCGGCGTCGTCCTGGTGTTGCTGCTGATCGTGTACTTCGTGGATTCGGCGCACCATCGCTGGCTGCGTCTCGGCGGGCCGATCGGCGTTCAGCCTTCGGAGTTGGCCAAGCCGGCGCTGGTTATTTTTCTGGCGTTCTTCGTATCGTGGCGTGCGCGCGCCATCAACAACAAACGCTATACCCTGGCGCCCGCGGCCATCGCCACGGGATTCGTCATTTTCGGCGTGGTGGTGGCGGACCTGGGCACCGCCGTTGTGTTGGGAGCGGCCGCGGCGGCGGTATTCTTCGTGGCTGGTCTGGAGTGGCGCTATTGCGGATTGGCCGCGGCCATCGCGTTTGCTGGCGTGCTGGTGTTCATCTGCATTGAGCCATACCGCCTGGGCCGCGTCGTGCGATTCATCGACCCCAACCTCACGCACATCGAGAAAATCGATCCCGGTGGACGGCTCAAGGCTTACCTGGAGTCGCACATGGCGCAGTCCCTTGCCACGCACGACACCAACTATCAGTTGGAGCAGTCGAAGATCGCCGTAGGCGCCGGCGGGCCCACCGGTCTCGGATTGATGAACGGCCGCCAGAAGCTGCTCTACTTGCCCGAAGCCCATACCGATTTCATTTACGCCGTTGTGGGCGAAGAGTTGGGCCTGGCCGGTTCGGTGGGGTTGCTGATCGGCTTCACCGTACTGTTATGGCGCGGCTTGCGCGCGGCCTTTCGGATGGGTGACGATTTCGGCCGCTACCTGGCGCTGGGCGCGACGGTCGTGGTGGTGGTGCAAGCGCTCATGAACATGAGCGTCGTACTCGGAATGATGCCGACCAAAGGCATTCCCCTCCCCATGATCAGTTACGGCGGCAGTTCGCTATTGAGCACCCTCGCCCTGTTGGGAATTCTGATGAATGTGGCGGAACATGCGGGGTAGGGATCGGGGGCCAGGGGCCGGGGGCCAGGGTCGGACCGCGCGGCAGGGTAAGTCTTGATGCATAAGATCAGCCATATTCGAGATCTGGACGTTTGGCAGCGGGGGATGGACGTGGTGGAGGCTGTTTATCGCGGCTCCGCGCGATTTCCCAAAGCCGAGGTGTTCGGGCTTGCGGCCCAGGTCAGGCGGGCAGCCGTTTCCGTACCGTCGAACATCGCCGAGGGGCACAGTCGTGCCTCAACCAAAGAGTACCTGAACCACATCTCCATCGCGCAGGCCTCGCTAGCCGAAGTGGAAACGCAACTTGAGATTGCATCGCGCCTTAGCTACCTCGCCGCCACAGACCTGAATGGGATTCTGGAGCAGTCCACCATCCTCGGCAAGCAACTCTATGCGCTCCGAGACGCGCTCCTGAGGCGCCAATGACCGAGCGAAGCGAGGATCTTAACCCCGGCCCCCGGCCCCCGGCCCCTGGCCCCCAGTCCCTCTTCCTCATGGCAGGCGGCGGAACCGGCGGCCACGTCATCCCGGCGCTGGCCGTGGCGCGCGAGTTGCGCCAGCGGGGCCACGAAGTCTTTTTTGTGGGCACGGCAAAGGGAATTGAAGCCAAGCTCGTACCGGCCGAAGGGTTCGACCTGAAACTGATCGACATCGGCGGCCTGAACCGTGTGGGAATGCGCCAGAAGATCGCCACGCTTTCCCGGTTGCCGTTTGCCACCGCGCACTGCGCCCGGCTCCTTCGCGGCGTTTCGGCCGTCTTCAGTATGGGCGGTTATGCCGCCGGCCCACCGGTGATGGCTGCGCTCGTCAGCCGCGTGCCGGTTGTTGTGATGGAACCGAACGCCGTTCCCGGATTCACCAACCGCATCATCGGCCGTTTTGTGTACCGCGCGCTGGTCTCGTTTCCGGAAACGGCAGCCTTCTTCCCCGAAGGAAAAACCGAAATCGCCGGGCTTCCGGTACGCCGGGAGTTCTTTTCCGTGCCACCCAAACCGCCCGGCGGGCCGCTTACAGTGCTCGTAACCGGCGGCAGCCAGGGATCCCGCACCTTAAATCGGGCGGTGCGGGAAAGCTGGCCGTTGTTCTCGCGGGCGGGGATGCCGCTGCGAATTATCCTTCAGACCGGTCCCGCCGCATTGGCGGATCTACGCGCCGCGTTCGCCGAAACCGGCCTTGAAGGGGAGGTCGTACCTTTTATTCAGAATATGCCCGCCGCCTTTGCCGCGGCCGATCTGGTGGTGTGCCGGTCAGGCGCCGGCTCGGTCTCGGAGCTGGCCGCCGCCGGCAAACCTTCCGTTCTGGTCCCCTTTCCGTTCGCGGCCGACGACCACCAGACCCGCAATGCGGAAGTGATGCAGGGCGGAGGCGCGGCTCGTTTGGTTCCGGACGCCGAAATGACCGGCGAGAGGTTCTTCTCGCTCGTATCGGAACTCACGCACTCGCCGGAAACGCTAACGCGGATGGGAGAGGCGGCCCGGAAATTCGCCAAGCCCGGCGCGGCGCGGCGGGCCGCCGGGATTCTGGAGGAAGCCGCGGAACGATTTCGATTGACAGCGGCGTCGCAAGCCGGAACAATACGGTAAGGAAATGTTTTTTCGTCCACAACACCTGCACTTCACCGGAATCGGCGGAATCGGCATGAGCGGAATCGCCGAGGTGCTCCTCAACCTCGGCTACCAGATCAGCGGGTCCGACCTGAAGCTCTCCGCTACCACCGACCGTCTGGCGGGCTTGGGAGCGCGCATTTACGAGGGGCACGACGCCGCCAACGTGGCCGGCGCGCGCGCCCTGGTGGTCAGTTCAGCGGTCAACGAGCAGAATCCCGAGGTGCGCGAGGCGCGCCGTCTGCAAATCCCGGTGATCCCGCGCGGCGAGCTGCTGGCCGAGCTGATGCGTCTGAAGTACGGCATCGCGGTCGCCGGCAGCCACGGCAAGACTACCACTACCTCCATGACCGCCGCTATCCTGAAGTTCGCCGGCCTGGATCCGACCGTCGTGGTGGGCGGGAAAACCGCGACCATGGGCGGCTCCAACGCGCGCGTCGGGGAAAGCGATTTCTTGCTGGTGGAGTCGGACGAGAGCGACGGCTCTTTCTTGAAGCTGGCGCCCATTATCGCGGTGGTCACCAACATCGATCGGGAGCACGTGGACCACTACCCCACCATCGAGGCCACCCGTGCGGCCTTCACCGAGTTCGTCAATAAGGTCCCGTTCTACGGCGCAGCCATCGTTTGCCTGGACGATCCGAATGTCCAAGTCATCCTGCCCGCCATCGAGCGGCGGACCGTCACCTACGGGACCACCGCGCAGGCCGCCATGGAGGCCAGCGCGATCGACTGCGGACCTTTTGCCACCGATTTCCGGCTGCGGCGCGGAGCCGCCGACTTGGGATCGTTTCACTTGCGCCTTCCCGGACGCCACAACGTGCTGAACGCCACCGCCGCCGTCGCCGTGGCTCTGGAGTTGGAGGTTAAGCCGGAGGTGGCGCGCGAGGCGCTGGCGGCTTTCAGCGGCGTGGACCGGCGTTTTCAGGTGCGCGGCAAGGAGCGCGGCGTCACCGTCATCGACGATTACGGGCACCATCCCACCGAGATCCGCGCCACCCTCGATGGCGCGCGCCAGTGCGGCTTCCGGCGCATTCACGTGCTCTTCCAGCCCCACCGTTACACTCGAACGCTCCACCTGATGGACGATTTTGCGCGAGCCTTCCATCAGGCCGACAGCGTGTTCGTCATGGACATCTACGCCGCCTCTGAGAAGCCCATCGAGGGCGTCTCGGCGGAGGCCCTGGTCGAGCGCATCCGGCAGTTCGGACATCGCGGCGCCGAGTACGTGGGCACGATGGATCGCGGGGTGGAAGCGCTCTTGCGCGGGGCGGGCGAGGGGGACCTGGTTATGACGCTGGGGGCCGGCAGCGTCTGGCAGGCGGGCGAAAAAGTCCTGGCGAAGTTACGAGAGGCAGGGTAATGGCGCGGGAGTCGAAAAAGATCGGTGGCATTCGCTGGCGGCTCTGGCTGACGATGGCATTGGCCGCCTCGGTCTCCGTCTGCACGGCCATGGCCTCCCTCAAGGCTCTGGCTTACGTTGCCACGAACCCGCGGTTCATGCTCTCCACGAATAGCCAGGATGCCGTGGCCATCCAAGGGTTGAACTACGCGGCTCGTGCAAGAGTGCTGAGTGTATTCGCCGCCGACCTGGGCCGCGGCGTTTTTTCCGTGGCGCTCGCCGAGCGCCGGCGCCGCCTGCTGGCCATCGATTGGGTGCGCGACGCCTCCGTCTCGCGCGTTTGGCCCAATCGCCTGCTGGTGCGCATCCGCGAACGTACGCCGGTCGCTTTCGTCTCCTTTCCATCGGGCCCCATGCTGGTGGATGCCGAGGGCGTGCTGCTCGCCCTGCCGCCGCGGGCGCGCTTCGCCTTCCCCGTGATCGACGGCCTCCGGCAGCAGGACACCGACGCACAGCGCCGCCCTCGCGTGAGCGCATTCCTCCAGTTCCAGCAGAATATGGGCTACCTTGCGAACGACGTCTCGGAGGTCGATGTCACGGATCCGGCCAATATCCAGATTGTGACGCGTGTGGAGAACCGTGCGGTGGCTTTGGTCCTGGGCGACGGCGATTTCGCCGCGCGCTACCAGAATTTCGTGAGTCATTACGAGGAGATCCGGAAGGAGTCGCCGGACGCAGGCACGTTCGATCTGCGTCTGGACGACCGTATCACGGCCAGGAAGTAGTGTTATGGCGGAAAAAGAAAAGCAGGTAATCGCGGCAGGGCTTGACGCGGGCAGCCGCACCACGCGGCTGGTGGTTTGCGCTTTGGAACGAGGGCGCATGCGCTTCCTGGGGAGCGCCGCCGTCGAATCGCAAGGCTGGTTCAGGGGCAGGATCGCCGACCAGAAGGCCGTTACGGATTCAATCGTCGCGGCGCTGCGGGCGGCCGAATCCGCATCCGGGGTCTCGGTGGGCTCGGTGGTGGCCGGGATCGGCGGCGTCGCCGTGCGCGGCGCCAATGCCCGCGGGGCGATGGAGCTGGGCTACTTGCGCGAGGTGGACCAAAGCCACGTGAATCGTGTCTTGAACCACGCTTCCCGCGTACAGATGCAGGAAGACCGCATGTTGCTGCAACTGTTCCCGCAGGATTTCGTAGTCGACGGTCATCCGGGTTACCGCGATCCCCGCAAGATGATGGCGGCGCGGCTGGAAGTCAACGTCCACCTGATTACCGCGTCGGAACAGGAGCACACGGCGCTCGTCGGCGCCATCAATCAGGCCCATCTCCTGGTGGAGGAAACCGTCTTCGAGGCGCTGGCGGCGTGTTACGCGGCGGTACGGCCGGAGGAGCGGCGCCAGGGCATCGCGGTGGTGGACATCGGGGCCCATTCCACGGAGATGGTCGCTTACTACGGCGACGCCATGCACCTGGCCACCACGGCTCCCATCTGCGGCGATCATTTCACGGCGGACCTGGCCCAGGCCCTGCGTCTGAGCTTCGACGAGGCAGAGACGGTAAAACTCGAAATGGGCGGCGCCATGGCCAGCGCCTGCTCGCCCAATACCTGGGTGGAATTGCCCACGCCGGAAAACTGCGAGCCGCGCGAAACCACCAGTACGTCTGTCAACCAGGTGCTGGAGGCCCGCGGCGAAGACCTTTTCCACTTCGTACATTCCGAATTGGCGCGTGTGGGTATGGAGCACGCCCTTCTCGGTGGCGTATTCCTCACCGGCGCCGCGGCGCGGCTCCCCGACCTTTGCGATGTCGCCGCGCGCGTCTTGCAATGCCAGACGCGTTATGGCCTGACGGTGGGGGTTGAAGGCTGGCCGGACCGGCTGAACAATCCGGAGTGGTGCGTGGCCGCCGGCCTGGCCATGTATTCGGCGAAGTTGAAGGTCCAAACTGAGCGCCAGCGAGCGGCCGCCGGCTGGCTGGGCAAGATTCTGAAGTAGGGGGAGACGCACATGGACAATCTGAAATATGAAATCGAGGAAGAGGCGCGCAGCGGTGCCAGGATTAAGGTGATCGGGATCGGCGGCGGCGGCTGTAACGCCGTCTCGCGCCTGGTTCGCGAGGGGCTGGCCGGCGTCGAATTCCACGCCATGGATACGGATCTGCAGGCCCTTTCGGCGTGCGAGGTCCCCCACAAACTGCAATTGGGCGCGCGCATCACCAAAGGCTTAGGCGCGGGGTCGAACGCCGAAACCGGCCGCCAGGCCGCCCTCGAAAACACCGACGATATCGTCGAGTTGCTGCAGGGCGCCGACATGGTCTTCGTCTCCGCCGGGTTGGGCGGCGGCACCGGAACCGGCGCCACCGGGGTGGTCGCCTCGCTCGCCAAGGAACTCGAAGCCTTGACCATCGCCGTGGTCACCAAGCCATTCGCCTTCGAGGGCCCGCGGCGCATGCGCATGGCTGAGGAGGGCCGCCGAGGGTTAGCGTCCTGCGTCGATACGGTCATCACCATCCCCAACGAACGGCTGCTTGCGCTGACGCCGCGCGGGGCCAGCTTCTTCGATGCCTTCAAGCTGGCGGACGACATGCTCCGGCAGGCTGTCGTGGGCATCAGCGACATTATCAACGCCACCGGCATGATCAACCGCGACTTTGCCGACATCAAGGCGGTCATGGTTGGCGCTGGTTACGCCATGATGGGAACCGCCGTGGCCAAGGGCCAGAACGCGGCCGTCGAAGCCGCGCGGCAGGCCATCAATTGCCCGTTGCTCGAGGATACCCGCATCGCCGGCGCCGGCAGGATCCTCATCAACCTCACGGGATCGAGCCATCTCAGCTTCCACGAAGTCAACGAAGCCTGTGCCCTCGTCCGCGAGGCCGCCGAATCTGAGGACGCCCAGCTCAACTTCGGCGTGATCCTGGACGAATCCATGGGAGATTCCGTCAAGGTAACGGTGATCGCCACCGGCGTCCCGGCCGAGACCGTGTCCAGCGCGGAGCACCACTGGGCTGCGCCAACGGTGAGTGCGCCTCCGCCGGAACCGGCGCCCGCACCTGCGATCGCCGAGCCGGAGCCGGAACCGGAACCCGAGCCGCTGTTAGTGGCGGATACAGAGCCGCCCATCGATCTGGAAGACCTCGACACGCCCGCCTATCTCCGCCAGGGGCGCCTCCTGAATTAGAGACCCGTAAGCCGCTGAGGAACGCGCATGGACCGGTCGAGTTTGGGCAATTTGCCCAAATCTCGAGGGGCGGGCCATTTAGAATCAGCGCGTTCCGGGCTCGGATTTGGGCATTTGCCCAAATCGCCTCAGAAGCGACCGTTGCTCAGCAGGCTGCTAAAGCGTCAACGCTTTGCTTATCTGTGTTTATCTGCGTTCAATCTGTGGCCATGAATTCTTTCCGCCAGTTCCGTCACCGGCAGCGGAATAATCTCCCCCTCCACGCCTCCAATCACCTTGGCGGTGTGCGCGAAGGCCACCGGGTCCCCCGTCACGAAGTGGACCACCCGGCCTTCGTCGTCGGCCTGCGGCGCCCCCCCAAAGGCCTCGCTCACCACTTCGGCGGTCGCTTCCGCGCTGTCCACCAACGTGACGCCGGAACCCACCGCCTCTTGCAGCACGTTGCGCAGGAGCGGGTAATGCGTGCATCCCAGGATCAGCGCGTCCATCTCCGGACGCCCGCTCAAGTACTGCCGCACCAGCAACCGGGCTTCGGGGGAATCCACCAGGCCTTCCTCCACTACGTGAACCAGCATAGGGCATGGCTGCGCCCACACGCGGAACCCGCACGCTTCGAGGCGCCGCTGATAAGCGCGGCTGGCGATGGTCCCCTTGGTCCCGATCACGCCAACGCTGCCTGAACGCGTGACCCGCGCCGCCGCCGCCACGCCCGGGTCGATCACGCCCCATGCCGGGACCGGGCAGCGTTCCGCCAGGGCCGGCATCGCTACGGCCGAGGCCGTATTGCACGCCACCACCAGGCCTTCCACGCCCATTCCGCACAGGAAATCCGCGATTTCCGAGGCGAACTCCACCACCATTTCGGGAGGCTTGCGCCCGTAGGGCACGCGCGCCGTGTCGCCCAGGTATACAAAATCGCGGTGTGGCATGCGCCGGCGTAGCGCTTGCAGCACCGTCAGGCCACCCACGCCGGAATCGAACACGCCGATGGCGCTGCTCAAGGGGTTTTTCAAACTCATCTCCTTCCATTTTGCACGCTCGCGGCCATGGGGCGTGCGATAATCGAGATTCCCCATGCGAGCCCGCGTTTTCGTTACGTTGAAGTCCACCGTCCTGGACCCCCAAGGTCAGACGGTCCGCTCCGCGCTCCAAGGCCTCGGTTATCCCGGCATTGAGGATGTGCGTCAGGGCAAGTACTTCGAGATCGCCATCGCCGCCGCCATCTCGCCCGAACAAGCCCGTAAGGATATCGAGACCATCGCCCAGGAAGTCCTCGCCAATCCCGTCATCGAAGACTACCGCATCGAAATCCTGGATTGAACGTCTTTTTCTGCGTCCGCCTTTCCGGCCCCGCATCTATAATGGTTTCTATGTGCGGGATTGTCGGTTACATCGGGACACGCAAGGCGGTGCCCATCATTCTCGAGGGATTGCGGCGGCTCGAGTACCGCGGGTACGATTCGGCGGGGCTGGCCGTCTATTGCGGCGGCGAAGGCCTGGAGGTGCGCCGCGCCCAGGGCAAGCTGCGTAATCTGGAGGACGCCATCCGCATGAATCCGCTCGAGGGGACCTGCGGGATTGGCCACACCCGTTGGGCCACGCACGGCCGTCCCACCGAGGAGAACGCCCACCCCCATCGCGACTGCCACGGCGACGTGGTGGTGGTGCACAACGGAATCGTGGAGAATTACCTGGCGCTGAAGCAGCGCCTCCAATCCGAAGGCCACGTCTTCAAGACGGAAACCGATACCGAAGTGATCGCGCACCTCATCGAGGAACGCCTCAATGGCAACCTTGAGGAGGCCGTGCGCGGGGCCGTGAAAGAGATTTCCGGCGTGTTCGCCCTGGCCGCTATCTCGCGCTCCGATCCCAACAAAATCGTGGCGGCGCGGAATGGGCCGCCGGTGGTCATCGGCATCGGCGACAACGAGTACTTCGTCGCTTCCGACGTCCCCGCCATTCTCAGCCACACCCGTGACATGTTTTTCCTGGCCGATGGCGATATGGCCGTGCTCACCCCGGCCGGCGTCCGCTTGAGCGATTTCGACGGACGCTCGGTGAACCGCCAGGTCTCCCATATTCTGTGGGACCCCATTATGGCGGAAAAGGGCGGCTACAAGCATTTCATGCTCAAGGAGATCTTCGAGCAGCCGCGCGCCGTGCGCGATACCACCCTGGGGCGCGTGGGACAGGAGACCGGCCGCATTTTCCTCGATGAGATGGATATCCGCCCCGAGGAATTCGCGCGTTTTCGCCGGGTCAAGATCATCGCCTGCGGCACCAGTTGGCACGCCGCGCTCGGCGGCAAGTTCATGATCGAAAAGCTGGCGCGCCTCCCCGTCGAAGTCGATTACGGCAGCGAGTTCCGCTATCGCGATCCCATCGTGCAGCCGGATACGCTCACCGTGGTGGTCTCGCAATCGGGTGAAACCGCCGATACTCTGGCGGCGCAGCGCGAAGCCAAACGCAAAGGCTCGAAGACGCTGGCCATCTGCAATGTAGTGGGTTCCATGATCACTCGCGAATCCGCGGGGGCCATCGTCACCCACGCCGGACCCGAGATCGGCGTGGCATCTACCAAAGCCTTCACCTGTCAGTTGACTGCCCTTTTCATCCTTGCCATGTACCTTGGCCAGGCCAACGGCAGCCTGGATGAGAGCGCATCCCGTTGCCTGGTTCAGGAACTGCTGCGGATTCCCGGAAAGATGGAGACCGTCCTTCAGAACGACGCCGTCTACGAAGCGCTGGCCCGCGACCTGCACCGTGCCTCGGATTTCCTCTTCCTCGGCCGGGGCGTGCATTTCCCCATCGCTCTCGAAGGCGCGTTGAAGCTCAAGGAGATCTCCTACATCCACGCCGAAGGGTATCCCGCCGGGGAGATGAAGCACGGTCCCAACGCCCTTATCGACGAGAACCTGCCGGTGGTGGTCGTGGCCACGCACGACGCCAATAGCCCGGAAAGCCGCATTCTTTACGAGAAGACGCTGTCGAATATTCAGGAAGTGAAGGCGCGCGAAGGCATCGTCCTGGCGCTGGTCACGGAGGGCGACCGGGAGGCGCGGAAGATCGCCGATCACATCATCGAAATCCCCGCGTCCCACGAACTGCTCGCGCCTATCCTGGAAATCGTGCCGTTGCAGCTCCTGGCCTATCACATCGCCGTACGTCGGGGCTGCGACGTCGATCAGCCTCGCAATCTCGCCAAGAGCGTGACCGTCGAATAGCGCCGGGGTTCAGCTCATCCACTTAGAGGTGAACTCCGCGGCCGGCGCGGGGCGGCCATAGAGAAAGCCCTGCACAGCGTCGCAGCCCAGGGCCGCCAGATAAGCCTGCTGCGCCAGCGTCTCGACGCCCTCAGCCACCAGCGTCTTGCCGAGCGCATGCGCCATCGCGACGATGGTTTCAATCACCGGGGAGCGGTCGCCGTCCGCCGCGATCTGGCGCACAAAGGAGATGTCGATTTTGATGACGTCCACCGGCAGTTCCTGCAAGTGAGACAGCGACGAATAGCCCGTGCCAAAATCGTCCACTGCAAAAGACAGCCCCAGCGATTTCAACTCGCGCATCTTCTCCGCCACCCGGCAAACTTCTCCCGCCAGGGCCCGTTCGGTGAGCTCCAGCTCCACCGCGTCCGGCGGAACCCGCGCATCGTCGAGGGCCGTCTTCACGGCAGCCACGAAATCGTCCTGCTCGAATTGGACCGGGGACACGTTGATCGCCATACGCCCCCGGAAGCCGATGCTGCGCCATGCTACGGCCTGGCGGCAGGCCTCGCGCAGCACCCACTCTCCGATCGGCGCGATCAGCCCCGCTTCTTCGGCGATGGGTATGAATGCCGTGGGCGAAACCAGTCCAATCACGGGATGATGCCAGCGCAGCAGCGCCTCGGCGCCGGACAACCTCATGGTCCCCAGAGCGATCTGCGGCTGATATGCCACCCGGAATTCGCCCCGCGTTAGCGCTTGGCCCAGAGCGCTCTCGATGCGAGCCTTTTGTTGCGCGGAGGCCGCCTCCCCGGGAACGAATGCCCGGACGCAGTTGCGCCCGCCATGTTTGGCTCGGTACAGCGCCGCGCCCGCGCTCCGCTCCAGCGTGAGGGCGTCGGCCGCGTGTTCCGGATAGAGGGCGCAACCGATGCTCGCGGTTACGGTGAGTTCATGTCCGCACACTGCGAACGGGGCCGCCAGCCGGGCGCGCATGCGCTCCGCGGCGCGGACGGCGTGAGCCATGCTCTTGACGCCGGGAAGCACGGCGCTGAACTCGTCGCCGGCGGTTCGCGCCAAGGTGTCCTCGGCCGCCAGGACCGTTTCGATGCGCCTGGCCGCCTGTTGCAACAACAGGTCCCCGATGCCTCGCCCGAGCAGGTCGTTGACGGTTCGGAACCGATCCAGGTTCACCAGCAGCAAGGCTGCGCTGCTTCCAGTGCGGTCGGCGGCGGCCATTGCCTGCCCGAGGCGCTCGTCGAGCAGGAAGCGGTTCGGCAACAGCGTGACGGAGTCGTGGTGCGCGTGGTAGAGCAGGTCCGCCATCAGGTGATCTTGCTCCATGGCAATCCCGGCGATGCGAGCGGCCAGGCGCAAGGCCGCGGGCGCGATGCTCTTCGCCGGAAATCCGGCCTCGGCGAATGCGATCACCTCTCCGAGAAACTCGCCCGCCGTCGAAAGAATCGGCTCGGCCTGGCAGCCCCTGACGCCGGCAGCTTCAGCCAGTGGGCGCCAGGAATCCCAACCGGGAGCCGTCGTGAAATCGACGAACCCGGTTGGCGCCGGCCAGAAAGCCGAAACCGAGTCCGGCGGGATCGCGTTTTCCACAGCCTGCAGCCCCTCGAGTTGCCGCAGCAAAATGCCGGGGACTCCAGCGCTGGCCAGGCAGTGGAGCGAGCCTTCCCGCATCGCCATGATGGCGCATTTGCCGATAGACTCGCGCCCTTCGACGAGGAGGATCACCTCGCCGAGAACCTCCCGTAATCCGGCGTTGTGCGCGAACAGCTCCAGAATCCTCCATGGCCGGTCGCATTCCGATTCGCCGGCCGGCGGCCTTGGGATCTGCCCGGCCGCGGAGTTTTTAGGCGAGGCGCTCATACCTTTGCGAAGTCCTCGATACGCTGAAGGATTTCGGCGCACCGCGTCCCGGCGGGAACCAGGCACCAGCGGTGCGTATTTTCGAGAACCGCCACTCTGCCGCCGACGTCCACCTGGATTACGCGCGGCACATCGCCGAGACAACTCCGCAACTCCGGTTCGCTCATTTCGCCAGTCTTCCCCACCGGCAGTTCCACCATCAAAGTGCTCTCATTCCAGCGGAACATCTTCTTGAGAGATGGCAGCCGTCCACTCACGATATCGACAAACCCGGAGAAGTACCGCTCGCTCACCGCGGCGCCGTAGCGCGCCTTGATGGCGGGCAGCCGTTCAAGCAGCAGGAGCGCCAAAGGAGCCGCGCCGGCCCCCTCGGCGACGCGTTGCTCGGCTTGCGACCGGCCGGGAATTCCGCCCCGCGCCAACGCCGCACTCTCTTGCGCCAGCAGGAAATCCTGCTCCAGTTCCGATTTGGTCCTCGCAAACTCCTGTTGCTCGGCGGCGGCTTCGTCCCGGATTTGATCGACGCACGACCGCAGGCGCTCCCGCAGCGCCACGATCCCGGAGATTTGCGAGGCCGACCGGATCTGGCTTTCGATCCTGCGCAGCCGGGTCACGGAACGCTCACTCCCGCGGCCAAGCGCTTCGAGGGTCTGTTGCAGCATGGCCAACATCTTCTGCACTTCCTCGGTCTGCCGGCGCTCCACCGTTTGCCTGGCGCGCCGGTACTCCTCGAGAACCTGCGGGATCTCCACGCTGAGCGCCTCGATTTCATCGGGCGACTCGGCATCTTCAAGCCTCTGGCGGATACCCCCCATGGAGGCGGAAACGGGTTCGAAGGCAGGGTCGGTTTCATTGAGGCCGTCTACCTCGATTTCCGACACCAGGACCGTCGCCAGGCGTGCGAGAGATGCCTGGTACGTCAGGTCCGACTGCGCAATCGTCTCGGGCTGCTCTTGTCCCTCTTCTTGCGGGTGCGCCCGTCGATGGGAGTACAAATATCTGCGGATCGAGATCATCGGCGCTCTGCCTCGATTGGTCTTATCGGCGAAGATGGCGGGAAATTGAAAATCCGGGCCGGCCGCGGCGCGTAGAATGGAATTCTCATGCAAAGAAGGATCGCTCCCGCTGCTTCCCTTTCGGGCGAGATCGGGCTGCCGGGCGACAAGTCGATTTCGCATCGTTATGCCATGATTGCGGCTATCGCCAAAGGCCAAACCCGCATTCGGAACTACTCCACCGGCGCGGATTGCCGTTCCACGCTGGGATGCCTGCGTGCGCTCGGCGTCCGGGTGGAAGGCTCGGGAACGGAGTTCGCGATTGAGGGCAAGGGTCTCGGCGGTTTGAGCGCGCCCGCCGCCGACCTGGATGCCGGCAACTCGGGTTCCACCATTCGAATGCTCTCCGGCATTCTGGCCGCCCAGCCGTTCCGCAGCCGGATTTTCGGCGACGAATCGCTCTCCCGCCGGCCGATGCAACGCATTCTGCGGCCGTTGACGGAGATGGGCGCCCGAATCCGCGCCCGCGCGGAGCAGTACCCGCCGCTTGAAATCGAAGGCTCGCCGCTACGGCCCATCGACTACGCTCTGCCCGTGGCCAGCGCGCAGGTGAAGACCTGTGTCTTGTTCGCCGGCCTGTTCGCCGACGGCGCCACATCCGTCGCCGAGCCGGCGCGTTCGCGCGATCACACCGAGATCGCCCTGCGGGAGTTTGGCGCCGACGTCGCCGTCACGGGGAGCAGGATTACCGTTGTGGGACGGCCCAAACTGACGGGTCGGGAGCTGTTCGTTCCTTCGGACCTATCCTCGGCCGCCTTCTTCATCGTGGCCGCGCTGCTTGTGCCCGGCTCGCGGCTTGCCATCCGCGGCGTGGGGCTAAACCCCAGCCGCTCGGCCCTGCTCGACTTCCTCACCAGCATGGGCGCCAGGATCGGCATACCCGATCTCGAATGTCGCAATGGCGAACTGGTGGGCGACATCGTGGTGGAACACTCCACGCTGCGAGGCGGAACCATCGATGGCGGACTTACCGCCGCGCTGATCGATGAGATCCCCGTGCTGGCCGTCCTTGGCGCCGCCACGGAGGAGGGATTGACCGTAAAGGACGCCTCCGAGCTGCGCCTCAAGGAAACCGACCGCATAAGAACCGTAATTGACAACCTCCGCCGCATGGGCGTGGCCGCCGAAGAGCTTCCCGACGGAATGGTAATCCCCGGCCGCCAGAAGTTCCGCGCCGCTCGATTCGATTCCTTCGGCGACCACCGCATCGCCATGGCCTTCGCCGTGGCCGCGTTGCTGGCCGACGGCGAGTCGACTATCGATGGCGCCGAGGCTGCCTCGGTTTCCTTCCCCGAGTTCTGGGACACCCTGGACGCGATCGCCCGAAGCTAGAGATCCCGCAATTCCACAATCAACGCGTCGAGCGCAATCGTCTTCTGAATATTCCGCCGGACCAGTTGCGCGATCTCATCTACTCGCTCCACGGCCTTTCGCAGCCACGCGAACCGCACCTTCCGGGCAATCGCTTCCAGTTCCCCGCGGATATCGCGGTTGCGTATCTCCGCCGCGCCTTCGTGCAGCAGGAGCAGGTCCCGCAGCAGGTCGTACAGCAGTTTCAAATAGAGGTCCAGCTTCTCGCTCCGGCTGCGCCCCAGGGCTTCGGAGACGGGAATCCACGCGCCGAAGGGCGCCGCGCCGGCGGCCGTTTTCAACAGCGCCAGCATGGCCGCGCGGCGTCTGTCGTACGCCTCCAGGTCGAGGGAAGCCGCCACGCCCGGACTGCCCGCCGCCAGCTCCACGCGCCGCTCCGGCTGGTCCAGGCCGCGCGCGCGCACGAACTCGCGCATCTCCTCCTCCGCCAGCGGCGCGAAATGGAACGGCACGGCGCGCGAGCGGATGGTGGGCAGCAAATCGTAGGCGTTCTCGGCGGTCATGATCAGGATCAGGTGATCGGGCGGCTCTTCGAGCGTCTTGAGAAGCGAGTTGGCGGCCTGCTCGTTGGCCCGGTCCACGTGGTCGATCAGAAAGATGCGGCGGCTGCCTTTGTGCGGCAGGAACTGGGCGCGCTCCTTCAGCAGGCGGGTCTGCTGAATGGTGATCTGCCGCAGCGGCCCATCCGGCGCGAAAGTGACGAAATCGGCGTGCGTGGCGAACTGCAGCGGGTCCTCGTTGCGCTTGTCAGCGGACCATTTCTCGCGCGCGGACACGGTTTCCAGGTTTTCGGCCAGGCTCAAGTCGTCCCGTTCGATCTGTTCGCCGCGGCCCAACAGGCGCGCGCCCAGCCGCCGCGCCAGGGTCGCTTTGCCTACGCCCTCGGGACCGGCGAACAGCAGCGTCTGCGCCAGCCGTTGCTGCTCCAGCATCTGCTCCAGCGCCTCGGTGGCGCGCGGATTGCCCCAGAAGTTATCGAACATACGGCGCCACCACGTTCCAGACCTCGCACTCCATGGCGTCGATGCCCGCCCGGCCGTCGATAATCTTCACGCGTTCCGGTTCGCGCGCCGCCAGCGCGTGGTACGCCTGGTAAACCGTGCGGTGAAATTCCAGCGACTGGTCGTCCATGCGGGTTTCGCAATGCGGCTCGGCGGCGTTGCGGGCGCGGGCGCGCGCCAGGCTCGCTTCCGCGTCGATATCCACCAGCAGCGTGAGATCGGGCTTGATTCCGCGGCAGGCGATGGCATCGAGAGCCGCCACGGTCTCCGCGCCCAGGCCGCGTCCGTAGCCTTGGTACACCAACGAGGAATCCGTGAACCTGTCCGAGAGCACAATTTCGCCGCGCTCAAGCGCCGGCCCGATCCATTCGTCCACGTTCTGGGCGCGCGAAGCGAAGTAGAGCAACACCTCGGTGACGGGGCTGAGTTCCTGGTTGGCCGCGTCCAGCAGAATGCGCCGGATCTTCATGGCGATGGGCGGCCCGCCCGGCTCCACCGTCTCGATCGCTGTCCGGCCCATCCCGCGCAGCCGTTCGGCCAGCCGGTGCATCTGGGTGGTCTTGCCGGACCCATCCATACCTTCGAACGTGATGAAAAGACCGCGAGTCGCCATGGGAACTTCCATTGTAGGGGATTGGGAGCCAAGCGACCCTGATCCCTGACCCCTGGACCCAGGCTGGGTGATATCCCCCTACTCGGCTCCGATCCTGAAATGCCTTGTAGCGATATTCCCCATGTTTTCAATGCCCAGGCACTGGCAACTGAGTTGCACCTACTCTGCCCTACTCCGGAGACGCAATGAACTTCGATCAATGCCCGATGCTGGTGATCTGGGAAGTTACGCAGGCGTGCGACCTGGCCTGCGTCCACTGCCGGGCTTCCGCCCAATCCGAACGCAGCGCCGGCGAACTGACCACCGAACAGGGGTACCGCCTGCTCGATGAGATCCGCTCGTTCGGCGAACCGCTCATGGTATTCACCGGCGGCGATCCGCTCAAGCGGCCGGACCTCTACGACCTGATCCGTCATAGCGTCAAGATTGGCTTGCGCACCAACGTAACGCCCAGCGCCACCCCGCTGCTAACGGCCGAAGCCATCCAGGGATTCAAAGACGCCGGCATTACCCGCATGGCCATCAGCCTGGACGGACCGGACGCCGCCTCGCACGACGATTTCCGCGGAGTTCCCGGCACCTTCGATAGCGCCATGTTTGCCTTGCGTTACGCGCGCGATATTGGCCTCGATACCCAGTTTCAAAGCACCATCACCCGGCGCAACATGCACCGGCTGCCCGAAATGGCCGAGATCGCCAAAGAAGTCCGCACGAAGATGTGGAGCCTGTTCTTCCTCATCGTGACAGGCCGGGCCGCCGCCGCCGACGACCTGCTGGCCGAGGAATACGAGCACGTCTTCGAGTTCATGTACGAACTCTCCAAGACCGCGCCTTTCGGCATCAAGACTACCGAAGCCATGCACTACCGCCGCTACGTGGCGCAGCGCGCCAAGGTCGAGCACGGCGTCACCCAGAACGAGAACGCCAAGGGCGTGGCGTGGCGGACTGCCGGGGTGAGCGACGGCAAGGGGTTCGTCTTCGTCTCGCACACCGGCGAGATTTTTCCCAGCGGATTCCTGCCCGTCAGCGGCGGCAACGTGTTGCGCGATTCGCTAACGGACGTCTACCGGCACTCGGATCTGTTCCGTTCCCTGCGCGATACCACCCAACGCGGAGGCAAGTGCGGAATCTGCGAATACCAGAAGATTTGCGGCGGATCGCGCTCGCGCGCCTATGCCCTGAGCGGCGACTATCTGGCCGAAGATCCGCGCTGCATCTACCAGCCTCACCTGGCGGAAGCGCTGGCAGGCTGACCTTCAGGGCGCCACTCGGCCCGGTTCCTGTTCCTTGCGGAGATCGAGCACCAGTTGCATCACCAGGCTCTCGATCTGGTCGCGAACCGCGCAATGATCGTCATAGCTCAGCGACACCGGATCCGGCACATCCCATAGACACTCGGGAGTGTCCATCTCGTCCGGCAGCGCATACCCGCTCATATTCACCACCAGATCGAACACCGCGCGCGGTCCCAATTGGCGAATGCTCTTAGGAAAATGGTCCCGCAAGTCGAGGTTCTTCTCGTGCATGGCGAGGATGGTGTCCGGCGCCACGCGGATCGCGGGATACAGACCCGCGCTGGCGGCAATCAGGACATCGCCGCCGTAAGCGCGCGCGAAAGCTTCCGCCATCTGGCTGCGGCAGGAGTTGCCGATGCATACGAACAGAACCTTCTTCAGGCGGCGTGTCACAGCTTCTCCAGAAACAGCGAGTGCACGCGCGGATCGCTGGTCAATTCGGGATGGAAGGTGGCCGCCAGGTGCTTGCCATTTTCCACCAGCACGGGGTCGCCTGCATACCACGCCAGCACCTTCGTCCCGGCGCCAACACGCCGGATTACGGGCGCGCGGATGAATACGGCTTCGAGCTTGCCCGGCCCGGTGCGCTCCTGAAACTCCGCTTCGGGTTCCAGCACGGCCACGCGGCTATCGATCTGCCTGCCGTAGGCGTTCCGTTCGATTTCGAGATCCATCAACCCCAGGCTCTCCTGCTCCGGGCTTAGCACGTGGTTAGCCAGTAGGATGGCGCCGGCGCAGGTCCCGAAAATGGGTTTATGGCGTCCGAACTCCACCAGCGCCTCCAGAAACCCGTCGTAGCGCAGCAGCTTGAGCATGGTGGTGCTTTCGCCGCCTGGGATGACCAGGCCGTCGAGATCCGCCAGTTGCTCGCGCTCGCGCACGTAGACCGGCGCCGCGCCGGCGCGTTCCAGGGCCGCGCCGTGCGCCGCAAAGTCTCCCTGCAGGGAGAGCACTCCCACCTTTTTCATCACCAGCCCCGGGTTTGCAGCAACTCCGATTCCGGCAGTTTGGCGATATCCAGCCCCGGCATGGCCTCGCCCAGCGAACGGCTGGCATCGAGCAGGCTCTCGGGGTTGTTGAAATTCTTGGCCGCCTGTACGATGGCACGCGCGCGCGCTGCCGGGTCGGAGGATTTGAAGATTCCCGAGCCAACGAACACTGCCTCGGCGCCGAGCTGCATGACCAGCGCGGCATCGGCAGGCGTGGCGATGCCTCCGGCGGAAAAGTTCGGGACCGGCAGCTTGCCATGTTCCGCCACCCACTCCACCAGTTCCAGCGGGGCTTGCAGATTCTTGGCCTGGGCTACCAACTCCTCCTTGCCCAACACCGTGAGCTGCTTCATTTCTTTCACGATGGTGCGTATGTGGCGCACGGCTTCGACAATGTTGCCCGAGCCGGCCTCGCCCTTGGTGCGGATCATGGCCGCTCCCTCCGCGATGCGCCGCAGCGCTTCGCCCAGATTGCGCGCGCCGCAGACGAAAGGCACTTTGAAATCGGCCTTGGCGATGTGGTGCTCCTCATCGGCGGGGGTCAGGACTTCGCTTTCGTCGATGTAATCCACGCCGAGAGCTTCCAGAATGCGCGCTTCCATAAAGTGCCCAATGCGCGCTTTGGCCATCACCGGGATGCTCACGGTCTTCATGATCTCTTCGATCTTGGAGATGTTGGCCATGCGGGCCACGCCGCCCTCTTTGCGGATATCCGCGGGCACGCGCTCCAAAGCCATGACGGCCGAAGCGCCGGCGTCTTCCGCGATCTTGGCCTGCGCGGCGTTGGTGACGTCCATAATGACGCCGCCCTTGAGCATCTCCGCCAGTCCGACCTTCAACCGAAACTGTTCGTCTGTAAACTGAAACATTGCTCTCTCCCTAATTTTTCCTAGACCATCGCCGGCCCTGGAACCGAACTCCTCTCGGCGTTCTCCATCCCGACCGACGCAACTCTCCCCAACGCCGCCAGCCCGCTCCGGATTTCCTCCGGCTCGAGACCCGCGAAACTCAGCCGCAAAGCCCCCGGCTCCGGGCGCGACACCGCAAAATACCGGCCCGGCACATAGGCCACGCCTTCCCTCCGGGCACGGGGTAGCAACTCGCCCGCATCGAGCGGTTCCGGCAACCGAACCCAGACGTTCATGCCTCCCTCGGGACGGGTCCAGCGCGAGGCGGCGGGCAGGTACCGGCGGCAGGCCTCCAGCGTGGCAGCCAGGCGCTCCGCTCCGGCGCGCAGCACGCGCGCGCGGTGCGCCTCCAGGCGGCCCGATTCCGCAAATTCCAGAAGCACGGCCTGGGCAAGCTGGCCGGTATGCAGATCCGACCATTCCTTGGCGTGGCGCAGGCGGTCGATCAGCGGCTTCGGCCCCAACGCCCAACCCACCCTCAGCCCCGGAAAACTCACCTTCGAGAAGCTCCGCAGCAGCACCGTTCCGCCATTTTCGTCCAACTGCTTGATGGCCGCCAGCGGTTCGCCGCGATAGCGCAACTCGCCATAAGCATCGTTCTCAACAACCGGAACGCCGGCCCCCCGCGCCGCCTCGAGCAGCGTGCGCCGCGCGGCCAGGGGCAGCGTGGCCCCGGTGGGGTTCTGGAAGTTCGAGGTAACCACCAGGAAACGTGGCCGCTCGCGCTCCAGCACGCGCTCCAGTTGGGCCGTGTCCATCCCGTCGGGCCCCACCGGAATCCCCACAAGCTGGGCCCCCAATCCGGTGAGCAGATTCTTCAAACCCGTATACACCGGATCTTCGACCACCACCCGGTCGCCCGGCCGCAGCAGCACGCGGCCAATCAGGTCGAGGGCCTGCTGGCAGCCGTTGGTAACGATGAGGTCGTCCCCGGGTCCGGCCAGCCGCTGGCGGCGAGCGTCCTCCAACAGGTAGCGGCGCAGAGGTTCGTACCCGCTGGGCGACCCGAGTTGCAGGATATCGGCCAGATTCGCGCGCGCCAGCACCGCGGCGCAACTGGCCCGAAAATCGTCCAGGGGAAACAGCGAGCTTGAGGGCCGGGACACGACAAAGCTGACGGTTTCCTTGTCGAAGCCCCCGGCGGGCGCCGCTTGTGCCATTTCGCTGCGCTCCAGCAGCGTATTCCAGTCGACCCCAGCGGCGCCAGGAGCGGTGTGTCCGGTCACGAAACTGCCGCGGCCGACGTGTCCCGCAATCAGACCCTCCGCTTCCAGAATTTCATAGGCTGCGGAAACCGTGGTCCGGTTCAGTCCAAGTAGGCCAGCCAATTCGCGAGTGGCAGGCATTCGCTCACCCCGCGCCAGCTCCCCGGACCGGATCTTCGTGGCAAACTGTTCATACAGTTGCCGGTAAAGCGGGGCCTCCGCTTCGTGATCCATGGCTGGGGTGAAGTCCATCCATCCATACCATACCACAGGGACGGCTATTGGGGGCGCGCCGGTTACGAGCACAAATCCCGAAAACCCGACAACTTTCCCCAAAACCTCGGAAATCGGTCGGCCGCGTCATCAGGTAGCCTCGGCAAGGCTTTCAAAGCACGCTCCGAATGCTTTGGCCAAATTCTTGCTTCGCAACCGACACAACCCGGTGCGCCGTCGCCGTTCTTCGCGAATGGACGCCCGGATATGGACTGGAGGGGCTTATGCGATTGGATTTGGTTAAAATCGAGGACCGCATCAAGAAGCTGCAAGAAGTCAGACGGATTGCCGGCGACCCGGAAATGGCGAGCATCCTTCTGGAATTTCTGACAACCGACGATCAGAGTCAGGCGCCCGCGCCCTCGCCCTCGCCCAGCCCCGCGGCTGTGGTGGGTGACAACGGCGCAAAGCGCTCGGGAGACGATGTCAATCAGCTAGTCAAAGGCGTATTGGAAGGAACGCGCTGGGACAAGAGAGTCTAGCCGGTATCGGGACTTGAGCCGCGTTTTTCCGTGCCTTAGCGCTTGTCAGGGGCGCTCCCCATGTACTGCGAGTTCTTCAAGCTCGTCGAAGAGCCGTTCAATATGGCGCCTGACCCTAAGTTTCTCTACTTGAGTCAGGATCACCGCGACGAACTTGCCGGACTCACCTATGGGATCATGAGCCGCAAGCGGCTGATGTTGCTAACCGGCGATATCGGCACCGGAAAAACCACGCTGATCGCGACAATCCTGAAGCACATCCCCAGTAATCGCAGTCAGTTTAGCGTCGTCTCGAATACTACCTTGACCCCAAGCGAAGTGGTTGAGGCGGCATTACTCAGTTTTGGCGTCAGGGAGGTTCCCGCCGGCAAGAGCGCCCGGCTGGCTCAACTCGAACAGGTCGTCAGCCAGGGCGATCGGGAGGGAAAGGTATCCACCCTGATTTTTGATGAGGCTCACAATCTGAGCCTGGAATCGCTCGAGGAGATCCGGCTGATGGGGAATTTCAGTTCCCTGCAAGTCCTGCTGGTAGGGCAAAGGGAACTGGACGACGTGATTAACAGCAGGGAGATGCGAGCGTTGAAGCAGCAAATCGCATTATGGCTGAAGCTCGGTCCGTTGCCGCATGTCGACGTCGAGCGGTACATACGGCACCGCTGGGAAAAGGCCGGCGGCGGGCAATCGCCGCCATTTTCCCCGGAAGCGCTGGCTGCGGTTGCGGAATGGTCGCAAGGCGTTCCCCGCCTGATCAATTCCTTGTGCGACAATGCGCTGGTCCTGGCGTTCAAGAGGGACGATCGTCGCGTGAACTTGCCTCATGTGGACCAGGCCGCTTTGAATTTGAGGTTGGCCCGTCCGGGACGCCTCCCACGCCGCGCAAGGTCTTCCATCGACGGCAAGGGGACGGCAGCCGCGGTGAGCGGGGTGCGGCCGCCAGAGGGTGGACACGCCTTGAGAACCGAGCCGTTCAGCTTCCGCCGGCTGTTCTTTCGCAATGGAGGCAGCCCGGCGGCCCGCTGAGCCGAACCTGTCATCGCCTGGCGGTAATGCGTCCGGGCGTACTCACGGGTACGCTCCACAACTGGCCCGCTGAAGTGACGAACAAGGTCTTCAGATCCGCGCCGCCAAACGCGCAATTGGTCGTTTCGTCCTTTTCAAAGTGCACGAATTCAAGCAGTTTGCCGGCCGGTGAGAGGATATAGACCCCGCCTTTGAACTCGTCCGCGGTTTCGTACTGGCTGGCCCGGTTCCTGCCCGCGGCCACATAGAGCCGGCCTTTGCGGTCCATTTTGAAGCCGTCCGGTCCGCGCCCCGTCTTCCAGTCGAAAATCAGCACGCGGCTGTCCGGAACCGCGCTGCCATCCGGCTTCAAGCCGAACCGGTACAGTTTGCGGGCGCCGCCAGTGCGGTTGTTGTAGTTATCCGCCACGTAGAGAAAGCGGTCATCGGGCGAAACCAGGAGGCCATTGGGCCGTTCCACTTCGTGCGTCAGGATGCGCGTGACCTTGCCCGGCGCATCGATGCGGTACACGCCTTCGATGAATTTGCCGTCGCTGTCCTTGATCTCCAGGTCGTCCATCCTGCCGTACCGCGGATCGGTGAAGTAGATCCGGCCCTTGGAGTCGAGCGAGATGTCGTTTGGAGAATTGAGTTTTTTGCCTTCATAATTGTCGGCAAGAATCTCCGTTACGCCGTCCTTCCCGGTTCGCGTAACCCGCCGTCCCGCTGCCTCGCACACCAGCACCCGGCCCTGAGGATCCACCACGGACGTATTCGGATTGGCCACCTTATCCAAAAACACGTCCACCTTGCCTTGCGCCGCGCCCGGGTGCAGATCGAGGCGCGAAACCTGATTCCGGCCGACGAAGTAGAGCCATCCGGCCGGATCCCAGGAGGGTCCCTCCTGCGCGCCCGCTTCAACCACCAGTTTCGGCGGGCCCGTGGCGATCTTCTCCGCGGCAGCCAGCGGAATCGCCGCCAGCGCCAGTGCAATCAAGGGTAAGGCTCTCATCGTACTCTCCTGCACCTGGCTCCGCGCGTGACATGCCCGGCGCAAATTTCAGCTTGATTATAATCGGCATCGCCCAAAAACAGAAATATCCCAGCCTCCGCCCAAGGCGCATTACCATGTAGGTATGGCAACCCCAAGCCCATCCGAATTCCACAACGAACCATTGACAGATTTCTCCGTGCCCGCCAATCGCCGAGCCATGGAAACCGCCCTGCAGCAGGTGCGCTCCGCCTGGGGCCGCGAATACCTTCTCCGCATTGGCGGCGAGTGGCTCTCCACCGGCGACAAGCTGACTTCGCTAAATCCTTCGAACATCAAGGAAACAATAGGCATTCATCATAGAGCTACGACCGAGCTGGCAAACCGGGCTGTGGAGCAGGCGTGGGCCGCCTTTCCCGAGTGGAGCCGCACGCCCGCTTCGGAGCGCGTCCGCATGCTGCTCGAAGCCGCGCGGATACTGCGCGCGCGCAAGCTGGAGTTTGACGCCTGGCTGGTCTACGAGGCCGGCAAAACCTGGTCGGAAGCTGACGCCGACGTTTCCGAAGGCATCGATTTCTGCGAATACTATGCCCGCGAAATGCTGCGCCTGGACGGTCCGCAGCCGGTAGTCCAGCTTCCCGGCGAGCACGGCGAGCTGATCTACATCCCGCTCGGCGTGGGAGTTGTAATCCCACCGTGGAATTTTCCGCTGGCCATCCTGGCGGGCATGACGGCGGCGGCGCTGGTCACCGGCAACACGGTCGTCGTGAAGCCATCGAGCGAAACGCCCACCATTGCCGCCAAATTCGCCGAGGTTCTGCTGGAAGCCGGCTTCCCCGAATCCAGCTTCACGCTGCTCACCGGCAGCGGCGGCGCCGTGGGCGACGTGCTCGTGGAGCATCCCAAGACGCGTTTCATCTGCTTCACCGGCTCGCGCGACGTGGGCCTGCGCATCAACGAACTGGCTGCCAGGCGCCAGCCCGGACAGCTCTGGATCAAGCGCGTGATCGCTGAGATGGGCGGCAAGGACGCCATCGTAGTGGATGCAGGCGCCGATGTCGATAAGGCTGTGGATGGCGTCGTGGCCGCTGCCTTCGGCTACCAGGGACAGAAGTGCTCCGCCTGTTCGCGCGCCATCGTGGACGCCGCCGTTTACGACCAATTCCTGGAAAAGCTGACCGCCAAGACCAAGCAGATTCGCGTGGGACTCGCTGACGATCCGAGCGCTACGATAGGCCCGGTGATCGCCGAAAGCGCCCGCAGGACCATCTTGAAGTACATCGAGACCGGCCGCCATGAAGGCCGCATGGTGGTGGGTGATGGCCCCGTGCCGGACGGTGGCTACTTCATCCCGCCAACCGTCTTTGCCGACGTCGAACCAACCGCGAAGATCTTCCAGGAGGAGATTTTCGGCCCCGTCTTGTCAGTCACCAAAGCGCGGGGTTTCGAGGACGCGCTGGCAAAGGCCAACGACTCGGAATACGGTCTTACCGGCGCGGTGTTCTCAAACGACCCCGAACACCTGCGCGCGGCTCGCGAGCGCTTTCACGTCGGGAACCTCTATTTCAACCGGAAGTGTACCGGCGCCATGGTAGGCGCCCATCCGTTCGGCGGATTCAACATGTCCGGGACGGATTCGAAAGCCGGCGGCCACGACTACCTCCTGCTGTTCCTGCAAGGCAAGTCGGTAGCAACGAAACTCACGTAGGGCCAACCGCGACGTCACGATACCGAGCCGCGAACGTCAGAGAGCGGTTTACAGCACGCGCACGGTCTTGACGTTCACGAACTCGCGGATTCCGCAGGCGCCCAGTTCGCGCCCATACCCCGACCGCTTGACGCCGCCAAAGGGCAGGCGCGGGTCCGACGCCACCACGCTGTTAATGAACACCATTCCGGCTTCGAGATCCTCGATGAACCGCTCCTGCTCGGCCGGGTCGTTGGTCCACGCGCTTGCGCCCAGACCGAAATCGGTACGGTTGGCCAGACGAATCGCCTCATAAATGCCGTCCACCCGAAAGAGCGCGGCGACCGGACCGAAGAGTTCCTCGCAGCTCGCCGGCGAATCCGGCGGGATGCCCGCCAGCACCGTGGGCGCGTAGTAATTGCCCGGACGGTCGAGCCGCTTTCCGCCGGTGAGCAGCCGCCCGCCCATCTCCACCGTGCGGCGCACCTGCCGGTCGAGGTCATCTAGGATATCCGGCGTGGCGAGCGGCCCAACCTGTGTGCTCTCATCCATGGGATCGCCCACGCGCAGCGCTTCCATAGCCTTCACGAAGCGCCCTTCGAACTCCGCGTAGATTCCCGTATCCACGATGAACCGCTTCGCGGCGATGCAAGACTGCCCGTTATTCACGATGCGCGCATCCACCGCCGCGGGGACGGCCCGGTCCAGTTCGGCGCTGGCCATCGCCACGAACGGGTCGCTCCCGCCCAGCTCGAGCAAGGTCTTCTTGATGCTGTGTCCGGCCTGGCTGGCCACCTGAGCGCCCGCCGGTTCGCTCCCCGTGAGCGTCGCCGCCTTGACGCGCGGATCGTCCACTACGCGCCCCACCCGCTTCGACCCAATCAAGAGCGTCTGAAACGAGCCGTCCGGAAAGCCCGCGCGCCGCATGATTTCATCGATTTCCAGGGCGCATTGCGGCACGTTGGACGCATGTTTCAGCAGCCCTACGTTGCCCGCCATCAGCGCCGGCGCGGCGAAGCGGAACACCTGCCAGAATGGAAAATTCCAAGGCATCACCGCCAGCACCGGCCCGATCGGCTGGTACCGCACGGAATTGTGGCCTGCACCGGCGTCGACCGTCTCGGCGGCCAGCAGCCGCTCGCCGTGCTCCGCATAATAGCGGCAAGCCCAGGCGCACTTAGCCGCCTCTGCGCGCGCGCTGGCAATGGGCTTCCCCATTTCGAGCGTCATGATCCGCCCGACGCGGTCCTTCTCCGACTCGAGAATTTCGGCGCAGGCCATAAGCCACCGTGCGCGGTCGACGAATGACGTCCGCCGGTACGCGCGGTAAGCCCGCTCCGCGCCCGCCAGCTTCTCTTCGAGCTGCGCATCCGTCAGCTCAACGAATGTGCGCAAAGTCTCACCCGTAGCCGGGTTGATCGAGGCAATCACGCTTTCATGGTAGCGCCGCCAGTCTCCGCGGGCGGCTGGCGCTATGGGAGGCCATCATAGCCACTTTTGAAGGTCCTCGACGGTGATCCGGCAGTCGCGGAGGATCTTGTGAAGCAATCCTGGCCCAATCGTTTCGTGCGCGTGCTCGCGAACCACAGTGTTCCGGCCGTCTTCATGACTGAGGAAGCGATGGCTGCCTCTGGCTCGAATCGTTCGGAAGCCCGCCCGCTCCAAAGCGGCAAATCATGGCTGAGCCGGTGATGCGCGGCAGCCGGCTCATGCCGCGATTGTAATCCGCTGAATGCCGATGAACTCAAGATTGTGTTCGGGAGCGCTCTCAACTTCGAGGCGCAATTCGATGGCTTCGCGAATTCTCTGGGTCACCTCGTCTAGCGACCGCGCCTGCGTATGACACGCGGGGAGTTGCGGCACGGGGGCGACGTAATAGCCTTCCTCGTCGCGCTCAATGACCGCATCGAATTGTCGTGGCAAGACGATACCCTCGCCTCTATTCTAAACCGGCTCAGAGTACAGTAAGAGCGTGGCGTCAACGCGCAATCGAACCACCGTCCTCGGCTTCCTGGCCGTCTCGCTGGCGCTCGTTCTTTTCGTATGGATCGCGGTCACCGTCCCGCGCAGCCAAGCCACGGCTTTCGACCAGGCGGTCCGCGGCGCCGTCCACGCCTGGGCTTCCCCGGTCCTCACTCACACGATGCGGGTAATCACCCAGCTAGGCTCCGTCTGGTTCCTGATTCCCGCCGGCCTGCTGGCGGCTTGGAGGCTCGCCGCCGCGGGGCGTAGACACGCCGCCACCCTCTTGGCTGTCGTCATGCTGGGAGGCGAGGCGCTCGACCAGCTCCTCAAGCTGGCGTTCCACCGCACCCGGCCGGCGGCTTTCTTCGGCCTGACCAGTCCGGCAAATTACAGTTTCCCCAGCGGTCATGCCATCACGGCCTGCTGTTTTTGGGGCGTCCTGGCGGCAATTCTAGCGGCGCGCGCAGGTTCGGCCCGGGTCAAAGCCGGGCTATGGGCGTCAGCCGCCATTCTGACCGCCATGGTCGGATTCTCGCGGGTCTACCTCGGCGTGCATTACCCGACTGACGTCCTTGCCGGATACGCGCTGGCGGTGATATGGCTCGCCGCGGTGCGCGCAGGGTACGGCGTCTGGAAGCGCCGACGCGGGCCGAAACCTCCACAATGTTAAAATCGAATGATATGGCAGTGAGACCGCGCCGCAAGGCGGCCGTCGTGGACGTGGGAGGGGTGAAGGTGGGCGGCGATTATCCCATCGTTGTCCAGTCCATGACCAACACCGATACCGCCGACACGCCCTCTACCGTGAATCAGGCGATGGCCCTGGCGCGCGCCGGCTCGGAGCTGGTCCGCGTCACCGTGAACACCGAGCAGGCCGCCGCCGCCGTCCCGCGGATCGTGGACGCTCTCGATGGCTTTGGCGTGCATGTGCCTATCATCGGCGACTTTCATTACAACGGCCACCTCCTCCTCAAGAAATATCCCGAATGCGCCCGCGCGCTTGCCAAGTACCGCATCAACCCCGGCAACAGCGATATCGGCCGCAAGACCGACGATAATTTCCGCACCATGATCGAGGTCGCCATCGCCAACGGCAAGCCCGTCCGCATCGGCGTGAACTGGGGATCGCTCGACGCCATGCTTCTGACCCGCATGATGGACCAGAATTCCCGCTCGCCGGAACCCAAGCCGGCGCGCGAAGTGACCATGGACGCCATGGTGGCGAGCGCGGTGGAATCGGCCAAGGCCGCGGAGCGCTATGGCCTGGGCCACGACAAAATCATCCTCAGCGCGAAGGTGAGCGGAGTGCAGGACCTCATCGACGTCTACCGCGCGCTGGCCGCGGTCTGCGACTACCCGCTGCATCTGGGCCTCACCGAGGCCGGCCTGGGAGGGAAGGGAATCGTCGCCACCACTGCCGCTCTCGCGCCCTTGCTGCAGGAGGGCATCGGCGACACCATCCGCGCCTCGCTCACTCCTCTGCCCGGTGGGGACCGCACCGATGAGGTCGTTGTGTCGCGGCAGATCCTGCAATCGCTCGGAATCCGCAGTTTCACTCCCCAGGTGACGGCATGCCCCGGCTGTGGCCGGACCACCAGCAGTTTCTTCCAGGACATGGCGGACCAGATTCAGACCTATTTGCGCGACCAAATGCCCGCATGGAAATCGAGCCGCCCCGGCGTGGAAACCATGACCGTCGCCGTTATGGGCTGCGTGGTCAACGGCCCCGGCGAATCCAAGCATTCCAATATCGGCATTTCGCTCCCCGGCACGTTCGAGGATCCCAAAGCCCCGGTCTACGTGGATGGCCGTCTGATGACCACATTGAAGGGCGACCGCATCGTGCCGGAGTTCATCGGCATCCTGAACGATTACGTGGAAAGTCGCTACCGGCCAGGGTGATTGGGGGGTATATACCCGATCGCGCCGCCTCGCCGGCCCATTTAGCCCTTTCGAGGCATTTCGGAGTGCCCGTCGCATTTTTCCGCTTGCTATAGCCCTTGAGAGTCGCTAGACTGCTTGTGCGAGGAGTCCGCCCATGAATGCGGTCCAGGATAGTAAGATTTTTCTCAATAATGCATTGAAGCCCACCCACCTGCAAATCGAGTTGGATGGTGACGCCCCCCTTCCGGCTACGATTAAGGACATGCCGGATCAGATTACAGGCCAGTTTGTAGGCCTGGAACCAACTGCCAACCAGGAGATTACAGCCGCCTGGAAGCGTGTCATGATTTTCAACGACACGAACGTGCTCTACACCTTCACGTTCGATTCGGCGGCGTCACGGTTCGCTGCGCGTAAGCGCTAGGTGGCGCAGGCACTTATGCCTGCCGCGCCGATCCTCGTGTCGGCGCTTGGCGCCTAAAGCGGCCTATCCTCGGACCATCTCTTGCGGCTGGCGTGAGCCATGACAAACAGGGACCCCGCGCCGGCCAGCAGCCCTAGCGTGGCGCCCAGGCCCATGAGCTCCGGCCGTCGGGATTGCAGGCGCAGGGTAAACGCCACGTTCAGCAGCACCGGGATCGCGGCCGCGATTACGGGCGGCCATGGGCGGTCTAGCGCAAACAGGGAACGGGAAGTCACCTCAATCAGGCTCCAGCCGATCAGGCTCGGGCCAAGACCCAGAAACACCGCCGAAACCAGTTGAGTGGATTCCGCTGTGAAGCTGCCGCGCTGAAAAAGCAATGCGATGGCCGGCTGCCGGAACAACAGCGCGAATCCGCAACCCCCCACCGCCGCCAATGCCGTCAACGCCACCGTGCGGTCGATCAAACGCAGCGCCTCGCGCACCCGGAACAGGCTCCGCAAGCGCGCAATCTCCGGCAGCAGGGAGTTGGAAATCGGGGTGACCAGGATGGCCAGCGGCACCGAGACGCCGCGCATGCAGTAGTCCAAGGCCGCCGCCATTCCGGGTCCGCCTCGCGTGGCCCAGGCGCGCGTGAAGATGAGGTTCAGGCCGATTCCAGCGGCGTAGATTACGTAAAACGCAGGCTTGGCCAGAATTTCGCCCCAACTCGCGCGGCACGGGGGCGCCGAAGCCGTATCCAGCCTGGAACGCGTCGTGAACCACACGACGCCTAGTTGCGTCCAGGCCCCAGCGGCATACCCTATGGCGAAAGCGTACACGCCGAATACCTTCCACAGGCACAGTGCGCTCACCACCATGAACAGGTTGAGCGACGCCTGGTAAAAGGCGGCGAGGGCGAATCGCCGCTCCGTGTAGAGCTGCGCAAAATGCACTGCCGCTATGCCCGCCGGCGCCGCCGCGGCAGTCATGATGCGCAAGTTGATCACGGCTACGCCGAAGTAGTGTGGGTCGAGACCCGGAGCCAGCGCCTTCATCAGCCACGGCGCCGCCACAATTGCGGCCACAGAAAACACGGAAAGCGCCCAGGTGAAGCAGCGGCTCACCTTCAGGAACAGCCCTACCCGCTCGCCAAGAGCGCAGGCCGTCAGCATGGGGACGAACGCGAACACGATGCTATTGATCAGCACCGAGTTCAGCGTGTCCAGGGGACCCATGGCCACAGCCAGCGAATCGGCCAGGCTGTGCGTGCCCAGCAGGTAAGCGGTCAATGCCACCCGCGCGAAACCCAGCACATTCCCAACCAGGACGCCCACCACCAGGACAATCCCCCCGCGTACCAGCGGGCTTTCCACGGCGCGCGTGAAAACGCGTTCGGCGGCCGACGCGGGAGTTGGTTCGGTGAGATCCAGCGTAACCTCGACGATGGGGCCGGAATGCCGCGCGCCGGCTCAGGCCGTGGCCGTGAGAGTGTTGCGGGCGGCCGCCAGCGCGGCTTCGTAGTTGGGGAAGTCGGCCACCTCTTTGACGTACTCCGCGTGGCGGATCCGGTTCTTCTGGTCCACCACGAAGATGGCGCGGCTCTCGATGCGCAGTTCCTTGATCAGCGTGCCGTAGTGCGATCCAAACGAGCCTTCCCGGTGATCGGAGAGCATCTTGACGCGGTCTACTCCAAACGCGCCGCACCAGCGCGATTGCGCGAACGGCAGATCCATGCTTACCGTGAAGATATCCACGTCCGGAAGCTGCGCCGCCGCCTCGTTGAACTTCTTCGTCTGCGCGTCACAGACCGGCGTGTCGAGCGAAGGCACCACGCTGAAAATGCGCACGTGATTTCCGGTATCCCTCAGGGTCACCGGTTTCAGGCCCTTGTCCACCAGGTTGAAATCGGGGGCGTCGTCGCCCGCCTTTAACTCGGGGCCGATGAGCGTGAGGGGGTTGCCCTTCAAGGTTGTGGCTGCTGGTCTTTCCATTGCTCCTCCTGGGTTTCTTGCGATAAGAATCCTATTGTATCAATCCGGCCAACTCCTCCGGTCTGAAAACCGGCAATTGGCAGGCGTAGTTGGTGCAAACAAACACACTGGCGCGACCGCCGATCTTGTCCATGGATTCAATGGCTGGAATGCCCGCCGCCAGTTTGCGCCTGGTTTCCGGCGAATCCACCAGCAGCGTAACGCGGTTTGGTCCGAAACTCCCGTGCAATGTTCGCAGCAGCGCCTTCGTGTCTTCGCCGTCACGCTCCCCCACCACAACCACCTCGCGCGGCTGGCGTAGCAGGAATTCGCAGGCCGCCAGCATCTGCGGCAGGGCCACCGGCGCCGCCGCCAGCCGTGGGGCAAAAGCCGCCAGCGTCCGCTCGGCGGATTCCCGAAATGCCGCGCGATTCGTCATCCGGGCGAGACGCAGCAGGTTCATGGCCGCCACCGAATTGCCCGAAGGCTCGGCCCCGTCGTAATCCTCTTTCACCTGCACGATCAGCGCGGGGTCCGCCGCCGCGCCGAAGAAGCCTCCCCGCTCGCGGTCTTCGAACATCTCCATCTGCTTCTCCGTCAGCCGCGCCGCGGCTTCCAGGTGGGCAATATCGAACTGCGCTTCGTAGAGATTGAGCAATCCCTGCGCCAGCATGGCGTAGTCTTCGAGGAAGCCGGGGACCGCCGCATCGCCTCCGCGATAACGGCGCAGCAGGGTTCCGGTCGCCGGGTCGAACATGCGCGAAAGCAGAAATCCGGCTGCATCCCGCGCGGCTCCGGCGTAGCGCGGTTCGTCCAAAACGGCTCCGCCCAAGGCAAAGGCCGAAATCATGAGGCCGTTCCACGCCGTGAGGATCTTATCGTCCAAATGCGGACGCAGCCGCTTCGACCGGGCATCGAGCAGGATGCCTTCGGCCCGCCGCAGGCCCGCGCCCACTTCCTCCGCCGGCCGGCCGAACTGCCGCGCCGTCTCCTCCACGCTGTGCGCCTGGTAGAGGATGTTTCGCCCGCCGAACTCGCCCTGCGGGTCGTTCTCCACGTTGCCCCCGTCTTCCACCCCGTAGCGGTAACCGAACCAGCCGGCCGCGGGTTCGCCCACCAGCGTCCGGATCTCCGCCGCGGTCCAGATGTAGAAAGCTCCCTCGCCTTTCTCCTCCGGGTGAGCCGGGTCGCTGGCGCTATCGGCGTCTTCGGCGGAGTAGAAGCCCGTTGCCGTCATGTCGCGCAGAACGTAATCGAGCGTGCTCCGCGCAGTCTCGGCGTACTGCCGGTCGCCGGTGATTTGAAAGGCCTCCAGGTAGGAGATGGCAAGCTGCGCCTGGTCGTAGAGCATCTTTTCGAAGTGCGGCACGAACCAGCGGTCATCCACCGAATAGCGGTGGAACCCGCCCCCTAGCTGATCGTGCATCCCGCCTTTGGCCATTTCGCGCAACGTGAGCAACACCATGTCGAGCGCCTCCCGGTTTTTCGACCCGGCTTGGTATCGCAGCAGGAAATGCAGCACGGCTGGCCGCGGGAACTTGGGCGCGCCCCCAAATCCGCCCCTTCGCGAATCGAACATGCGCCGGAAAACCTGGAATCCGCTGTCCAATATCCCGGTATCGATGGCCGGCGCTCCGGCCCGCAATGCGTCGAAGCCCACGTGCCTTTTGAGCTGTTCCACCATGTCGCGCGCCGATTCGGCCACCCGATCGCGGTCCGCCGCCCAGGCGCTGGCGATTTGCGTCAGGATGGACGCAAAGCCCGGATGCCCGTAGCGCGATTCCGGCGGAAAGTACGTGCCGCCGAAAAACGGCTCCAACTCGGGCGTGAGCCATACCGACATGGGCCAGCCGCCGCCGCCCGTGGTGGCCTGCACGAACGTCATATAGATCCGGTCCACGTCGGGGCGCTCTTCGCGATCCACCTTGATGGGCACGTAGTCGCGGTTCAGCAAGTCCGCAATTCCGGGGTTTTCGAACGACTCGCGCTCCATGACGTGGCACCAGTGGCAGGTCGAGTAGCCGATCGAAAGAAAGATGGGCTTGCCCTCGGCGCGGGCCTTCTCGAACGCTTCGGGCCCCCACGGATACCAGTCCACCGGGTTATGCGCGTGTTGCAGCAGGTAAGGACTCTTTTCTTGGGCAAGGCGGTTGGTGTGCATGGCGATCGCGAAATGTGGCGGCTCATTTCATGGTAACCCGCGCGGTTGCCAGGAGTTACAGGCCTTTTTCGCCTCCTCCCCGCGGCCCGCGCCTCCAATGGTAGAACAAGGGAATGGCTCGATTTGCATTGCTTCTCGCGTTGGCCGCCGCCGCCCTCGGGGCGCAGGACTGGGCGCGCCAGCAGGTTGACAAGTCCCCCCGGCATCGGGAGTGGGTAACCGTCAAACACGATGGCCGCTCCGTCGAAACCTTCATCGCCTATCCGGAGTCACCCGTCAAGACGCCCGTGGTGCTCGTGATTCACGAAATCTTCGGCCATACCGACTGGGTGGAGGATGTGGCCGATGAGTTCGCCGCCGCCGGTTATATCGCCGTCGCGCCGGACCTGCTCTCCGGCATGGCGCCCAATGGCGGACGCACCAAGGATTTCGATCCGAGCCGCGTCGGCGAGGCCATCGGCAAGCTCAGCCCCGACCAGATCACTGCCGATCTCAACGCCGCCGCCGATTACGCCAAAAAGCTGCCCGCTTCCAACGGAAAGCTCTTCGTGGCGGGGTTCTGTTGGGGCGGCGGCCAGAGCTTCCGCTTCGCCACCAACCGGCCCGACCTCACCGCGGCGTTCGTCTTCTACGGACCTCCGCCCGACCAGGCCGCCATTGCCCACATTCAAGCTCCGGTCTTCGGCTTCTATGCCGGCAACGACGCCCGCATCGACGCCACCATCCCCGACGCCACCGCCCAGATGAAGCAAGCCGGCAAAGCCTACGAACCCGTGGTCTACGATGGCGCCGGCCACGGCTTCATGCGCGCCGGCGACGACCCCGCCGCAACTCCGCCCAACAAGAAAGCCCGCGATGACTCCTGGGTCAGGCTGAAGGCGCTGCTGAAGAAGTATTCGTGAAGCGGCTTGCGACAGACCGCTCGGTTAGTGCTCCAGGTCGTCGAGGCGTTGCTCGTGCGAGGCGGCGATATTCTCCAAGCGCTTGATGGAGTCTAGGACGATTTCAAAGTTGCGGGTGACCTGGCCGAAACGGGATTCGTTTTCACGTTGCATTCCGGCGATGATTTCAACCGTTTGGGCCAAGGCTTCGTGACGCACGGCGAGTGCTTCAAGGCGTTCGTCTATGGTCATGGCGGCTTATCCTTCGCGGGGGCTTGTTCCCTCACCTTCATGATACATGAGCGGACGCGGTGGCTTCCGCTTAGCTTCGCGGCGCCTCCGCCATGATCGCCAGCAGGTTCCGGTCGGGGTCGCGGAACACCGCCATCCACAGGTCGTGGTCGGCCATGCGCGCAATCAGGTGCGGCTCCTCCTCGAACGCCACGCCCCGTTCCACCAGAGTTTGGTGGGTCCGTTGGATCTCAGGGACCTTGAAGTAGATCGCGAACCCATCCGATTGCAAGGGCTTGGCCGACCCGGAAAGCATCAGGCGCACGCCCCCACAATCGAAAAACGCCAGATTGGGAACTTGAAACAGAAACCGCATCCCCAGGATGTCCCGGTAAAATGCGGTGGCGCGATCGGCGTCTGTAACCGTAACGGCGATCTGCCCGATGCTCGAAAGGCCGAACGGCGCGGGGTTGGTCGAAGCGGCGGCTGACATGGTTTCCTCCGGTCAACTATCATATCCGATCGCCCCGCGGCCCTACATTTTTTTCGCGAATGGCCGATAAGAGGTCTTTGGAGAACTTGCATGATCCGGCTGACCCGCCTCAACCATGTGCCGCTGGTTCTTAATTCGGACCTGATCGAACATATTGACGTGACGCCGGATACGGTGATCATGCTCACCAGCGGGCAGATTCTGCGGGTGCGCGAGAGCGCCGATGAGGTGGTCGAACGCATCGTCGATTACCGCAGACGGATCTACGGTCCCGAGGGTCGGCCCGCGCGCCCTCGCCAGGAATCCGACGTCTCCGGCGAGGACGCAACTGTTAGCCAGCCGCAGGACGCGGTCTAACATTCCATGGCGGAACCAGCCAAAGACAAAAACCCGGCGCAGAAGCAGGAATCGGGAACCGCGCCTGCCCCCAGGGTGGCGCCCAAAGCGGTGCCGAAGGTTGCGCCGAAAGCGCCCAAGAACGCCGCCAGCAAGCTCGATTTGTCCACCGTGGCTGGACTCGGCCTGGCGGTCGGCGGCATCATCGGCGGGCTGCTCCTCGAAAATGGCAACATTCAGGACATCATGCAAGGGACCGCCGCCATGATCGTGTTGGGCGGAACCCTCGGGGCGGTGCTCATCACCAACCCCCTTGCCGTGGTGCGGCGCGCGATGGGCGGTTTGGGCCACGTCTTCTTCGAACGGACCAATACCACGTCGGCCCTCATCGAGGCTCTCATCCAATACTCCGCCCAAGCGCGCAAGAACGGCATTGTCAGTCTGGAGAAGGACGCCGCCGCCATCCAGGAACCGTTCCTTCGCAAGGCTCTCAATCTGGCGGTGGATGGCACGGACCTGCAAGAAATACGAAACATGATGGAAATTGACATCGCTTTGACCGAACAGGCGGCGGAGGCCGAGGCGCGGGTCTGGGAATCGGCGGGTGGATACGCGCCTACCATCGGGATTATCGGCGCGGTGATGGGCCTCATTCAGGTCATGAAACACCTGGAGGATATCAAGGCAGTGGGGCACGGCATCGCCGTGGCCTTCGTCGCGACGGTGTACGGCGTCGGGTTGGCGAACCTCTTCTTTCTGCCCGCGGCTAACAAACTGCGCTCGCGCGCTCACCAGGCCACATTGCTGCAGGAAATGGTCCTCGAAGGGGTGGCCGGCATCGTCGAGGGTCTCAACCCGACGCTGATTCGCCAGAAACTCGATGCCTATAATCGCGACCCCGTAAAACCCGAGAAGCCAAAACCGGCGCAGGCCCCCCAGCCGGCAGCGCCCGCCAAACCCGGCGCTGCGCCCCGCCCTGTAGGCAAGCCCGCCGCCGCGCCCCAGCCTGTGGCGCCGGGGACGGGGGCAAAGCCATGATACGGCGCAAACCCGTCCAACACGAAAGCCACGACCGCTGGCTGGTCTCGTACGCCGATTTCATCACCCTCCTCTTCGCGTTCTTCGTAGTCATGTTCGCCTCCACGCAAGCCGATAAGTCTAAGGCCAAACAGGTTTCCGAGGCCGTGAAGCAAGCACTGGAACACGGGCAGTTCAGCGCCGCCATTTCCGTAGTGCTGGGCCGTGGCAAACACGAAGCCGTCAAGTCCATGGACGAGGATTCGCTTCTCAACCCCAAGCCCCCTCCGCCCCCGCCCCCTCCCCAGCCCCATCCCGCCGATCTGGTCAAGTCGCTGGCAACGCTCCAGGACAAGCTGGATGTCGAACTGAAGAGCGGAAAGGTCCAGGTAAGCCTGGAGCCGCGCGGCCTGGTGATCAGCTTACGCGAAGCGGCGTTCTTCGCCTCGGGGGATAACGCCATTGCGCCAAACAGCATTCCCAGCATCTCTAAAATCGCGTCCGTGATCCAGGGCGTACCCAATCCTCTGCGCCTGGAAGGTTACACGGATTCGGTTCCCATCCATAACTCCCGTTTCCACAGCAACTGGGAGCTTTCGGCCGCGCGCAGCATCGCCATGCTGGAACTGCTGCGCCAGAAATTCCAGATTCCGCCCGAACGCATGAACGTCGCCGGGTATGCCGAAAACGCGCCTGCCGACACCAACGATACCGCGGAGGGCCGCGCCCACAACCGGCGCGTGGAGCTTGTGCTGCTCTCGGAGGAAGCCGAAAAGGTGGAGCCCCAACACAGCCCCGGGCGAACCCCTGGCTCGCCGCCGGCCCCGGGACGGCTGTAGCCGGTCCTTAATCGCTAGTCGGACCCGGCTCGCTTTGGTCCTGCACCAATTTCCACGTGCCCCGGCCGCACATGTTCTTGCACTCGGGGAACCGCTCTCCGGCGGTGAACTGCGCCGGCAGTTTGCAGACGCTGCACCAGTAGATGCCAGTGGCTGGGACCGTCGCGCCCGGACGATAGGTCATTTTGTGTCTCCTCTTTGGCCCGGTTCCCCGCCCGCATGGGAACCTAGAATCCAATCGGCCAGTTGGTCCATGCGGTCCACCAGCAGGTCGGGCGCCGGATCCGCCAGCGATTCCGGCTGAAAACCGTAGGTCACGCCGCAACTCCTCACGCCGGCGTTGCGGGCGGTCTGGATATCCACCGAACTGTCGCCGACCATCATGGTTCTGTCGCGGTCCACGCCCGTTTCGCTCCTGAGGGCCTCGACTCCGATGGGGTTCGGCTTCTTGAATTCGAAGCTGTTTCCACCGTAAACCTTGAAGAAGTACGCCCCGGCGCCCAGGCCCTCGACAATCGCCCGGCTGATTTTGACAGGCTTATTCGTGAGCACCGCCAGACGCTTTCCCGCGCCATGCAATCGCTCGATCGCTTCCCGCACGCCCGGATAAAGCACGGTGCACTCCAGGGCGTGCTCACGGTAGTGCTCCAGGAAGTATTCGAGCGCTTCCTGCACCTCCGTTTCCGAGGCCTGTTCTCCCAGCACGCGGCGGATGAGCACCGGCGCGCCATTGCCAACGTAGGAGTACACCCGTTCGTTCTCGAGCGGCGCAAGCCCCAAGTGCGCGCGCGTGGCGTTGACCGAGTGCGCCAGGTCGAGCCGGGAATCGATGAGGGTGCCGTCCAGATCGAAGATCAGAAGATCCATGGGTCGATTGATTAGGTTGAGCGGTGCGGCCATCATGCCGCTACGCGGCGCCCGTCTTCCTCTTGCGCGAGGACGCTGCCCGCGCCACGGGTTTTCGGCGAGCACGGCCGCGGCCGTCGTCAAGACCATATTCCGCCATTTTTCGCTGTAGCGTGTTGCGGTGAATGCCAAGGCGCTTGCTGACGGAACACCGGTTGCCCTGGCAGCGCTCAAGCGAACCCTCAATCATGCGCTTTTCCAGAATCTCAATTGCCTGCCCCAGGAAAATGCCACCGTTCAGCAGATGTTGCACAAGCGCATCAAAGTTTTCTTTCATCGTTTTCCTTTTGTGCGTTGGGCGCGCTTCGAATCCCGTTGTGGACCGCGTTTCCCCAAGCCGCCTTGACCTGCGCGTAGGTCTTTTGGAAGTCCTCTTTGAGTTCGTGCGGCGCGATGCCAACCACCACGTGCGACGCCTTCGCCACGTAGGGCGCCAGCCGCGACCGAACCACCGCGCCGGGTGGCCGGTCGCCCGACGAAAAGGCCATGATCGCCATGATCAGAACGGTTGCGATGAGCATCCCGCGCAAAGCTCCGAACGCCGCTCCTAACGCATGATCCACAATGGAAAGCCCCGTCACCTTCAGAAACTTGCCAAGCACAAAGCTCGCCAGGCTCCCCAGCAGCATGACGCCGGCGAATACCGCCAGGAAGCCCGCGAAATTCGCCAGCGAACCGGAACTGACGTACGGCTTCAGGTACGATCCAGCCGTTCCGTAAAACCAGAGCGCCAGCAGGAAAGCCAAAACCACCGAAGCCAGACCGAGGACCTCCCGCGTGAGGCCCTTGCGGAAACTCGTCGCGATGGACCATGCCAGAATCAGCAGGAGGACAATATCAAGCCAGTTCATAGCTCGCGGCCGGTCAGTTCACGGTAGGCCTGGCGGTACTTCTCGCCGGTCTTGGCCGCAACTTCGGCGGGCAATGCGGGCGCCGGCGGCTGCTTGTTCCAGCGAATGGATTCCAGATAGTCGCGCACGAACTGCTTGTCGAAAGAAAACTGCGGTCCGCCCGGCGCGTAGGATGCCGCGGGCCAGAAGCGCGACGAATCGGGCGTCAGCACTTCATCGGCCAGCACCAGTTCGCCGCCCACGAAGCCGAACTCGAACTTGGTGTCGGCGATAAGGATTCCCTTGGTTTCGGCGTAGCGCGCCGCGGCGCCGTAGATCCGCAACGTGAGATCGCGCAGGCGGCCGGCCAGGTCCTCGCCGATCGATGCGCAGACGCGATCGAATGAGACGTTCTCGTCATGGCCCGTCTGCGCCTTCGTGGCCGGCGTGAAAATAGGCTCGGGCAGCTTATCGCTTTCGCGCAGGCCAGCCGGCAGCGGGATGCCGCAAACCGTGCCCCGCTCGCAGTACTCTTTCCATCCCGACCCCGCCAGGTAGCCCCGCGCCACGCATTCAATCTCGATCATGCGCGCGCGCTTCACCAGCATCGAGCGGCCTTCGAGCTGGCTGCGGAACTTCGGCAGCGGATCGGGGTACTCTTCCACGCGCGCCGTCACGAAATGCGTAGGCGTGAGGTCCCGCAAATAGTCGAACCAGAAAATGGAAAGCTGCGTGAGGACTTCGCCTTTATCGGGAATCCCCGTGGCCAGAATGTAGTCGAACGCGGAGATGCGGTCGGTGGCCACAATCAGCAGATGCTCGCCCAGATCGTAGACATCGCGCACCTTGCCGCGCGCGATGCGCTCAATGCCAGGGAGTTCACTGTCTAGGAGTACTGGCTTGCTAGAGGAGTTCAACGGGACCTCGGACTTTAATCGGGGGAGTAATACAAATGATAACCCGTCGCGCGGCAATGTCAATCGAAAACACGCCGCGTGGCGCAGACGATTTTTCGTCGTCCGCGTTTGCTACTGGTCTTTTCGCGCCGGCGCCGGGTCCGGCGGATGCGTGCGCGGCCCCAAAGGCGGCGGCCGCGGCGCAGGCGGTGGCGAGACGGGCGCCGTAGCCGTACCGGGCGTTGCCGTCTGCGTCGGGGTCCGCGGCGGCCGGGACGGCGCCCCGCCCGGGTACTCCGGCGGATTCATCACGACGATGCCGGTGTACACCGGCGCCACATAGAGGACCGCTTGTTCCGCCGGCTGCGTCACAGCCGGAACCGCATCGGGCGAGCCCATCACAACTAACGGCGCTTCGGCGGCGTCCGGGTTTGTAAGCACGGCGGAGGGCCGGCTGTCGGCTGAATCAGGCGGCGCGGGTTCCGGCGGATCGTAGGTCACGCCCGGCACCACCGGGTTCACGGCCGTACTGCCCGCGCGCAGAACCGGTCGCGTAGCGTCCAGCCGCGATGCCACGAAGGCCGGCGACGGCAGCGCCAGCGCGAACACGGCCACGCCCAGAGGTTCCTTGGGCCGGTCGGTGAAACCCGCCGGGTCAATCGCCGTGGCATCCTGCACCCATGACGCGTAAGTGGTGTTAGCGGCCGTAAACTGCCGCGGCGCGGATGAGGGCGCCCATTCCTCGCCCGGCGCCAGTGGTCCCCATCCCGCCAGTTTCGCCCCTCGCAGCCAATAAACCTCGCCCGGTTTGAACACCTCGCTCTCTCCCGGCGCCCACACCCACCCGACGTTCTCCCGCCGCGCCCAGCGCCCATAATGACACGGCAGCCAGCCCCAGGAATCGCCGCCCACCCACGTATAGCCCGCCGCATCGTACCAGCGCCAGCGCCCATTCTGGAAAGGCGTCCAACCCGCCGCCGTCTTAGGTTTCCAGACGTCGCCCAGGTCGTCGGTGTGTACCCATTCGCCCGCGCTGTCCAGATCCGCCACTCCCGCGCGCTCCGGAACGCGACTGGCCGAGGCCGGCGCGTAAAGCGCTTTATCGCGCGCTTCGCTCCACTGGTCCAGTTCCATGCTCTCCACTGTGTGGGTGAAAGCCAGGCGCGCGTCGTTGGCCGAATCGATGCGCACCGTCTGCCCCTCTCCGAGCACCACTTCCACGTCGGGGGATGAGGCTTTCACGGACCCTTCGATCACGGCCATCTCGCTCCAACTGCCCTCGGCCCGCAAGCGGATGCGCGCTCCGTTCGTCAGGATCAACTGTGCGCCGGGGATGGCCAGCGAAAGCGAGTCCCTGCCGCGCGCTTCGCCCGTGAAATAGGCCACGCCGCGGTCGAGCGACAATAGCGTAATCAGTTGGCCGGTCGAGAGGCGCGTGTAATCGGAAATCTCGCCCTGAGAGTCCGGACCGAGCCGCCAGGCGCTGCCCTCGTCCAGTTCGATTTCGACACGCGACCCCGGCCCCGTGCGCAGCCATGCGCCTTCCACCAGCGGCAGATTGCGTTCGGCCTGCACCCACGGGTCGGCGGCCTGCATCTGGACTTCGACGTTTCCATTGAAATCGCCCAGACGGGCGAAACGAACCTGCCCGGCGAACAGGGCGGCAGGCAACAGCAATAGCGCGAAAGGCCTCATCGGCTCCCAGCAAGAGACTGACGAGACCGATCCCCCAAACGTTGCAGGCAAAAGGTGGAGGTTGCGCTCGGCCGCGCCCCGCATTCCCGGCAAGTCCGAAAGAACCGGAAAACTTGCCACTTCGTGGCCGGTCTACTCCTCGTTTTCGCCCAGCACCAGCCCCGCCGGCGGCCGAACCGGCTCCACGCGGGGCGCCCGGGGAATCGGCTTTCGGAGCGCAAAACGGGCCAGTGCGATCAGCAGCGCCACGCCGCCGACCGGCAGCAACCCTTGGGACCACGTTCCCGGATACGCGGAAATCAGCAGGCTGGTCACCACCGCCAGCCAACTGCCCACGCAGAAAACCAGCAGCGAATTGCGGCCGCAAGCCAGCAGCCATTTACTGCGTGGAACCCGTCCCAGCCAAGCCTGAGCCAAGATGAGCCACGCGGCGAAGTTCACCACCCGCGCCGGTCCCAGATGTACCTTGAGGGCCCCCGTCGAGTGCCGCCCATAGAGGTGCAACAAGCACAGGGCGGCTATGCTCACGACAGCGGCCAGGGCCAGCAGGCGCATCCATCGAGGATTGATCGGCCGCGGCCAGGCGAAGCGTGTCGCCGCCATGCCGCCTACGAAAAGAAGTTGCCAGGAGGCCGGGTCGAAGTCCCACGCTTCGCCCGTCGTTCTCCAAAACATGTGCGGCCAGTGCAGCCAGTGCGTCAGCCCATAAAGGCAAACCGAACCCGCCAGAGTCGCAAAGGGCCGCCTCTGCACGCTTACCATTAGGGTCGGTATCGCCAGGACGAGCATGCAGTAGAGAGGAAAGATGGAGAAAAACGTGGGGCTGTAACTGAAGTAGACCGCGCGCGGCAAGTAGGTTCCGGGCGACTTCAGGAAGGCTTCCAGGATGGTAGCGGGTTGTCTTAAACCATGCTGGTAGCAGACGTACACGGTGAGCATGGTGAGGGCGAACATCGCCAGGTAGGCGCGATACAGAGTCCAGCACCGCAGCAGCGCTTTACGCTGTCCAGCCAGCCATCCCTGTTCCTCGATGAGCGGTGCATAACGCAGCGCCGCGGCGTAACCCGAAACAAAGATAAAGACCTCGGCGAAATCGCAGACCTGCCATGAACGAGGCGTCAGTTGCTGTAGCCAGGTATGCGAAACGTGGTCGATATAGATGCACAGCAGTGCGACGCCCCGAGCCATGTCGAGCCTTTCGTCGCGCGGCGGCCGCACACGCCCTGTCGCCTGAGCCACTCCTGCCATGGTCTATACGCTTTCAGCACGCTCGCTGCCATCCTGTGACGCACGAGTTCATGCCGCCGAACTGGTCGAGCCGACTCTCGGCGGCTTCCGCAGCGCCATGCTGAGCCAGCCTGCGGGCCGGTGAGCCAACCAGGCTTTGGCGCGTAGGGCTCCGGCGCCACTGTAGACCACAAGCAACGGCATGATCGGAAGACGGTACCTGTCGATTGAATCCGCCCCAGCCGACACCAGCACCAGATAGATGGCAATCGACGCTACCAACCCATGCACCACCCGCTCCTGGGCGCGGGGCAGAAATCCCGCTTCCAGCCCGGCCAGTAAGTAGACCACCGCCAGGAAGCCGTCGGAACAGATGAGGAACCAGTTGCCGAGATGGTTGCGGATGGGAGAGCTGGCGATGACCGCGATCCCGCGAGCAACATCCCGCAAGTAGATCAGCTTGTGGGCAGCGATGATTTTCGTGGCGGCTTTGGAATACGCCCGGTTCATCTCGGCGGACGACATTGACGAGGGCGCCGGAAGAGACCGAACCAGTTGCACCTTCGCGGCTTCCATGGGAATATGCTCTTGCTTGGACACAATGGAGCCGGCCCGGTAGATCAGCAGGTTGATCCCCTGTATGCCGCTGAACTCCGCCGTTCCCAAGGTTGTGATGTTGCGTACTTCCCAGCCGCCCACCAGCAGCGCCACCGGAACCAGCACGCCAAGAATCATTCTCTTGGGAACGCGCCCCAACCAGAGCATGATGCAGAGCGGAACCGGCAGATAGAAGATCACGGGCTTCACTAATGTCGCGGCGGCGAGCACGGTTCCAAATCCGGCGGCCAACGCCCACCCCGGCCTTCTCAAAAGGAAGATGCCAAGCAATACGCCGCCGGTAAGCAAAGTCGCGAATAAAGTGTCGGGCATGATCACCTGGGAGCACCACGTGCCCAGCGGATCCACCGCCATCGCCATGGCGCCTAAGACCCCGGCCGCTTCCGAGAACAGCGCTTTCCCCAGAAGGTACGTAAGCCAGATCCCGAGGCCGCTCACCAAGACACCAACCAGCATGAGCGTCAGCCTATTGCCGCCCAATGCGTAAACGGCGGCGATGAAAAGCGGGTAACCGGGCGTTCGGATGAACATCGGTTGCGGCTCCATCGATGGCTTGCCGCCAAAAAGCTTCGCCAGGTATTCCTGGAAATTCGGCGACTCGATGAATCGCCCTTGTGCTAAGAACGATTGCGCCGGCGCCTCATAACTCTGCGTATCGGCCAATACGCCGTGATCCCAATTGTTGCCGATGAGAACGCTATCCGCACGCATCAGCATCGCCGCGCACATTAGAAAAAAAACGATTCGCCTGGGAGACAAAAATCTCAGTGCAAACCCGTGAAGCGGGGAGTTAGTCTCCACTGTTTGATCCTTTCCTTCCTTGGAGCGCACGAGTCGTGTTCAAGATACGCCCAGCGGCCGTACCTACGTTGCAATTTGCATTCCTTTTCGCCGGCAGCCGTTTGTCACACCGTCGGGAGAATTGGCTCTGAGCGAGAATCTGTAGGAATGCCCACCGCCGCAGCTTCCACGGCCCGCGTGCGCCGGAAGCGTTTTCGAAGCTTCAGAAACCGAGCTTCAATCAAGAAATAAGATGCGCAAGACGTTGCGAACGCGCCCATTACGTTCCACGGGAATTTGCAGATCGCCGCCTTGGAAGAGGGATGCATGAAGAGTTGCTGCCAGAGATAGAGCGAGTAGCTCAGCTTCCCGATGAAAACCAAGGGGCGGCTGTTCAAACACGCTGCCGCAAGGCCGGTGGGCAGGAAAACAAATCGCGCGACCACCAGCGTCACCAGCAGGTTCATGACGATATCCCGCAGGCGATTGGCCGCTCTCAGGTCAACCGTGTCCAGCAGGAGAATGACGGCCGTCGCCAACAGCGTGGCCGGACCCGCCCACTTGCGGCAGCGAAGAGCGATCGTTCGCGCCCGCGTCCCTGCTATAGCCAGCAGGCACCCCATCGCGATCGGCCCCACCACGTACGGCGTGGCGTCCGGCAGATTGGGGTTCACAATCTGGTAGCCGGTGAGTGCAGCCGCCGCGCGAATCAGGATACCGGCGAAAATCGCCAGAACGGCGATTCCCACGCACGTGCGAATCTTCGCAAAGCGCACGGCAAGCGGCCACAGGAGATAGAAATGTTCCTCAACCGACAGCGACCATAGATGGCCTACAACCCAGACGCGCGGCGTGAAGTTGCTCGTGTACGTGAGAATGAAGATCCATAGCCGCGTCGGGATGTTCGCGTAGCCCATGACATTCATTACAAAAAGGGTCCCTACAAAAACCAGGAACGCGGGCAGAATGCGGAGAGATCTTCGAATGTAGAACAGCCGCAGCGATATCGACCCGAATTTGGCCTTCTCCTCAAGCAGGAGCGTCGTGATCAGATAGCCGGAGATCACGAAGAAGACGTCGACGCCCAGGATCGCGTGCGAAAAGGCAAGGCGGAACGGGAAGGAATGCCCCAACCCCAAGCGCGTCGCGTGTCCCAGCAATACCAGCCCGATGGAAATGGCGCGCAGCCCATCGAGCGACGGGACGGCCTTCGCCGCGCCGGTGGTCTCACTCATTGCCGTTGGCCCGGGGCGCAGCGATCTTGTTGGCGAGTAGGAATTGGCGTAACTGCTCCGCCAAAGCCTGGGTGTACTGCCGGTTGGGGTGTTTATCGTAGCCCAGGCTGAACCTCTTGAGATCGAACCGGCCGTCGGGGAGCCGGGGCAGATCCAGGATCATGGTGGGGATATGCGCCGCCCGCAGGTGTTCGACCACGAACGCCCGATCGCCGCGCGATTGGGGCGTATTGTCGTCCGACCAGGGGAGCACAACCACGGCGAGCCGCACCCCCATCGCCTCAAACCGCTTCGCGAAGGTTGTAATGAGCGCCGCTGTCAGCTCCTCGGCGCCTTCGTGAGTGGGCGCCCCATAAATGCGGTTCGCAACGACGTTCGCGGTGTGCGCCAATAGGTCCGAATACCGGCCGGCAAGGCCCAGAGTCCAGGCCGATACCTGGCCCTTGTATACGGCGTCGCCCTCGGGGCCGATGGCGAACCGGGGTTTGCTAAATGGGTAGACACTCACCATCCAACCCTGGGAACTGCGATTCCGATCCACCTGGAAATCGCCGAATCCAAGCACCACTGCCGCCGTACCACCCGGAGATTGCCGTATCTGCCGTTCGGCCGCCAGAAGAGCCTGGTCGGTGCCATAACCCATGCCGGCCACGTTCTTCACCCGGTAATCGGGCAAGCCCGCTTGCAGCAGCGACGGCCACGTATCTTCATCGTTAAGGCCGTTACCGAACGTGAAGGAACACCCCGTAGCAATCAGCGCAGGCCCATTGGGGGCCGGCCGCGCCGTGAGCCGCTGGCCTTTGTCGACCGAATACATCACGTCATAGACCACCGAGCCGTCACGCGGGTCAACCACGCGGTGATGGATCCTTACCGGATCGGGGCTCAGGACCCGGCCGATCAGCGGGTCGGCGCGATGCAGACTGGGCACAAGTCTGAGCACGCGGTTGGACCGGTACGGCGGGGCCATCGACAGCCGTGCGGCGGCCTCCCCCACCAGCAGGGCGAACAGCACGGAGCCGGCCACCAGCATAGCCGCAGTCAGGCGATGCTGGTGAACAGGTTGCCCGTTGTCCGGCGGGATGGCGGATTGCGCCGCGGGGAGTCGCGCCTCAGCTTCGGCCGGCATGGTTCCGGTTTAAGCAACCCACGGGCCACTCTCCCAAATCTCAAGCTGTCTTAGCAACGGGGGCGCCCTTCCACTAGAATCGGTGTATGACCGACGCGGAACTGCTCGCGCACATCGCCAAACTGCCCCATGCCCGCGCCAACTTCAAGCAACTGGTCCGGGAACTGGGAACCAGGTCCGAAGGGCGCGCCGACCTCGAAACCACGCTCGCTCGCCTGACCGCGCATGGCGATTTGATCGAGCTTCGCTCCGGGCACTTCGCCGTCACCGCGCGCAGCCGCGAATTTGCCGTCGGCCGCCTCAACATGCACCGCGACGGCTACGGCTTCCTGATCTCCGACCGCCCCATGCCCGGTATCGCGGGCGACATTTTCATCCCTCCCGAGCAAGCCCAAAAGGCGATGCACGGCGACCGCGTGGTGGTGCGCATCGCGCGCATCGAGGCGGGCGGCCGCGCGGATGGCGAAATCGTCAAGGTCCTCAAGCGCGCCCACCCCACCGTGGTTGGCGAGTTCCGCATCGGCCGCCGGGGCCAGTACGTGGTCCCGCACGAGGGCCGCATCCAGCAGTGGATCGAAATCCCCGAAGGGATGGAGACGCCCCCGGCCGGGCCGTTGGTCGACCGCATCGGCGTGGCCGCGCCCACGGTTTCTTCCGTAGCGGATCTCAACGGCATGATCGTAAATGTCGAGGTCCTCGAATTCCCCGAGAAGGGCGAGAACCCCATCGGCCGCGTGATCGAAATCCTCGGCCATCCCGACGATTTCGGCGTGGACGTCGAAACCGTCATCCGCAAGCACCACCTGCCCAACCGCTTCCCCGCCGAAGCGATCGAACAAGCCGAAGCCGTCCCCACTGCCATCGACGAAAGCGACCTTGCGGGCCGCCGCGATTTCCGCGGCATGGACGTGGTCACCATCGATGGCGAGACGGCTCGCGATTTTGACGACGCCGTATGGGTGGACCGCCTGGCCAACGGAAACTACGCCCTCCACGTGCACATCGCCGACGTCAGCCACTACGTGCGCCCCGGCACGCCTATCGATGTCGAGGCCCGTCTGCGCGGTACCAGCGTGTATTTCCCGGACCGCGCCGTGCCCATGCTGCCCTACGAGCTTTCCACCAACATCTGTTCGCTGCTCCCGCATGAGGACCGCCTGGTGCTCTCGGCCCTTCTTGAGATCGACCATCAGGGCGGAATCGTGTCGCAGCAATTCATGCCCGGCGTGATTCGCAGCATGGAGCGCATGACGTATACCGCCGTCCACCTGGTTCTGGAGGGCGATGCGGATCTGCGCCAACGCTACCAGCCGCTCGTCGCGCGTTTCGAGTTGATGCGCGAGTTGGCGCTCATCCTCAACCGCAAGCGCGTCCGCCGCGGTTCCATCGATTTCGATTTGCCCGAGCCGCTCATCGAGTTCGACCAGTTTGGCGAAATGACCGGCGTGAAACGCGCGCCGCGCAACATCGCGCACAGCCTCATCGAGGAGTTCATGCTGGCGGCCAATGAGGCGGTGGCGTCGCATCTCGAAAATTCCGGCGTGCCGTCCATCTACCGCATTCACGAAAAGCCCGATCCCAAGCGCGTGATGGAGTTCGAGGAAGTCGCGGCCCACTTCGGCTGCTCGCTGGGCGTTGGCGCGATTCCCGTAAAAAGGTTCGGCATTACCGACCGCCATCGCGATGGAACCAAGCGCCGCCGCGAGATCGAAGTGGCCGGCGCGGATATCAATATCACCTCGCGTCATTACCAGCGCCTGGTCGCCAAAATCGAAGGCAAGCCGGAAGAGCGCATTCTGAGTTACCTGATGCTGCGTTCGCTCAAGCAGGCCCGCTACAGCACCGATAACGTAGGCCACTTCGCGCTGGCCGCCGAAACGTACACGCATTTCACATCGCCCATCCGCCGCTATCCGGATCTGGTGGTGCATCGCCTGCTGCGCGGAGTCTTGACGGGCCAGGCCGCCAGCCTCCCCCCCGAACCCGCGCTGGCCGCGATCGCCGGCGAGTGTTCGCATTCGGAGCGCCGCGCCGCGGACGCCGAGCGCGAGTTGGTCGAGTGGAAGAAAGTGCGGTTCATGGCGGACCGCGTCGGGCAGGATTTCGATGCGCTGGTCATCGGCGTCACCAAGTATGGCTTGTTCGTCGAACTGGCGGACCTGTTCATCGAGGGGCTGGTTCCCGTCGACACGCTGCCCGGCGACGAGTACACTTATCAGGAGAGCGTCCGCAAGATCGTTGGAAAGCGCACCCGCCGCGAGTTTGCGGCCGGCGACTCGGTGCGCGTGATTCTCGACCGCGTGGACGCCAACGAGCGCAAGCTCCAGTTTTCGATTCTCGAAGATGAGCGCCACTCGCCTCGAACCCGGCGACATGATCCGCATCCCCGGCGGAGCGTTCCTCATGGGCCAGGAAGACGGCCGCGACGATGAACGCCCCGCCCATCGCGTAACCGTCGAGCCGTTTCTGCTCTGCCGCTACCAGACCACCAACGCGCATTACGAAGCGTTCCGCCGGGTCACCATGCGCGAACGGACCGAGTTCACCTGCCCCACGCAGCCGGTCACGTCGGTAAACTGGTTCGACGCGGTGGCCTATTGCAAGTGGCTCGCCGTCGAGTGGGGCGCCCATTTCCGTTTGCCCACCGAAGCCGAATGGGAGTTCGCCGCGCGCGGCGGATACGAGCGCCGCCTCTATCCGTGGGGCGATGCCGCGCCGGAAACGCGCGCCGGATATGCCGGCCGCTGGCGCGAGGGCCCCGAGCCCGTCGCTACGTCCGATCCCAACGATTACGGCCTCTTCGATATCTGCGAGAACGTCCACGAGTGGTGCGCCGACTGGTACCATCCCGGCTACTATGCGGTCTCACCGGCCGAGAATCCCACCGGTCCCGCCGCCGGCAAACGGCGCGCCTCGCGCGGCGGAGCCTGGCGCCATCATGTGAAAGTCTCCCGTTGCGCCGCCCGCAGCAGCATTCCCCCCGAATTCCGTTACGCCGACTACGGCTTCCGCCTTGCGGGCGATTTGTAGCCAGTGGGGCGGACCGGGGCGCCCACGACTCTTGTGGGCCCGCCTGCCTTCTTTGGGCCTTGAACTGGCCGGAACTCGGCGCCGCTCCGGGCGCAAGAAGCTTCGCGATTCATCCTGCACGCTCACTGCCGAGCCTCCGTCAACGATAATGAAGCCATAAGAAAATGAGACTGGCGGCCGCGCTATTGTTTGCCTGCGGCGGTATCCTGGCGCAGCCCGCCGTGGTTGCGCCCACGTTCGACGTGGCATCGGTCAAACGACTTCCCGCCGATGCCCCACGCAGAGGATCGACCTTCCAGATCACGCCGGTGAGCTCCACCCTCCACGGAACCCTCGGCAATTTCATCATGTGGGCCTGGGGATACGAAAACTTCCGCGTAATCGGCCCCAAGTGGCGCGACTATCCCACCGATATCGTCTACGATATCGCCGCCAAAACCGCCAGCCCCGTTCCCGAATAGCAGCTCAAGCTGATGTTGCAGGCGCTGCTGAAGGAGCGTCTCGGTCTCGCCTACCACCTCGAAACGCGGGACCTTCCAGTCTACGCCCTGGTGGTGGCTCGAAGCGGTCCCAAGCTCCACAAGTCAGAAACCGAGGGCGATCCGAAGGCGAGCTCCGCCGGAATAACGGAGGGCGCCAAATTCGAAAGGTACTCGATGGCGCAGTTCGCCGCTGCTGCCCTGGACCCTCCCTTCACCTCGCGTCACGTCATTGACGAAACCGGGCTCGCCGGCGCCTACGATTTCACCCTGGACCTCTCACCCTACCTCCTCGATCAGCCTCCCGCTGCCCCGGGCAGGGCCATTGATATGGAGGGCGCATACATCTGGGCGCTTCCTGGGCAACTCGGCCTCAGGCTGTAACCGAAAACCGCCCCGCTCGAAGTGATGGTCATCGACCACGTCGAAAAAGACCCGACGGCCAATTAGCCCCGCCCCGCCGCCCATCCGCTATCATCGGCTTTGAGCGAAGTCCGTTTTTCATGACCCTTCACGACACCATCGTCGCCATCTCCACTCCCCCCGGCCGCGGCGGAATCGGCGTCGTCCGCCTTTCCGGTCCGCAAGCGCGCGCCATCGCCGAAACGTTCCTGCGCGTCTCCCCCGATTCCCCCTGGCGTCCCTGGCGCGCCAGCATGGCCGAACTCCTGGATCGCGCCGGCCACCCGGTCGACAACGTAATCGCCACGTTCTTCGAGAAGCCCCGCTCCTACACGGCCGAGGATGTCGTCGAGATTTCCTGCCACGGCTCTCCCGTCGTTCTGCGCCATGCCGTCGAACGCGCCGTCGAAGCGGGAGCGCGCATCGCCGAGCCCGGCGAGTTCACCTTGCGCGCTTTCCTCAACGGCCGTCTCGACCTGCCCCGCGCCGAAGCCGTCCGCGACCTGATCGAAGCCACCACGCTCTATCAGGCCCGCGTCGCCGCGCAACAGGCCGGCGGCTCCGTCTCGCGCCGCATCGCTCCCCTCAAAGAGCAACTTCTGGAACTGATTGCGCTCCTCGAAGCAGGCATCGATTTCGCCGAAGATGACGTCAGCGTCGCGCCCTCCACGGAAATATTGCGCCGCATCCATCCCATTCTCGATGGCGTGCTTCACCTGGCCGATAGCTTCCAATACGGCTCGCTCGTCCGCTCCGGCCTGACCCTGGCCATCGTCGGCCGCCCCAACGTCGGCAAGAGCAGTCTCTTCAACGCCCTGCTGGAACAGGACCGCGCCATCGTCACGGACATCCCCGGAACCACACGCGATCTCATTTCGGAAACCGCCTCCATCGGCGGCATCCCCGTGAAACTCGTCGATACGGCCGGCATTCGTGAAGGCGCGGAACTCGTGGAAGCGCTCGGCATCGAGCGCAGTTATCAGGCCATGGCGGATGCCGATTTGACGCTGGTCGTCGTCGATTTCTCCGTTCCGCCCGCCGAACCGGATCATGCGCTGGCGGCGCGCGCCCAGTCCCAAGGCCGCTTCCTATTGGTCGGCAATAAGTGTGACTTGGGAAGCTCGGCCGGCCCGGCTTTTCCCGACGCCGCGCCGGTTTCCGCCCTCACCGGCCAGGGCATTCCCGAACTTCGCTCCGCCATCCTGGAAGCCGTCGCGCCCCGCGGCGCTTTCGAACAGGAGACCGGCTTCATCACCAGCCTCCGCCATGAGCGTCTCCTGCGCGAATCGGAAGCCTGCCTGCGCCAGGCTCACGCCGCAACTCAAGCCGGCATCCCCCATGAAATGCTCCTCCTCGATCTCTACTCCGCCCTCCGCCCCATCGACGCCATCACCGGCGCCACCACCGCCGACGACATCCTCAATCGCATCTTCTCCACCTTCTGCATCGGCAAGTAAGTGGGACGGGCCGGGGCGCCCACGGCATCGTGGGCCCGCCTGTCTTCTTGCTGCTCGCTGCCCCCTGCATCTTATACTAAAGTTCTGAAGACCCCCGTGCCGCCCAGACTCTTGCTCGCCTTCGCGCTCGGCTGCTTCCTCGCATCCGGCGCCTTCGCGCTCGATCCCCGCAAGAGCCTCACCCAATACTCGCGCACCGTCTGGACCCAGGAACTCGGCCTTCCCCAGGACACCATCCACGCCATCGCCCAGACCGCCGACGGCTACCTGTGGCTCGGTACGGATGAGGGCCTGGCGCGCTACGACGGCTACGAGTTCGTCGTCTTTGACACCGTCAATAGCGCCATCCCCGCCGACTCCGTCACGTCGCTCGCCTCCACGCCCGATGGCTCCCTCTGGATCGGCACCTCGAGCGGCCTGGGCCGCTTCAACGGCGGCCGTTTTCATACCTACACCGCCAAGGACGGTCTGCCCGATAGTGAGATCTTGAGACTCAGCGTCGATAGCTCCGGCGCCCTCTGGATCGTGGCGGGCGTTTCCCTCAGCCGCTTTCAGAACGATAAGTTCACGAATTTTCCCCTCGGTCCGCAATTGCCCGTGGCGCCCATACGCGCTGTCTGTGAAGACCGCCATCGCAACCTCTGGATCGCCGGTTACGCCGGGGTAGTCAAGCTTTCGGGCGGCAAGCTCACGCAGGTCGTACCCGCCCGGGATCTCAATGGCAACGTCATCGCCAGCATGTTGGCCGACCGCCACGACCGTCTCTGGATCGGCGGCAGCCTCGGCCTGCTGGAAGTTTCCCCGTCCGGCGCCGTGCGCCAATACACCGCGGCCGATGGCCTGCCCGATCCATTCGTGCGCGCCCTGTGTGAGGATCGCGATGGCAACATCTGGCTCGGCGGGAACGCTGGGCTGGCGCGTCTCGACGGCAGCCGTTTCGTCTCGACCGGCGCTGCGGGCGGCGAGCGCGATATCGTCTATTCGCTCCTCGAGGATCGCGAAGGCGATCTCTGGGTCGGCGCCGGTGACGGCCTCACCCGCATGCGCGACGACCTCTTCACCGTCTACGGCAAGACCGAGGGCCTGCCCAGCGACGAGCCGGACGCCGTCTTCCAGGACCACGCCGGACGCGTCTGGGTGGGCTTCCACGATAGCGGACTGATGCTGTTCAGCCCGAACCCGCGGCTCTTCACGGAACGCGACGGCCTTCCCGCCACCGAGGTGTTCTCCATTCGCGAGACCCGCGCCGGCGACCTCCTCGTCTCCACCCGCCTCGGCATGGCGCGCCTTTCCGGCGGCCGCTTCCAGATCCATCCCGCGCCCGACCCCCTCGGCCGCCGCAGCGTTTTCGATTCGATCGAGGATTCCGCCGGACGCGTCTGGCTCGCCTCCACCACCGGCTTGAGCGAATTGCGCGACGGGCGCGAGCGCAACGTCATCCCTGGCGGCCCTCTGATCGCCGATGCCGTGGTCGCCGTACAGGAGGGCGCCGATGGCGCTTTGTGGGCCGGAACTTATGGCAAGGGACTGTGGCGCGTCAACGGCTCCGATAAGCGCCTCTTTACCACCGCCGACGGCCTCCCCAGCGACCAGATCCGCGCGCTCTATCGGGATCGCGATGGCGCCATCTGGATTGGCACCTTCGGCGGCGGCCTGAGCGTCTACCGCGACCGCCGTTTTTTCAAGTTCACCGCCCGCGACGGCCTCCTGAGCGACAATATCGCCAGCGTGGTCGGCGATGGCGAGTCCTTGTGGCTCAGTACCACGCGCGGACTCTGCCGCATTTTCAAGGGCCCGCTTTGGGATTATGCCGCCGGCCGGACGCCCTCTCTGGCCATCGACAACTATGGCGTCGAGGATGGCTTGCGCAGCGCCCAGTGCGCCGCCTATCCCATCGCTCTCGGCGGAACCCGCACTTCCGATGGCCGTCTGTGGTTCACCACCACTAGCGGCTTGGCGATCCTCGACCCGTCCGTTCCCCGGCGCCCGGAGCCCGCGCCCGCGGTCCACCTGGTTAGTTTGACTGCCGATGGCCGCGCCGTGGACCTCTTCGCGCCCGCACGCCTCGGGCCCGGAAGCGGGCGTTTGCAAATCCGCTATGACGGCATCCACCTCAACGCTCCGGAGCGTGTGCGGTACTCCTACCGCCTGGAAGGTCTCGATAAGGACTGGGTGCGCGCCGGCAATCGTCGAACCGCCGGCTACAATAGCCTCGGTCACGGCCGCTACCGTTTCGTCGTTCGCGCCGAAGCCCCCGATGCTCCCTCCGCCGAGACGTCTTTCGCCTTCGAGCTGCTCCCCCATTTTTACGAGACCCTGTGGTTTCGTCTGGCGTGCGCCGCGCCGCTATTCGGAGCCTTTTGGGCGGCCTACCGCCTGCGCCTTCGGAGAATCGGCAATCGCTTTGCCCTGGTGCTCGAGGAGCGCGCGCGCCTGGCCCGCGAAATCCACGACACTCTGGCCCAAGGCTTCGTCGGCATCTCTTCCCAGCTCGATGCCGTCGCCATGTGCATGCCGGCCGAAGAGTCTCCGGCGCGCAAGTACCTGGACATCGCCCAGCGCATGGCCCGCCACAGTTTGACCGAAGCCCGCCGTTCCGTCATGGACCTGCGCGCTTCCATCCTCGATGAGCACGACCTCGGCGCCGCCCTTCAGTCCGGCGCGCAAATGTGGACCGCCGGAACGGGCGTCGAGGTTCAGGTAACCGTCACCGGTCAGCCGGGCTTCCTGCCGCAAGAGATCGAACAGCACCTGCTGCGCATTGCGCAGGAGGCCGTCGCCAACGCCCTCAAGCACGCCCAGCCTACCCGGATTTCGATTAAACTGACTACGGAAGGCCGCAAAATATGCCTGCGCATCGTCGATAACGGGCGCGGGTTTGAGCCAAAGGACGTGTTCTCTTCTCTGGGACATTTCGGCTTACTCGGAATCCGCGAGCGCGCCGAACGCCTGGGCGGCGAAATGCGCCTGTCCAGCCACCCCGGCGAAGGTACGGAAGTGGAGGTAACGGCCCCCCTGCCATGAGCGATCCCATTCGCATCCTCGTCGCCGAAGACCACCTGGTGGCGCGTGTCGGCGTCACCGCCATTGTCAACATGCAGCCCGATATGACCGTCGTGGCCGAAGCCGCCAACGGCCAGCAGGCCGTGGATCTCTATCGCCGCCATCTGCCCGATGTGGCCTTGCTCGATCTGCGCATGCCCGTGATGGGTGGCACCGAGGCCGCCGCCGCCATCCGCGCCGAATTCCCCCAGGCCAAGATGATCGCCTTGACCACCTACGGCGGCGACGAAGATATCCGCCGCGCCCTCGCCGCCGGCATGCAAGCCTACCTCACCAAGGACGTTCTGCACGACGAGTTGCTCAACGCCATCCGCGCCGTGAATGAGGGCCGCCGTTACCTGCCGCCCAGCGTAGCCGCTGCTCTGGCCGCTCAGGTCCCCCGGCCCGACCTCAGCGCCCGCGAGCTGCAAGTCCTGGAGCTGATCGTCCGCGGCCTCGCCAACAAGCAAATCGGCTACACCCTGACCATCGCCGAGCACACCGTCAAGAACCACGTCAAGAACATCCTGAGCAAACTCGGCGTACAGGACCGCACTCAAGCCGCCACCGCCGCCATCCAGCGCGGCATCATCCACCTGTAATTTGCTTGTGCTGTGGTCCGCTTGTGGGGCAGGTTGTCAACCTGCGGCCGGTTGCCAACCGGCCCTCTGCTAATGCCCTTCACTTCCCCTGTGTGAACCGATACGTCGCAAACACGAACGGGTAATTGTAATCCTTCCCCAGCGTCGTCCGGTTCAAAAACGCGCCGGCCAGCAATCGCGCGTATCCGACACCGATATTGGCCGTCGCCCTCCAATCCCATTCCGCCCACGCATCCACTTCCTGCCCCACGTGCCGCCCCGCGGACCCGGTCGCGGATTGCGCCACCGAAGCGCCGCTCGCGGTATACAGCGAGTCGCGTGCGCTGGCCAGCCAGTAATTCTGGTATGTCTCCGTGAACTTCCACTTCCGGCTCAGGCTCTCCGCCATTCCCGCGCGCACCTCTTCGATGTTGCGCCATCCCACCTGGTCGGCGAACCCCAGCTTGTTGTGGCTCGATGGATAGATCTGGTCGAAGGTGCCCCACGTCAGGCTCGTCGGATTCTTGGTGCCGCTTGCATAGTCCGCTTCCACGAACGGCCGCGGCCTCCCTCGCATGTTGAGCGGTCTCGCGACATTCCAGTGGCCCGCCCAGGAATCGATCGTATCCGGCCCGAGCGAACCGAATTGCCGGTCCATCTCCACGTCGTACTCGAGCGCGCCCGGCGCTGTGCCCACCAGGCGCGTGCCCACGGTGAATTCGCTCAGCGCGCCGCGCCCGGCATTCTCGCTAAGCTTCACCCTCGCAGGCGCCACGCGCCAGAACACGTAAGGTTCCACCGTGCCATGCGGAATCAGCCGGTTCAGGGTACCGTACGCGCCATGCAGGTTGTTGCCTTCCAGGTGATGGTCGATCACGCCGTCGCGCGCCACAATCACCGACGATGCGAACAGGCTCAGCCGGAACCACGACGGGTGCAGATCGAGCCGCACCAGGTCGAACGTCCGCCCCATATTCAGCCAGTCCGAAGGGCCCACCAGCCGTTCTTCTCCAAGCGTCAGATTCTGCCGCCCGCCCACGATGTCGAACCAGCCGTTGGTCGAGCTGCCCAGTTGCACGTAAGCTTGCCGGATGTCGAACGTGTTCTGATACGGCGGCGTCGAGGGTATGTTGCGGTTAAAGAAAACTCGCGAGTCCTGCGTTTCTCCTAAGAACATCAGCCAGTGCGTGGGTTGGATCGTCAGTTTCACGCGCAGCCGGCTGAGATCGTGGTTGTCGTTGACGGGTTTGTAGCCGATGCCCCCGAACCGCTCCACCCGGTTGCGGTACTCGCCGTCGAAGGCCAGCCAGGCCGGCAGGCGCTCGTTCAAATCCGCCGTCGGAACCACCCACGCTGGAGCCGTGTCGACGGAGTTGGCCGCTTGCGCGTTTAGAGATGCCGCCAATCCGCCAAGAAGCCACGCAACCACCGCCAATCGAAGCATAGGCTGTGGAGTTTAGCATCCCGGGAATTCCCGCGTCGATAACCCAAACAGACTATCCCAGGTAGGGCGGGCCTCCTGGCCTGCCTTCTTTGTGCGCTGATGCCAGTGGGGCAGGCGCTTACGCCTGCCAACCACAGCGAAGCCGTGATGCCTCTGTACCGCCGGTGGTCCCTGCCGCCGGTGTTTCTCCCGCAGGTCCCAATCCACGCCGTCAAACGAATCTCAATCCCAGGTCTCAGTCCCGTCCGGCTTCACCAGCACGGAGCGCCTTCTCCCATCCTTACCCGTGTACCCCGCCTCGTAAAATGTGGCCGCGCCCCGCGTCATCGTCTCCACTCTCCCGACCTTCCCGCCAGATGCCCGCTTTTCGATCGCCGCCCTCGCCGCGGCCGGGATGCTTTCAATGGCCGTTTCCAGCTCCACTTCCGTGACCGCCCCCTTGGCGTTCACCTCGAAATCGCGGTGCTTGCCGCCCGTTATGGTTTCCACCTCGTACGATGTCCTGCCGTCCTCTGTCTCCTTCGATAGCCCCTTGATCTCGGCCCCCTGTGTCTGTTCCTGAACGGTCTTCCGCACCGCCGGCGGCAGATCCTTCATCTCCAGCCGCTTCTCCGCCCCAGCCGCCAGCACGGCCGCCGCCGCCAACCCGATCCACAGTCTCACGCGCATAACTCTCCCCGCTAAAGCATAGCCGATGCAAGATGAATCCGCCGTGAATGTGCCCTAATTCGCGGAAGGCTTCTCAACCCCATCGATCGTCAGGATTTGAATCGGTCCCTTTCTCGCCTCCAGCTTCAGCACGAGTTGCGCCTGCAGAGCACGGCGTCCACAAGTAGAACTCGCACACCCTCAAGATGCTCTCCGCGTACGCCTGGAGTGGACGCGATCAACCCGCCGAGCCGTTGCCCTTCAGCAGACCCATCATGCGCTGCGAGTACCCCGCAAAAGCCGCCTTGCCCGCGCCCGTGAGGCGGCACAAGGTCAACGGCACTTTGCCCTTGAACTTCTTCTCGATTTCCACGTACCCGGCGTCTTCCAGCTTCGTCAAATGGCCAGACAGATTCCCTTGCGTGAATCCGCCTTCGCGCTGCAAATAGAGGAAGTCCGCTTCGCTGACGCCATCGAGGATCAGCATGATCGTCAGCCGCGCCGGTTCGTGGATCATGCGATCCAGCTGGGCGATCTCCTGGGCTTGATCGGTCACGCCTTCACGCCCTCCGCTCTCTGCGGTTGCGGATTCGCACGCAGATAGTGCAGCAGCGTGTAGGCGCCCTGTACCGCCAGCCATAGTCCCGCCAACAAGAGCGGCAGTGGGTGGCGCAATGGCCCCGGGACGTCCACCCACAGGAACGCCAACCCCACGAGCGCCAGGATCAGCGCCGGCCACCACCGATAGGGATGCTCCGATCTCCGGTTCAGGCCATAAAGCGCCGCCGCCAACGCAATCGTCGCCAGGGGCGCGTACCAGCGCCCTATCTCGCTCCCGCCGGACGACCAATCGGATGACCATAAGAAGGCGACGAACACGATCGGCAACTCCGTCCGCAGGTGGAAGGACGTCACGTTTTCCCGAGCCGGCGGCCGATGCCGCAGGTCAAGAGTAGTCATCGTCTCAACCCGCCACTCGTCTTCTTCGGGCGGTTGCACATACCCCGTGCGTGGATAGGTGAAGCGTAATTTCAGGAAATCGAGGAACCTACGCCCCAGGCTCCCATAGAGGATGATCCCCGCGAAGAAAACCGCGAAGTCGAACCGCCGCAATTGCCCGGGCCCACCGATGCGCCACAGCATCGCCAATGCGCCAAAGACGACGAGCACCAGCCCGAGCAGAATCTCTGGCAGCCCATCGACAAACCAATAGGCGGCAGCCCGCCGCCCATACGAGGCAGTCTGCGCTGGGGAATCGTCTCTCATGAAATCTAGTTTGTATCAAAAACTAGTCCATGTCAATATAAAAATGCGCTCCAGCGTCCGTCGCTCCCCCAAATGACTACGACAGAATCTTCATCAACCCCTGATAGCTCGCCCCAGCCGCCGCCATCGAATCGCCCCACGACGCGGCGTTGTCCTGCTCCACGCAAAAATGCTTCATGCCCGCCAACGACGCATTGGCGAAGATGGCCTTGTAATCGATCTCTCCCTGCCCCACCGGAACCAGATAGGCCGCGCTCTGCCGCTCCGGCAAACTCATCGAGGCGGCCATGGCCTTGATGCCCCGTGCGTCCTTCACGTGCCATAGTTCGAACCGGCCCGGGCTTCTCTTGAACATTGCCAGGATGTTCTGCCCCGCCACGGAGGCCCAGCCGATATCGAGCTGCATCGCCACCAGCGCCGGATCCGTCTCCGCCAGCAGCACGTCGTACTGCGTCTTCTCGCCGCCTTCCAGCAGCTCGAACTCGCCCGTGTGGTTGTGGATCAGCATCTTGAGGCCGAACTTCTTCGCGATCTCCCCGTGCCGGTTGATCTCCTGGGCCCTTCGCTTCACGGATTCCTCCGTCATCGCGCCCCGCGCTCCCGCCGCGCCTGCCGGCGCCGGTGTGGCCGCACGCCCGCCACCAGCGCCGCCGCCGTTGATTTCGGTATACCTGATCCCCATCGTCTGGTATCCCTCAAGCTGCTTCTCCAAATCGGCATTGTCCGTAGCGCCCACGTGTGTGCTCACCGCGGTCAGCCCCAATCGGTCCATCAACGCGCGAAACGCCTTGGGATCGAGCCGCCCGTAGCTGGTAGCGGGCTCGATTTCCTTGTACCCGATCCCGGCCACCTTGGCCATGGTCCCTTCGAAATCCTTGGCCTCCAGGTCCCGAACCGTATACGTCTCGAGACCCATCTGCTTCTTCCAGTCCGGAACCGCGGCCGTCTGTGCCGTCAGGCGCCCGGCCTGTTCCGCCATCAGCAAGGCGCCGCCCGCGCCCGCCAGTTCTTTCAGAAACGCCCGGCGGCCTTGCCCCGGCGCGCCATCCGTATCGGTCATCGCATAACCTCCCTCGCGATCGCAATCGCCAATTCAAGTTCCGGTAGTCTGAAAGTATACACCGCGTCGCATTGCGCGTGTTTCAATGCCGGAAAGGTATAATGTGGCGTGCGAATATTCTCCTTGCAGGATAAGACGGCGCTGGTCGTAGGCGCGAGCCGTGGAATCGGCCTCGCCATCGCGCGCCAGTTGGCGGAAGCAGGCGCGACCGTTACGCTGGCGGCCCGTTCGGAGGCGGAATTGAAAGCCCGCGCCGCTGAAATCGGGGGCCGCGCTTTGCGCCTCGACGTCTGCGATTCGCAATCCATCGCCGGCGCCGTAGAGGCCGTGGGCGCTCCGGACATTCTCGTCAACGTGGCGGGAACCGTCATCCGCAAACGCTTCGAGGAGTTCACCGAAGCCGAGTACCAAACGGTCATGGACACCAACCTGACCGGCATCGTGCGGCTCACGCAGCAGTTCGGCGCGCGCATGATCGCTCGCGGACAAGGCGGGAAGATCATCAACATCGGGAGCCTGATGTCGCTTCTCGGATTGCCCTACCTTTCGGTCTACGCCATGTCCAAGGGAGCGCTGGCGCAGTTGACCAAGGTTCTGGCCGCGGAGTGGGGGCGCTACAACATCCAGGTGAATTGCATCGCGCCGGGGTTCATCGTAACCGATTTGAACCGTCACGTCTGGCAGTCGCAAACCATGCGGGACTGGCTGAAGGGCTGCCAGGCGAATCCGAACCCGGGGACGGCGGAGGATGTCGCTCCGCTGGCCGTGTTCCTCGCGGGACGCGGCTCCGATTTCATCACCGGCCAGGTGATTGCCGTCGATGGCGGCTACACCACCACCGCCGTCTGGCCCTTTGAACCGAAATAGCCCTATAGCCATGCCTGTTGAAGAAGAACAACTCGAACCCGCGCCCAAGCCTGCGGATGCCCTCGAAGAACTGCCGGTGCTCACCGTGCGCGACACGGTGATCTTTCCGGGCGCCATGCTGCCCATCACGGTGGGGCGTCCTGCCTCCGTCGCGCTGGTCCAATCCTTGGGCGAAAATCGCACCATCGCGGTGGTGTCCCAGCTCGATCCGCGGGTGGAATCCCCCAAGCCGGAGGACCTCTACGGAGTCGGTACTGTGTGCGTGATGCACAAGGCCATCCGCGCTCCCAAAGAGAACTTCCTCCTGTTCTGCGAAGGCATCGCGCGCATCCGCACGCGCGAATTCACCGCCACCGAGCCGTTTCTCAAGGCCCGCGTCGAACGCATTCCGGAAATCGAGCCGGAAATTACTACGGAGGTGGAAGCGCTCCGCCAAAATGTGGTCGGCCTGTTCCGCCAGATCGTGGAGGCGACCCCGAATCTATCCGACGACCTGGCATCCACGGCCGTCCAGATCCCGGAAGCCGGCCGCCTGGCCGATTGGGTGGCCGGTAACGTGCCCTCGCTCAGCGCCGCCGAGCGTCAGGAATTGCTCGAGCAGCCGGATGGGCGCGTCCGCCTCAACGAAATTAACCTCGACCTGACTCGCGAACTGGAGCTGCTCGAACTGCGCAGCCGCATTCAGTCGCAGGTCCAGGGCCAGCTTTCCGACAGCCAGCGCGAATTCTACCTCCGCGAGCAGTTGAAAGCCATCCAGAAGGAGCTCGGCGAGGGCGACGAATCGTCGCGCGATATCGAAGATCTGCGCAAGAAGCTGGATGCCGCCGGGATGAGCCCGGAAGTCAAGACCGAAGCCGTCCGCGAGCTGACCCGCCTCTCCAGGATGTCTCCGGCCTCGCCCGAGTACGGCGTCACGCGAACCTACCTCGAGTGGATGTCTACCCTTCCGTGGAGCCTCTCCTCCGGTTCGCAGGTGGACGTGAAGCGCGCAGCTGAAATCCTCGACGAAGATCACTACGACCTGGAAAAAGTGAAGGATCGCATCCTGGACTACCTCGCTGTGCTGCAACTGCGTCCCGTGTTGAAGGGCCCCATCCTGTGCTTCGTCGGTCCGCCCGGAGTAGGGAAAACCTCGCTCGGGAAATCCATCGCGCGCTCCCTGGGCCGCAAGTTCGCGCGCATCTCCATGGGAGGCATGCACGACGAAGCCGAGATCCGCGGCCACCGGCGAACCTACATCGGCGCGCTCCCCGGCCAGATTATTCAAGGGCTGCGGCGGGCCGGAACCAACGATCCCGTCTTCATGCTCGACGAAGTCGATAAGCTCGGCCGGGATTTTCGCGGCGACCCCGCTTCCGCGCTCCTCGAAGTGCTCGATCCCGAACAGAACTCCACCTTTCGCGACAACTACCTGGATGTGCCCTTCGATCTCTCCAAGGTCCTCTTCATCACCACCGCCAACGTGCTCGACCCCGTGCCCGACGCCCTGCGGGACCGCATGGAGATCATTCCTCTCGAAGGCTACACCGAGCATGAAAAGACCATCATCGCCTTCCGTTACCTGATCCCGCGCCAGACCGCCGACAACGGTCTCGACCCGGAAAAGGATATCCACTTCACCGAGGAAGCGGTGGGCTTCATCATCCAGCGCTATACGCGCGAGGCGGGCGTGCGCAACCTGGAGCAGAAAATCGGTGCCATCTGCCGGAAACAGGCGCGGCGCATCGCTGAGGGGGTGCGCGAAGAGAAGACCGAGGTGACGCTGCAACTGGTGGAGAAGGACCTCGGCGCCCCCCGCTTCCGCACCGATACCGAAGTGGCCGAGCGCACCCGCCGCGCGGGCGTGGCCGTGGGACTTGCGTGGACGCCGGTGGGCGGCGACGTCCTCTTTATCGAAGCGGGACGCATGCCCGGCGGCAGCAAAGGCCTGATCATGACCGGGCAGCTCGGCCCCGTCATGCAGGAATCCGTGCAGGCGGCGCTCACCTGGGTGCGCGGCAACGCCAAGAAATACGGCATCGATCCCAAACTGTTCAAGACCAGCGATATCCATGTGCATGTCCCCGCCGGCGCCATTCCCAAGGACGGCCCTTCGGCTGGCATCACCATGGCGGCGGCGCTGCTTTCCATGTTGACCGACCGCCGCGTCCGCACCAACCTTGCCATGACCGGCGAGATCACCCTCACCGGCCAGGTGCTGCCCGTCGGCGGCATCAAGGAGAAGGTGCTGGCCGCCAAGCGCAGCGGCGTGCGCGAGGTCATTATGCCGTTCGAAAACGAGGTCAACGTCCGCGAGGATCTCAAGAGCGAGCAGATCGGCGAGATGAAGATCCACTTCGTGAAAGCCATGGAAGAAGTGGTAGACTTGGCCCTCGAGAAGAAGCCGGAGTCGACCCCGCGCCGTCCTGCTATTCCGGAATCCGGCGGACATGTGACGGCGAGCGACTGAAGCGAAAGCTCGAAAAGCTCGGATGCTTGGTGGGAGACGCAACCAAGCATTGGGTCGTTTACTATCAGGGGCGCCGCACGACGGTCCCTCGCCCTCCGGGCAAGGAGATTAAGACCGGGACCTACCATAGCATCCTCAAGGAACTGGGGATCAAGGGAAAGTGAGAACGCATATGGAATACGCCGCGTTGTTCAAGCCTGCCGAAGAGGGCGGGTTCGTCATCACCATTCCCGACTTCGGTTGGGGCGTTTCGCAAGGAGACACAGAAGAAGAGTCGCTTGACATGGCGGCCGCCTTGCTACAAACGCTCATTCAGGAACATATTCGCAATGGCGAGGCACTGCCGCTTCCGAGTAAGCCGCGCGGAAAGCAGTACCGGTTTATCCGTCTGTCAGCCCTCCAGGCCGCCAAGACGGAACTCTACACAGCTTTCCTGGCCTCCGGCATGCGCAAGGCCGAGTTGGCCCGCCGGCTGAGTATACCCACAGCCATGGTTGACCGCCTGTTCGACTTCGGATACCGCACTCGCCTCGATCGAATCGAAGCAGCCTTCGCCGCACTGGGCAAGCGCCTCGCCGTCGAAATACGGGACGCGGCGTAGCCCTTCACGCCAGAAACGCTTCGCCCGCCGCGGCCACGGTCTTTCGGATGTCCTCTTCCGTGTGCGCGGCCGACACGAATGCAGCCTCGAACTGCGAGGGGGCCAGGTAGATTCCGCGTTCCAGCATGGCCCGGAAATACCTGCCGAAGCACGCCGTATCGGAACGCTTGGCCGATTCGTAATCCGTTACCGGTCCCTCCGTGAAGAAGAACGTGAACATGGAGCCAACCCGGTTCACCGTGACCCCCGCCGGCGCCGCGCCGCACAGTTCCGCCGCTCGCGCTTCGAGCTGGCCATAGACCTCGGGATGCGCCTTCAGATGGCGCAGCATGGCCAGCCCGGCGGCCACCGCCAGCGGATTTCCGGATAGAGTCCCAGCCTGGTAGACCGGCCCCGACGGCGCCACGATGCTCATGATGTCCTTGCGCCCGCCGTACGCGCCCACCGGCAGTCCGCCGCCGATCACCTTGCCCAACGTGGTCAGGTCCGGACGGATCCCGAACCGCTCTTGCGCGCCGCCGAATGCCACGCGGAAGCCGGTCATCACCTCGTCGAAAATCAGCAGCGCTCCGTGGCGCGCCGTGATTTCCCGCAACGCCTCCAGGTAACCGGCCAGCGGCGCCACGCATCCCATGTTGCCCGCCACCGGCTCCACAATCACCGCCGCGATCCGCTTCCCATGCGCGCGGAAAGCCTCTTCCACGGCTTCCGGGCGGTTGTACGGCAGGGCAATGGTCGTATCGCAAAACGCCTTGGGCACGCCGCGCGTATCCGCGATGCCCAGGGTCGCGACTCCCGAGCCCGCCTTCACCAGCAGCGAATCCACGTGCCCGTGGTAGCAGCCTTCGAACTTGACGACTAGGTCCCTCCCCGTGAACCCGCGCGCCACGCGAATCGCCGACATCGTGGCCTCGGTGCCCGAGTTCACCAGCCGGACCATTTCTACCGACGGCACGGCGTCGCGTATGGCCTCGGCCAGCTCCACTTCCGCCTCCGTGGGCGCCCCGAAGCTGGTACCCGTCCGCAGCGCGCGTTCGAGCGCCGCCACAATCTCCGGGTGACGGTGCCCCAGCAGCAGCGGCCCCCAGGAGCACACGTAATCGATATACTCGTTGCCGTCCACGTCGAAGATGTGCGCGCCCTGGCCGCGGGCGATGAACGGCGGATTGCCGCCGACGGAGCGGAATGCCCGCACGGGCGAGTTGACCCCGCCTGGTATAATCTCCACCGCCCTGCGAAACAGCTCCTCGGACCTCGAATGCTTCATGTCTGCTCTACGTGTGTGTGGCGCAGGCAGTCTTGCCTGCAGCGGGGTGCCCACGCTTGTGGGCCGGAGTCATCTCGACCTTTCTTCGCAGGGTCTCGGCCCCCCGATTCCCCGCCACGTTAAACCGACCCCGCCTTGCGGGGCACCAGCCGGCTGAATCCGATGCTCATGCCGATCTCGTACAGGCTGCCGTTCAGATTCCGCAGCAGGCGGCGCTTCAGCGCTTCGTAAGTCTGCCGGCCGGCGAACAAGTCCTGCATGATGGCCGAAAAGCGCGGGCTGCGGCGCGTGAACTGCACCATGCGGGAGGGCACCGATTCGAAGAAGAAGCTGCCTCGGTACACGCGTTTGGCCAGCCGCGATCCGAACTCCAGGTTCCCCGTGAAGTCCTGGCGCAGCGACTGCCGGTACCGCGCTTCCCTTTCCGCCGCCGCGCCGTTATCGGCAAGCAACGCCCGCGCCGCCAGGTCCGCCGAGCGCACGGCGTAGTAAAGGCCCTCGCCGGTAATGGGGTCTACCAGTCCGGCGGCGTCTCCCACCGCCATCCACCCATCGCCCGCCACCCGGTTGTTGCGCCACGACCCGGAATCGAGCGACGGCAACAGGTGGCTGTAAAACGCCGCGCCCTTCCAAGGCATTCCGCGTTCGGTCATGAATTGTTCCAGGCGCTTGCGCAGGGAGCTGGCCGGCTCGCCCTTTCCGCAGATGCCCACCGAGAGGTGTCCGCATCGCGGAAAGATCCAGATGTAACCCTCCAGGCGCGGCAGGAACTGAATATCGATATGGTCCTGGTCGCCCGGCACGTAGTACCCCAGCGCGGGCATGGCGTCCCTGGCCATAAGCTGGGTCCCCACGTCGCGTAGCGGGTTGCGCGCGCCCGTAGCCACAATGCAGAAGTCCGCCTCAGCAATGCCGCCGCTGGTGCGCAGCCGCCACCCCGCGCCGCTGCGCGTGATTTCCCCGACCCGCGCCTTTTCGATCTGCGCTCCGGCTGCCCCCGCGCGGTCGAGCAGCATGCGGTTCAAGTCCAGCCGGGAGTAGATCACCAGCGGCTGGTCGAGTTTCAACGTGGCTTCGCCGCCGCCGGACGCCGCCAGGACGGTTTCCCGGACAAACCTCTTGGGCGTGTCGTTTTCGATCAGGAACGGATACTGATTATATGCCTTGTAAGTAAGCCCGCCGCCGCAAGGCTTTTCCCACGCAAGCTTTTCGTCGAACAGCGTGACGTTCAAGCCTGCCTTTGCCAGCAACTCACCCGCGAACGCGCCCGCGGGACCGCCTCCCAGAATTGCGACGCGCTTCATTTTTTCTGGCCGGCGGGCGGCAGGTCTCCCGGCGACGGCATCATGCTTCCGCCGGAGGGCGGCATGGCCGCGCCACCATGCGGGCTGGCTGCGCCGGGCATGGCCGAACCCGGAGCCGCCGCGCCTCCGTGCGGCATGCCTGCGCCTTCGCCGCGGCCCGCCACCACCCACTTGCCGCCCTGTTGCTCCAGTTTATATTTCATGACCATGCCGTCCGCGGCGGTCGCGGCCTTCGGGTACACCGACACCGTGGCCTCCGCGTGAGTTCCGTTGAACTGCACCGCTGTGACGTCCACGTTCATGGTCGTCATACTGAATTGGCGCTCCTTCAGGTGATCGAGGATGCCCTGGCGCACGGCCTCTTTGTTCTGGGCGCTGCGGTTGCAGCCGGCAAGGCAAAGGGCGAGTAGGAGGGTCGTAAGGAATCGCACGTCTCAATTATACCTGTCCTGAGACCGCGAGTTTGGGCCGCCGCGGTGCAACAATGGGAAGGTGAGGCTGCCGGACGGACAGTCGCTTCCGGCAACGGGAGAGGAAAGTCCGGTCTCCGCAGGGCGGCGTGCCGGCTAACGGCCGGGAAGGTCGAGAGGCCTTACGGAAAGTGCCACAGAAAATATACCGCCCTCCGGCAACGGGGGGTAAGGGTGAAATGGTGCGGTAAGAGCGCACCGCGGCGGGAGTAATTCCGCCGGCAGGGAAAACCCCACGCGGAGCAAGACCAAATAGGGGAGAAGGGGCGGC
>CAYWHA010000010.1:0-25716 GCA_964457555.1 uncultured Solibacteraceae bacterium
CTCCGTGCCGCCGCCCACCCGCGCGGAGCGTTCGAGGAAGCCGCAATGAGACGCCCGATGCCTGCGGCCGGCCGCCTTGGTTTTTGCCTGGCGCTGTGCGTGGTCCCGCTATCGGCGGCGACCGCGCCGGTGATTTCGCCCACCACTTTGCCCAACGGGATTTTGGGCAGCGGATACTCGCAGACGTTGACGGCCTCCGCCGGATATGGAGCGGGCACTTACTCGTTTTCGTTGTTGGCCGGCGCCGGGTCTCCGCCAACCGGCCTTGCGGTATCCGCCGCCGGCGTTGTGTCGGGCACGCCCACGGCGACAGGAACATTCACCTTCACGGTGGTGGTCACCAGCACCTTCGTCAGCCCCGTGGAATACTTTCCGCCGCTAACAGGATCGCAGACGTATACGGTGGTGATCTATCCGAACATCGTGTTCACCTTGGACAGCGCGGCTTCAGGGGTTGTAGGTGTTTCTTACTCCCAGACGTTCACCGCGACCGGAGCCGGCGGCGCATCCACTTACACATGGTCTTTGTCAGACAGCGCGCCGCCTCCCGGTTTGACATTCTCCTCCGCGGGTGTGCTCAGCGGGATTCCAACTGCAGCCGGAACCTACGGTTTCACAGTCCAGTTATCGAGCCTGGTTCCAGGCCTTGGCGCGGTGACAGCGTACTCATCCTATACAGTTACAGTCATCCCGGCGCTAGTCATCACCGGCAGCCTGGGCGGCGGCACGGTGGGCGTTGCGTATTCGGCTGCGCTCGGCGCAACGGGCGGATACGGCGCCGGCACTTATGCATTCTCAATCGCTTCCGGGACACTGCCGTCCGGCCTTAGCTTAGCCGCCGGGGGAACGCTGTCGGGCACACCGACGGTGGCGGGGACGTCCACCTTCACGGTGCAGGTGACCAGCACTCAGGTAGTTACCAGCGAGTTGCGCGCGCGCGTCTTCAGCGCCGCCATCCCCGCGGCCGTCGGCGCCCCGTCAATCGCCGCAACCCAGTCATTCACGGTCACGATCTACCCAAGCCTCGCGATCGCGCTGGCGAGCGTAAGTGCCGGGACCGTGGGCATTAGCTACTCGCAGACGTATACAGCCACCGGTGGCGGGGGCGCTTCCACTTACACATGGTCTGTGGTGGCAGGCAAGCTGCCTACGGGCCTGACGTTCTCCGCCGCCGGCGTACTCAGCGGTATTCCGACGACAGTTGGCTCCTTCAGTTTCACGCTCCAGGTCTCCAGTGCGGTCCCCACAGTTGGCGTGCAGACGGCGATTCAACCGTTCAACATTGCGATAGCCTCGACGCCTGCCCTCACCATCACCGGCGCGGCCGGCGGCGGCTTAGTTGGTGTTTCGTATTCGGCGACGCTCGGCGCCACAGGTGGATACGGAACCGGCACTTACACTTTCTCGATAACGTCTGGCGCGCCGCCGGCCGGCATCACTTTATCGACTAGCGGAACTCTGTCGGGCACACCGACGGCGGCCGGGACATCCACCTTCACGGTGCAGGTCGCGAGCGCCGCTGCCGGCTTCCCGCCGCTCAGCGCAACCCAGTCTTTCACGGTTACGATCTACCCGAGTCTCGCGATCACTTTGGCGACAGCGAGCTCCGGCACTGTGAACGTCGCTTACTCACAGACGTATACAGCCACCGGAGGCGGGGGCGCTTCCACTTACACATGGGCTGTGGCGACCGGCACGCTGCCTACGGGCCTGACATTCTCCGCCGCCGGCGTACTCAGCGGTACTCCGACGGCTGTTGGATCCTTCGCTTTCACGGTCCAGGTCTCCAGTGCGGTCCCCACAGTTGGCTTGCAGACCGCCAACCAAGCGTTCAGCATTGCGATAGCCTCGGCGCCTGCAATCGCCATTACCGGCGCGCCGGGCGGCGGCGCGGTGGGCGTTGCGTATTCGGCGACGCTCGGCGCCACGGGTGGATACGGAACCGGCACTTACACTTTCTCGATAACATCAGGCGCGCCGCCGGCCGGCATTACCTTATCCGCCGGCGGAACTCTGTCGGGCACACCGACGGCGGCCGGGTCATCCACCTTCACGGTGCAGGTTACGAGCGCCTCTGCCGGCGTCCCGCCGCTCACCGGATTGCAGGCATTCACCATTGTGGTGGTTCCGGCGGCGCCAAACATTACGATTTCAGGCCTCCCGGCCACGGCCACGCCTGCCACGCAGCCGATCTTGGGCGTGAGCGTGGGCAACGCGTATCCAGCGGCCATCCAGGGCGAGATCGCCCTGACTTTCGCCCCCACCTCCGGTCCCGATGACCCCAACGTGCAGTTCTCGACCGGCGGCCGCACGGCCACGTTTCAGGTCCCGGCGGGGTCCACCCAGGCGCAATTCACAGGCAACGCTCCCGGCGTGCAAACCGGCACGGTAGCCGGCACAATCACGCTCACATTGACGCTGACGGCGGCAGGCGTCAATGTCACTCCGAAGCCGGCGCCTACTACCGTCATAACCGTGGCCGCGAGCCCGCCGACAATCACCAGCGCGACGTTTGCCCCCGTGAGCGGAGGCTTCAACCTATTGATCGTGGGTTTCTCAACCCCGCGCGACATGGCCTCGGCGGCGATCGCCTTCACGCCCGCCGCCGGCGTCACGCTGGCCGGCGCCAGTACCACCGTGTCACTCAGTCAGGTGTTTACGACGTGGTATGGGAGTTCCACGTCGGCCGCGTATGGCAGTATCTTCCTGCTGACCATTCCATTCACCGAGAACGGCGCGAACCCCCTCGCATCTCTGTCTGTCGTGCTGACCAACTCGCAGGGCAATTCGGCTCCGGCCGCTGTTACGTTCTAAGTGGGACGGACCGGGGCGCCCGCTGGGTTCGCGGGCCTGTCTGTCTTCTTGGTGCGCAAGCTCACTGCGCTCAAAGGCCGTCCTGTAACGGCTCGCGTCATGGTCGCGTCCCCAACAGGGGGACTTCCCGATGCGTATCGCGATGCGCGGCATTGCAGCGCTGGCGTTACTCTTCTTCAGCCAGGCAACTGTGCAACGGCTCAACGCCCAGGGCGTCACTTCCGGTTTTGTGTACGCAGGCGGAACGTTCGGCTCGATTCGCGGCGCCGGACGCTTCGGCGTAGGGGTGGACTTCCGCCTGGCCCCGCAATTCGATTTGGGCTGCGAAGTCGGCCTGATCGCCAAGACGGACGTAGGTATCCTGGGATCGGGCAACGTCACGTATCATTTCATTCGCGGGCGGGCCGGGTTCGATCCGTTTCTGGTGGGCGGAGTCTCAGGAGCGCGCTTTGCCGGAGTGAATGGAGTGTATGTGAACCTGGGCGCCGGCACCAATTACTGGGTTGCGCGCCGTTGGGCTCTGCGGGGCGAATTCAAGGGATACGCTGGGGGACAAGACCTCGGCGGGTTCACCGAACTTCGCTTCGGAATCACGTTCCGGCCGTGAGCGGACCCGCTCATCTGTAGCCCATTTTGGCCTGTTCTGCGCCCGTTGCCACACCATCTTGCCCGGAGTTACAGTACTTCTAGCACTATCGAGCCCGCAAGAATCTGCCTGCGGATGGTCCCGGGTGGCGGATTCCCTGGCTGGATTGTGCCAAACTGGAATCTTCTGGAGACTGAGCGGCTCGGACGAAACATGGACCGTAAACGTGCAATCATCGTCGGCGCCGGGCCTGCCGGGCTCACCGCTGCTTACGAACTTCTCAAGAGAAGCGACGTCGTTCCATTGGTTCTGGAGCGGTCTACCTACATGGGCGGAATCGCCCGAACCCATAACTATAAAGGCAATCGTATCGACCTTGGCGGGCACCGTTTCTTTTCCAAGTCCGACCGCGTCATGGAATGGTGGCTGGACCGCCTTCCCATAGAGCGCACGGGCGACGGCGCCCACAAGCTAGGCTATCAGGGTTCCAGCCGCTTTATGCAAGGCGCGGAGGACGGTCCCGATCCGGCGACTGAAGACCTGGTCATGCTCGTGCGGAAGCGCAAGTCCCGCATTTACTTCTTGCGAAGGTTCTTCGAATACCCTATAAAATTCACCGGCGATACGCTGTCGAAGTTAGGCGCCGTCCGCGTATTCCGCATAGGATTGAGCTATTCGAAAGCGGTGCTATTCCCGCCCCGGCGCATTGACAGTCTCGAACAGTTCTTCATCAGCCGCTTCGGCGAGGAACTGTATCGTACCTTCTTCAAGTCATACACGGAAAAGGTCTGGGGCGTCCCTTGCCGCGAGATCTCCGCCGAGTGGGGTGCGCAGCGCATCAAGGGCCTTTCCATCACCCGTACGCTCACGCACTTTGTGCGGCAGTTGTTCCGCTCCAAAAGCGATATCGCGCAGAAGGACATCGAGACGTCTCTGATCGAGCAGTTCCTGTATCCGAAGTATGGGCCGGGACAGATGTGGGAAGAGGTGGCCCGCGATGTGGAGCGAATGGGCGGCCAGGTTCTTACGGAATGGGTAGTCCAGGCTGTGAACGTCGCCGGCGGCCGGGTTGAATCCGTGACCGCGACCAACGCGGCCGGCGAGACGCAGGTTTTCGAGGGCGATTATTTCTTCTCCACCATGGCGGTCAAAGACCTGATGCGCGCGCTCCATCCGGCGCCGCCGGCCGCCCCTATGGCCGTGAGCGAGGGCCTTATGTACCGCGACTTCATCACGGTCGGCCTGCTTCTGAACAGCCTCAAGGTGCGCGAATCGGGACCGGCGCGGAAGCCCATCGCCGACAACTGGATCTACATTCAGGAGCCGGATGTGCTCGCCGGGCGGCTTCAGGTGTTCAACAACTGGAGCCCCTATCTTGTGGCGGACCCGCTGAAGACCTGGGTCGGCGTGGAGTACTTCTGCTTCGAAGGCGACGAACTCTGGAACAAGCCGGACCGGGAGATGGCGGATCTCGCAGCCTCCGAACTGGACAAGATCGGCATTATCGATAAGGCGGACGTCGTCGACTCAACGGTGTTGCGCATGCCGAAAACGTATCCGGCCTACTTCGGGTCGTACGACCGCTTCGACGAGGTTCGCGCCTATCTCGATGGCTTTGAAAACCTGTTTCTGGTCGGCCGCAACGGCATGCACAAGTACAACAACCAGGACCATTCGATGCTGACGGCGATGATCGCGGTGGACAACATCATCGAAGGCAGGGTCGATAAGTCGAACATCTGGGAAGTCAACACGGAGATGGAATACCACGAGAGCAAGCAGCCCGGCGCGTGACAGGGCCGCCCGATTGCGGCCGCCAGGCTTAGCGTTCCCCCGCCATCACTGGGCCGCCGGTCCGCGCGCTGCCGTACGGGCGCCCCGCCCTCCGGCCAAGGTATAGTCCGCCGGCGGCGCGAAAAGGGATGCGTCGGGCTCCGCCGTCACCACGTTCGATAATTGCATGCTGGTCACGCCGAACCGCGGATCGGAGGTCTTAATCATCACCGGGATGTGCAGCGTGGTGGAGATCCACGTCTCCCGCACAACCTGAATCGGCTGCTGGTTGCCGATTCCTCCGGCCGGAATCGTCTCCGTCATCCGTCTGCCGGTCGCTGGCTGCCCCTCAATCGACTGGGTTCCCAAATCCTCCGTCTGCGTCTGCGCTCCGCCGCGCGCGCGTCCGCCGACTCCCGGCTGCGCCTCGGTCCCAGCCCGTCCGCGCCGCACGCCCGCGGTGGAGCCTGAGCCGTCGGAAGTCCGCGCGGCTGGCCTGGCGAACATTCTCGCGGGCGTCCGCGCGTAGGTCTTCGCCTCGGGATTGAGCAAGTAAGAGACGCCCGCCACCGGATCGGTAATCGTGACGGATGTGCGCGTTTGACCCGTCACCGCATTGGTCGACGTTTGTTCGATGCGAACACGGCCCTGGGAATCCCTATAGACCTTGGCTTGCACCTGGCGGGTAATCTGGTTCCCGTTCGCCAAGGTCTGCTGCACCAGCGTCGTCCGCACGCCCGAATACGGCGCTCCGGACACACGGGCTTCCGCTCCGGACCAGGCCATCTGGCCGAAGCCCGCTCCTGGGCCGCCGCGCCCGAGACCGCCCGCAAAACGCCCCTGCGCCGAAAGCGCGCCCGCCGCAATGAGCAGCGCCAGTATCGTGGTTAGTTTGTTCATCGCATTCCTTCTCCTGCACGAAGTCTTAAAGGTCCGGGTAACTCACTAGTTGCACGGCGCGTGGCAATTCATCCTCACCCACCACAATGTCCGCTTCGAAGTCGTCAGCCAGGTCGGCGGCATAGGCGCCGGGAAGATCGATTCCCATGCGAACCAGCTCCGCCCCATTCAACTCCCTGCGCACGATCCGCACCGATTCGCCGGTGGCCAGCGGCAGGGCGTACGGCACAGGGATAAACCCATCGTCCTCGCCCGCGTCTACCACTCCGGCGCCGGCGACATCCTCGCTCTGGACGGAAATCCGCGCCGGCGCGTTCCGTCCCGGCATCCCCAGCCACACCTGCAGCGAAGCCGCCACCAGTAGAGCGGCCGTTGCCGGAATCCAGGCCCAGCCAAGCCACCGGCGCGTCGCCGGACGTTCCATGCGGGCGAACTCCGCCATCAACCGGCGCCGCCAGAAATCCCGGGAGCGTTGGCCGGCGCGAGCCATGCGCAGCGCCTGCAACTCCCCGCTCAGCGCACACTCGGCTTCCCATTGCTCACCGCACCGGGCGCAGTCCGACAGGTGCGCGCTCAAGCGCCCGGACGGCTCCACGCCGCGCCGCGCGCAATCGGTAAGCTCTTCCAGCCACTCCCTGCAATTTCCCGTGCTCATTTCGTCACTTTCTCCGGAGTCAGTCTGTATTGCCGCAGCTTCGCGGCCAGCAGCCGGCGTGCGCGGTATAGCCGGGAACGGATGGTCCCCACCGGACAGCCCACCATCTTCGCGGCGTCCTCGTAACTGCGCTCCTCCAGATCGCACAGTACTACCGCATCGCGATAGCCCGGCGGCAAATTTCGTACCGCAATGCTCAGCGCCCGCGTCGCCTCCCCTTCGATCAGCGATTCGACAACGCCATCGTCCACCGCGGCTTCTCCCGCCATCCCCACGCTTTGAGAGCGGTACGCCACACGCATGAGATTTCGCACTACTCCGTACAAATAAGCCTGGAGCGATCCCCGGCGCGCGTCAAAACGCGCCTCCGGCTGGATAAGCTGCAAAAATGCCTCGTGCGCCGCCTCTTCGGCGGTAGCCGGGTTGCCCGAGAGTTGCAGCGCATACCGAAATAGGGCGGGCTCGCGCCGTTCATAAAGCTCGGCCAGCGCCTGACGATCGCCCTTTCGGATTTGCTTGTATAGTTCCTCGTCGCTAGTATCCATCCGGACGATCACCCTGCATTGCTTCCCAGAGCCGAGAAGTTCCCTTAAAGTAGGGCGGACCTCCTGGTCTGCCTTCTTAGACTTCTTGGCCTTCTTGGCCTGCCTTCGAAATCCGCCGCACTTTCCTGCTTCAGAATAACCCGTTTACTTCAGGCGTTTCTTCAGCACCGGTCCGCGCGATGTTAAGCTGGGTCGTGCCAGCGGTTGGCGCCTCTCCATGTTCCTCCTCCTGAGCAAATTCATCCCCGTTTTCGTGTACCCGCTCGGCTTGAGCCTGGCGCTATTGGCCGTCGCGGCGGTCCTGCGCCGGCGGTCCGGCTGGACGCGGGCCCTTTGTTTCAGCGCCTTCCTGCTCCTTTTCCTTTTCAGCTCCGGCACGGTTTCCCAGTTGCTCCTGCACTCGCTCGAAGACCGCTACCCCCAGCACCCCATGGAATCGATTCCCCAGGCGCAGGCGATTGTAGTCTTGGGCGGTGGAACCAGCTCTCCGGGCCCCCCGGGCCAGGCGCCCGGACTGAGCGCCGCCAGTGACCGCCTTCTCTACGGCGCCAGGCTCTTTCGCGCGGGAAAGGCGCCGCTCGTCCTCTTTGCCGGAGGCGCCGTTCCGCTCATGAAGTCCCGGCCGGGGCTTTCGGAGGCGCAGGGCGCCGCCCTGTTGCTGAAGGAATGGGCAGTCCCCGCGCAGGCCATCCTCCTGGAGGACCAATCGCGCAACACTCGTGAAAATGGCGTCTTCAGCCGCCCCATCCTCCAAAGCCACGGGGTCTCGCGGATTCTGCTGGTGACCTCGGCGTTTCACATGCCACGCGCCTCAGCCGTTTTCCGGAAGCTGGGCTTCCAGGTGATTCCCGCTCCCGCGGACTTCCAGACGGGAGACGATGAGGGACTCTTGCTGCGCCTCCTCCCCGATGCCGGATCCCTGGCCGAGTCCGACTTGGCCTTGAAGGAGTGGCTGGGCCTACTCGCCTATCGCTTGCGTGGATGGATCTGACCCCATAATCGGCGCGCTCAGTCCATCATCCAGATCGTCTCTCCGGCCGCATCCACCAGCCGCACGTGCAACGTGCCCTCGCACTCAAGCCCTGCGCACTCGTTATTCGCGATCAGCCGCCCGCAAGTCAAACCCGCCGTCGAGCTGTCCGTGGCCCCGAACTCCCGCCACTCGCCTTCGGAAGACTCCCGAACCTGCAGCCGATAAGTATCTTCCGCTGGGCCGTTCGACGCGGCGCCGGCCGCGAGACGATCCTTCTTATTGGCCACCGAGCCGAGCAGCGCCCTCGCCGGCGCCCCTTCCAGCGAAATCGTATCGTCGGGGGCAAACACCAGCCGGCAATGGTCCTGACGGATCTGGTCAATGTAGCGGATGCGATCGAGATTCACGATGACAGCCGTATCTCCCCCGCCGGAGGCATCCTTCACCGCCAAGCTCTGAAATTGCGCCATGAGAATAGCCTAACGCAATTCGGTGGGGCGGACCGGGGCGCCCACAGCGCTTGTGGGCCTGTCCGCCTTCTTCTGGTCTGCCTCCTTTTTTCCGTTCATTCTCGCCCGGCTTCGGAAAGGCCGCGCTAACGTGAGAAAAACCACAGAACCCATCCACTTCAATGGATCGAAAGTCGGCGGCCTGTGATAACCTTGCTCGATACTCGGGAGTCCAAAATGGAAATTCCCGAACCAGTCAAGCTTTCTTTAGAGTACTGGCCCGCTTAGGCCAGCGAGGGTTCCGATACACCAGGAGGTGGGAAAAATGTCAAGACGTTCAATGCGGCAAAACGCGGTATTGCTTGTCGCTGGCTTTTGTTTAGCAGTCACCCCCGCAATCGCCCAGGAGGACGCCAAATGGGAAGGGGTTGCGTACGCAGGTTTGTACCATTCACCGGGGGCGACCAAACCGACGGTGGGAGTGCAGGGGGGCTTTCTGGCCATTTCCCACCTCCGCGTGTTCGGCGAACTCAACTACGTGCCATTGGGTTCGGCCAGCAGCAGCGCGTCGGGTGGGGGCGAAACGGTATCGGGTTCGGGGAGCGCGCGGATGGTGAACTTCGGCGGAGGCGCCGACTACACCATCCCGATCAATAACGACAAGTTGCAGCCGTACGGACTCTTCGTTTTGGGAGACGGCCACACGACCGCCAGTTACTCGGAATCGGAATCGGGGTCGACCAGCTATTCGGCAAGCGGCAGCTCGTCGGCAAACTCCTTCTATCTGGGATTTGGCGGCGGCGTCCGATATTTTTTGAAACCGAACCTTGGAATTCGGCCCGAATTTCGCTACCAGCGCTACACAGGCTACGGCGGCTTCAATTCGATTCAGTTGAGCGCGGGATTGTTCTACCGGTTCGGCGGTAAGTAGCAGGCATTTCGAACCGAGCCGCGAACGTAAGAGAGCGGTAAGCCGCCATGGCCGCAGTCGTCGCAGACTTGTGAGCACACCGCTACGATTCCGATGGCGCCGCGGGATTACTGGGTTCCCTGGCGTTCAAAGCCCCGTCTTGCCCGCCGTGATTTTCAATCTGCCGTGCAGCCCCGCCGCGGCCCTCCCGCGCCGTCGAACTGGTGGCGAAGCGAGGGCCGCTTTCCAGCAGCTTCTGGAGAATCGGCGTTTTCGAGCAGCTCGCTTCCAGGAAGTCCACGCCGACCGCCGTCAGCACCAGCTCCGAGTTATCGCCATAGACGACATATTGTTTGCTCTTGAGATACCAGGTTGAGAACTCCAGATACTCACGCGGCATTCCCATCCGCTTCTCCAGGTCGAACAGCGAAACGCCCGGGCTGTGAGGGCTGGTTCTGCGCTTGTTGTACAACAGCGAAAGGATCCCAAGACGCCGGTTCATCTCACCCTCCATGCCGTTGACGAACTCACTCAGCTCGAAGATGGGCAGCATCCCTGGCTCCCTGCTCTGGAGACTGGCGTCGTATTCCGCCCGGAGTTGGGGGTCCGACAGCGTCTTGTAGGCGGCTTGCAGGATTAGAAACTTCTCCGGATCGCCGGTCTCGGGGTTGTCAGGATGAAAGCGGCCCGCCATCATCCGGTAAATTCGATGGATGATCGACCAATCCGCTTTGGGGTTGACCTGGAGGAAGGAATAATAATCGACCTCCACAGCGTCGGAGGAGCCGGCCGTCGCTTTGGTCTCTTCATTAAACGCGATTCCGATGGCGTAACCTTCGCCATGGGCAGTGCAATGGCGGACTACCCCATAACCCGTCAGCGTGCCCTCATGGGCCTCAATGAACACGACGGTTTCCGGCGGAATGCTCTGGGACGCGCTGACTCGAACGCCGGCTCGTGCGAGGTCCATGCAACGCGCCTCGGTAGTGCACGCCCCGCCATCTGCAACCTGCCAACAGAGGGTATACGTCTGCCTTCCGGCGCGCCGCAGCTCCCGCCGCATGTTCACTTGCATTTGCGCTCCTCAAAAGCGGTCCGCTTACTAAGAGAGGTTAGCATGGCGATCGGCGCTCGAGCCGTGAATTGCCGGGATTGCGGCCCATCGGCGTAGCGCGGCCTAAGTCAACTTCCATCCCGTGACCTGTCCCTCCTTGTTCAGCTCGGCGTCGATGCGGTAGACGCTCTTCCGCCGCTGTCGCCAAGGGTACATGCGGTACGCGAGCGTGAGTTGGTATTCCAGCGCGCTCAGCGGAGCATTCGGGATGTAAGCGGTTTCGCAACGCGCCGCGATCGCCTGGCGGCCCGGCATCTTCCTCATGGCGCCCCGCACAAGCACCTTCGCATCCCCGGCGATGGAGCCATTCGCCAGCGCCAGCTTCGAAACCTGGCAACTGTATTCGACATCCATCAGCGGCGTCATGTTCTGGTTGGAAATCTGGAGCGCGATCGAAAACGGGCTGGCGAATGGCGACACAGCCGGCGGTTCGACTCGCGGCTTAAAAACAACCGGGAAGATGAATACAACCGTCACAAAGAGCACCGCCGCGCTGGCCAGCAGCCGAAAGGGTCCGCGGAAACGGGACCTCGGCGCCGGGAGTTGCGGCGATGCCGAATCCTGCTTGATACCTCCCGATTTCCACATGGCTGTCCCGCCTTTCACCTTAGCAGGTGGGGCGGGCCGGGGCGCCCACTGCGTTTGTGGGCCCGCCTGCCTTCTTCTAGACTTAGCGTCTGCAGAACCGGCGGGACCCAAAGGTCCAGTTTCGCGAACAGGTCGCTCCGTTTCACCGGCTTGGAGATGTAGTCGTCCATCCCCGCGGCCAGGCAGTTTTCGCGCGATCCCGCCATGGCTTCGGCCGTCATGGCGATGATGGCCACTCGCCGTCCCGGTCCTTCGCGCCTGCGAATTTCCTGGGCGGCTTCATAACCGTCCATTTGCGGCATCTGACAGTCCATGAGAATCAGATCGTAGTGCGCCATGCTGAACATTTCCACCGCCTCCACGCCATTCGCCGCGAAGTCCGGCCGTAACCCCAGATGTTGCAGCATGAGCGCCGCCACCTTTTGGTTCACCACGTTGTCTTCGGCCACCAGTACCCGGACCTGCCGTCCGGCGAACCGGTTGACGGTGGCAGCGTCCCCCTCAGCGGCCATTGGTTTGGGACCCTCCAGAAATGGCTTCCCCAGCTTCCTGGACCATGCGGTGGCGAGGCTGTTCATGAGTTGCGACTGCCGCACCGGCTTGACCACTGAAGCGTCAACGCATGAGATTTCTTTCCCGGTTGCATTCCAATGCCCCACCGAGGCCAACAGAATCACCAGCGTGTCGCGGATCTCCGGATTGCTCTTGATTGCTCTAGCCGGCGGAACGCCCCCGATATCCGAAACCCGGTAGTCGATCATCGCGAAGTGGTACGGGTCCCCATGCCGCTTGGCTTCTCTGAGAGCCTCAATCAGACCATTCGCGGAGGCGAACCCTCCGTTGCGCATGCCCCAACTGGTAATCTGTTCGTGAATCGCACGGCGGCTCAATTCGTTGTCATCGACAATCAGCACGCGCAAATCCCGCAAGTCGACGGCCGGGTGTGGCGCTTCTTGTTCTTGAGTGTCCGTCTCAAGCGGCAGAGTGAACCAGAACGTGGATCCTTCGCCGGGCTGGCTTCTTATGCCAATGGTTCCTCCCATAAGCTCCACCAGTTGCTTGGAAATCGCCAACCCTAGCCCCGTGCCTCCATATCGCCGCGTGGTGGATGAGTCCACCCGGCTGAATTTCTGGAAGAGCGACCCCACCTTCTCCAGCGGTACGCCCGGGCCATTGTCTTTTACGCCAATCCGCAGAAGCGCTCTATGTTCGTCCGGGGATTCGCAATCGGCGGTGATTACGACAGATCCCGCGTCGCTGAACTTCACGGCGTTTCCAACCAGGTTCGTCAGCACCTGGCGGATCCGCCCCGCGTCCCCGATGAAGCGCCGCGGCAGCCGCGACGGGTACTCCAGAATCAGCTCCAACTGCTTCTCTTCCGCCTTGGGCGCCAGCATTTCATTGACTTCCTCCATTACCAGACGGAGGTCGAATGTCAGGGATTCGATCGCCAGCTTGCCGGCTTCGACCTTCGAAAAATCGAGAATGTCGTTGATGACGCTCAGCAGTGCTTCACCCGACCCGCGTACCGTCTCGGCATAGTCCCGCTGCTGGGGCGTCAGACCCGTATCGAGCAACAGGCCCGTCATGCCGATCACTCCGTTCATGGGCGTGCGGATCTCATGGCTCATATTGGCCAGGAACTCCGTCTTAGCCCGGCTGGCGTCCTTGGCCGCCTCCATAAGCGCGGCTGTCTGTTCGAGCTGGCGCCGGATCACCACCGTCTGCCGCTTCATCCCGTTCCTCAATATCGCAACCCAGCAAAGCACCGCCAGCGTCGCCGCGAAGGCGAGACTGACCGCCAGCAGGGCATGGCGGGCGTCCCACCAGGGAGGGCTTCGAACCACCGCCACATCCCGAGGCGAACTCAACAGGATTCGGTAGGACAAGGGCCGTACCATTCCTTCGAGCGTGATCAGGTCGCTAACCTCAAATTGCATCGAACACACTCCCGCAACCAGAAGCTCGCTATCCCGTTTCCAATCCGGCGTACCGGCGCTCCTCAAACCGGCCGGCAGGGTCGCGGAAAAAAGGAAATTACCGGACAGCAAGATCATCGTAGGATCTTTGGCTGCCGGGTCCCACTCGATGAACCTCGCCTGGACTTTCACCGGCTTCGCATCGTAGTCGCCGCGCAAAATCTGCTCGGCGGTCAATCGCGTGGCCGCAACTTCCTGCTTGCCGCCCGCATTCCGCACGATCGCGTCGGTCATAATCGGAGCATAGCCGCCGGTGGTGGGAAAGCCGGCCACATCCACCGTGGCTCCAGGTTCGAGCCGCGTGGTTTGAGCGGTTTGAACGCATAGCCCCTGGCTGGCATCTTCAATACAAACGGTGCGGCCAGGCCACTGCAGCGTCACCCGTCCCCGAACGTGGCTGCGATGCACGGATGTGATATTCGGCGCGTAACGGAGAAGACCGGCGACCGGTAGCACCGGTAACGCAAACGGATCGGCCGGCGGCGGCTCAACGACCTTCACCTGATCTATCGAGGGAAAGACAAGGTGAACTCCAATCATCTGCCGGTTCTTCGTAAACAGAGGAGCCGCGTTGCCGTGAATGCGGACTGTCGCATCGACAAACTTCTCATAGTCCACGCCTTCCTGTTTCAGGGTTGTCGCGCGAACGATTCGATCGCCCATGTACACGTTCATCGTCACGTCTTTGCCAGACGTCGAAATGGAATGGACCACGCCCCCGATCTCCACCCACTGCCCGTCTTCCGCTCCGCTGAGCAAACGTGCCAGGCTCGCGGCCGGCGCCTCCGCCGGTACCTGCGATTCTCCGACAACGCGTACCCGGTCGGCCTCCACAATGGGCGCATAGTCTCCGGGTCCGCTCACCCCTTTGAAATCGACAATTGTGCCCGCATGAAGAGGGAGAATGGGTCTCAAGGGAACCGCCACGAAAATGGCGCCTGTCGAATCGTGAACGAATAGCGCGCCGCGTCGCACGTCCACGTAGGGATCGTAGTATGTAACCACAGCCCGCAGGTGGACCGGAAAACGCTTGGCGGCTTCCTCGGATGTCAGGCTGTGGGCTTGGCAAGCCGTGGTAAGCGTGCGCAGACCATCTCCCTGGTTCTGGCCGGCTTCCGCCGGCAGCGCGACGGCAACCAGCAGCAAAGGCAACGCGACTGACGACGGTTTGCGCATACTCCTCGTAATTCCATATCGGCTGTTTTAGGTGGGGCGGACCGGGGCGCCCACGCTTTTTGGGCCCGTCAGTCTTCCTTCTTGGTCTTTCTTCCTTCTTCCTTCTTCCCCCTCCCCCACTGCCACCCCCGCCCGTGGTGTTAACCTAAACCTGCTTGGTCATGTGGCTTGAAAGCGCTCCAGGATGAATCTTCCAGCCGCTATCTTTTCCGTCGCCGTGGCCGCCGGCGCCGGTTGGGCGATTACCGCCCTCGACAATTCCACTCGCCCCGATGTCATCGCACGTCAACTCTCCCTTCAACCCGCCGCCGATCCGGCCCGGATCGTGTCGCTTTACGCCGAAGCCCTCCGCCGCGACAGCGCCAGTCCCTACCGTTGGGCCGATCTGGGCGACGCGTTCACGCTCGACAACCAGGTTCCCGCCGCAAGCTACTGCTTCGAGCATGCTCTCGCACTCAACCGCAGGCTCCCTCAGATCTGGCTCCGCGACGCCAATTTTCACTTTCAAACGGGTACGGATGCGGCCGCCCTCAAGTCGGCCGTTCGCGTCCTCCAGACCGTGCCCGACTACGATGGCGTACTCTTCAATTACTTCGACCGGATGATCGGCAACCCGTCCCAGGTGCTGGCGGAGATCGGCCAGAACCGCCGCGCAGCCGTCTCCTACGCCAGTCACCTCATTGCCACCGAGCAGGTGGACGACGCCCGAACCGCCTGGCAGGCGCTCGTCGCCAGTGGCATGGCCGATAAGCCTCTGGCCGCATCGTACGTCGGTTTATTGCTGCGCGCGCACCGCTATGCCGCAGCCAAGGCGGATTGGACGGACTTCGCCGGCGTCCCCAGAGACCCTCCCAATCTTCTATTCAACGGCGGGTTTGAGGACGATCCCAGCGGCGCCGCCCTCGATTGGCGCATCCAACCGTCGGACCAATTCGAGACCGCTATCGACAATACCGTCGCGCACGATGGCAAGCGCTCACTACATGTCCGATTCCTCGCCAACGCCAATGTGTCCTACGCCAATCTCACCCAATTGGTTGTAGTACCACCGGGGTCGTATGAACTGCGGGCCTGGGTTCGTAGCAGCGGCATCACCACCAACGAATGCCCCCGCCTGGAGATCCTCGATCCGGAACTTCCGGCCCGCCTCGACTTGCGCACCGAACCATTTTGCGGCTCCAGCGATTGGACGCTTGTGACTCAGCATGTTACGGTCCCCGCCGCTGCGCCGCTGCTGGCCATCCGCGTGATCCGGCTAGCTTCGGAAAAATTCGACAACAAAATTGCAGGAACTTTTTGGCTTGATTCAGTACAATTAGTACCGTACTAGGGTCTGCTCATGGGATAGTACCAAAAGCGGGTCTAAGAGCCGATATTTCGTTGACTTGACTGGACCGGACACTTAGAATGAAGGGGAGTCGGGGGTATTCGAATTTGAGACGCCTAATTCTTTTCCTCGCTGCCGCCTCTGCATTCGCCGCGACGCCCGTCGCTTCCATCGTCAGTTCGACGGATTTTCAGTTGAGCGGCGCCAATGTGATTGCGGCCGGGGTGCCGTCCTGGCCCCTCATGGCCGGAGACACCGTGGTGGCGGGAACCAGCACGGCGAGAATCCGTTTTGTGGATGGCACCGTGGTGACCCTCGGGCCGAAGTCCAAGGCCACGGTGCAGGAAAAGAACGACGACTTGAGCCTTCGGCTGTTGAGCGGTTTCCTCACGTTCACCCTGGCCCCCAACTCCACGCTCAGCGTGTACTCCGGCAGCACCCTGGTCCCGGCGCAGTCGGGCGTCGCCACAACCGCGCAGGCTGGCGGATCGGTGGCCAACAAGATTGTCGTGCCGCCGCCTCCGGGATTGCCGCCGACGCTCAGCGATTACTAACATGTCTGGCCTATCGAGGGAAATCATGAGCAGATTCGCAGGAGTAGGAACCCTCGCCGCCGTCGCGCTGGCGTTCTGTTCCGTGGTTCAGGCCGACGAAATTCTATACACCGTGCCTCTGCCGTCCGGCCCCGGCGTCAACGCAGCCAACAACCCTACTGACGTTGCCTATAGCCCTGCCGAACAAATTGGCGCGCAGTCCATACCAGCCGGCGATCTTCTCGGTGGCGATGCAACCAACCCCACGAATGCGATTTGGAGCGTCAATTCGGTCACCCTTTGGGTCGAGGGATATACACCGGTGACTGCAACGGGAACGGTGCCGTTTGAATATTCGAGTGGCCTGACGCTCTATGGCGGCATCATCAACAGCGCCCCCAATGTCGCTTTGCCCAACGCCCCTCTAAGCGATTTGGGGACCGTGTCCACAGGCACCCAGACCATGTACTCCGGTACCGGCGGCAACCCAACGAACTATTTGTCCCAAAACGCCGCTACCGCCAACGACTACTTCGCTGTTTGGCAGGTTACGTTCACGGGCTTGGATATAACCATGGGTCCCCAGGCCGACTGGGGGTTCGCGCTATCGTCGCCGAGCCAATCGCTTGCGCTGGCCGCGACAGCCTGCCCGGACAACAATGCGGACAATTGCGTCAGCAGTGGAGTCATCGATTTTACCCCAAACGGCGCTCAGTACGATCTGGTCGCGACCTATGGCTCGGCAGGCGACGTAAACATGGAACTCAGTGGGACCGCGACGCCTGAGCCCGCCACTTTCCTCCTCTTCGGAGTCGGCGTGGGAGTGCTCGCGTTGGTCCGCCGCCGGCGCGGATAGCCGTTAATCCCTTCCGTCTTTTAAGGCCTCTGGCGCCAGCCAGAGGCCTTTTTTATTGCTACTATATGCGGGAATGGATATCGCCGCCGCCATCCTGTTGGGGTTCACGCTGGCTTGGGCCTGCGTCGAGCGGGCGGGCGTCGTGCCGCACGACTGGAACCCCTGCGTCGTGGCGATAGGCCTGATCGCCTCCGTCTACTTTCTGATGCCACGGCGCAGGCGGATCCCCCGGGGGGACCGCCTGGTGACCGTGTGCCTCTCAACGGCGCTCGGCGTTGCGGCCCTCCAATTGGCGCCGCTCCCCTTGGGCCTCGTTCGCATCCTCGCGCCCGCTCGCGTGGAACTGCTTCGCGACACCGCGCAGGTGGCCGGCCCGTTGCCGCGCTTCGTCCCGCTGACCGCAATGCCCTTCGCCACCGCCCAAGCCCTGCTCACATTAGCGGCGTATGCCGTCGTCTTTCTGCTGGTGCGCGAGTTGACGCTGCGGCTCGATCGTTTTCCGTGGGCTCTGGTTTGGCCCCTAATCGTCATCGTCACGCTGGAAGCCGCCATCGGCTTCATCCAGGTTTCCGGCTACGGAGGAAGCGACCAGGCCACCGGCACTTATAACAGCAGGGACCATTACGCCGGCCTGTTGGAGATGGTGTTGCCGTTTGCGGCCATGTACGCGGTCGCGATTCTGCGGCGCAATTTGCGGCCCAAGGGGATGCCGGTGAAAGCGGCGCTTCAGGCGTGCGGCATGATCGTCGCGGCGGCGCTCCTGCTGATCGCGATCGTTTTCGCGCTTTCCCGCATGGGCTTCTTCTGCGCCTTGGCTGGGCTGGTGGTAGCTGCCGCGCTCACGCTCGCAGTCCGCGGCTGGCGGGATGACGAGAGGGCGGAGGCTCCGCTGTGGCGGCGCGCCCTGCCCGCGGCCATCGTCGCCGCCGTGGTTCTCACCGGGGTCGCGGTTCTGCCCTCGGCCGCACTGGTTGCCCGCTTTTCGGACCTGGCTCATACGGACGATATCACCGCCGACACCCGCGCCCAGCTTTGGCGCGACACCGTTCCGCTGATTAAGGACTACCTGTTGTTCGGTTGCGGCTTCGGCGCCTATGAATCCTGCTTCTACAAGTACAAGACGGTGGCCCCGATGAGCACGGCGGATTTCGCGCACAACGATTACCTGCAGGCGCTGGCCGAGCTGGGCATCGTGGGCTTTGCCGCCGGCCTGATCTTCGTGCTGCGCATCCTCTTTGGCGTGGGACGAAACGTGCTGTACGCCCATTCCATCGATGAGCGCTGCCGCTCCATTGCCTGCGTGGCCGCCATGACGGCCATGCTCCTTCACAGCATCGTCGATTTCAATATGTACGTGCCGGCCGACGCCATGGTCTTCGCTTGGATCGCAGGCATCGCCAGTGCCTCGCTGGCCCGGCGCAGCGTGCCCGCCGACGAGCGCGAACCTTCCCCCCTTCCGGGGACGGAAGAGTGGGCGGCCGCCGGATTGCGGGCCGTGGGCCGGCAGGCATTGTAAACTCGAAGAGCGGACCTATGCGTTGCGGGTGCGTGCTCCTCCTTCTCTTCCTCCGGCTCGCTGCGCTGCCTCCTCTCCACGCCCAAACCGGACAGCAGGTGCTGCTGGTAGTGAATCGGAGCGACGCGGTCTCCCGCCAGTCCGGCGATTATTACCGGTCGCGGCGTTCGGTGCCCTTGAAGAACGTGTGCGCGTTGCAGTCGCGGGCCGGCGAAGAGATTACCTGGGAAACGTACGTGGTGCAGGTCGAGCGGCCCATCGCGGCTTGCCTCGAGAAGAACGGCCTGCGCGAGCAGATTCTCTACATCGTACTGACGATGGGCATCCCCCTGAAAATTCAAGGCGGCGGCTCGCACACGACCGCCGAGTACGGCTCGGTGGATTCCGAATTGACGCTGCTCTACGGCAAGATGAAGGGCGCGACTTTCGTGCGCCGCGGCGTGGTCCCAAACCCGTTCTTCATGCAGCGGGACGCCCCCTTCGGGCACCCGCGGTTTCCCATCTACCTGGTGACGCGCCTGGCGGCCTACGACCTGGCCGGCGTCGAAGCCATGATCGACCGCTCGCTGGCCGCGCGCAACCGCGGCAAGTTCGTCATCGATCTGAGCGCGCCGAACGGCGACGGCAATCATTGGCTCGAAACCGCCGCCATGCTCCTGCCGCGCGAGCGGGTGGTTCTGGACGCAACCGCCAAGGTGCTGTACGACCAGAAGGATGTGATCGGGTACGCGTCCTGGGGATCGAACGACGGGAACCGCAAGCGGCGCTGGCTGGGATTCGAGTGGCTGCCGGGAGCGATCGCCACCGAGTTCGTCTCCACCAACGCGCGCACCCTCCGGCGCCCGCCGGACAGTTGGACCCTGACTACCTATGCGGACCGGCTGCATTTCTTCGCCGGATCGCCTCAGAGCCTCACGGCGGACCTTATCCAGGAAGGCGCTACGGGCGCCTCCGGGAATACTTACGAACCGTTCGTGACCGGCTGCGTGCGGCCCGATTATCTGCTGCCCGCGTACTATGAAGGCCGCAACCTTGCGGAAAGCTACTACCTGGCGCTTCCGTTTCTGAGCTGGCAGGGAGTGGTGCTGGGGGACCCGTTATGCTCGTTGGGGAAACCTTGAAGGAGGCAAAGCGGAATGGCTCGTAAACAGCTCGCGGCGCGGCGATGGTTTATACGGGGCCGGGTGCAGGGCGTGGGCTACCGGTATTTCGCGCGGCAGACAGCTTCGGCCTTGGGGCTGGCGGGGTACGCCCGCAATCTGGATGACGGGCGCGTGGAAGTCTACGCCGCCGGGCCCGAAGCCAAGCTTGCGGAGATGGCCGGCATGTTGTACCGCGGACCGCGCTGGGCGGATGTACACGGCGTCGAGGAACAGGAAGCCGCGGTCGAGACGCGCGGCGGCTTTGAGATCGACTAAAGCAAGCCAAGAAGGCAGGCCAGGAGGCCCGCCCCACTGGGTTACTCGCCGCGGATTACGTTTACCGTGATTTCCGCGATGACGTCGCGATAGAGGCGCACCGGTATCTTGAACTCGCCGATTTGCTTGATAGGCTCGTCCAGTTGGATCTTCCGGCGGTCGATGGTAAAGTTCAGCGCCTCAAGCGCGCTGGCGATGTCCTTCGACGTTACGGAGCCGAACAACTGGTCGTTATCGCCGGCCTTCTGTGCGATGGTGACGGCGACGCCGTTCACCAGCTTGGCCAGGTCTTCCGCCTCGCCTTTAAGCTTGGCCTCCTTGCGCAGGTGCGCCTGGCGTTCCTGCTCGACGATCTTGCGGTTGGCGTCGGTGGCGGCGACCGCCAGCCGTTTGGGCAATAGGAAATTGCGAGCGTACCCGGAGGCGACCTTCACCATCTGGCCGCGGCTGCCGAGCTTTTCGATGTCCGATCTGAGAATGACTTCCATATCAGATTTCCTCCCGCCCTAGAACTGAGCCGCGAACGGCAGCAGCGCGATGTTACGCGCCTTCTTGATGGCGTCGGTGAGGCGCCGCTGGTGCGGAGCGCAGACGCCGGAAATGCGGCGCGGGACAATCTTGCCCCGTTCCGCGACGAAGGCGTGAAGCATTTTCACGTCCTTGTAGTTGATGTCGTCGATCTTCTCGACGCAGAACCGGCAGACTTTCTTGCGCCGGAAAAACTGTTTCTTCTGGGTGGCGACGGCCTTATCGCCGCCGGTGGGCCGCTGCGCGGCGCTGCCTGGTCTTCCTTTAAACTCCGGCATTGGTTTCCTCCTTCGGCAGTCCGGGCACGGCGGGCGCATCCGACGGGTGCTTAGGCGGCGGGGGCGCTCCGGGAGCAGGGCCGGCAGGGGCCGCGGCGCCCGCCGAAACCACGCGTTTGGCGGCGCGCTTATCGCGCTCCTTCTTGCGCTTCTCGAGCCGTTTCAGAGTCTCGTCGATGCGCACCGTCAGGAACTTCATGACGATGTCTGAAACTCTCAGGCGGCGCTCGAACTCCTTGACCGCTTCCGGTCCCGCGGTGAACTGGATCAGCACGTAGGAGCCTTCGCGGTACTTATCCACTTTATAGGCGAGCCTGCGCTTACCCCATTTCTCCAGTTTGTCGACGGTGGCGCCCAGGCCGGTCAGTTGGGTTTTCAACGCTTCGAGGCGCTGGTCCACCTCCTCATCCAGCACATCGGGCTTAATAATGAACAACGCTTCGTAGATTCTCATTCTTCCTCTGTTTTTAAGCCAGGGGCGCGACGATTGAATCTCGTCATGGCCTTTTCGACGCCCTCGGCAATTATCGAACGAACCGCATCGGCTGCGTAGCCTGTCAGTTCGTCCAATTCCTCGATTTGCGCGCGCCGAAACGGCGACAGCACAAATTCCGCGCCATCCTTAACGGGATGGCCCGGATGTATCCCTAATCTTACGCGCACGAACTCGTCCGTATTCAACCAGGCGATCAACGACTTGATGCCGTTGTGGCCTGCCGCCGAGCCTTTCGGCTTGATTCTCAGGGCGGTCCAACCCAAATCCAACTCGTCGTACACCACCACCAGGCGGCCCGGTTCGATGGCGTGCTTTTCCATGAGCGGAACCACCGAGGTGCCGCTCAGGTTCATAAACGTCTGCGGCTTGGCCAGCATCACGGGATGCCCGTCGATTTCGCCCACCCCGACCAGGGCTTTCGAATCCCTGCGAGTGACGCGAATGCCATGCCGCTCCGCCAGGCGATCGATGGTGAGGAACCCCAGGTTGTGCGGCGTGAGTTTGTACTCCTCGCCCGGGTTGCCCAGACCGGCCACCAGAAACATGGCGGATTACTTTTTCTTGCCCTTCTCCTCGGCGGGTTTCTTGCCCTTTTCGTCGGCGGCAGGGCCTTCCTCTTCCTTCTTGCCCTTCTTGATGACTTCAGGCTCGCCCGCCGCGGGCGTTGCGGCTCCGGCTTCCGGCGTGACGGCAGCTTCGGCGGCCGGTTCTTCTTCGGCGCGCAGAGCGACCACGTGGGCGATCACCGCGTCGCCGGGGCTGAGCAGCTTCATGGAGCCGCTCAGCGCAATCTCTTTGGCGCGCTTGGCATGACCGATCGTCAACTCGGTCACATCCACTGTAAAGTGCTCGGGGATGTCGTCCGGGAGGCACTCGATTTCGACAAAACGCGTGACCAGTTCGAGCAGGCCGCCTTCGAGCTTGATGCCCTTGGCTTCGCCCTCGGTGTGGACAGGGATGCTGACTTTCAGAGCCTTGGTAAGGTCGATGCGCTTGAAATCGACATGCAACAGGTGGCCGTGGACGGGGTCCACCTGGCGGTCGACGAGCATCACGGGGGTGGTATCCGAACCCTCGATGGCGAGGTCGAAGATGGTGTTGAAACCCGACTCGCTGTGGACGATCTTGCGGATGGCGCGGGGATCGACGGCGATGCTGACGGGGTCCTTAAAAGCTCCGTAAACCACGGCCGGGATCTTGCCGGCGACGCGCGTACGGCGCGCTTCATTCTTGCCGCGCGAGGCGCGAACCTCGGCGGCTACGGTGACGTCTCTTTTCACTCGATTCTCCTTGCGGGGCCGAAGTCCGTTCGCCCGGTTTAAGGGTTAACGTGGGTTCGGGGGCCCGTGTATAAACTCGGTTGGCAGGCGAAAGCGCCTGCCCCACAGCTAATTCCGTTGGCAGGCGAAAGCGCCTGCCCCACTCACTAAGAAGGCAGACGGACCCCAAAAGCGCGGGTACCCCGGTCCGCCCCACCTAACTAAATAAACAAAACGCTTACCGACGTTTCCTCGTGGATCGATTTGATGGCTTCGGCCAGCAATTTTGCGATCGAGAGGGTCTTAATCTTGCCGCACCCCTTGGCCTCTTGCGAGAGGGGGATGGAATTCGAAACCACCACTTCCTTCAAACACGACTCCTCAATCCGGCTTACGGCCGGACCGGACAACACCGCGTGCGTGGCGCAGGCCGAAACGCTGGCCGCGCCTTTTTCCATCAACGCATCGGCGCCCTTCACCAGGGTGCCCGCCGTATCGATCAGATCGTCCACCAGCAGGCAGTGACGGCCTCTCACGTCGCCCACCACGTTCATCACTTCGGCGACATTGGCCTCTTCGCGCCGCTTATCGATAATCGCCAGCGGACAATCCAGCCGTTTGGCGAAGGCCCGCGCCCGCTCCACGCCGCCGGCGTCCGGGGAAACCACCGTCCCGCGATCGTCGGCCAGCTCTTTGAAATGCTCGATCAACACCGGGGTGGCAAACAGATGGTCCACCGGGATATCGAAAAACCCCTGAATCTGCGCGGCGTGCAAATCGAGCGTCAGCACCCGGTCGGCGCCCGCGGTTTCCAGCAAGCCGGCCACCAGTTTGGCGGAAATCGGAACCCTGGGCTTGTCCTTGCGGTCCTGCCGCGCATACCCATAATAGGGTAACACCGCGGTGATGCGTTCCGCCGAGGCCAGTTTGAGCGCCTGGATCATCAACAGCAATTCCATCAGGCTATGGTGCACGGGCTTGCAGGTGGGCTGGATGACAAACACGTCGGCGCCGCGCACATTTTCCTGGATCTGAAGGTAAATCTCGCCGTCGGCGAACTGGCGGACCGAGGCTTTGCCAAGCGGCTCACCCGCGGCTTCGCAGATTTCGATTGCGAGCTCCGGGTTGGCGTGACCGGCGAAGATCAAGAGACGGTCGTGAATCATCGTGTGTGTCGGCTCTGGGGCGGCCATTTTCCTGGGATTGCATGTTCCGCGAGCGCCCGGCTCCACATGGAGCGGTAGCGCGCGCGACCGATAATCGAAACGCGAAACGCCTTCTCCTCCCCGCGCAGGCCCGACGGCGAGGCCGCCCAGCGGAGGGCGCGGGAAACATCCTCCCGCCGGGAAAACAGCCCGTACAACGCGGACCCGCTGCCCGTCATCATGGCAAACGAAGCCCCCGCCCGGATCAGCCCCCTTTTCAGGTCTGCCAGACGGCCATGCCGTGCAAATACCACAGGTTCAAAGTCGTTACAGCCCACGAAAGCGGTGGGCGCCCCGGGCCCCCCGGCGATGGAACTCCACGTGTGAGACTGGAAACTAAATATTTTATTTTGTTGCGATTCGGTTGTCAAACCGGGGCTCAATTCGGCGTAGGCCCGAGCGGTGTCCACATGCAGCCCCGGAGCCAGGAGCAAGGCCAATCGCGCGGGCAAATCCCGCAGCGGAAACAGTTCGGTTCCGCGGCCGATTCCCACCGCAGTTCCGCCCAGCAGGAAGAAGGGCACGTCGCTGCCGAGGGTGGCGGCGAGTTCCGACAGCGCCTCGATTGTCAACCGGCGCCCAACCAGCGCGGGCAAGGCCAGCAGCACGGCCGCGGCATCGGAAGACCCGCCGCCCAACCCCGCGCCCATGGGGATGCGCTTGATCAACCGCATCTCCACGCGGCCGGATGCGCGCATGGCTTCCATGGCCAAACGCGCGGCACGGATAACCAGGTTATCGGGGATGCCGAGATCGTCCTGGAGGTCGATTGTAGTGGCGCGCCCCGGCGTGAAGGCAATCTCAAGCGTGTCGCGCAGGGAAACGGTCTGAAAGATGGTGCGCAGTTCGTGATAGCCGTCCACCCGCTTGCCCAGGACGCGGAGATCGAGGTTAAGCTTGGCGGCCGCGGGAACGCTGGCGCGGCGCGGGATTCGGCTGGAGCGGCTCATTTATCGTACTGGAGGAGGGAGAAGACGTCGTAAGAGGGCAGCTTTTTGCGGCCGTTGAGGAACGTCAACTCAACCACGAATCCCATGCCCACGACCGTGCCGCCCGCGTTTTCGACCATGCGCCCGGCGGCCGCGGCGGTCCCGCCGGTGGCCAGCAGATCGTCAACGATGAGCACGCTTTGCCCCTGGATCACTGCGTCTCTGTGCATTTCGAGGGTATCCGTGCCGTATTCGAGGTCGTAAGTCACGCTGACGCAGGCGGAGGGCAGCTTTTTGGGTTTGCGGATGGGAACGAAACCAGCCTCGAGCGCATAGGCCAGCGCCGGCGCGAAGATGAAGCCGCGCGCCTCGATACCGACCACCAGGTCGACATGAGCGCCTTGGTAGTGGCTCTTCAGGCCGTCGATTACCCCGCGGAAGCCGCTGCCGACCTTGAGCAAGGTGGTGATGTCGTAGAAGAGGATGCCCGGTTTGGGAAAATCCGGCACCTCGCGAATGAGCTTCTTGAGATCCTGCATGGTGTGAAGTGAATCCTTAGTGTAATCCAGGGTGGCGCCGCGGGCGGATTTGGGTTCGTTTGGGGTGAATGGGCCGCGGTGGGGCCGGACGATAGCCGGCGGGGGATTTGGGTTCGTTTGGCGCGGAGGGTCCGGCACGGGGCGTGGCGATGCCTGGCGGCGGGACTTGGGTTCGTTTGGTGAGAATGCGTATGGCGTGCTCCGCGCGGATTTGGGTTCGTTTGGTGCGGAGGGTCCGGCACGGGGCGGGGCGATGCCTGGCGGGCGGATTTGGGTTCGTTCGGTGAGAATGCGTATGGCGTGCTCCGCGCGGAATTGGGTTCGTTTGGTGCGGAGGGTCCGGCACGGGGCGGGGCGATGCCTGGCGGGC
>CAYWHA010000010.1:25816-120262 GCA_964457555.1 uncultured Solibacteraceae bacterium
GGATTTGGGTTCGTTCGGTGAGATTCGGCGCGCGTGTTCCCCTGGCTTTGGGTTCGTTTGGCGCGGAGGGTCTGCAGGGTAGGGGCGGGTGAATCCCGGAGGGCGGGATTTGGCTTCGTTTGGCGCGAGTTGGCGATGGCGAGTGTTCCCTGCGGATTTGGGTTCGTTTGGCGCGGAGGCAAGAATGCCGGCAAGGACGCCGGCATAGCAGGCTGAAGCCCGCTCCACGACGGGCCCACGCCGCCGGATTCGATTTGGCTGGGGAGTGGACATGGTTCCTCAGCTCCAGGATAGAACAAGGGCGTGCCGGAGTTCTTGTTAAGTACTTTGTTTTCAGATTAAAACTTGCTGAAATCGCGTGTGACTCAGCTACAGTGACCTCTCTCGACGGGTGTGCGGCTAGACAAACAGCTCAACCAGTACGTAGAGGTGGGCAGCTAGCCGTTTGGCCAGCGCGACGCCGATGTTGCGGCGCGGAGAAGGCTCCCTCCGCGGGCATAAGGTCCTCGCGCTCATCGAGGGTGGCGAGCACAAGATCGGATCGTCAGGATTAACGCAGCTTTCGGCGCCGTCATTCGCGGGCCAGGGCGCGGCGGACCGCGGCAGGTTCCTTCGCAATGACAGTGAGATACGCGCGGGCGGCGGAGTCGGGCTGACGTCCGCCTTGTTCCCACTCCTGCAAGGCGCGTTTGGCGATGCGGTAGGTTCGGGAGAATTCGGCCTGCGACATTTTCACGCGCCTGCGAATCGCTTTGACGTCGACAGGCTTCGGCCAAACCTGCTCGAGCTCGAGTTCGCCCCGCCGGTGGGCCAGCACCAGCTTCATTCCTTCGATCAGGTCCGATCCAAAGGTCGTTATCTTTGCCGGTGTTTTCCTTGGCATCCTATTGCAGTCCTTTCAGATGAGCCGCGATCTGCCGAAATGCTTTCTTCTCATCGGCTGTCAGATCACTCGCACGCCGCCGCGCTTGCCCTTGCCCTTCGCAGCCCATCGCAACTTTCGCAATCCGCGGCGCCCGGAATCACGACTCCAGCGTCCGGACGGCCGGCCAAATACACGGCCACCGCTTCGATGCCGTCCGATCCAATCAGATCCGTAGCCTCGGCCTTGAACTTCGGCAACTGCAAGACCGTGATCTCGGAGCGTCGTCCACTGTTCAACAGTATACCGCACTGCGGTATAGGGCGTGAGCCAGCCACCTACCTTGGGTCGCCGTAGATTGTGCCGCTGCCGTGGGTGCCTACGTAGACGCGGCCGTATTGCTTGGGGTCGCCGGTGATTTGCAGGACCAGGCCCCACTGGTGTTGGTCGTCGTTGATGCGCACCCAGGTGGCGGCGGAATTGTCGGAGCGGAAGATGCCGCGTAGGCCATTGACCACGCCGATCAGGTACAGGGCGGGGTCGGCCGCGCCGGGCTTGGCTTTGCCGAAACCGAAGGCGTGAATCTCTTCGACGCCGGACAGTCTGGCGAACGTCTTGCCCGTGTCGGCGGAATGGTAGAGGCCATTGAAGGCGGCGAGCCATAGGTCGCCTTCCTTGCCAGGGGTGGCGTAGAGGCGGTCCTGGCCGCCGCGATTGTCGCCGCGGTTGCCGCCGCGCTGCGGGAGACCGTCGGGCAATGTCAGGGGCTGTTCGGTGAAGGTGGCGGCGCCGTCCGAGCTTACGTACAGCTTGCCATCGAATAGCGCGACGGCGTAGAACTTCAGGGGATCCTGGCGGCCGGCGATGACGCGCGTGTTATTGGGAAGGCCTTGGGACTGCGCCCAGGTGGCGCCGTTGTTGCGCGTGAAGTAGGGCGCGGCCCCCTGCGGGGTCCAGACCCACGTGGCGCCATCGGAAGAGACGGCGATGTAACCGGAGCGGCTGTTCGGCTGCGGGCTGGAGGCGGGCGCGTTCCAGGTTTTACCGCCATCGAGCGAATAACCGATGTTGGCGCCGGGATGATGGCCCGACGCGACACCCACGCGGACGACCACTTCGGGTTTCTTTTCGGCGCAGGCCACGCCGTTGGTATTGCCGAACAGGGGCGGCTCGGGGGAACCTTCGGGCGCGGGCTTGTCGAGGTCCCAGTGAACGAAGCCGCCGTAATCGCCGATAGCGCTAATGAGGTGTGCGCCCTGGGGCGGGCTGAGCAATTCGAGAGCGACGGTCTCTTCGATGCCAGTGGTCATGACGCTCCATTTGGTGGGCTGGCCGGAATCCATGGCGGTGAGGTTGAATGTCTCCCAACCGCCGTAGCCGGTGGTGAACATGGCGTGATCGGAATTGAAAGGATCGATCTCGATGTCGAACATCCAATGAATAGGCGTACGGGTGACGTAGGGCGCGAGCTTGTTATCGAAGGTTCCGCCGCCGCCGAAGACCGGCTTCCAGGTTTTGCCGGCGTCGGTGCTGCGGAACATGTCGTCCTCGCCGCCGGCGCCGTTGGGACGCTTGAAGGAACTGGCGATGATGGTCTGGGGATGGCGGGCGTCCACGGCCACGGCGGCGTAGCCGAAACGTTTGTTGGCGGCGGGGTCGGGCTTCTCGGGTGAGATTTCGGTCCACGCGCCGGTTTTCGTGTCGAGCTTCCACACGGCGCCGTTGGTCATGGTGGAGGGGCCGGGATCGTCACCATAAGAGAGGTACATCATGCCGTCGGGCGAGAGCACCATGTGGGTGGGGCGGTAGGCAGTGGGCTGGCCGGGGACGGGTTGCCAGGTCTTACCGGAATCGGTGGTGCGGTAGAGATTGTCTCTGCCCATGAGGGAAACGGCGACGTAGACGGTCGAACTGGGCTTGCCTTTCGATCCGGTGCGGGGATCGGTGAGGGTAACGACGATGCCGGCGCCGCGGCTGGGACGCGGGCCTCCGAAGCCACGGCCTTGAGCGGGCTGCGCGGCTTGGGCAGAAGGGGCGGCGGGCGGAGCCTCGGTGACGTCGGGGAAGCTATCGACCTTGTTCCAGGTTACGGCGCCGTTGGTGCTTTTCCAGAGACCGGAGAGGCGCGTGCCGAGGTAGAGAATCTTGCCGTCGTTGGGATCGACGGAGAGGCGCTCGCCATTGCCGCGGCCGTTTTCATTGCCGCCGAACTTGATGGGGACGTTGGTGCGCTGGAAGGTCTTGCCGCGGTCGGCGGAGCGGAGGATGGCGCCATCGGGGGTGCGGGCGTTGGTGTAGGTGCCGCAGGCGAGGTAGAGGCGGTTGGGATCGGAGGGATCGACCGCGATGCTTTCGACGCCCATGAGGTTCAGGTCGTCATAGGGGACCCACCAGAGGAGGGGTTCCCAGCGCCGGGCGGCGTCGTTCCAGCGGTAGGCGCCGCCGATGTCGGTGCGCGCGTAGCGCAGGCCTTTGGCGGAGGGGTGGAAGACAATGCCATCGACGAAGCCGCCGCCGACCATTTGCACGCTTTTCCAGGTGTAGGGGATGGAGGCGGGCTTGGGGGTGGGCGCGGTCTGGGCTTCGATTGCGAATGGAAACGCGACAAGGGCGGCAAGTAACAAGCGATTAAGAGACATGGACGATCCTTTGCGGACTTCGAGGCCTTGAGTACTTCATTATATGCGGATGCGGAGATGGGCTTGGCTGAAGCGAGACAACAGGCCAAAACCTTGACGCGGAGACTGGTAAAGAGGAGTGGCGTGTGCGAAAATCTAGCAGTTGGGAGGCCACGTATGCCTATTCGTCGCCGCGATTTGTGGAGGTCGCTAGGGGCCGCTGGGATCATGGGAATTTCGCTGCCGCGCGAACAGAAAGCGCAGGAGCAGGCGGCACGGGCGACGCGGGGGATGGCTATCCCCAAGATCAAAGACATTAGCGTGATTGAGTGCGCGCCGGCTGGCGTGCGCCTGACGGTGGTGAAGATCACTACCGACCAGGACGGTCTGTATGGATACGGGTGCGCGACCTTCACGCAACGCGCGGACCTGGTGAAGCCGGCGGTGGAGAAGTACCTCAAGCCGCTGCTGATGGGCAAGACCACGGACCGCATCGAGGATATCTGGCAGGCCTGCTACGACAGCTCGTATTGGAAGAACGGGCCGGTGCTGAACAATGCCATCAGCGGGATTGACCAGGCGCTGTGGGACATCAAGGGGCGGCAGGCGGGGATGCCGGTTTACCAGCTTGCGGGCGGGAAATGCCGCGAGGCCGCGGACTGCTACGCGCACGCGGACGGGGCCGATTATCCGGATGTGGTGGCGTCGGCCAAACGGTATATGGCGCAGGGATTCCGGAACGTGCGCGTGCAGATTGGGGTTCCGGGCATGTCGGGGTACGGTTCCGGCGGAACGAATGCGCCGCGCGTCACGGCGCTGCACGAAGGGCAGGTGTTCGAGGCAGCGCCTTACCTGAGGCGCGCGCTCAAGATGCTGGAGACTTGCCGCAAGGAGCTGGGCGATGAAGTGGAACTGCTGCACGATATGCATGAGCGCGTGTCGCCCAACCAGGCGGTGCAGTTCTGCAAGGACATCGAGCAGTTCAAGCTGTTTTTCGTGGAAGACCCGCTTTCGCCGGAGGACAACGCGTACTTCCGGCAGATACGGTCGCAATGCGCCACGCCTATCGCCATGGGCGAATTGTTCAACAGCCCGCACGAATGGCAGCCGCTGATTGCGGAACGGCTGATCGATTACATACGCGTGCATGTGTCGCAATCGGGCGGGTTCACGCCGGCGCGGAAGATTGCGATCATGGCGGAGATGTTCGGCGTGAAGACGGCGTGGCACGGGCCGGGCGACGTTTCGCCGATCGGGCACATGGCCAATGTGACGCTGGACGTGGTGAGCTACAACTTCGGCATTCAGGAATATTCGGAATTCAACGCGCGCACGCAGGAGATTTTCAAAGGGTGCCCGGTGATGAAGGATGGATATCTTTGGGTGAATGAGACGCCGGGCTGGGGGATTGAGATCGACGAGGCGGCTGCGGCGAAGGCTCCGTTCACGCAGGGGAGGAATAATCTGAATGGCGGGTGGGGCGAGATTCGGCGACGGGACGGAACGATTATCAAGCAGTGATGAGAAATGAGTTCTGACGCGGAGACGCAGAGACGCGGAGGACGCGGATGCCTTCGGGACTGACTCCATTTCGGTGGCCGGCTACGTGGAAGGGATCCTCCGCGCTGGAGGCGCTTGACGGCACGCCGTTCGACTGCCTCGTTTGCGAGAAGGGGGCGGCGCCTGGTGGCGTGCAGGGCTTGATGATTGCGGACCCGGCTGCTCCGCCCGACGGCGTGTCCATAACGGAGGGCGTGTGGCCGGGCGTGCAGATGGCGCGAGGGCAGGCGGCGGCCAGCTCGGGACCGACGGGCAATCCTTGGGTGGATTCCAACGGGTGGAAGATTCGGTTGGAAGGCGCGCTGCATCCGGGGGCGCGCGTGTGGGTGGATGCCAAGCCTACGGCCGGTGCGTTGGCTGCGTCTTTTCCGCGGGCCATCGCGGACTGTGCGGCGTACGGCGGGCGGTGGATTGTCACGCTGGACGAGGGGCTGGCGGGCGGCATCGCGCAGGGGAACGCCGATGCGGTGGCGGCGTGGAAGAGGATTGCGGGCGCGGCGCGGTTCTTCAAGGACCATGACGCGTGGTCGGGTTACGCGCCGGTGGCGGCGCTGGGAATCGTCTCGGATTTTTCCGGCGACAATGAATTCATGGGCCAGGAGCTTCTGAACCTGGCGGCGCGTACCAATCAGCAGGCCGGTGTCATTTTGAAGGACAAGGCGTCGGCGGCCTCGTTTGCGGGCTTAAGGGCGGCGATCTATGCGGACGCCAAGCCGCCGGAACCGGGGCTGCGAAGCCTAATCATGACGTTCGTGCAATCGGGCGGCACGCTGATCACCGGACCGAATTGGGGGCCGGCGCCGGGGACGCCGTCGAGCGGTACGGAGCTGCCGGGGTATGCGTGGCGCGCGGCTGGCAAGGGGCGCGTGGCTTTGGCGCGGGAGGAGTTCAGCGACCCGTACACGCTGGCCAACGAAGCGGTGTTGGTGGTGAGCCATCGCTACGACAGCGTGCGGTTCTGGAACGCGGGTTCGGCGGGTTTCTCTTTCACGGCGTCGCCGGCCGGCAAGCGGGCCGTGGTACAGATGCTGTTCTACACCGACCGCGGCGTGGCGTCGGTGAGCGTGCGCGTGGCAGGAAAATATCGAACGGGGAAGTTGTGGACGCTGGACGGGGCGGATGCCCGTCCCCTGGAAATGGACTTGCAGAAGGATGCGGTAGAACTGCATTTGCCAACGGTTTCTCAATACGCTGCCGCTGAGCTGGAGGCTTAACAAAGATGCATGGGAACACCACACGCCGGGACCTGCTGAGAGCGGCGTCACTGGGCGCATTGCTGGGCGGATTGCGATGGGGGCGAGCGGCAGCGGCTCCCGCAGGGACGGTGGCGGTCGGCAGGTGCAAGACATACGACCCCGCCGAGTTGATGCCGGCGATGGCGCGGATGTTCGACCAGATCGGCGGGCTGGGGAGGATTGTCAAGGGGAAGACGGTGGCGGTGAAGATCAACCTGACGGGCGCTTACACGTACCGGTTGGGGTATGCGCCGCTGGGGGATTCGCATTACACGCATCCGGCAGCGATTGCGGCGGCGGTGAGCCTGATGGGGAAGGCTGGGGCCAGGCGCATACGCATTCTGGAAAGCCCGTGGGCTACGACGGACCCGCTGACGGAGTACCTGCTGCTGGCGGGCATGGAGCCTCGGGAGATTGAGCGCGCGGCTCCCAACGTGGAGTTCGAGAACACAAACTATCTGGGCAAAGCGAAGAAATACTCGCGCCTGATGGTGCCGACCGGAGGCTATATTTATCCCGGGTTCGATTTGAACCACTCTTACGAGGATTGCGACGTGTTTGTGAGCCTGTCCAAGATGAAGGAACACGCTACGGCGGGGTTCACGGGGACGCTGAAGAACTGCTTCGGAATCGCGCCGGTGACGATTTACGGAGGGAATGCCGGGGTGGATGAGCCGGCGCTGCAGCCGACGACCGGGCGCGACACGTTCCACAGCGGCAGCCGGCAGCCCTCCAAAAGCGCGCCGCAGGAACGGGACTTCATGGGGCCGAAGCAGGATGGATACCGCGTGCCGCGCATCGTGACGGATTTGGCGTCGGCGCGCCCGATTCATCTGGCGATTAACGATGGCATCAGGACGATGACCGGCGGCGAGGGGCCGTGGATACGCGAGGCGGACAAAGTGGTGAACCCCGGATTGATTGTGGCCGGCGCGAATCCGGTGAACACGGATGCGGTGTCGATGGCGGCGATGGGATTCGACCCGATGGCTGACCGGGGGACGCCGCCGTTTGAGAGCTGCGACAGCACGCTGCGGCTGGCGGAAGAGGTGGGGATCGGCACGCGGGATTTGAAGAGGATTGAAGTGGTTGGGTGGAAGAGTGGGGACGTGACGGTGGATTTCGCGGAATTGAGAAGAGAGCGGCGCGGGCGGGGACAGGCTGGTAGACGGGGGTAGAGAAGGCTTGACGCGGAGACGCGGAAACGCGGAGAAGAACATTAAATAAGAATAGGGCGCAGAGGGAGCAGAGGGACTTTCCCGCTTTCGGGTGCGGAGACTGCGGGAAGGGCTCGGGTAAGACAAACAAGAAGGCAGGCGAAAGCGCCTGCCCCACCAAGAAAGAGGCCGCGACATGACGCAGACGGACCGGCGGGAGTTTGGCAGGATTGTGATGGGAGGGGCGGCTTTGCTGGCTTCGGCTGGACAGAGTTCGGCTACGCTGCGTCCGATTCCTCCGGGCATTAAGGTGGGGCACTCGGCGGGCCAGCCGACCCCGGAGAACATGGCCTACCTCAAGCAGCTTGGCGTAACGTGGGTGAGCCTGGCGGCGACGCCGCAAACCGCTACCGCCGAGGGCTTCATACAGATGAAGCAGCAGTGGGAGGACGGCGGATTCAAGGTCTACAACATTGGGAGCGGCGTCGGGCCGAGCGGCAGTCTGCATAACATGCCGGAGGTCACGCTGAATCTTCCGGGACGGGACCAGAAGATCGAAGAATATTTGAACTACATTCGGTACCTTGGCAAAGCCGGAATCCCTTACTCGACTTACGCCCACATGGGTAACGGCATCTGGCGCAGCGGGCGGGCGACGCTGCCGCGCGGGTATACGGGCGCGGACTGCGACTTATCGAGCCCCAGTTTGCGCGGGACCTGGGACGGGAAGACATATGCGGAACCGCTGTCGCACGGGCGCGTGTTCACGAAGGAGGAGATCTGGGACAACTACACGTACTTCATCAAGAAGGTGGTCCCGGTGGCGGAGGATGCTGGCGTGCGAATCGGCATCCACCCGGACGATCCGCCGCAACCGGTGCTGGCGGGCGTGCCGCGCTGCATCTTCTCCAACTTCGAGGGGTACAAGAGAGCCATTGAGATCGCCGATAGTCCGAATGTGGGCGTGTGCCTGTGCTGCGGATCGTGGCTGGAGGGCGGTAAAATGACGGGCGCGGAGCCACCGGAGGTGATTAAGTACTTCGGCGGCATGCAGAAGCTTTTCAAGATCCACTTCCGCAACGTGAGCGCGCCGTTGCCGCATTTTACCGAGACGTTGATTGACGACGGCTACTACGATATGAGCAAGGTGATGCAGGCGCTGGTGGACATCGACTTCAACGGCATCGTGATCCCCGACCATATACCGGCGTTGGGGGCGATGCCGGGCGCCGCGCCGGGCAGTGGGACGGGCGCAGGCGCTCCCGGAGCGTATCGCCCGAACATCGGCGTGGCTTATCTGATCGGGTGCATCAACTCGATGCTCAAAGCGGCTCAGAATCATAAGAGCAACGCATAATGAGGTTGTGATGAAGATTGGCATACTGGCTGTTTTTCCAGTCGCGCTAGCGGCGTTTCTGGCGGCGCAGACCCCGGACCAGCAGAAAATGCGGGCGGGTCCGCCTCCGATCGCCGAGGAACTGCGCGATTTTCCGCAGGCGTTGATTACCAACGGTCCCATACAGGCGACGCTGTATCTGCCCGATGCGGCGGTTGGGTATTACCGCGCGACGCGGTTCGACTGGTCGGGCCTGATCCCCAGCCTGACGTGCCAGGGCCACAGCTATTTCGGCCAGTGGTTCGATACGTACGACCCGAAGACTCACGACGCGGTGATGGGGCCGGTGGAAGAATTCGGGACCAACGCGCTGGGGTTCAACGAAGCGGCGCCGGGCGGGAAGTTCGTGAAGGTGGGCGTCGGCGCGTTGAAGAAGCCGGCCGACGGGCGTCCGTACAACCACTTCACCACGTACGAGATTGCCGATTCGGGCAAGTGGACGGTCCGCAAGGGCACGGATTTCGTGGAGTTCACACAGGAACTCACCGACGCCGCGGGCTATGCGTACGTGTATCGCAAGACGGTCCGCCTGACCAAGTACAAACCCGAGATGAGCGTGGAGCACAGCCTGAAGAACACCGGCCAAAAGACGATTGAAACCAGCGTCTACGACCACGACTTCTACATGCTCGATGGCAAGCCCACGAGTCCGGATTTCGTGGTGAAGTTCCCGTTCGAAGTGCATTGGGCCGCGACCCCCAGCCCGCTGGCGGAAACCGAGGGCAAGGAGCTGCATTTCCTGCAGGAGTTTAAGACGGGCCAGACGGCGCAGAGCATCCTTACGGGCTACGGCATGGCGGCCGCGGACTATGACATCCGCGTGGAGAACCGCAAGACCGGGGCCGGGGTGCGGCAGACATCGGACCACCCGATTGCGCGCATCAACTTCTGGTCGATCCGCACGACGGTTTGTCCCGAGGCGTATATCGACCTGAAGATCGAACCGGGACAGGAAACCACCTGGCGAATCAACTACGAATTTTATACAGTTCCGGTGGTGAAATGAGGCCATTTTATGAATAAGACGCGAATCATTCAGGCTTTTGCGGCCGCTCTGGCCGTGCTGGGCGTTGCCACTCCGCCCGCAAGGGGACAGTACATCGCCTACGTAGGGACGTACACCAACCAGCGCCCCACTCCCAAGAGCAAGGGGATTTACGCTTACCGGTTCGACGCCAAAACCGGCAAGTTCACTTCGATCGGATTGGCGGGAGAGACGTCCAGTCCGTCATTCCTGGCGGTGAGTCCCAATCACAAGTTCCTGTACGCGGCGAACGAGAACAACAACGGAACCGTGAGCGCATTTGCCATCGACGAGGCGACGGGGATGCTCAAATTGCTCAATTCGGTGTCCTCGAAAGGCAGCGGACCGTGCTATGTGGCGGTGGACAAGACCGGGAAACTGGTGTTCGCGGCCAATTACAACAACGGCAGCGTGGCGTCCTATCAGGTGAACGCCGACGGTTCGCTGAGCGAGGCCGTTTCCGCTCTTCAGCACCAGGGTTCGAGCGTCAACCGTTCGCGCCAGGCGGGGCCGCACGCACATGAGGCCGCGGTATCGCCCGATAACAAGCTGCTGTTCGTGCCGGACCTGGGCATGGACAAGGTGATGGAATATCAGATTGGCGCCAGGGGCGATTTGACGCCCAATACGCCGCCTTTTATTGCAGTGGCGCCGGGGTCCGGGCCGCGCCACATCGCTTTCGCGCCGAACGGGAAGTTTGCGTACGTGATGACGGAGATGACGGATTCGGTGATCGCGTTCAGCTACAACGGCAAGGGCGGCATGGAGGAGATACAGACCACCGTTGCGGCGCCGGCGGCTCCGACGACCAGCGGCGCCGAAATCGTGGTGCACCCCAGCGGGAAGTTCCTCTACGCTTCGAACCGCGGCCACAACAGCATCAGCATCTTCGCCATCGATGCGAAGGGCAAGCTGACGGCTGCCGGCAACGTTCCTACTCAGGGCAAGACGCCAAGGTTCTTCGGGCTGGATCCGACCGGCGCGTACCTGATCGCCGCGAACCAGGATTCGGATAACATGGTGGTGTTCAAGATCGACCAGAAGACGGGCGGGTTGACGCCGACCGGGGATACGATCGAGCTTGCATCGCCGGTTTGCATCGCGTTTATACCGGCGAAGTGATGGGCTGGTAGCGGACCTCTGCGCGAAAATCGCAAGAAAAGAAGGCAGACCAGGAGGTCCGCCCCACCGGATGATTTGGCAGCAGAATTTTAATCCGCTGAACAACACGGTGCTTTCCACAATCGCCGCGGCGATTCCGGTTAGCACTTTGTTCTTTTTCCTGGCGGTGCGGCGCACGCCGGCGTGGCGGGCGGCGCTGTACGCATTCGCAGCGGCGGTGGGCGTGGCGCTGGCCATCTTCCGGATGCCGCCCATCATGGCCGCGGGGGCGGTTGCGGACGGCCTGGTATTCGGATGGTTCCGCATTGCCTGGATCATGTTCGCGTCCGTATTCGTCTATGACATCTCGGTGGAATCGGGGCAGTTCGAGATCGTCAAGAAGTCCATCAGCGGCATTTCCTGGGACCGCCGGCTGCAAGTGCTGCTGATTGCATTCGCTTTCGGTTCGCTGCTCGAAGGCGCGGGCGGCGGCGGCGCGCCGGTGGCGGTGTGCGGGGCGATGATGATCGGGCTGGGGTTCCCGCCCATGCAAACCGCCCTGATCTGCCTGATTGGGAACTCGGCCCCGGTGGCCTTCGGCGGCTTGGGCAACCCCGTGCGTACGCTGGTTGCGGTGACCGGCCTGCCGGAGGCGGATTTCAGCGCGATGCTGGGCCGCATTCTGCCGCTGGCGGTGCTCGTGATTCCGTTCTGGCTGGTGCGCGTTCTCTCGAAGACGCGCGACACGCTGGCGGTTTGGCCGGCTCTGGCGGCTTGCGGCCTGAGCTTCGCCGGCATACAATTCTTCTGGGCGAACTACATGGGGCCTACGCTGGCCAGCGTAGTCGCGGGCGTCGGGACTTTGGCGGCGATGGCGGTGTTCCTCAAGCTGTGGCGGCCCGGCCGAGTTTGGCGGTATCCCGGCGAGCCGCCCATCCAGGAGTCGCGCGAACCGCTCGGCGCGGGACGGGTTTTGCGGGCGTGGTCGCCGTTCATCCTGCTGACGGCGTCGGTGGTGCTGTGGGGATTGAAGCCGGTGACGAGCGCGCTCGATGCGGTTTCCTGGAAGCATCCCGTCCCGGGCCTGCACCATTTGGTGTATCGCATGCCGCCGGTGACCACCGCGCCGAAGGCCGAAGATGCGCTCTTCGACGTTTCGTGGCTCTCGACGCCGGGAACCGGAGTGGTGATCGCCGGATTTGTGGTGGCTCCGCTGGTCGGCTTGTCGCTGCGGAAGGCTTGGCGGGTGTTTTGCCAGTGCCTGTGGAGGCTGCGCCTGAGCATGGTGGCGATCATGGCGATGCTTGGCGTTGGGTATTTGACGCGCTACTGCGGCATGGACGCAACCATGGGTATGGCGATGTCGCACACGGGAAAGCTATTCCCGTTCTTCGGCACGCTGATTGGCTGGCTGGGTGTGGCGCTGAGCGGGACAGATGCCGGATCGAACGCGCTGTTCGGCAGCTTCCAGATGGTAACCGCCAATCGATTGGGACTGAGCCCGATCCTGATGGGCGCGGCCAACAGCGCGGGCGGAGTAATGGGAAAGATGATCGCGGCGCAATCGCTGGTGATTGTGTGCGCGGTGACCGGACAGGAAGGCAAGGAGGGCCTGCTGTTCCGGAAGATTCTGATACACAGCCTCCTGTTGGCGATACTGGTGGGAGTGCTGGTGACGATGTTCGCGTACGTGTTTCCCGGCGCGATTCCGAGCGGGCATCGGTATTGGTAAGAGCGATACTTTGGAGAGTGAGGACAACATGAACAGATGGTTTTCGGTGGCTTCTTTGTTGCTGATCGTCCTGCCCATGGTGGCGCAGGCGCCCAATAAGATCATGGTCTGGAAATCGGCCGATTTGATGGCTTACGCCGCGAGTCTGGCGCCCAAGGTGAATGCGCAGAAAGTGGCCAGCCAGCCGCTGGCTGATTTCGGAGGCTACAACGCGCAGGTGGCCCACCGCGAGGGTTCGGGCGAGGCCGAGTGGCACGATAATGCGGCGGATGTGATTGTGGTTCAGTCCGGTGGGTGCACGATGATTCTGGGCGGGACCATTAAAGACGGCCGCACGACCGGGCCGGGAGAGATTCGCGGCGTGTCGATTGACGGCGGGCAGTCCTATGCGGCTGCGCCGGGCGATATCATCAACATTCCGCCCAAGACGCCGCACCAGATGATGCTGCCGCCGGGCGGACAGATCACTTACTTCGTGGTGAAGGTGGTCAGCCGGTAGACGGAGAAAAACGGGTTGGCCACAGATGAACACGGATGAACACAGATAAGAAAGATGGAGCAATTATAAGATGGCGCGATTTTCGAGAATGAAAGTGTTGAACACGATGGCGGAGACGGGGCTGGTTCCCGTGTTCTACCATCCGAGCCTGGAGTTGGCGCGCGAGATTGCGGGCGCCTGCGTGGCGGGCGGATGCCCGATGCTGGAATTCACGAACCGCGGAGATCACGCCTGGGAAGTGTTTACGGAGTTGGAACGGTACTGCGCGCGGGAACTTCCGGAGCTGATTCTGGGAGTCGGGTCCATTGCGGACCCCGCAACGGCTGCGATGTATATCAACTGCGGCGCCAGCTTCGTGGTGGGACCGCTGCTGAACGCGGAGGTGGCGCGCGTGTGCAACCGGCGCAAGGTTCCGTACACGCCCGGTTGCGGAACGCTGTCGGAGATCTCGCAGGCAGAGGAACTCGGCAGCGAAATCGTGAAGATTTTCCCGGGCAAGGAACTCGGCGGCCCGGGCTTTCTCAAGGCCATCAAAGGACCGTGCCCGTGGGTTTCGATCATGGTGACCGGCGGGGTGGAACCCAACGAGGCGTCGCTCAAGGGCTGGTTCGACGCCGGGGCGACATGCGTCGGGATGGGATCGAACCTGATCACCAAGGAACTGCTCAAGGCCGGCGATTACAAGGGCATTGGCGCCAACATCCGGCTGACTCTGGATTTGATTCGGAAGGTCCGGGCAAAGTAGTCTTATAACCGAACCAGGAGGCGCAGCGTATGCGCGCAAATGGATTTCATGACGGTCTGAGCCGGCGCGGCTTTGGGGCGCTGCTGGCGGCCGGCGGCGTTTCGGAACTGGGCGCGCAGCAGAATCCGGCCACGGCTCCCGCGACGCCCGCGGCCGCTGACATTCCACACTGTCGGCCAGACAAAGGATTTGGAGCTGGCGCCGTTGAACGGCATCTACGACAAGCGGTATGCGGTGCACTGGCAGGTGAGCTGGGGCGGTGAGCAAGCTAATTAAGTTTCTTGTGTTCTTGCTGCTTCCCGGCACTCCGGTGTCAGGCATTGCGCAGCAACAGAAGGCGCCGGGTATTGCCTTCCTCGGCGCCGCGCAAACGGTTAGCCCCACGTTTAAGATTCTCATCTCTTCGGATCCCGCGACTGTCCGGACGGGGACGGAGATCAAGGTCAGGGTCGTGCTCACGAACACGTCAAACCACCGCATAAACGGCGCACGGACAAGGGCGCGGCCGCAGAGCTTTCGGATTACAGAATCCTAGTCCGGGACAGCCAGGGCCGGATCCAACGTACCTCGCGCTATTACTGGTCGATGGGGCGGAGCGGGATGGCGAGGGCACCCGAGGGGTCGGAGAGAGACTATTCCGACAATCGTCGGGAGGTCCCAGGCACCTTCAGCTTTGGCTACAGGAACCCGGGTCCCGGTGAGACCGACGAGACGTCGTTCGATGTGAACAAGCTGTACGCACCGCTCGCGCCTGGCAAGTACACGATTCAGGTCGAAAGGACAGATGAGGAAACCAACCTGGTTGTTAAATCGAACATTCTCGCCGTGGAAGTGACCGAATGAGCGCCGTACGGACTCCAAGGCTCCTGTGTCCACGTGCGCTGAGCTTAGGGATTTTTCGGGGCGTCGGCGGGTCTCGCCGCGGGCTGGCGGAAGCTGCGCTCCACCATATCGTTCGGGTCGGTCGAAACCGGACCGTCGCGCCACAGCCAGCGCATCATATCGGGGAGGATCATGCCGCTGTACTTCTGCCCGTGAAGGTTCATGCTCCAGGAGTAGTTCACGTCATAACCCTTCGCGGTGAGAGCCTTCATCAGGCGGACATTCTGATAGAACCAATCGCGCTTTTCGTCGTAGGTTCCGCCGCGCCCCTGGCCCCGGTTGTCATTTCGGCCGTCGCACAGGAACACGCGAAGGGGCTTCTTATCGGTCGCCAGGACGCGGTCGGGATACACATAGCCGCCCTGAATGTTGGTGAAGCTGCCCACGCTGCTGAGCACCTTACGGAAATCGTTGGGACGCTCCCAGGCGACCGCGAACGCGGCGATGGCGCCGGAGCTCGAACCGCCGATGCCGTGCTGGTCCGGGTCCTTCGAGATGTTGTACTCCTTACAGAGCACCGGCATCAGCTCTTCGGTGACCACGCGCGCGTACTTGTCGTCGGGCGTGTTGTATTCGATGCCACGGTTGGTGGTTCGATCGCCCCAATCCGCCGGCGTGGGTTCCGGCTGATCCGGACGGCGTCCCGGATCGATGAACACTCCGATCATGACCGGAATCTCGCGCCGGTAGATCAGATTATCCATCACGTTTTGAGCCCGCAGATCGCCGTTCTCGTCCTTGAAGGCCTGGCCATCCTGGAAGACCATCAGGCTGGCAGGCGTGGCCGCATCGTATTGCGCGGGGACATAGACCCAATAGGTGTGCTGCGTGCCCGGAAAGATATTGCATGGCAGGGTGAACGGCCCGCGGATCTCGCCTTTCGGCACGCCTTCCTGGGGCATGGAGTCCGGACCCAAACGGTATTGCGAATTGGGATTGGGTCCTGGCGGCATGGCCGGCGGGCCAGCTCCCCGGCCGGCCTGGGCCGCCGCCGCGCCCGCGGGCGGGGCCTGCTGGACCGAAGCCGGAGACTGCGCGAAGGCTATAAACAACACGCCCGCCACTGCCGCCGCCACGAAAGATACGGTTGTTTTATGCATGGAGAATTTCGCCCTCCCAGGCTAGAGACGTAAGCTCACAGAATCTTATCACCGCTGACGGCACGAACACAAATCGCGTGGGGATTGCCGGGGCCCGCGCCGTTTGGGCCCGCCAGCCTTCTTGCGAACACCAAGAAGGTAGGCCAGGAGGCCCGCCCCACCCGGATGAAGAATCGGGCGGCAAGGCCGGGTCCACTTGAGTATCATGAAGCTATCGAGATTTCAATGCGTTTGGACGGTAAAGTAGCGCTCATCACCGGGGCTTCGGAAGGAATCGGAGCGGCATGCGCGGCGGAGCTGGCGGCTTGCGGCGCCAAGCTGTCACTCACGGCGCGTTCCGAGGAAGGGCTTCGGAAAGCCGGCACCGGCGCGCTGATTACGCCCGGCGACCTGACCTCCGAAGAGACCCGCCGCATCGTGGTGGAGCGCACCCTCGAACGCTTCGGCGCGATCGACGTATTGATCAACAATGCCGGCATCGGAAGCTATCTGCCGTCCTGGTCCGCGCCGCTCGAAGAGGCGCGCCGCCTCATGGAGCTGAATTATTTCGCGCTGCTCGGCATGGCGCAGCTTGTGGCGCCGCACATGCGCGCGCGCCGCAGCGGGGTCATTGTGAACGTGAGTTCCATTGGCGGCAAGGTTACGCTGCCCTGGAGCACGCTGTACAGCGCCACGAAGTACGCCGTGAACGGCCTCACCGAAGGCATGCGCGTGGAGCTTTGGGGCGACGGAGTGCGCACCATGCTGGTGTGTCCGGGGTACGTGCAGACCGGTTTCCAAAAGAATACCCGGTTCGGGCACGCGCCGGATGGCGTCATCAAAGCTCGCCGCTTCGCCATCACCGCTGCCCAGTGCGCCACGGCCATAAGGCGCGGCCTGGAGCGCGATGCACGCACCGTGGTGACGCCGCGCAGCGGATGGATTCTGGTGGCTTTGTCGCGGGTGTTCCCTTCGCTGGTGGAGGCGCGCATGGCGAAGATCAACGGTACCGCATGAATCTCAAGCTCAAACAGACGCCCGGCATTTACCTGGTGGGCTTCATGGGTTCCGGGAAGTCCACCGTGGGACGCCATCTGGCGCGCGGTCTGGGCTGGAGTTTTTTCGATATCGACGCCGAAATCGAGCGGGCCGAGAACATGGCGATTGCGGAGATCTTCGCGGTGCGCGGCGAAGCGGAGTTCCGGCGCATCGAAGCGGAGATGGTTGGCCAGCACGTCCGCTGGATTGCGCACGGCCGACCTGCCGTGGTGGCGCTAGGCGGCGGCGCGTTCGCGATTCCGGCCACGCGCGAGTTGCTGCGGGAAAACGGCGTCACGGTGTGGCTCGATTGCGCGTTCGAAACGGTGGCGCGCCGGGTGGCGCAGGACCCCAGCAGGCCCCTGGCGCAGGATCCCGAGCAGTTTCAGGCGCTGTACCTGGCGCGCCGCGACATCTACAGTCTGGCCGACGTGCGCATTCCGGTAGCGGAGGAGGACGCCGAGGCCGTGGTGGAGGCGCTTCTGGCCCACCCAATGCTAAGATGACCGACACGACGCAGAGCGGCCACGCACGGTCCCTACGCAAACACGCCCTTTCGATTTTCCGCGCCGCGCTCGCCGCGGCCGATCCGGCGGCTGCCGTGGTGCGCCGTCTGGAGCGACTGGACTCGTCGCGTTTCAAGAACATTTACGTGATCGGCGCGGGCAAGGCCGCCGCATCCATGGCGCGGGCCGCGGAGCGGGTGTTGGGGAGCCGCATCACGGCTGGATGTGTCAATGTCAAAGACGGCCACACGGCGAAGCTGCGGCGCATTGAGCAGAACGAATGCGGCCATCCTGTGCCGGACGAGCGCGGCGTGGCCGGCGCGCGGCGCATCGCGGAGATCGCCGGCGCGGCGCGGAAAGACGACCTGATCCTCTGTTTGATTTCGGGCGGCGCGTCGGCGCTGCTTCCCTTCCCGGCCGAACCCGTCACGCTGGAGGAAAAGCGGGAGGTCACGCGCCTGCTGCTTAATTCGGGCGCGGATATTCACGAAATCAACACGGTCCGCAAACACATCTCGAAGATCAAGGGCGGCCAATTGGCGCGCCTGGCCGCGCCTGCCACGGTGGAATCCCTGCTGCTTTCGGACGTGATCGGCGACGCACTCGATGCGATCGGCTCCGGACCCACGGCGCCGGACCAATCTACGTTCACGGATGCCGGCGACGTTCTTTACCGCTATGGCCTGATGGATCGCGTGCCGGAATCCGTCAGCGAGCGCATGGCGCGCGGAGCCTTAGGCGAGATTGCCGATACCCCCAAGCCGGGAGATCCTCTGTTCCGGCGCGTGCGGAATACCATTGTGGGCAACAACCGTCTGGCGCTCGAAGCCGCCGCGCGACGCGCCCGCGAACTGGGCTTTCGGACGCTGGTGCTGGCCAGCGAAGTAGAGGGCGAGACCCGCGAGATCGCACGCATGCACGCAGCCATTGCGAAAGAGATGGTGGGCGCCGGCCGGCCCGTGAAGCCGCCTGCCTGCGTAATCACGGGCGGCGAAACCACCGTGACCATCCGCGGCGGCGGGTTAGGGGGAAGGAACCAGGAATTCGCGCTGGCCGCCGCTCTGGATATCGCCGGCCTAACGGACGTCCTGATATTCTCCGCCGGGACCGACGGCACGGATGGCCCCACCGACGCAGCCGGCGCTTTCGCCGATGGCGCCACGCTCAGCCGCAAACCCGATGCCCGCCGTCACCTGGACGAGAACGATTCGTACCATTACTTCGAAGCGCTGGGCGACCTGGTGGTGACTGGACCCACTGGCGGCAATGTGATGGACGTGCGGATGATTCTGGTGGGAGCCGCAAGATAAGCGTCTTGCAGGCGGTTCGCGTCCACACAAGGCAGAAGGCAGGCCCGAAGAAGACAGGCCAGGAGGCCCGTCCCACCGGCGTGATGGACGTGCGGCTTATTCTGGTGGGTTTGCCGCATCCATAGCGCGCGCGCCGGCCCAAAGCACGGCCGCCAGGGCAAGCGAGAAGGCGGGAATCACGTACATCGCCTGGCGCAGGCCCAGGGCGCGCGCGGCTTCCGTAATCGCCCCCGAACCGGCCGTGGCGCGGGCAAAATGGTCGCTCAAGCCGCCCGTCACGAGCGGCCCGAACGAGGCGCCGCAGAGGTACATCGCCATGAAGTAGGTTCCCATGGCCGCGCCGCGAAGGCCCGGGGCCACGAGGTCTTGCATGGCCGCATAGACCAGGCCGTAATAGCTTTGGAGCAGGCCATAGGCGGCCATGATGAGCGGAATGGCGAGAGCGGCGCGGCCGGCCGGCAGCCGGATGGCGCAGAAAGCCAATGGAGCGGCCAGCAGCGCGGCGCCGCCCGCCAGCGACATTCTGCCGCGTCCGCGACGGTCCGAAACGCGGTCGCCAAAGAACCCTGCCGCCAGCGCCCCCAGTATCCCGGCGACGCCGGAGCCGATGCCCGTCCAGAACCCCGCCCGCGCCACCGAGAGCCCATGGAAGCGGGTGAGAAACGCAGGGAGGAAAGTGGAGAAGCTGTAAAGCACGAAATTCACGACGGCTCCGGAGGCCACGATCCACCAGAAGGCGGGAAGCTTGAGCAGGGGCCAGGGGCCGGAAGACGGGGGCCGGGGTGCTTGCTGTTCCCCGGCCCCCGGCCCCTGGCCCCTGGCCCCTGGTTCCCGTAGGCACATCAGCGCCGGTACCAACGCTGCTGCCGGCAGGGCCGCCAGCGCCAGCGCGACCCTCCAGCCGTGGGCCTGCGCCACCGGTCCGGTCACCGCGAAGCTGAGCATCCCGCCTACAGGCACAGCCATCATGAACCATGCCATCGCACGGGCGCGCCGGCCGGGGGGAACCACATCGCCAATCCAACTGGTCGCCGCGGGAGCGCAGACGGCCTCGCCGATCCCCACGCCCAGGCGGGTCGTCAACAACATGCCGTAGCTCACCGCCAGCCCGCCCAGGCCGGTCAGCCCGGCCCAAACGGCGGTCCCGATGGCAAGCAGCCGCTTGCGGCTCCACGTGTCGGCCAGTCGCCCCAGCGGGACTCCCGCCACGGCGTAGAGCACCGTGAAGACGGTAGTAAGCGCGCCCAGTTGCGTGTCGGAGAGGTGGAACTCGCGCCGCAGCGGCTCGGTAACCGCGCCCAAAGCCTGGCGGTCGTAGAAGTTGAGAACGTTGACCAGGAACAGAACGACGAGCGGGGGCCAGCGTCTTCGAACCCCCGCTTCGTCTTCCACTTACAGCTCAGTCCCCTTAGGCTTCTCCGGCCGCTCGGGTTTCTCCGGCTGCTCAGGCTTCTCGGGCCGCTCGGGTTGTTCGATCTGGCTTGGAGAGCTGCCCTCCTTGCGCACGGAGATCCAGCCACGGTCGGTGGTCAGACGGATTCTGGGCCCGTCGCCCTCCTTCCCCGTGAGCGTCGCGGTGCGGCCGTTGACTTCCTTTAGGATCGGCGGCCCGAAATCGTTGATAGCGTCGCCGGTTTCGGCCGTTGCCTGAAGGTTGAAGGTCGCCTTTGGCGGCAGCACCAAATCGATCTTGCCGTTCGCCGAACGCGCATCGATGGAGGGCATTGGCGTGCGGCCCGGCGTCAATTCGATGTCGCCCTGCTCCGTCTGCAAGTCCATCGACACGGTGAATTGCTCCACCTTGACGTCGCGCGCGCCGGTCACCAAACGAACCGGTCCTACGATGTCCTTGGCGGAGAACTGACCCAGATCCATACTGATCCGGCCCGGCGCCGCCTGCAAATGCACTTCGGTATTGCGCGTCCCCTCGTATTGCAGGGGCTTGGCCAGGTTCTTGAAGTCCAGCGTGCCGCGATACTCTCCGGTGACGGTCACCTGGCCGCCGACGTTTTCGAAATCGATATCCGAGCCGTTGCCTTGCAGTTCGATGCTGCCCTGGACCCCGGAAGCGCGGATCAGTTCGCTACGGCCGATTTCCAGGCGGGCGTTGCCTCCCACGCCAGACAGGCGTACATCGCCCCGGTCCGAGGTGAGATCCACGTCGCCCGTCACGTCGGAGATTTCAAAATCGCCCGTTCCGGCGCGCGCTTCGACCGACATACCGCGCGGAATGGCCACCTCCAGGTCGTCGGAAGCGCGCTGATTGTCAGGCGCCCGCTCCTGGTTCGTGCGCACCAGCAGGTGATCGCCCTCCTGCACGATTTCCACCGGCGTAACATCGTGAGTGCGATCCGCTTCCTGCCGGGCATAGGACCGTATGGTCTCCTGCCCGGTGACTTCCACGGTCTGCGTATCGCCGCCCGTCACTTTGATGTTGCCGCGGGGGTTCTCAAGGACGATGCGCTTCATACCCGCAGCCGGAGCGCTGGCCGTAATCGGGTAGTCGAATTGCTGGCCCCAGATATCCACCCCGTTGCCGATGAAGTTCAGTCCGTTCCGGTGCGCCTGCCATACGCCGGAGCCTATCAGGCAGATGAAAACGATCAGCACTACTTCGCCGCCGCTCAGGCCGGAGCGGTACCCCTGACGGCTCCAAACCAGCACTTCCACCAGCCGCAACAGGCCCCAGGCAATCAGAATGAACGGCCAATACAGCGACACCAGATCCCATATCTGCGTTTCCGGATGCAGGTTCCTCCACAGGAAAAAGCCTCCGACGATGAGCAGCAGCAGCGGTCCGGTCAAGGAACGGCGTCTCATTGCGGCCCTCCTTGCCCGAGATCGGCCTGCCTGGGCGGAGCGCTGGTTCCGAAGCCGCCTTTGGCGGTCGCCGATGGAGCCGCGTCACTGGGGGGGCTTCCGGCCGGCGCCTCGGTGTACGGGCTTTGGCGGTAGCTGCCCGGCGGCTGCGTAAAGCCGGTGGGCGGGGGCGGCGCGGCTGGAGGTTCGGGCGCCTGCGGCGGGATCGGAGTAGCCGTACTGCGTCCCACCAGCGTCAAGAAACCGAACACAATCAGAATCACGGGCCACGTCTTATCGAATCCGTAGGGCGTGAAGTTATTAACGGCAAACAGCACGCCTATGGTAATCAGCGTGAGGGGACCGCGGACCGCATGAGCCAGGGAATCGCACTGACCGCGCATGGCGCGTCTCCTGTCGCGCGCCTCATGGCGCAACCGGCGGCGTTCGTCGCGATCGCTGTAGATGTCGCTATTGCCGTTCATGGCCCATCTCCTTCGGCGCGGGGTCCACGGCGGTGAAGCGGTTATAAAGGAGCCAGGCCCCGGTCACGATCAGCAGCACCGGCCAGTAGCGCGCCACATAGTAGAAATCGAGGATGTCCAGGGTGTGCAGCAAGAGTACGATCCCCAGCAGGATGAGCACAACTCCCACCACCGGGAACCGTCCCCGCGCGCGAAAATCGACCAGGCTTGAGTACTCGTCCACGTACTCGCCGGCGCGGCGCTTGACTGCCGTGTGATAGGCTTCAAACGCCATGTAGAAGATCCAGGCGGTCAGCATCATGCCGAATATCACGTCCAAACCGTGGAGGTTGGAATCGAGGATGCTGCACAGGATTCCAAAAACCACCGCATGGACGATTCCCTTGGCATACTGGCCGTTGTAAATGGCGCCCACGCCGGGAATCCAGCCGAGGGCAAACGCCAGCCCGGGTGATACGTCCGTGACGTAAGACGCGGGCCGCGCGCCGGGCTGTGCGCGTGGGCCCGCCGACGGGGGAGGCGCGGACGCCGATGCCGGAGCAGGAGCGTGCTCCGCGCAGAACACCGTCCCGTAAGCGTCGCGGCGGCATTCATCGCAAATCGGCTTGCCGCAGGTGCGGCAGTAAGCCGTTGCCGGTAATTCAGGATGGTTCTGGCAGTTCATACGTTCCCCCTTTTATCGTGTTTCCCCTGGCGATCTTGAAGGCGATGGCCCTTCGGGCGCGGGATTCGAACCCGAAGGCGACCTTACCGGCAGCTTCCGCCCGTCCGTGTTTGCGCCGGGGTTATCCTGGCCGGCGGCGGGCCGCTCGACATCTTCCTGTTCCTGTTGGCTCTGCCACTGGTGCAGCGTGGATTGAATCTCGTACACGAACTTCAAGTTCTGGTAGAATTTCACCGTGCGTCCCCAGGCGTAGGCGCCGCGGTCCTCGAGCGTCGCCCAGATTCTGGCAGGCCTCAGATCGCTCGCCCTCAATGGCGCCGGTCCGACCGACCGCCACAACATCGCCAGCGACAAGATGGTCATCGCCATACCCATGGCGAACCTTGGTTGCAAGATGGGCGTCAGCGCGACGGTCATCCACTTGCGCCAAACCGCCGGCTTCGCCTTGCCGGCATTCCACGGTCCTTCGAACAGAATGCGCGTGATCAGTTCCGGAGGCGGCTCGACAACCTCCGCGCGGCCTATGAAATCCACCGCCGCGGCGCAATCGCGCGCCAACTCGGCGCAGGCCGGACATTCCGCGAGGTGGCGCTCCAACTCGGCCTTTTGCTCCGGCGCGAGCGTTCCGTCCACGTATTCGCAGATCGCGATTTCGGATTCCGCGCAGTTCATACAGCCAACTTCTGCTTGCGCAACAGCCGCGCCAACTCCACGCGGCCGCGGTTGATTCGAGACTTCACCGTTCCTTCGGGGATCGCAAGCGCCTGGGCGATCTCCCGGTACTCCATTTCCTGCAAGTCGCGCAGGATCACCGCCTCGCGCAGGTCCGGCGAGAGCTTCTGAAGGGTAGCCTGCAGAATCTCGCTGGCTTCCCTGCCCGCCACCATGTGGTCCGGACGCACCGAAGCTGCCGGGCCGGCATCGGCCATCATGGGAAGCTGCTCCTCGATGGAATCCGTGACCCGCTCCTGACGAGTTCGGCGATAGTGATCGATCAAAAGGTTACGCGTCACCCTGGTCAGCCACGTGGCGAATGAGCCTTCGGCCGCGCGGAACGTGCGCAAGGTCCGGAATACGCGCAGGTACACTTCCTGGGTCAGGTCCTGGGCTTCCGGCCCGTTTCCGGTGAAGCGGTAGCACAAACCGTAAACCTGCCGGCTATGCAGCCGCACAAGGTCTTCCCAGGCGGTTTCATCGCCGCCCAGGCACCTGGCTATCAAGCTGTGGTCGGAGTCCAAGCTACGTTCTACCAGATTCCGCGGCCCTGGAACACCCGCCATGGGAAATCCGGGCGCGCTGCCAACCGCGGATTGCAGGATGTCTAAAGCTAATATCGCGGTGGCCATCTCGCCTCGTTCCTCAAACTGGAAAAACGAGGCTTTATCATGATAGGTTCAATCTTTCGGTTATGCCACTGTTTTTGCGGCATTTCCGGCGAAGGCGAGAGCAAATGAAGTGTCCGTTCTGCAGTCACCTCCACGACCGGGTAGTGGATTCTCGCGAAAGCAAGGAAGGCGGCTCCGTACGCCGCCGGCGGGAGTGCCTCAAGTGCGAGCGCCGGTTCACCACCTACGAGCGCATCGACGAAGTTCCCTACATGGCGATCAAGAAAGACGGACGGCGCGAAAAGTTCGATCGCCAGAAGGTCCTCGGCGGTCTGCTGAAGGCCTGCGAGAAGCGTCCGGTCGGGATGGGCAAGCTTGAGGAACTGGTCAATACGGTCGAAGGCAAGGTGAGCGACTCGCCGGATCGCGAGATATCTACTGCGGATATCGGAGAATACCTCATGTCACGTCTCAAGGATCTCGACAAGATTGCATACGTAAGATTCGCATCGGTTTACCGGGATTTCCAGGACGAGCAAGCTTTCTTCGATGAACTGAAGACCCTCATGCGGCAGAAGCAGGGGCCTGGCTAGGGGCCGAATCAGGGGCCAGGGGCCGGGGGCCGGGGAAGAGGGGGCCGAGTTAGGGGCCGTGGGCCAGGGGCCGGGGGAGAGGGGGCCAGGACAGGGCACCGCCGGTAGAGACCGGCGGCGGTACACACGAAGGACTGCTCCCTTGGCCCCGGCCCCTAGCCCCTGATTCGTTCCCCCGGCCCCTGATTTACATGTAACCGAAACACTGTCAAGGCATCTTAAAATATGAGGGTACCTTTTGGGACGAAGGGTGTTATTATCAGACGAACACCAAACCCCGAATGCAGGCTATCTTTTTCGACAGTTGGGGGCGGACCAGCAAGTCGAACATTTTTCATGTAAATACCCCGTTTTCCATGACATCGATGTAGTGCGTCGCGTGTCCGTAACGGGAGGTGAGTCTTAGTGGACCAGTTCGAAGATCATTTTCTAGCCGACACTCCAGACACTTTGGGCTTGAACTTCGAGGACGAAGCCAAGTTCTTCGACCCGGAGGCTGCCCATGAGGCGGACTTCCTTCACCCGGCGCCGGTGGAGGAGTCCATCTACACGGACGACCCGGTCCGCGTGTATCTGCGCGAGATGGGCGCCGTCCCGCTGCTTACCCGCGAGGGCGAAGTGGATTTGGCGCGCCGCATGGAGCGCGGTAAGTTGCGGATGCAAAAGGCCATTAGCCGCTCGGCCGTGGTGCAGCACGTAGTCGTCGAATTGACCGAGCAGTTGAAAAAAGGCGCCGTCGAACTGGAAAGCGTCGCGGATTTGGGCGACGTCGAAGAAGGCACGCCGGACGACGTTAAAGTGCGGACCGACGCCGCCGACCACTTCAACAACGTGGCCGTGCTGTACAAGAAGCTCCAGCAACTGGAAGACCGGGTTGCGGCCACTCCGCCGGCCAACAAGAAACCGCGCAAGCGGCTGATGCTTAAGTTGAGCCGGGCCAAGGTAGAGACCTCCATGGCGATCCGGCGGGTTCCGTTCAGGATCAACAAATGGAAGGAGTTCACGCGCGAAATCGAGCGCGCCGTGGACGAAATCAACCACCTCGACACCGAGATTAAGAAGCTTGAGGCGCGCGGCAACGTTGCCCTACAGCCCCGCCTGCGGGAGCTCAAACGCGACTTGAAGAAGCGCGAATCGGCGGCCAGCGCTACTCTGCCCGAGTTGCGCCATACCCTGACCGTGATCCAACACGGCGAAAAGGAGGCCGAGCGGGCCAAGAAAGACCTGGTGGAGGCCAATCTCCGCCTGGTAGTTTCGGTCGCCAAGAAATACGTCAACCGCGGGCTTCACCTGCTCGACCTGATCCAAGAGGGCAATATCGGCCTGATGCGCGCGGCGGACAAGTTCGAATACCGCCGCGGCTACAAGTTTTCCACCTATGCCACCTGGTGGATCCGCCAAGCCATTACCCGCGCTATCGCCGACCAGTCCCGTACGATTCGCATTCCCGTTCACATGAACGAGAGCATGAATAAGTTCCTGCGAGCCACTCGTGAACTGGAGAAGGAACTGGGCCGTACTCCCACGAACGACGAAATTGGACGGCGCATGGAAATCCCCGTCGAGAAGGTCCAGAAGCTGAAGACCATCTCGCGCGATCCGGTGTCGCTGGAAACGCCCGTGGGCCGCGATGGCGAATCGGCGCTTGGCGACCTGATCGAAGACCGCTGGGTGGGATCGCCGGTCGATGCCGTGATCGAATCCAACGTGCGCGACGAAACCGCGGGCATTCTCAAGACGCTCTCCCCCAAGGAAGAGAAAGTCATCCGCATGAGGTTCGGCATTGGGTGTGAGCGGGAGCACACGCTGGAGGAGATCGGGCAGGAGTTCGACGTCACCCGCGAGCGCATCCGCCAGATCGAAGCCAAGGCCCTGCGGCAGTTACGCGCCCCGGAACGCGCCCGCCGCCTGCGTGCGCTGATGGCCGCCCGGTAACGGGATATTGCGTCCGTCCCCTTTTTGTGCCATCTATTAGGCATGCACTGGAGAGGGACACTGTCCGTTTCACTTGTCGTCATAGCCGCCGCTCTGGCGTTCTCCGCCGCGGTGGTTCCCAATCTACCGCCGCCGTTCGCCACGCCGTCGGTAACCAACAACCCGCGCGTCATCCCCAAACCCGCCGATGCCCGGCTCAACGTGCCGCCCGGCTTTCAGGTGGAAGAATACGCCGAGGGGTTTCAGGTTCCACGCTTCATGATTCTGGGGCCGTCGAATGAGGTGATTCTCGCCGATTCCGCCAACCCCCCGAACGGAACCGTCTATGTTCTGCAAGGCAAGAGCCAGAAGAAGCTGATCGAAGGCCTCGCCCAGCCGTATGGCTTGGCCCTGTTGGACGGCTATCTGTACGTCGGCCAACCGGAATCCGTCACGCGCTACAAGTACGACGCCAAAGCCATGACCGCCGGGCCGGGCCAGGAAGTGGCCTCTTTGAAGGGGATCGGGACGCACCACTGGACGCGCAGCCTGCTCTTCGACCGGCAAGGCCGGAAGCTCTACGTCGGCGTCGGCTCCGGCTCCAACAATTCGCTCGGCGAAGATCCCCGCCGGGCGGCCATCAACCGCTACAACCCGGATGGCACGGACCATGAGATCTTCGCCTCCGGAACGCGCAATCCCATCGGCCTGAGGTGGTATCCCGGAACCGACACCCTGTGGGCGGCCGTTCAGGAACGCGACACCCTGGGCGACGACCTGGTACCCGACTTCTTCACGCACGTGCAGCAAGGCGGATTCTACGGCTGGCCGTACGCTTATATCGGGCCGCACGAAGACCCCATGAACAAAGGCAAGGCGCCGGCGGGTTTGCTGGACAAGACCATCGTTCCGGACGTGCTGCTGGGTTCCCACGTGGCGGTTCTGGACTTCGTCTTCTACACCGGCACGCAGTTCCCGCAGGAGTATCGCGGCGGCGCTTTCCTGGCTTTTCACGGGTCCTGGAACCGCTCCAAACGAGTGGGCCAGTCGATCGGGTTCATCCCGTTCAAGAATGGCGCGCCCGCGGGTCCATTGCGCGAGGTTCTAACCGGCTGGATGCTCTCGCCCGACCAGCGTGAAGTGTGGGGCCGCCCGGTGGGCTTGCTCCAATTGCCCGACGGCAGTCTGTTGATCTCCGACGACGGCGGCAAGAAACTCTGGCACTTGAGCTACAAGGGCGCCTGAGGTCGGCCTACGCGGATCCGGCTGACTTACTGGCGCGCTTCTTGGGCGCTTCTTCTGCGCTCTCTTCACCCACGCTGGCGGCTGCCGCGGCGACGGGCTTGCGCTTCTCGGCCAGGCTCCGCTTGAGCGCTTCCATGATATCGATCACCGGGGCCACGTGCGCGGCGGGCGTGGCCACTACGCTGCGGCCCTCCACTTTAGCGTCAATCAGCTTGCGCAGGCTGTCGCGGAACCCGTCGTGGAACTTCTCCGGCTCGAAATCCGCCTCGAGCGACGCGATCAGCATCTTGGCCATTTCGAGTTCCTTGTCCTTCACCAGGCTGGTGTCGGTACGGAACTCGTCCACCTGGCGGATCTCGTCCTGGTAGTACATGGTGTGGGAGAGGATACCTTTGGCGCCGGGCCGCATCACGATAATGTGCTCGCGGTTATGCATGGCTACCTTGGCGATGGCATAGAGCTTGGATTCCCGCAGCGCCTGGAACAACAGCGCGTAGGGCTTCTCGCCGCCTTCGTCCGGGGCCACGTAGTAGGAGCTTTCCAGGTAGATGGGGTCCACCTGATCGGCCTTGACGAATTCCAGGATCTCCATCACTTTGGCCGTCTTAGGCGCCACTTTGCGGATGTCTTCGTCGTCGATCTCCACGTAATGGTCTTTTTCGTACTCGTAGCCTTTGATAAGCTCGCTGCGCGGAACCGGCTTGTCTTCCGCCTGGCAGAAAGTCACTTGCTTGATTCGAGAGTGATCGTCCTTGTGCAACAGGTTGAAGCCGATGGTCTCGCTGCGCGCGGCGCTGAAGAGACGAACCGGGAACGAAACCAAGCCGAACGTCAGGTGGCCTTTCCAAACACTGGCAGCCATGAATGTTCCCCCCTCGCGGTTCCTAATTTACTACAATCGCAAATAAGATGTAAATAGAGGAGGGACAAACGCTTATGCCGCTCGAAGAATACTCCGCCAAGCGCAAGTTCGAGAACACCCCCGAGCCTCCTCCGGGCGGCGAGAGCGGGGCGCCGGGCAATTACTTCTGCGTACAGCGGCACGACGCCACGCGGCTGCATTACGATTTCCGGCTGGAAATCGACGGCGTGCTCAAGTCGTGGGCCGTGCCGAAGGGGCCGACTCTCGACCCAACGGCGCGCCACTTCGCGGCGCACGTGGAAGACCACCCCGTGGAGTACGGCAGTTTCGAGGGCAACATTCCGGCGGGCAATTACGGAGCCGGCAGCGTGATGCTGTGGGACCGCGGCGTGTTCGATCTGTTGGGCGACGCAAGCGGCGCCGAGCAAATGGCGCGCGGCGATTTGAAATTCCGCCTGCACGGCGACAAACTTAACGGCGATTTCGCGCTGGTGCGGATGAAGGTCCGCGGCAAGGGTAACGAGTGGCTCATCATCAAGAAGCGAGACGAGTTCGCCGCCCCCGGATGGGATGTGGAGAGCCATGCGAACAGCGTACTTTCCGGACGCACCCAGGAGGAGATTGCGCACAACCTGCCGGCGCGGAAGGCCAAACGGCAGACCGCCGGCGCAGTAGACCGGGTTTGGGAAAGCCGGCCGGCGCGCAGGGCAGCGGCGGCGGGGCAGACCTCGGAACCGGAGGCGCAGGCGGAGCGGCCAGCCCAACCTCGTAAAAAAAAAGTAGCATCGACCCGGCAACGCTGAAGGGCGCGCGCAAGGCCGCCATGCCGGCGGTCATCGAACCCATGAAGGCGACCCTGGCGGACCATCCCCCGCTCGGCGACGACTGGCTCTTCGAGATCAAGTGGGACGGCGTACGCGCCATTGCCTACGTGGAAAACGAGGAAGTGCGCCTGGTATCGCGCAACGGACTGCGCTGCGAACGGCAGTACCCGGAGCTTGCGGCAATCCCTCACCAAGTGGCCGCGCGTCAGGCGGTGCTCGATGGCGAGATCGCGGTGCTTGACCGGAAGGGCGCCTCGCGGTTCCATTTGATCCAGCCGCGCATCGCCAACAACGACCCTAATACCGTGGCGCACCTGGTGCGATCCACGCCGGTGGTCTACTTTGTGTTCGACGCGCTCTACGTGGATGGCTACGATCTGCGCGGCGTCGCGCTCGAGGAACGCCGGAAGGTTCTCGAAGCGTTGGTCACGCCGGGGCCGTCGCTGCGCATTTCGGAGGTCTTTCCAGGCGGGGGCGAGGATCTGCTGGAGGCCGCGCGCGCGCACGATCTGGAGGGCATCGTGGGCAAGCGGGCGTCGAGCGTTTACGAATCCCGGCGCAGCCGTGAGTGGGCGAAGATCAAGATTGCCAACGAGCAGGAGTTCGCCATCGGCGGATTCACCGAACCCCAAGGCAGCCGCGATTACTTCGGAGCGCTGGTTCTGGGCGTGTATGAAGACGGAAAGCTGCGCTGGGCCGGCAATGTGGGGACGGGCTTCGACCAGAAATTGCTGGCCGGCGTTTACGAGCGTCTGAAGCCGCTGGTGACGGAGGAATGCCCGTTCACCGAGCGGCCCAAGCCGGATCGCGGCATGACCTGGGTGAAGCCCGAACTGGCGTGCCAGGTGAAATACGCCGAGTGGACCCAGGACAACCATCTGCGCGCGCCGGTTTTCGTGGGCTTGCGGAACGATGTGGCGCCAGGAAAGGTAGTGCGCGAAACCGTCGAATTGCTGCCGGATGACGCCAAGGAGACCGCGATGGAGATCGACGGCCACCGGTTGAAGTTCACCAATCTCGGCAAAGTGTTCTATCCCGATGAGGGCTATACCAAGCGGGACGTTCTGAACTACTACGCCGGCGTGGCGGACCTGATCCTGCCGCATTTGAGGGATCGCCCGCTTTCGCTCAAACGCTATCCCGACGGAATCGGCAAGGAGTATTTCTTCCAGAAGGACGTGGCCGGGAAATTCGAGCCGTGGGTGCGGACGGAAAAGATCGACTCCGAGCACGCCGGCCGGCCCATCACCTACGCCTTTGCGCAAGACCGCGCCAGCCTGCTCTACCTGGTGAACCTGGGCTGCATCGACCAGAACCCCTGGATGAGCCGCTCGCCCACGCTCGAAAACCCCGATTTCGTATTGATCGATCTCGATCCTCACGAGTGTCCGTTCGACCGGATCGTGGATGCGGCGCTGCGGGTGAAGCGCACGCTCGACCGCATCGGCCTCGCGGGTTACCCCAAGACCACCGGCGGGGACGGCATGCACATTTACATCCCGGTAAAGCCCGTCTACACGTACGAGGAAACGCGCACGTTCGCGGAGTTGATCGCGCGGCTGGTGGTTGCGGAGCAGCCCGATCTGTTTACCACGCCTCGGGCGGTGGCGCAGCGCGAGAAAGGGCGCGTGTATTTCGATTATCTGCAGAACGGGTATTCCAAGACGATCTCCGCGCCGTATGTGTTGCGCGCGTATCCCGGCGCTCCCGTGGCGACGCCGCTCGAATGGAGCGAAGTGCAGCACGGATTGCTGCCCGGCCAGTTCCACATCGGCAATGCGCGCGAACGGTTTGCGGAAAAGGGGGATCTTTTCGAGGGAGTATTGGCGAAGCCGCAACGGATTGAGGAGGCGCTGGCGAAGCTGGAAAAGTTGTTCAGGTGAGGGGTCGGCAGGCCCCCCGCGCACCGCATGAACTTTCCAACAACCCCGTTTTTTTGCGACTACGGCCTGTTTCCGCGCAAATCGCTCAGTTCAGGAGCCTGTCGGAGATAGCGATCTCTCGGCCTTGCGACCACCATTCGTCGTTGAGCATGATCGGCAGAGCCACAGCATGTCGGCACAGAATGTTTCTCTCCGGCAGGCTCTCAAGCTGATCCATTTTGCCCAGGCAGATGCGACCGGGTGTTCAGCAATAGCACATCCACTCGTATGAATCCGGGTCAAACTCGTACGGGAACCCGCCAGGGCACTCGTTATCGTCGTTTGCGCAAACAGCGTAGCAGTAGGTGGGGTCGTGAACGCTGCCATCGCAACACGTTTCACAGTCCTCAAGTTGCTCGATGTAGCAGAAACCATTGTCGGCGTGCACTGTCTTCTGAGCGAGTGGTAGCAGACAAGCCAAGGCCAATGGGGCCAAATGGATCATCCGCAGTGGAAATCGTCTCGGATTGTTCATGATCGTTAACCTCCGCGACGCGAAAGTAGCGAAAATCATGAGCCTTTACTTCGCCCACCCAAGCGTCTCAGCCAGGGTACCCCCAATACCAGTGGAGGGTGCGCTGTGGTTGCCGCATCTACAGCGAATTACTTCCTACGGGACCGGCGCCCATTACGCACCTCAGCTTTCGCCGATTGGCGCCTCAGCCGACTGGCCCGGTGCCAACGACCCGTCTTCAAGGGACCGCGCGCCCGCCGCCGCTGCGTGAGTGCCAAAGCCGACATCAACCGCCGATATTAGCTCTCTATCTAAACCGTCGTCAACGGACCTATTCTGCGCGCACTCTGGCTCAGCTCCAGGGACCTTTAGCCAGAGGTCAGGCATTGGTTGCTTAATCGGTGACGTCGCAGATTCTGCAAGTGCCGCAACAGCGGCAAGTGTCTGCGCCTTTCCTCCTGTATACTGACACTTCTGACTCTACGAATCATCGGGGGTGGTCGGTGAAACTCGAGCGCGTCGCTAACGTAGTCGTAATAGTCACTTGCCTCTGTATAATAGTCCGTCTCGCCGTCGGTACCTACCCGAGGAAGGCTGCGCCACCTGTAGCTTACAGAGCAGGTGAGAAAATAGCCGACACGAAGGATCTCGGGTTGCGGACCGCCAAGAAGACGCTGATCATATTCGAGAATAGCAAATGCCCCTTCTGCCGCCAGAGCATGCCGTTTTACGCCCGCGCTATTGAAGTTGCTCATAAGTATGAAGTGCGAGTCGTTGCCCTGACCTCTGAGGACACCCGCGTCAACGCGTTGTTTTTGCAGTCCCAAGGCGTCCTACCCAATGCCGTAGTGGCACTAAAGGACAACAGCTTGAAAGTTCATGGTACGCCGACGCTAATTCTAGCTAGACAAGACGGGAAGGTTGCAATGTCATGGCTGGGCAAGTTGACGCCTGAGCACGAGGCGCAGGTGATGAAGGAAATGGGCCAAGGCCTAGCTGCCGACTAAGAATTAAAAAGAGCCAAAGCCCGGAAATCATTTGACAAGGAAGGCTGTCGAATAGTATTGTAGATTGAACCATCCCAGCCGATCAATGGAAGGGGGGCATTAGGAGGTTCCTCATGGTCCCGCGGAAGCTTCTAACGACCGAGCACCTTGCGGCGCTGCTGTCAGTATCGCAGCGGACAGTGTGCTTGTGGGCGGAATGCGGTACGCTCCCCGCGATCAAGATCGGGAAACAGTGGCGGTTTTGCGAGAACGAGATAGAGTCTTGGCTGACACTTCGTAAGGACAGAGTTGAGCCGCCGAGGATCTTCGAGAGGCCAGGAGCCGCCTTCCGAGGACCATCTATAAAAAGTGGTTCCCATTAGGTATTGCCGAGCTTTTTGCAGGCCTGCGCAGGAATTCGACGAATTGGCCTTGGGCACTTTCGGCAAGGACCCGCTGTTTGGTAGATAGACACCGTCGGCGCAATGGCGGCAAACTTGGCGGGTCTACGGGGTTCGTAAACACGGAGAACCGGTATTTCTCGACCATTGTTACCCCCGCCCATAACATGGGGGCCGCAGCAATCGCGAACTCGCTCAGTAATGCCCGTTCGGGCTCTCATGACATCGCTATACGTTCCCTGTCGGTGGGGGCTTGCCGATGTTTCGCGGCTGGTACTGAGGCCGCGTGTCGCGTATGCAGCGACGCCGGACAGTGAGGAATGACAACCGGATCGGTTCGCTGAGTGTAGGGCCTCGGTGGTGGCTCCGGGCCCCGTACTTCCCGGCGGGCCGTATTTTGAGCCAGTATCATTAGGCAGGATTAACATACGGAGTGCCCATGCGCCTGACAGGTATTTGCAGCATCGCCGTTTTCGCCTCCGGCCTAGCGAATTCGGCCCAGGGGCCGACATTCGACGCCGCATCGGTAAAGCTCAGCACCGAAAGGCCGCTATCATATACGACAACGGGCGGGCCAGGCACGAACGACCCGGGACGATTTCATGCGCCGCGCATTGCCATGTCCGCCCTGCTGGCCAGAGCTTTTGATGTGGGTACGGATCAGATCGCGGGACCCGCATGGCTCCGAGGCGTTGTTTCCATTAACTACTACGCCATCGATGCGACCATGCCTTCCGATACGACCAAAGAGCAGTTCCAGAAGATGCTCCAGAACCTGCTGGCTGAACGATTTCATCTAGTATGGCACCGCGAAAGCCGGACCTTCCCCGGCTACGCGCTAATTGTGGACAAAGGTGGACCAAAGGTCAAGGAAGCGCCCCCGAACAAGGATGCAATACCAGACACGACTCCCGAACCACGAACTATGGCGAGCACTCCCCGCGGCGATGATGGCTTCCCCGACGTTCCTGGCCCGCACACGATCACTATGGGCGATTCTAGTGGCCAGACACGGGTGAAGTATCAGGAACGTACGATGGGGGAGTTCGCATCGAGCCTCGGATTCATAATCGCCAGGTCTCAAGGCAGGGGCTTACTCGATAACTCTCCCCAGCCACGGGTGGTTGATGAGACGGGCCTTGCCGGCAAGTACACGTTTATCCTGGAATACTACAACGCGGCCGCGGGAGACGCAAACGCATCGCTGCTGGCCCGCCCTGAATCTCAGCCCGGCAGCGGGCCGCTGCCATCCGTAGGGGAATCTGGCGGCGGTGGTCTGGACGTTTTTACCGCCATTCGAAAACAACTGGGGCTCCGGCTTGAGAAGAAGGCGGACGTGCCGCTGGGCATGATTGTAGTTGAGAACGTCGATAAAGTTCCGACTTCAAACTGACGACGACTTGGAGCATTTCGGGGAGCATTTCGGGAGCATTTCGGGGGCATTTCGGGAGCATTTCGAGCATTTCGGGGACGAGCATTTCGGGGAGCATTTCGGGAGCATTTCGGGGACGGGCTACGAAACCCCCAATAATCACGAGGGGCGACCAGCATAAAGCGGGAGCAGCCCTTGTGGCCGATATGTGGCTTATGAGAAAGTGGCCCCGAGGGACGCCGGTCGACGACTAACGGCGTGGCAGCAGAGTTGTCGCCTTGGCGCAGTCGCCCCCGGTTGTGAACCTCCCGAAGGAACTCGCAGCCGCAGCGCCTCAGATGGCGAATCAGGTCGATCTGCTTCATGCCGCCGGCAGCACAAAGCTCTCACGGATCACAGGGGCGCCCTCCACGGATTGCCTGGACATCTCGCGATTCGCGTCCAGCACCAGGGCGACCGCCTCATGCAGGTTCTCCCGAGCCTCTGCAAGGGTTGCGCCTTGCGTGTTGGCCCCGGGCAACTCCTCAACGAACCCGATGTAACCCTCGGGCACTTGCATGAACACAGCGGTCAGTTCCATGGCGCGCTCCACAACAATTATCGCACTTATAGCTTACCGGGCCCCCACGGCCAGTCCCTTGCGCCATACCGAATAGAGTTGCTCGCGCTCCTCCGCGCCAAGGGGCGTAGGATTCGGGCTGGGCTGGTCCTCCAGACAGTGGTTGTTGAGGTAGCAATCGAGCGTCTGGCGCAGCGCCTGCCTGCCGCGATGAAGACGGGTCTTCACCACGTCGATGTTCAGGTCCAGGATTTGAGCCGTTTCCTCGGTGGAAAGCTCTTCGATATCGCGGAGCAGAACCACGGCCCGGTAGATGGGGGGAAGCTCCACAATCACGCGGTCGAGCACGGCGCGCAGTTCCGCGCGGAGGTATTCGGCGTCGGGAGGCCGTTCGTCGCCCGCCGGCTCGGCGCCGGGAGGCAAATCCTCGACGGAAAGCTCGCGGGCCGGCGCGAAAACGCTCTTGCGGCGCTGCATGAGGCAGGCGTTCTTGGCGATGCGGAAGATCCAGGAGCGTACGCGCTCCGGTTCGCGCAGCCCGTCGAAGTGCTCGAAGGCGTTCAGCAGCGTTTCCTGCGCCACCTCCTCGGCATCCTCCGGCCGGCCGCACATCAGCCAACTGTAATGGAAAACCTTGGAGCGGAAGTGCTCGACGAAGCGTTCGAAAGCCAGCGGCTCACCAGCCAGCACGGCGCGTGCAAGCGCGGTTTCGTCTTCCCTGTCCACGTCCCGATTGTAACTTGCTTACGCCAGGGCGCCTGCGTGCACCACCGTCTCGATAGCCGGAGCGTTGATCAAGGTGTTGTGGACCAGACAGGCTTTGACGGCGCGCAGGACCCCCTCTTCGTGCCGGGGATCGAGGGCCGGGACAAGCACTTCAATGCGGAATGACCCCAGCCGCGCCGGCTGCTTGGCCTTTTCCGCGGAAACTTTGATTTCCAGGCCCTCGGCGGGCAAACCGCGCGTCTTGAGGTATTGCGCGGCGTAGAAACCGGCGCAGGTTCCGAGCGAAACCAGGAGGAATTCCGGCGGCGTCATGCCGCCATCCGAGCCGCCATTCTCCAGTGGCTGGTCGCACAGCACGCGGTGGCCGCGCGCGCTGGCTTCGAACTTGACGTGATCCAGGTACTGAACGCTGACTTCCATATCCAAACGTAAAGATGCAATCGGCGGGCGGAAGTGACAGGGCGTGGTAAGGTTGCATTGGTGACCAGGGAAGAGTTCGGCGAACTCATAAGGAAGCGGGAGGCGGAGGGCGGAACGGCCGTTCTCGACATCGGCTGCGGTCTGAGGCGGGCGGAGAGCGGCGCAATCGGCATGGATTGGTCGCCGGAATCCGGCGCTGAGGCTATTTGCGACGTGAACCGCTATCCGTGGCCGCTTCCGGATTCAGCGTTCGGGCGCGTGCATATGTCCCACATTATCGAGCACTTGGACGACATTGTGCGCGGGATGAAAGAGGTACACCGCGTGTCGAAGAACGGGGCAGCCGTCTTCGTGACCACGCCCCACTTCAGCTCGCATAATTCCTATACCGACCCCACCCACCGGCACCACCTGGCCGCCGCCACCTTTGAGTACTTCACGGACCGCCGTTTTGAGACGTTCGTCGGCCCGCAATGCGGTTTCGCGCTGGAAGAGGTGTCGCTTACCTTCGGCGGCAACCTCCTGCTCGACAACCTCGGAAGGGCGATTTCGGGTCTGTCGGTCAAGTGGTACGAACGGCATTGCGCCTGGGTTTTCCCCGCCCTGGATATACGGGCGCGCTTGCGAGTGATAAAGTAGAAGCGCGGTTCGGAGGTGGCTGTTCTTGACTTTCCCGACCGCTGTAATTTATTCTGACGGTTCGCTTTGGCCGCTTTTTGTATGGGGGAAGACACGCGCCACGCTTCGGACACCGTCGAGCGGTTCCTGGATTCGACACTGGACAGCGTGGATAGCGCTGAGGAACTGACCGTCGGAGCTGCCAGGCGCGCGGGATTCGACGACGACGATCTGATGAAAATCGGGATGGCGGTGCGCGAGTCCATGGTGAACGCCGTGGTGCATGGCAACCGGTACAACGCGAACAAGAGGGTCAGGTTGTCCGTGAGCAGGAATTCCGGGCGCTTCACGGTGCGGATCGCCGACGAAGGCGAGGGGTTCGAATTCGACCATCTTCCCGACCCTTTGGCGCCCGAAAATCTCATGAACACGTCGGGCCGCGGCATTTTTCTGATCCGGTCCTTCATGGACGAGTTTCAGATCCGGCGTCTGGATCCCGGCGGAACGGAAGTAACTTTGGTCAAGTACATGGTGTCCAAGTAGATTGTTGGCTTCGGCCAGGAGGCATATTTAGTGAGCGTAAAGTTGAATGTTCGGCAAGTAGGCGACGTCACCGTGGTGGACGTGGCGGGTCGCATCACCCTGGGCGAGGGTTCGAGCGCCTTGCGCGATGCGATTCGCGACCTGGTGGGCAAGGGTCAGAAAAAGATCCTGCTCAACCTGGGCGACGTATCCTATATCGACAGCTCCGGCATCGGCGAGCTGGTTTCCGGGTTCACCTCCGTCACCAACAGCGGCGGTACGTTGAAACTCCTCAACCTTACCAAGCGCGTGCAGGATCTGTTGCAGATTACGAAGCTCTACACGGTCTTCGACGTGCACGACAGCGAGGTATCCGCTATCCGAAGCTTCAAATAGGTTTTTGGTAGCGCCGCCGCTCTTTGCCGGCGGCGCTACTCCTAGCCTCCGCCGACAAACTGCACGATTTCCAGGCGCGCGCCGGCGCGCAGAGAAGTCGCGTCCCAATGGGGTTGCTTCACGATGAGGCGGTCCAATTCCACGGCCACGCGCGCCGGGTCGATTCGCAGGTCGTGCAGGAGGCCGAGGATCGTCTGCCCGTCGGGGACCGTACGATCTTCTCCATTGACCACGATATGAATGAACATGTTTGGTTGACACCCCTAATTTGCAACCATTATAGTCAAGGTTGAGCCTTCACATCCCAGGAATCGATGCCTGAAACCTACACCGAAGTGTATTTTCCCGTCCTGGTGCAGGCGGCGTTCGCCATGGCTCTGGCGGCCGCCCTGCTTACCGTGTCGTACTTACTGGGCAAGCGGGTTTCCAGCCGGGTCAAGGACCAGCCGTATGAATCGGGCATCCTTCCCACCGGCGATGCGCGCCAGCGCTTCAGCGTTAAGTTCTACCTGGTGGGCATGCTTTTCATCCTGTTCGATATCGAAGCTATTTTTCTCTTTCCCTGGGTAGTGATCTTTCGCGAGCCTGGGATGGCCAAGCTCGCCTTTGTCGAGATGCTGGTATTTGTCGTCTTGATCCTCTCCGGTTTCTTTTACATTTGGAAGAAGGGCGCGCTGGACTGGTCGGAAACAGGCCGGTCGCGGCGCAAAGGGTAACGCATGGCCATGCCGGACGGCGCTTTGCCAGATCGCCCCTTAGCCGCCGCGCTCGCCGCCTTTGACAGCGCCGCCGTTGTGGGCGGCAAGTTCGACCGCGGCGAACTCACCCTGGAGATCGATCCAGCCAGGATCGCGAGCGTCTGCGGCTTCCTCAAACACGACCGGAATTTCGTCCGCTTGAGCACGGTTACGGCGGTCGATCGCTATCCCGCCGAGCCGCGCTTCGAGGTGGTCTACCACCTGCAATCCATCGAGCGCAACGAGCGGGTGCGGCTGAAGTGCCGCCTGGGCGGAGGGCAGCCTGAAATCGACTCCGTCACTTCGGTCTGGCGCTCAGCGGACTGGTATGAGCGGGAGGTCTTCGACCTGTTCGGCATCCGCTTCGCCGGCCATCCCGATTTGAGGCGCATTCTGCTGCCGGACGACTGGGAGGGCTACCCGCTGCGCAAGGACTATCCCAAGACGGGGCAGAGGGTGTAAGCCATGGGCGACGCCGGCGTTCCTGGAATCACGGTACTCGAGGATGAGCAGACGGCATCCGGGCCGCGCCGCATGGTCCTCAACATTGGGCCGCAGCACCCGTCCACGCACGGCGTCCTGCGCCTGGCGGTGGAACTGGATGGCGAGACCATCGTCAAGTGCCGGCCGGAAATCGGCTATTTGCACACCGGCATCGAGAAGGAGTGCGAGGCCAAGACCTACCAGCAGGTAGTCACTCTCACCGACCGGGTGGACTATCTGGCGCCGCTTTCCATGAACCTGGGCTACTGCCTGGCCGTGGAAAAGCTGCTGGGCCTGGAGATCCCGCCGCAGGCGCAATGGATGCGCGTCATGCTCACGGAATTGACGCGTCTCAACAGCCACCTGGTTTGGCTGGGCACGCACGCCATGGATATCGGGGCCATGAGCGTGTTCCTCTACTGCTTCCGCGAGCGCGAGGACATTCTGCGCATCTTCGAAATGTTCTCCGGCCAGCGCATGATGACCAGCTATTTTCGCGTTGGCGGGCTGGCGCTCGAACCGCCGCGCGGCTGGAATCAGCGGATCAAGGCCTTCATCGACGGCTTCCCGTCCAAGGTGGACGAGTACGAGAACCTGCTGACCAACAACCGCATCTGGACCGGCCGCACGCGCGGCGTTGGTTATTTTTCCCTGGAAGATATGCTCGATCTGGGCGTCACCGGGCCGATGCTGCGGGCCGCCGGATTGAAGACGGACGCGCGCAAGGACGAGCCGTACAGCAGCTACGAAAAGTTCGATTTCGAGGTCCCCACGCGCACGGAAAGCGACGTCTACGCGCGTTACCTGGTACGCGTGGAGGAAATGCGGCAGAGCACGCGCATCGTCCGGCAGGCGATGGACGGCATGCCCTCGGGCGATTGGAAGGCGGTGGACCAGCACGTGGTTCTGCCGGATCGCGAGAAGATGAAGACCCAGATGGAGGCTCTCATCTACCATTTCAAGATTGTGACTGAAGGCTTCCGTGTGCCCGAGGGTGAAGTCTACCAAGCCATCGAATCGCCGCGCGGTGAATTAGGATTTTACGTCGTGAGCGATGGCACGGCCAAACCCTACCGCGTTCACATGCGCACGCCCAGCTTCGGCAATCTGCAAGGTACGTCTAAAATGGTGGAGGGCGGGCTGATCGCCGACTTGATCGCCTCCATCGGCAGCATGGATTTTGTTCTAGGGGATACGGACAGGTAATCCTTCACCGAGACATGACTTTCTCTCCACAACTGGAAGCCAGGTTCGAAAAGCTCCTGAAAAGCTATCCGCCGGGACGGCAGCGCTCGGCGTTGGTTCCGATGCTGCTCTACGCGCAGGACGAGGTCGGCTCGATTACCGACGAGTTGATCGACGAGGTAGCCGCGCGCGTCGGCGTCACCGCCTTGCAGGTCAATGAGGTGCTCTCCTACTATTCCATGCTGCATCGCAAGCCGCTGGGCAAGTACCACGTGCAGGTCTGCACCAACATCAGTTGTCTGCTCAACGATGGCGACAAGCTCTGGGAGCACGTCTGCAAGAAGCTCGGCATCGGGCACAAGGAAGTTACCGCCGACGGGCAAATCTCCATCGAAGAGGTCGAGTGCATGGGCGCGTGCTCGTGGGCGCCGGCCATTCAGGTGAACTACGATTTCCACCATTTCGTGACGCCCGGCAAGCTGGACGAGATTCTGGACGGCCTGAAGGAAAAGCCATAGCGCATGTTGTACAACGAACCCAGTCCGCTCGAAACCAAGGTGCTCTCGCGCCGCTTCGGCCTGCAGAATTCCGCGTCGCTCGATACTTACCTCGCCACCGAGGGCTACCGGGCGTTCATGAAGGCCGCGGGCATGAAGCCCGACGAGATCATCAATGAGGTGAAGGCATCCAATCTGCGCGGCCGCGGCGGCGCGGGCTTTCCCACAGGCATGAAGTGGAGCTTCGTGCCGCGCACGTCGCCCAAGCCGAAATACATCGTGGTGAATGCCGACGAGAGCGAGCCGGGCACGTGCAAGGACCGCGTGTTGATCGAGAACGACCCGCACCAGTTAATCGAAGGCGTGCTCATCGCCGGTCTGGCGGTAGACTCGCACGCCGGCTATATCTACGTGCGCGGCGAGTATCGCTACCTGATCGAGATCCTGGAAAAGGCTATCGCCGAGGCATACGCCAAAGGCTGGCTCGGAAAGAACATCCAGGGCACGGGCTTCGATTTCGATCTGTACACGCACAGCGGCGCGGGCGCTTACGAATGCGGTGAGGAATCGGCGCTGCTCGAATCGCTCGAAGGCAAGCGCGGAATCCCGCGGATTCGTCCGCCCTTTCCCGCGGTGGCGGGCGCCTTCCAGTGCCCAACCGTTCTCAACAATGTGGAGACGTATTGCGCCGTGCCGGCCATCCTGCGCGACGGCGGCGCCGCCTTTGCCGCGTTGGGGGTGCCCAAGGCCGGCGGCACCAAGATGACCTGCCTAACCGGTAACATCAACAAGCCCGGCGTCTACGAGCTGCGGCTGGGCTTCCCGGTGATGCAGATGATCGAAGAGGTGGGCGGCGGCGTCCGCGGAGGCCGCAAGCTCAAGGCCATGATTCCGGGAGGCTCTTCGTGTCCCGTGCTGACGGCGGCGGAATGCGAAGGCGCCACCATGGACTACGACTCCATCGGCGCGCGGAAGAGCATGTTGGGTTCGGGCGGCGTCATCGTCATGGACGATCAGACCTGCATGGTGAAAGCCGCGCTGCGCATCATGCGATTCTATGCCCACGAAAGCTGCGGCTGGTGCATCCCGTGCCGCGAAGGCACCACCTGGCTGAAAAAGATCCTGGTGCGGTTCCATGAAGGCGGCGGGACGCGAAGCGATATCGGGCTGATCGGCGACATCTCCAAGAACATGCTGGGCCGGACGTTTTGCCCGCTTGGCGATGCGGCGGCCATGCCCACCATCTCCATCGTCGAAAAGTTCCGCGAGGAGTTCGAGGCGCACCTCGACGGCAAGCCGTGCCCCTTCGAACATGTGGATCATATGGTGATGGCATGAAAAGCGGGGGCCGGGAGTCGGGGGCCAGGGAAGCACGAGTGTTTTCCGTGGAGTTAGGTTTTCCCTGGCCCCGGCCCCTGGCCCCCAACAACGGGTTCTGAATGGCTGATCTGGTAAATCTCACGATCGATGGCCGGCCGCTGCAGGCGAAGCCGGGGACGCTTGTCATCGAGGCCGCCAAAGCCGCCGGCATTGAAGTTCCGGCGTTCTGCTATTACGAAGGCCTCACCTTGCAGGCGGCCTGCCGCATGTGCCTGGTGGAAGTGGAGAAGATGCCCAAGCTGATGACGGCTTGCACCCTCACCGTTTCCGAAGGCATGGTGGTGCGCACCGACACCCCTCAAGTCCATTCCGCCCGCAAGTACATGCTGGAGTTCCTGCTCACCAACCATCCGCTGGATTGCCCGGTGTGCGACAAGGGCGGCGAGTGTGAATTGCAGGACATGACCTTCCGCTACGGCGTAGGCGAGAGCCGCTTCACGGATGAGAAGGTCCACACGCCGGAGAAACAGTTTTCGCCCGTGGTTTTCTTCGACGCTCCCCGCTGCATCCTGTGCTACCGCTGCGTGCGCATCTGCGACGAGGGCATGGGCGTCAAGGCGCTGGGCGTGATCAATCGGGGCGTGGTTTCGGAAATCGCTCCCAACAAGGGCGACCATCTGGAGTGCGACGAATGCGGCGCCTGCATTGACATTTGCCCGGTGGGCGCGCTCACCAGCGGCATCTACCGCTACCAGACGCGCCCCTGGGAAATGACTCACGTGGGCGCCATCTGCACCCACTGCGCCGACGGTTGCAAGACCACCCTGGGCACGCGCAACGACCGCATTCTCCGCGGCAACAACCGCGACCGCTCCGGCATTAACGGTGAGTTCCTCTGCATCAAGGGGCGCTACGCATTCGATTTCTACGATCACGCCGAGCGCTTGCAGGCGCCGCTCGCGCGCATCGATGGCAAGCTCACGGAAGTTTCCTGGTCGCAGGCTTTACAAACCGTAGCGCGAAAGTTCAATGAGACGCTCGCCGCTGCCGGCAGCTTCGGGGTGATCGGCTCGAACCATACTACCAACGAGGAAAATTTCTACCTCCGGAAATTCGCGCGCCAGGTTCTCAAGACCGGCAACATCGACCACCACCGCACCGGCGACGTCCTCACTCTGCTCGATGCGCTGAGCGGTAAGCAGGGCAAGCTGGCGACGGTGGCGGACCTCTACCAGACGAAGGCCGTCCTGATTCTAGGCGCCGATCTGGCCATCGAACACCCCCTGCTCTCCTTCCAGATTCGCGCTAACTACCGTCACCATCAGGCGCATGTTTACGCCGTGACGCGGGGCGCCGTTCGCGAGGATAAGTACGCCGCGGCTGCAATCCGCGCCGCCTCGCCGGCCGAATACTTCGCCGCCATTGACAACCTGCGGGACAGACTGCGCGCCGAGCCGGACCTGGTAATTGTGTTCGACGATTCCGTCAAAGGCGCGGACCTTCGCAAGCTGGTGGATATCGGCGAGACCTTGGGCATCCCCGTCAAATACATCTGCCTGCTGGATTACTCCAATTCGCGCGGCGCCGTCGATATGGGCCTGATCCCGGAAGCCTCCGGCCTCTCGGTCGACGGGATGCTGGACGCGGATCTCGACGTCCTCTGGGTCGTCGGCGCGAATCCGTTCAAGAAGCGTGACGGCAAAGGCCGTTTCCTGGTCGTTCAGGACATGTTCCTCACCGAAACCGCGCAGCACGCGGACGTGGTTTTGCCGGCCGCCTCGGCTTATGAAAAAGATGGCACGGTCACCAACGTAACCGGCGAGGTGCAGCGCCTGCGGCGGGCCGTGAATGTGATGGGGGCCAAGACAGACCTGGAAATCATGGGGTTCATCGCCCGGGAAATGGGCGTGGCGGCGGCGCTCGGCCCGTGGGTCCCGAATGCCGTCTTCGAGGAAATCCGCGCCAACGTGCGCGGATACGATATTCCGCTTGCCGCTCTCGCCACTGGCGGCGCGGCGCAGTCCATGCCGGTAAATGGGCCTATCCCGATGGAGATACGGCCTGAGCTGACGCGTTCGGACCACAACGGGTTGTTCGCGTCGGGAACGTTGGGGCGGTATTCTAAGGTACTGAGCTCCGTTCTGGAAGGTCGCTTGAGCCGCTAAATGGACTCATTCATCGTCGTCAGCCTGATCAAAACGGTGGTGGTCTTTGCCGTGCTCCTGACCACCCTGGCTTATCTGCAATGGGTGGAGCGCAAGGTCATCGCGCACATCCAGGTGCGCCCGGGGCCTTACGTGGTCGGCCCGCACGGGTTGTTGCAGCCGCTGGCCGACGTCGTTAAGCTCCTCACCAAGGAGGACGTCAGGCCGCCCTTCGTGCACAAGGCGCTATACCTGGCGGCGCCGTTCATGGCCATGACCATGGCGCTTCTTTCCATTTGCGTGATTCCGTTCGGCCCGGCCATCCGCGTGGGCCCCATAACTACGTGGATGCAGCTTACCGACCTCAATATCGGCGTGCTGTTCGTGCTGGCGGTTTCCTCGATGGGGGTTTACGGCGTGGCCTTCGCGGGCTGGGCCTCCAACAACAAGTACGCGCTCTTGGGCGGCCTGCGCAGCTCCGCGCAGATGATCAGCTACGAACTGCCCATGTCCATCGCCATCGCCTCCCCGCTCTTGCTTTCCAATACCCTGAGCCTGCGTGCGCTGGTGGAGAGCCAGGCAGGCAGCTTCTGGCATTGGAACGTCCTGCACGGACCGTTCCCGCAGATTTTCGCATTCGTCATTTTTCTGATCTCCGCCTTCGCGGAGACCAACCGCATCCCGTTCGATCTGCCGGAGGCCGAAAATGAGCTGGTGGCCGGCTACCACACCGAGTACAGCAGCATGAAGTTCGCCTCCTTCTTCATGGCGGAGTATTCCAACATGATCACGGTGAGTTGCATGGCCGTGCTGCTGTTCCTGGGCGGCTGGATGGCGCCGTGGCCCGTGCGCTACGGCTCCAGCTTTACCCCTGTGGTGGTTTTCGCGTTCGCCGGCCTGATCGCCCTGTATCACGGATTTCACCCGGCGCGGCGCCGCGACAGCTACACCCTGCCCGCCGCGGGGCTCGTCTTCCTGGCGATCGCGGCAATATTCCTGCTGCCTATGGTCCAGGCATGGCTGCTGCCGTTGTTCTGGTTCTGCGCCAAGGTTGGCGCGATCCTGTTTGCGTTTATCTGGGTTCGCGGCACGCTGCCGCGCTTCCGATACGACCAGTTGATGGGCTTCACCTGGAAGTTTCTTTTTCCGGCTGCGATGTTGAATCTGCTGGTGACCGGCCTCCTGGTCGCCTGGGTTTCCTGACATGGACCTCGTTCTGTTTCTCGTCTTCGCGCTCTTCGCCGTGGCGTGCGCCATCAACGTGGTGGTGCAGACCCACCCCATCGCCAGCGCCATCTCCTTGATCGGCGTGATGGCGTCGCTCGCCGTGCTCTATCTGCTGCTCGGAGCCGAGTTCATCGCGGCGGCGCAAGTCATCGTTTACGCCGGCGCCGTCATGGTGCTGTTCGTATTCGTGATCATGCTGCTCAACGCCGGCACGGAGTCCAAGACCGGCCGGTCCCTGGTGGCGCAGGCGCTCGGCGTTCCCTCGCTGGTCGCGCTGCTCGGCATCCTGGCGTTCTTCGTGCAGCGCCTGTTCCCGCGCGAGGCCTCTTCGCGTTTCGGAGCCTTCACCGGTGGAAGCGCGAAGGCCGTTGGAAAAGCGCTCTTCACCACGTATTTACTGCCCTTCGAGGCGACTTCGATCCTGATCCTGATCGCCATCGTCGGCGCCATTGTCCTGGCGCACAAGGAGATGGACTAAGATGGCCGCGGTCCCGATTTCCTGGTTCCTGACGCTTAGCGCGGTGCTTTTCGTCACCGGCGCGGCGGGCTTCCTGTTCCGCCGCAACATCATCACGGTATTCATGTCCATTGAACTGATGCTCAACGCCGTGAATTTGAGCTTCGTTACATTCGCCTACCAGTTCAAGAAAGTGGACGGGCACCTCCTGGCGCTGTTCGTGATGGTGGTGGCCGCGGCTGAGGCGGCCGTGGGGCTGGCGATCATCCTGACGGTTTTCAAGCGCCGCCCATCCCTCAATATCGACGAAGTGAATTCGATGAAGAACTAGATGCCGATGCAACTCTGGCTCATACCGATACTCCCGCTCGCCGGCTTCCTGATCAACGGCCTGTTTGGCCGCCGCTTCTCCAAGGGCATCGTCAACGCCATCGCCATCGGCAGCGTGGTTCTCTCCTTCGCCTGGGTAGTGAAGACGCTGTTGGGGGTCGATCTCAGTCACCCTTACTCCGAAAAATATTTTACGTGGATTGAGAGCGGCGCGTTCCGCGTGGACTTCGAGTTTACGGTGGACAAGCTCACCGCGGTGATGCTGTTGATTGTGACCGGCGTCGGCGCGCTCATCCATATTTATTCGGTCGGCTACATGGCGCATGAAGGAGGCTACTACCGGTTCTTCGCCTACTTGAACCTCTTCATGTTCTTCATGCTGACACTGGTTCTGGCTGCCAATTACCTGGTCCTTTTCGTCGGGTGGGAGGGCGTGGGGCTGTGCAGCTATCTGCTGATCGGCTTCTACTTCGATAAGAAGTACTGCACGGACGCCGGAAACAAGGCGTTCATCGTGAACCGCATCGGCGATTTTGGATTCTCGCTGGGGTTGTTTTACATCGTCACGCATTTCGGATCGCTCGATTTCCAAACGGTATTCGCGCAGGCCGCGGCCAAGCCCGAAAGCGTACTCACCGTGATCGGCCTGCTGCTCATGGTGGGCGCCTGCGGCAAATCCGCGCAGCTTCCGCTGTATGTCTGGCTGCCCGACGCCATGGCCGGCCCAACGCCTGTCTCCGCGCTGATTCACGCCGCCACCATGGTCACGGCTGGCGTCTACATGACCGCGCGCTCGTGGCCCATCCTCACGCACGCCCCGGCGGCCATGCAAGTAATCGCCGTCATCGGCGTCGCCACCGCTTTCTTCGCGGCCACCATCGGCCTCGCGCAGAACGATATCAAGAAGGTTTTCGCCTACTCCACGGTTTCCCAACTCGGCTACATGTTCATTGGCGTGGGCTGCGGCGCGTTTTCGGCGGGCATTTATCACCTGATGACGCACGCGTTCTTCAAGGCGCTGCTCTTCCTCGGATCGGGCAGCGTGATCCACGCGCTCTCGGGCGAGCAGGATATGCGCAACATGGGCGGTCTGCGCAAGAAGGTCCCCTGGACGTACATGACCATGATGGGCGCCGCCATCGCCATCGCTGGCATCCCGCCGTTCGCCGGTTTCTTCAGCAAGGACGCAATCCTGCTGGCGGCCTATGCGCAGTCGCCGTGGATCTACTGGGTGGGCACCATCACCGCCGGCATGACCGCGTTCTACGTGTTCCGCGCCATGTTCCTGACCTTCTTCGGCGAATACCGCGGGCAGGGGCATCCGCACGAATCCTCTCCGGTGATGCTGGTTCCGCTGGCCATTCTCGCCCTTCTTTCCATCTGCGGCGGCTTCCTGTTTCGCATCCCCGAGTTTCTCGCCTCGGTGTTCCAGCAGCCGGAAGTCCCGGAGAATACCGTGCTGATGGTCATCTCTACGCTGGCCGGAGTGACCGGCATCGCCGTCGCCTGGCTCATGTACATCGCCAAGCCCGGCATGGCCGATGCGTTCGCGGGCAGCGTCAAAGGGCTGTACACGCTGGTCTACAACAAGTACTTCATGGATGAAATTTACGCCGCGACGGTGGTCAATCCAGTAGTGAACGGTTCCCGCGAAGTGCTCTGGAAGGGCGTGGACGTGGGCGTAATCGATGGCGCCGCCAATGGCGTGGGCGACAGCGCACGCGAAATCGGCGGCGTGCTGCGTCTCTTCCAGTCGGGCGATATTCGCAGCTACGCCACCTGGGTGTTGTTCGGCTCGGTGATTGTGATTGTCGCCGTGTCGCTGGCCGGAGGCATCCGGTGAACCTGCTGACCGTGGTCCTCCTGCTGCCGCTAGCCGGCTTCCTCATCGCATTGTGCATCCCGCGGTCCTCGCCGCAAGCCAGCCGGGTTTGGGCTCTGCTGCTCTCGCTCGCCACGTTCGCCGCTTCGCTCGGCCTGCTGGCGTGGTTTGACCGCGGCCTGGCGGGCGCGCAGTTCACCGTGGATCTCCCGTGGGTCTCCACACCCGATATCCACTTCCACATCGCTGCCGATGGCGTGAGCCTCTGGCTGGCGCTGCTTGCGACGTTCCTGACTCCCATTTGCGTGTTGATTTCCTGGCGCCACATTCAAAAAAGCGTCAAGGAGTTCTACGCCTTTCTGCTGCTGCTTGAATTCGGACTGGTCGGGGTGTTCATCGCGCAGGATCTGTTCCTGTTCTACGTCTTCTGGGAAGTATCGCTGGTCCCCATGTACTTCCTGATCGGCATTTGGGGCCACGAGCGCCGCATCTACGCCGCAGTGAAGTTTTTCCTGTTCACCATGGCCGGCTCGGTCCTGATGCTGGTGGGGATTATTTATCTCTACAACCGCGCGCAGACCTTCAGCTATCCCGCCATCGTCGATATGCTCGCGAGCGGCAGGCTGGCGTTCCGGCCCGGCGAAGAGATGCTGCTCTTCCTCGCGTTTTTCGTGGCCTTCGCCATCAAGGTGCCGTTGTTCCCGTTGCACACCTGGCTGCCCGACGCCCACGTGGAAGCGCCCACGGCGGGTTCCATCATGCTCGCCTCCGTCATGCTGAAGATGGGCACGTTTGGAATCCTGCATTACTGCGTCCCGCTGTTCCCCGCCGCGGCGCGATCCTGCGCCCCCTGGATCGCGGTCCTGGCGATTATCGGAATCGTCTACGGCGCCCTGGTGGCCATGGTTCAGCCCAATATGAAGAAGCTGGTGGCGTACTCCTCGGTGAGCCACCTCGGCTTCGTCGTACTCGGCATCTTCTCATTCACGCAACTTGGCATGGATGGCGCGGTTTACCAGATGCTCAACCACGGCATCACCACCGGCGCCCTGTTCGCCATCGTCGGCCTGCTTTACGAGCGGCGGCACTCGCTCGAGATTAAAGACTTTGGCGGCGTGGCGACGGTAGCGCCGTGGCTCTCCACCGTCTTCCTGGTCACCACGCTGGCCAGCATCGGCCTGCCCCTGCTGAACAATTTCGTTGGCGAGTTCCTGGTGCTGCAAGGCGCGGCCATCGCCAACTTCAAATGGGCCATCTGGGCCGCCCTCGGCGCGATTCTTTCCGCCTGCTACATGCTTTGGCTGTACCAGCGCGTGTTCTACGGCGAGGCCGGCGCCGAAGTTCGCTCGCATGTGCCAGACCTCAGCCTGCGCGAGTGGGCGGCCGTGGTCCCGCTCATCGTCATGATGGTCTGGATGGGCGTCTACTCGCAGTCCTTCCTGCCGCCGGTTGGCAAGACCACCGCGCAGATCTTGGAACAGAGCCAAATCAACGTGCCCTTCCGGGTAAGCGCGCCCGGTCGGGAAAGGTTCTTTGACGCGGAGACGCAGAGACGCGGAGAACAGATCGAACCCTCAGATTTAAAGTCGTTTCCCTCCGTGTCTCCGCGTCTCCGCGTCAAAGACGCACTGGAGGTCGCCAATGCCCATTGACCTCATGCCCAGCGCGTCCGACCTGATTCGCATCCTCCCGGAGATCGTCCTCACCGTCATGGGGACGCTTCTCATGCTGCTCGACCCGTTGCTTCACAAGCGCTCCTCGAACGCCTTCGGGCATCTTAGCCTGCTTGCCTTGGCCGCGGCGCTCGGCGCGACCGTCTATGCCTACGCCTACGAAGGCACCGCGTTCGGCGGCATGATTGTGGTAGATGGTTTCGCAACGTTCTTTCGCGCGCTGGTGATTCTGGTGGGCATTCTCACCGTCCTTTCGTCCTACGGCTTTCTGCGCCGCCAGGACGCCGCAACCAGCGAGTACCACGCGCTGCTGCTCTTCTCCATCGCCGGGCAGTCGATGATGGCGGCGTCCGGCAATCTGATCGTCGTCTTCATTGCCCTGGAGATCTCCTCCATCTCCAGCTACGTACTCACCGGCTATCTCCGCGACGACCCGCGGTCCAACGAGGCCGCCTTAAAGTACTTCCTCTTGGGATCTTTCGCCACCGCATTTTTCCTCTACGGAGTCGCATTGATCTACGGTTCCACCGGCACAATTGACCTGCTGGCTGTGCGCGCAGCGGCGACCGGCCAGTCCGGGCCTATCGCGGCGCCACTGTTCCTGGGTTTGGCGGCGGCGATGCTATTCGTGGGGCTGGGGTTCAAGGTGTCCGCCGCGCCGTTCCAGATCTGGGCGCCGGACGTCTACCAGGGCGCGCCTACGCCGGTCACCGCGTTCCTTTCGACCGGCCCCAAAGCCGCGGCCTTCGCCGTGTTTCTGCGCATCTTCATGACCGCGTTCGAACCCGGCGGCGGCGGATGGGAGCCGCTCGTGTGGTGTTCCGCGCTAGCCTCCATGACCATCGGCAACTTCGCGGCCCTGCGGCAAACCAACGTCAAGCGGATGCTGGCCTACAGTTCCATCGCCCACGCCGGTTACGTGCTGGTGGCGCTGACGGCGCGCTCCGCAGTGGGCGTCTCGGCGGTCATGTTCTATCTGGCCGCTTACGCGTTCATGAACATCGGGGCGTTCGCCGTCGTGGGCCATCTCTCCGGAAAGGGCGAGCGCTACCAGGACATCGAAGACCTCGCCGGCCTCGGCCAGAAGCAGCCGCTGACGGCCGCGCTATTCACCATCTTCCTGCTCTCCCTGATCGGCGTCCCGCTCACCGGCGGCTTCTTCGGCAAGTTCTACATCTTCAAAGCCGCTCTCGAATCCCACCTGGTCTGGCTGTCCGTGCTGGGCCTGCTGAACAGCGCCGTTGCCGCCTACTACTACCTGCGCATCCTGGTGATGATGTACTTCCGCGAACCCAGCCAGGCCGTAAACGAAGTGGAACCGCTAGCGCCCGGCCTGCGGACCGCGCTCCTCATATCGGCGGCGGGCACGTTGTTCCTGGGAATCTTCCCCAACTGGGTCCTGGACTTCGCCGGTCAATCGTCGACGCTGGTCAAATAGCTGTCCGTAGCGCAGCCTTTCAGGCGGCGATGCCCGCATTCCTGCGGGCATTCCTCCTCTCCAACCAGCCGCATTAGATAACCGGGTCCGATTCCATGGTTTGAGAGTATAATCGCTTCTGAGCGGATCGGAGGCGTTTCGTGCGCGTATTCAGGGTTTGCGTCAGCTTAGCGGCCGTCTTGACTGCGTTTGGCGGCTCCGTTTGCCAAGCGCAATCCCCTGCCCCGCCTTCCACGGCCCCGGCGTTTGAAGTAGCGTCGGTTAAAGTGACGCCGCTGCCGACGAATGGGTCCTTCTCCATCGGATCTCATTTCAGCGCAAATGGGTTCGAAGCATGGCACATCACAATGCGGCAGTGCATTCAGGCCGCATACGATATACGCGAAGGCTGGATCATAGGGCCTGCCTGGATTACCTCGGATTCGGCGAGGTATTCCATTACCGCCAAGGCATCGGCTGCTGCGCCACAGAGCACACTCAGGCTCATGCTCCAACGCCTATTGGCGGAGCGGTTCGGATTGAAAGTCCACACGGAACTACAGGAGCAGCCGGTCTATGCTTTGGTCGTGGGGAAGAGCGGGATCAAGCTCAAACCGGTGGAATACGAAGGCGCCGATAGAGATTCGGGCTTCCACCCAGTGAACACGGGCCTCGAAGTGAAACACACGTCCATGGCGGTGCTTGCGAAGATCATGTCGTCGCCGCCGTTCCTGGACCGGCCCGTTATCGACTTGACCGGTGTGGAAGGACTCTTCGATTTCCAGCTTCGTTATGCCACAAGGGGTTTTATGCCGGTGCTCGATCCGCCGGAAGATATCAGCGAACCGACGATATTCGCCGCCTTTGAGGATATCGGGCTGAAGTTGGAGCCTCGCAAAGCGCCGGTCGAATGCCTGGTCATCGATCGGGCGATGCAGGTCCCGACTGAAAACTGACCGCGCCGTCCCTCTACCGGATCAAATGCGCCGCCAGGAAAGCCCCGGAATACGCCAGCACGCTCATATATCCGAACTGAAGCGCCGGCCACTTCCACCCGCCCGTTTCGCGCCGCACCACGGCTATCGTAGAGATGCACTGCATGGCAAATGCGAAAAAGATCAGCAGCGCCACCGCGCCGCCCGACGTCAGATCGTGATGGATGGCGGACTGCAAGTCGCCCCCCTGCGTCTCCGGATCCATGCCGTAAATCGCTCCCAGCGTCCCGATGATGGTCTCGCGCGCCGCCAGCGACGTAATCAGTCCGACTCCGATCTTCCAGTTGAAGCCCAGCGGCTTGATGACCGGCTCAATGGCGTGGCCGATCTGCCCCGCAAAGCTGTGCTCTATCGCCGGCGCGCGCCCGCCCTGCGTCGGCACGTGCGCCATCACCCACAGGATCACCATGACCAGCAGAATCACCGTACCCGCGCGGCGCAGAAAAACCTTCGAGCGGTCCAGCAGCCGCAGGCCTAGCGATTGCACCGTCGGCCAACGGTAAGACGGCATCTCCATCAGGAACTGCGTGCTGCCGCTCTTCAGGATGGAAGATTTCAGCGCTCTTGCCGTGGCCACCGCCGCCAGGAATCCGAGCGCGTACAGGCCCAGCAGCGCCGCGGCGCGCGAGCTAAACACGCCCAACAGCCGTCGCTCGGGAAGGAACGCGGCGATAATCAACGTGTAAACCTGCAGGCGCGCCGGGCAGGTCATGAACGGCGCGATCAGAATGGTCGCAGTGCGGTCGCGCTTGTTCTCGATGGTGCGCGTCGACAAAATGGCCGGTACCGCGCAGGCATGAGCCGAAAGCAGCGGAATGAACGACTTGCCCTGCAGCCCTACCCTAGCCATGGTGCGGTCGGCAATCAAAGCCGCGCGCGCCAGATAGCCGGAATCTTCCAGGATGCCGATAAACAGAAACAGCAGCAACACCTGCGGCAGAAAGACCACCACCGACCCCACGCCCTTCCATACCCCGTCGATTAGCAGCGAGCGGAACAGCGAAGGCGGCAGCGTGGCCATAATCCAGGCCCCGGACACGTCGAACAGCCAGTGCACGCCGTTCATCAGTGGGACCGCCGCCGTAAACAGGGTCTGGAAGACCGCCAGCACCACCACCGCGAACACCACCGGGCCGGCCACCGGGTGCAGAAAGACCGAATCCAGGCGGCGCGTCCACTGGGGCGGAGCAGGAGCCTGGTAGCTCGCTTGCTTGCCTACGCGCCCCGCCCACTCGCGGCACTTGGGCACGTCCTGCAGGACCGGCAACTCCATCGGCGCCGGCTTGGCAAGAGCCCCCGCCATGAAATCGAACACCTCATCGATGCCTTCGCCCTGCCGCGCGCTCACCAGGGCCACCGGGGCGCCCAGTTGCGCGGAGAGTGCCTCCCGGTCCACATGCCCGTCGCGGTTGCGCAAGTCGTCCGCCATGTTGAGGACGATCAGTGTGGGAACGCCCAGCGACAGGATCGGCGCCGCGAGCATCAGGTGGCGCGCCAGATTCGTCGAATCGAGCACCAGCAGGATCGCTTCGGGCTTGGGCGTGTCCGCCCGCTTGCCGGTAAGGACGTCGTATGCCACCTGCTCGTCTTCCGAGCGCGGCGACATGCTGTAAATCCCCGGCAGGTCGATAAGGCTTACGCCCCGGCCATCCGGCAGCTCGGCTACGCCCGTATGCTGTTCCACGGTTACGCCGGGGAAGTTGGCTACCCTCTGGCGAAGGCCCGTGAGACGATTGAAGAGGGTGGACTTGCCGGAGTTGGGCGGGCCGACTAACGCGACGGTTTTGGGGGTCGCGCCCGGCGTGGCCGCGGGGCGGGGCAATTCAAGGACGGAGGTCTCGCAGCCGTGGCAACTGCCGCAAACACTCACCGGATCCTCGCATCGGCCGCAACGCTGGACCCCCCATCGGGCCGCGTCTTCATACGCCTCGCGGTTTCGCGGCGCAGTGCGATTTCCGATCCATCCACCTGGAACACGCGGGGATCGCCGCCGGGAGCGCTGTACCCCGCGGTAATGCGTGCGCCAGGCAGAAATCCCAGTTCCATCAGGCGCCGGGCTTCGTCGCCGGGCAGGTCGATCCGGTCCAGAATGGCAGCGTCGCCCCGTCGCAAATCGACCAGCGTCGCGGAGGCGCCGTCCCGTTGGTTGTTGCCACTCAGTTGCAACATAGTTCCAGTATGCGGAAGTCCGAAATGATTGTCAAGGGTCCGGCGCCGAACGCCGCGAATTCCCCCGCCGGCGGCCGCGGGACCGCCCGCAAACGCTCCATACCAAAGGATACCAGGATGTCCGCACCTTTCACCGTCCGCAAAATGCGTTGGGCGGACCTCGACCGGATCCTCGAAATCGAACGCGCCAGTTTCGGCGCCGACGCCTATGATCGCAAACTGTTTGCAGATTGTCTCCACACCCCGGAGGATCTTTTTCTGACCGCCGGGCGAGGCCGGAAGGTCTGGGGGTATCTGATGGGGTGCAGTCGTGGGAGACGGGCGGAACTGGTCTCTATCGCGGTGGATCCGGCGGCGCGCGGCGAAGGAGCGGCTTCCGCCCTGATCGAGAGCGCCCTGCGGCGGTGGAAGCGGCGCCGCATCGAGCGAGTTTCCCTGACGGTCAAGACGTCCAACCGCCAAGCCGAGACATGTTACCTGAAGTACGGATTTCGCAGGGTGCGCCGCGTTTGCCGCTACTACGAGGACGGTTCGGATGGCTGGCGGATGGCGCGGAACATGTAATGCCCCGCCCCCAGGCGCCGGCCCCTGCTACGCTGGTGAGAGATGCCCGAACCCGAGGGGACTCTCGACCTCCAAAACCTTCAAAGTTCCCTGTTCCTCGAAACGCCGGAGGAGACTTACGCGCGCGTGTTCCGCGAGTTGAAGCCGCGCACGCCCATTCCGCAGTTGCAGGTGGAGTTCTGCCGTTTCGCCAATGCGGACAGTTTCATCCGTCTGGAAAACGGGAAGCTTTGCGTGCGCATTTCCGACCTGCTGGAGGGCGCGCCCGCGCCGATAGTAGAGGCGCTGGCGCACATTCTGCTGGGCAAGCTCTACCGCAAGCCCATTCCCCGCGTCTATTCCCACCGCTACAGGCTGTACCTGAACCGCCGCGATGTGAGGCTCCAGGCTCAACTGGTGCGGCAGATACGCGGGCGCAAGTTCATTTCCGGACCTCGAGGGGAGAATCACGACCTCGAGGAGATATTCGAGCGTCTGAACCGTCAATTCTTCAACGGTTTAATGGGGAGACCTTTGTTAGGCTGGAGTCGCGGCGCTTCGCGCGCCATGCTGGGGCATTTCGATCCCTCGCACAATGCCATTATTATCAGCCGCATTTTCGACCGGCCGTTTACACCGCCGGCCGCCCTGGAGTACGTCATGTTCCACGAAATGCTGCACCTGCGTTATCCCGTCGAGCACCGCGGCTTGCGCCGCAGGGTCCACACGCGGGAATTTCGCGAGGCGGAGAAAGCGTTCCCGGGGTTGAAAGAAGCCAAAGAAGCGCTGAAGCGGCTATGAACGGTGGGTAGGCTGAAATTCTGAAAGCCGGTTGTTTCCCGGCGCAGCTTATGGCCGGAGTGGGCGGAGTTCGCCGGGGATCAGGCCCCCATGGCCGCGGGAGCCAGGCTCTTCAGTTCGACACGCATGGCATCGAAACTCTTGACCAGGTCGGAGACATCCACGCCGCTAAAGCCCCAGCGAAAAAAAACCAGGCGCATCTTCACCACGGCCACGCCCAGAGCAAACGACACCTGGTGCTGCACGAGTACCGAGGCGAGGTCGGGCCGGTCGAACTGCGATTGCAACATCAGGAGCTTTACCGCTGTGCAGACGCGCCGGAAGTCGGCTTCCAGGCCGCGCAGGTAATCCCGGAAAACCTGGCAACGTTGCGCGCGAAGTTTAGCTTCCATTCCTCGAGAGAACCCCGGCTGGGCGCGCAGAAACTCAAGATCGCGCTCGTCAAGCAGGCGGAGCATTGGCTTGTAACGTTCCACTGAAAGTTCCGCGATCCAATGCGGGTCGAGCGGTAGCTCACTCCCAGCCGACACCACCTTGCGGACCATCACGAATAGCGCCACCAGCAGCCCCACGACTGCCAGTATCGAGACGGTGATCACGTCCATAGCTTGTCCACTTCTTGCTTCAAACCTAATATTACGGGAGCATTAAGGGGAATGCAAGAGGTTTAGGGCGATATTGAGGATAATTAGTACTGAATTAACCGAGGATAATAGTCTTAATTTAACTAAAGTTAACGCCTTATTTCCGCGCGGTTCTTAACAGCGCGGCGTTCATCGAATCCAACTGCGAAAGGATTCGCCCCTCTTGCTCCGCGCCGATCCACGGCTGTTTGATGCGAACTTCCTCTCCGTCCCTGGTCAGCAGGAAAAACCACGCCAAAACGCATACGCAGGACATCGCCGTCATGCCGGCATTCAACTCGTCGATATTCTTGAGGCCGAAAACGCTATGCAGAACCAGGCGCAGCGCTTCGCTCAGAAAAAACACCGAGTAGATCACCGCGTGGACCACCACGTTCCGGCACAGCGGCACGGCATACCAGCTCAACAGGAACATCATGAAAAGCAAGAAGATAACCAGGCTGCAATCGATGCCGCGCTCGCCCGCTTGGGAATAGGCTACGAACTTCGAATCTTGTGGCATTTGCGGCGTGATGTGCGGCAGCAGGGTCAGCACGGAAATCGTTACGGAAATCGCAATTCCCACGTACATCGCCCACTGGCCCACAGTGTAGAAACCCTTGTGCCTTTCAAGAATCAGCCGGTAGAGCTCGAAAACCATTCTAATGTAGAGGAACCATGCCACTGGCTGGATAGCTACCCAGATGTAGAAATACAAATAGGAGTCTAAGCTCAGGAAAGTCAGTGCAACAAAACAAGGGATGTGAATAATCAGGTAGGCAAAGAAAGCAGGGTACTTTCGGTATAGCCCTATTTTCAATAGCTTAAGCGCCGTCAGCCCAGTCCCAACGATGGACACGTAAGGGAGATACGACATTAGCGCGTCGCCATGCATAGACTAACCGCGCAGGCAAGTCTAGCACCCGGCGTCGCCCAGCGCTATGATAACCAACCGCAACTACCGCACGAACGGGCAGGGGTTGCAGCTTGGGATCGGCCCTTCGGCGCGGCTGGCAGTCGATGAGGCCAAGAACGAAAAAGCGATCAGAGCGAAAAGTACGATCTTCTTCATGGATAGTATCTCCCTGCTTACCAAAGATAGGTAACCTGGTAAGCTTAGTACTATACTAGGTCCGATGGTACTGGCATTAGGAGAACCTACGTAACATTTTCCAAATCCGGAACAACTCCCTAAGGCGAAACGGCACGGAAAGTACACCGAAATGTACCAAACGCGTCAGTGACTTCGGGTGCGGCCGGGCTCAAAGCACGGCAGCGTGTTCCACGGATTCGCGGCGAGTCCGGGCCTGTGGGGTGAATGTAAGGTAGGTACCAGCCGGTCCGGCCCATGGACCGGCGGCCGTGCCGTCAGTGGTCGGAAGGCTTGGTTCGAACGGAACCGGGCCCCTGAGGCCGCTTGGCCCAGTCCCAGATCGTAACCGCCCCGACCACCTGCCCTACCAAGTCGATATCCATGGGATACCGGTAGACCGATGGCTTCCGTAGGGATGAAGGATGCGGCAGAACCACCAGCCGGTCGCCTGTGAGGTCGCACCACCCGCAAACATAGCCTTCGCGGTGTGAGAAGAAGTAGATGGGCCGTTCCATCTCGTTCGTCCAGTCCGGCGATGCGATGCGCGCCGTGTCGTCGATCAGGACCAGCGATCCCGGATGCAAAATCGGGTACATCGACCGGTCGGCCAGGCCAATCATCCCATAGCGGTGGCGCCGCGGGTCGGAACCCTCCAGGAAGCGGAAGGACGTGCTTCCCCAGTTGCGCATCATCTGGCTCAGAAGGATCGTCTTGCTCGGGTCGATTTCAAAATCGGCCGGACGCAGCTCGCCAGTCCCGTGAACGCGCCGCTTGAACTGAAACGGATGGGTCTCCGCCAGTCCCGTTCGCAAGGCCACCGACTCCAATTGATCCAGTGGAGCGCCGTACCAGGCCAGCACCTCGTCGAAATCCACCCGGTAGATTGCGCAAAGCGCGTAGAGCCGGTAAATCGACGGCGCGGTGCCCTTGTTCTCGATGTCCGCCAGACGGCTCAGCGCGATCGCAAACTCGGCGTTGCCGAAGTGCTCCGCGATTTTCTGGCTGGCTTCCCCTACCTCGCGATACGTCAGCTTCAGGCGTTCGCGAGTTCGCTTGAGCTTCAGCCCCGCACGCTCCATGGTATGATCCTCGCAGCAGTACGTTAGCCGGCCAGCCCCGGCTTTTGGAAGATCGACATGTTGCCGAAAGGTCATTGTATCCCGCAACGCAGATATTTGCACCTTTTTGTTCTGAAATCGGAACACGGCTGCTTTGCCGGCTGGACGCGAGCCAAGGAGATGCGTTGAGAATCGTCGTGGGGGTCTCTGGCGCCAGCGGCGCAATCTATGGATTGCGCCTGTTGGAACGTCTGCGGGGGCATCCATCCGCTGTGGAAATTCACCTCATCCTCTCCCGCGCCGGCGAGAAGACTCTATTCCTCGAGACGGGGAAGACCGCGGCGGACGTCAGAAAGATGTCCGACTACTGGTATCCCCAAGAGGATATCGGCTGCCGCCTGGCCAGCGGTTCTTATCCGACCGACGCCATGGTGATCGCCCCCTGTTCCATCCATACTATGTCCGCCATCGCCCAGGGAATTAGCTCCAACCTCATGGTACGCGCGGCCGACGTTGCCTTGAAGGAAAGACGGAAGCTGATTCTACTCGTTCGGGAATCGCCTTTCCATTTGGGACATTTGAAAAATATGACCACGCTGGCCGAAATAGGCGCCATAATCGCCCCTCCAATTCCCGGTTTTTATAACAACCCCAAGACCGTCGATGATATCGTCGACCAAAGCCTAGACCGCGTACTGGACTTGATCGGATTGCCGGATCCGTCGATCCGCCGGTGGGAAGGAGGCCCGCGATGAGCGCCCAACGCAAACGTCCGGCGCCCGCTGCCTTTCAGGGGGAGCGCGGCGCTTTCAGCGAAGAAGCCGCCCGCATCCTGCTGGGCCCCGGCGTTCCGGTGTTGCCCTGCGTACGATTTGAAGACCTGTTCCTATCCCTCAAGAGCGGGCGCGCCGCGGCGGCCATTGTGCCCATCGAGAACACCCTGGCCGGCTCCGTTCACGAGAATTACGACCACCTGCTGAATTTCGATTTCCCCATTGTGGCCGAAACCAACGTGCGCATCGTGCACAATTTAATCGCTTTAAAAGGCGTTCCGTTTTCAAGGGTGAAGCGCGTTTTTTCGCATCCGGTGGCGCTCAATCAATGTCTGAATTTCTTCACCCGCAACCCGGGCATTGAACGCATTCCTTTTTATGACACCGCCGGCAGCGTCAAGATGCTGGTGGAAGAGCAACTTACGGATGCGGCAGGGATTGCGTCCTCGGTGGCCGCGGACATCTACGGCGCCCGAATTCTTCGTAAATCGATTGAAGACGACCGCCAGAATTTTACCCGCTTTTTCCTTCTGCGCACCCCCGACTTCGCACGCCGCCATCCAGTTCCCCCCGCCGCGCATGCGCACTGGAAGACCTCCTTGGTCTTCAGCACCCGCAACACGCCCGGCTCGCTTTTCCGTGCCCTGAGCGCCTTCGCGCTCCGCGATCTGAACCTGGCCAAGATCGAATCGCGGCCCTTACGAGGAAAGCCCTGGGAGTATCTCTTTTACGTGGACGTCCTTGGCCGCGTGGACACTCCCAGCGCTCGCAATGCGCTCAACCATCTCGCTGAATCGGCCGACTTTGTGCGCGTTCTCGGCTGTTACCCCAAAGGCGCCTAACCAACCCGGCAGCGCTTCCGGGGATGGCCGTCGGCCGGTGTTACAATCGTCCATATTGATGTCGGTGGAGAGAGGTTTCATGCGTCCGTGTTTCGCCGCGATTCTCGCTTTGGCCGTTTCGTCTTGCGCATTTGGCCAGACCTATACCGCAACTACGATTGCCGGCACGTTCGGGTCGCCAGGCTATAGCGGCGATAACGGGTTCGCCAACGCCGCCCAGCTCAACTTCCCCTGGGCCGTCACCGTCGATGCCTCAGGCAACGTGTACATCGCCGATTCCTATAACAATGTCATCCGCGAGGTTACGGTGTCGAACGGGGCCATCATCACCCTGGTGGGAGACGGAACGGCGGGCTACAGCGGCGATGGCGGCGCTGCCGTTCTCGCCACGTTAAACGATCCCGCCGGCGTGGCCATAGATTCCGCCGGCAACCTCTACATCTCCGACTGTTTTAACGAGCGCATCCGCGTGTACTTCTTCGGGGGAGTCAGCACCCTGGCGGGAAATGGGACGGGCGCCTATAGCGGCGATGGGGGACCTGCCGCTAACGCCCAGTTGTTCAGTCCCGAAGGCCTCGCCGTGGATTCCGCCGGCAATCTGTATATCGCTGACTCCCAGAACTTTCGCGTCCGCAAGATCTCGACGAAGGGCGTCATCACCACCGTGGCGGGAAACGGAACGCCGGGGTATAGCGGCGACAACGGCCCGGCCACCAGCGCCCAGTTGAGGGCCGTGTACAGCGTGGCCGTAGATTCCGCCGGTAACCTATACATCGCCGACACCGATAACAATGTGATCCGCAAGGTCTCGAACGGGGTCATCACCACGGTGGTGGGAACCGGGACCAGAGGCTACAGCGGCGACAACGGCCCCGCTGTCAGCGCCCGGATGTACGGACCCACCAGCGTGGCCGTGGATTCCGCCGGCAACCTCTACATCGCCGACCTATTCAACAACGCCGTCCGCAAGGTCTCGAATGGGGTGATCTCGACCATCGCGGGCAGTGGAGGCGGCTTGACCGGAGGCGGTCCGGTTAACGGCATCCTGTTAAACTCCGCCCAAGGCGTCGCCGTGGATGCCTATGGGAACGTTTACATCGCCGATACCGATAACCAACGCGTACTGGAGTTGACTCCCCCCTCGCCGTCGATTACCAGCCTGGTCCCGAGTTCGGCCTATGAGTCCGGCCAATCCTTTACGCTGACGGTGAACGGAACGGGTTTCCTCGCCGGAGCGTCGGTCAAGTGGAACGGCACGGCGCTAGCCACGACGCTTGTGAGCGGGACGCAATTGACGGCCACCGTGCCAGCCAATCTGCTTAACTCGCTCGGGTCGGCCACCATTACGGAAGTGAATCCGGGCGGAGCGGCGTCGAATGCGCTCTCCTTCAGCATCGGCATCCCGCCTCTGACCGTCACCGCTTCGTCCTTGCCCGCCGGCACGGTTGGAACGGCTTACCTGCAAACACTTTCGGCCACAGGTGGAACCCCTCCGTACCACAACTGGGTTCTCAGTTCGGGATCGCTGCCTCCGGGTCTCACACTCGACGGAAACGCCGGAACCCTCGCCGGCGTGCCTACCTCAGCCGCGGGCAGCCCGTACGCCTTCGGCGTCATGGTCAAGGACAGCGCGGGCGTCGTTTCGACCGGGAGTTTTTCCATCTCCATCAACCAGCCTGCCGCGTTGACGATTACGACCGCATCGCCGCTGCCGGCCGGAACCGTTGGCGTCCCCTACCCCCAAACAGCCATCGTCGCCACCGGCGGGACTCCGCCGTACACGAACTGGGCCATCTCCACCGGCAGCCTCCCTCCGGGGCTGTCGTTGACGTCCAGCGGTGGCGTGGGAATTATCAGCGGCACGCCGACAGCAGCCGGCGCCGCCTTCACGGTCCAGGTCACCGACTCCGCCAATGCCACCGCGATGAAGCAATTCAACCTCACCATCAATCCGGCCGGCACGGCGAGCGTGTACGCAGGCGGCATCGTGAATTCCGCCAGCTACGCCGGAGGCGGCGTGTCCCCAGGTGAAGTCGTCACGATTTTCGGTTCGGGACTGGGTCCCAACGCGCTGGCCGGCATGCAAGTGAACAACGGCAGCGTCGCGACGACTCTGGCCAACGTGAAGGTGATGTTCGATGGCTTCGCGGCGCCGCTGGTGTATGCGGAGTCTGACCAGGTGGCCGCGGTGGTCCCCTACGAAGTCGCCGGCGAAACCTCGACCAAGGTACAGGTGTTCTACCAGAGCCAGAACTCGAATGTCCTTACCGTTCCCGTGGTGGCGGCGGCTCCGGGCATTTTCACTCTCAATTATTCCGGGACTGGACCGGGAACGGTTCTGAACCAGGATGGAACGGTCAACTCCGCGGCCAATCCGGCGGCGGGTGGATCTTCCGTTTATGTGTACGCCACCGGCGAGGGGCAAACGAGCCCTGCGGGCGTCGATGGCCAGTTGGATGGATCGCCCGCTCCTATGCCGGTCCAGGCCGTGACGGCCACCATCGGCGGAGTGAGTGCCACAGTTATGTCCGCGGGAGGCGTGACGGGCTCCGTGCCGGGGATTCTGGAAGTGGTTTTGCAAGTGCCGCCAACCACGCCGGCAACGAATGCGGCGCCGGTCCTGCTGAATATCGGCGGGGCCACCAGCCAGGCGGGCGTGACCATCGCTGTCAAAGCCCCGGCTCGGTAACGACGCCGGAGCGCGAAAGCAACCGCTCTCTTACTTACGTTCGCGGCTCTGTCATCCAGGCGTTTGCGATCACCGCGACCGCGGCCATCGCGGCGGTTTCCGCGCGCAGCACCAGCGGGCCTAGCGAGGCAGGAAGCCAACCGGCCGCCGCAGCGGCTTCTCGTTCCGCCGCGGTCCAGCCGCCTTCGGGTCCAGTCAGCAGCGCCACCCGATCCGTGGCAGCCCTATTCGAGGGCAGCAGCCGCAATAGCGGGGGCGCTACGCTTTCCTCCAGGAAATACCGGCAGTCGGCCTCCACCGCCAGCGACTGCTTGAAGTCTGTGGCCGCCGCGACCTCCGGAGCGGACACGCGCCGCGCCTGCTGGCTGCTTTCGCGCGCGATGCGCTCCCAACGCTCGCGCCGCTTGCGGGAGGCTTCAAGCAGGCCTTTCTCAACCCTCGCCGTTTCCACCGGAAGGATGCGTTCGACGCCCAGTTCCGTGGCCTTCTCAACCATCCACTCGAAGCGGTCGAACTTGACCAGCGCGGCGCACAAGGCGATGTGCACGGGCAGTGCGGGCGAATCCACCGGCGCCACCACGCGAAAGACCACGCGGTCCCGGTGCGCCTCCTCGATTTCGGCCAGATAGGCCTGGCGGCTATCGGAAATCTCGTACTGCCAACCCGCCTCGGCGCGCAGCACGCGCGTCAGATGCAGGGCGTCGTCGCCGCGCAATTCCGCCGCGCCGCCATGGATGGCGTCTACAAAGAACCGTCGCCGGGACAAGCAACCATTCTAGCCGCTTTGCCCGCAAGGGTAGGCGTGAAGATAAGCCCGATTCCGACCCGTGGCGCAAGCCGCCAGGCTTGCAGAGTCGGCTGTCGAGCCGACTTTTTCGAAGGCCGAGACGACTCTCGGCTCTGCAAGGCGTGGCCGCACGCTCCACCCTGCGCTGGAAATCGGGCGTACCTTAATGCCTATATGCAAGGGCAAAGGACGCCCCGGTTTTCCGCGCCTCGGCGGTGGAGCGCCTTTTGCCGCGCGTTAGAATGGCTTCGTGATTCATCGTTACATTCTTCATAACAACGACATTTGCGAGGCCTCCGAACGAATCCTTTCTCCTGGGCAGATCGGGTTGCTTAGCGGGTGGGGCGTGTTCAGCACTCTGCGCGTGGCCGAAGGCGTACTCTTCGCGTTCGAGCGCCACTGGGCGCGCATTACGCGGGACGCGGCCGCGTTCCACGTGCCGATCCCCGACAATCCGGAACGTCTTCGCCGCAGGCTGTTGGATCTGGTCGCCGCCAACCAGGCCTACAACTCCACCTTGCGCCTGGTCGTCGTCCGCAATGGGCGCGGAATGTGGGCCGGGCCTTCGACGGGGGCGGCGTTTGATGTTATCGCCCTCACGACCGATTCCAAACAGTGGGGCGATGGCGTGAAACTGTCCTACGTGGAGCAGGCGCGCCATGCGGCTTGCCCGTTCGCCGGGAACAAGGTCTTGTCGTGGGCCATGAACCTCACCTGGTTGGAATCTGCGCAGGCCCGCGGCTTCGATGAGGTCATCCTGCTCAACGAACGCGGCGAGGTGGCCGAATGCACTTCCGCCAACATCTTCGTTACCAAGGGGGACCAGGTGTGGACGCCGCCACTGAGCTCGGGTTGCCTTCCGGGAATCACGCGGCAGGTGGTGCTGGAGGAAACCAGCTCGTCCGGCGTGCGCGTCGTCGAGAAACCGCTGACCCCGGCGGAGCTGGAATCGTCCGACGAGGCTTTCATCACCTCCACCACCCGCAATCTGCTGCCTGTGCTACAGATCGGGGACCGCAAAATGGGCCGCGCCGATGAAGCGCGCCAAGCCTTGCAGAAGGCGTTTTCGGAGTATGTTGAGCGGTATATCGCCGAGCACCAGGAAGTGGCGGCGTAGGCGGGGCGCAAAAAAAATGGTTCCAAGTGATCTAAGTCCCAGCCTTGCCCACTGCCGGCATACACGGCATTGAACACCGCAACTGGAAGCGCCGGACGCTTCGCCTCTCGGCTCCCCAACCGCCGGTTTCTCCGACGACTGGATCGATGCCTCAAAGCGCGCCGCGACTTTCTTCCACCTGGAGCCGGTCGCTCGTAACGGCCTTTCCCTCACCCGCAACGACTCTCGCTCTCACGAGGTCCGTTCCGGGGTCAAAGGTCCCGGCCTGCTACTTCGCTTCTCCGCTCACCGCTTCCTGCGCCCGTTCGGCTCAGACCTTAGCTACCGGTCCCAGTTTGCCCCGGTCCCGGCTGCCTCAATCGATCCTCGCCCGTTGCGCCGCCCACGGCTCGCGCGCCTGACTGCGCCTCCCGCTTCCGCTCCCCTTCAGGATTCTTAGGTCCCTCCGGATCAATGCGTCCGCGGGAATTGCCGCCCGCCGGCCCGCCTTCCAATCCGCCCGATCTCCGTTCGCTCCCCGCAGCCAGTTCTATTTCTAGGTTCGGCTACGGATCAACGTTCCCGGTCCGCTACGTTTCGGAGGCTTGCTGTTCCTCAAACCTCTTGGAACCTTCATCAATATGCGCCAAAACGAATCCCGCGTCAAATTGTTTTCGATCCGTAATTCCACTTTTCCTCAACTTTTAACTGCGTTGTTTTCCCTCAGCTTACGGGGTTAAGGGCGTGAATCTATTGTGGATAAAACAACGCGTGCGGGGGCTGTTTCAGGGGACCAGCTTCAGAATCATGCCGTTGTTGGTGGCCAGCCACAAGGCATCTTCGCCGGCGCCCCCTAAGAAGACCCGGTTCGCGGTGGCGCGGTAATCCATGGCGGTCGGGGTCCATGTCGTAAGATCCCGACTCATCAGAACCTTCGCCTTTTGGGGCACTACGTTGCGCAGCTTGCTGGCGATTTCGATTCCCGCCAGGTAGTACGCGCCGCCCGGCGTTACCCAAACGTCGCTGATGAAGAAGTGCTCGTCATGGTAGACGATCTGGTTCTTCCCGGAGGGCCACTCGATTCGAAACACCTCGCTGGGGTATTGAAACGACTGGTCATGCTCGATCAACCCAAGCCCAAAGTGCGGAGGGCTGAACCGCGACCGGGTGATCTCCCCGAACATTGAGCTGGAATCGGCCTTCCATGTCTTTCCGCCATCGAAGGTCTGAAGCGTGAGAGAAAGGTGTGGAGTCTCGCGCGCGCCGACGGCCGTAGCCGGTTCGAGCCAGTCCGGAAGCCGCTCGCGCCGCATCGGTTCATTCGCGCCGGTGATCAGGCCCGCCTGCGGGTTGGCAAAAGCGATCCAACTGTAGGCGCTGTATAGGGGATTGCCCGGTTGGCTGGCCGCCGCCGCTACGGGAGTCCAATGCTGCGCGCCGTCGTGCGTTTCAAGAACCGTTCGATTGGTACATGCGGCCCACCCTGTAGTCTCGTCGGCGAAGTACACCCGCAGCGCCTCCGCCTGGGAGGCAAGCTTCGGCAGCTTGGTCCAACCTTTCCCTGCGTCGCCGGTCCGCCAGAGGCCCTTTTCCGTCACCATCCAGCCGAGGTTCTCGTTCAGAAAAAACAGCGAGAAGGGTTCCTCCTTCAATGGCGTCAACTGCCAGTGCGCGCCTGCGTCGGAGGTGACCACAGCCACCGGCTTGCGGCTGGTCGCCTCCTCGACGACGCCCACCGCCACGCAATGGGTTGCGGACGGGCATTGCAGATCGTTGACGATGAGGTCGGATTTCATCTGGTCGTACAGATATTGCATTTGCCAGCGCTGTGCGCCAAGGGGCGCCACGCAGACCGCCATTGCGAACAGCGTGAGAATGGACCGGACCAATCGTGAAGTCACGAGTCCTATTGTTTCACTGGAACCGGCCTCGTGGGAAGGGCCAGTTCCGCCGGCCCACCCGAGCCGGGCGCGGCGGACGCCATGCGCGCCAGGACCAGGACGCATCCCATCTGCTCTCCGACCGTGGTGATGCCTTCCATTTCGTCGCCGGTATGCTGATGCGGCAGGCGGTGCTGCAAGTTGATCACGCCTACCACGCGATTGCGCGCGATGAGAGGGGCCGAAAGGAACGCTTCGAACTTGTCTTCGGGGAGCTCGCCAAAGGACTTGAAACGCGCGTCCTTATACGCCTCGCGCGAAATGGCCAGCAACCGGCGCTCGCGCGCTACCCAGCCGGTGAGGCCCTCGGTGAGCCGCAGGCGAACCTTGCCGATGGCGGTCGGGTGCGGCGTGTTGGCCGCGCATAGCACCAGTTCGTCGTTCTCCAAGAGATAGACCAGACAGGAATCGCACTGCGTGAACTCGACCACCAGCGACACAATCCCCTTCAATACGTCCTGGAAGCTCAGCTCCCGCACCATCAGCCGGCTGACTTTCTGGAAGAGGCGCAACTGTTCCTCGGTCTTTTGCAGGCGCAATTCGAGATCCCTGAGCTTCGGCACAACCTCATTATAGACGTCCGCACAAACCGGTGACGGGCGGCAGTTGGGCCACCTGCGCCAATCGCCTACAATCAAGGAATCCGATGGAGAGAAGCAAGGACGTCCCCCTGGTTTCGTGGAGCGCACCGCAGTGCCCGTTCGAAATTCACTACTTGCCGAGGGTGCTCGACGACATTCGCCTGGCGGCGGTCGACGCCTTTTTCCTGGCGCCGCATGGCGGAGTTGAGATCGGCGGCATCCTGGTGGGAGATCTTGAGAGGAAGCGGCTCCGGATTACCGGGTACGCCCCCGTCGAGTGCGAGCACGCCCGCGGACCGTCCTTCACGCTCTCCGATCGCGACCGGGAGCGACTGGCGGAGGTATTGGGACGCCTGGGCACGCAGGGCCGCCGGGCGGTGGGGTGGTACCACTCCCACACGCGCAGCGAGATTCTGTTTTCCGACGCGGACCGCGAGATTCATCAGCGGTTTTTCCCCGAAGCGTGGCAGGCGGCTCTAGTGCTGCGGCCGCACGCATTCCAACCCACCAGGGCGGGCTTCTTCTTCCGGGAGGCTGACGGCTCGGTTCACGGAGAAGCCTCATACGGGGAATTCGTGCTGGAGCCGCTGCCGCCGCGGTCGGGGGAGGTGGTTGACGATGAGGCGCCAGCCCCTGCACCATCGCCCGAAGCGCCGGCTATCGCCGAGCCGCCGCACCCGGAGACGCAGGGTAAGCCTGGGGGGCGCCGGCGGGGGATCCTGCTGACGATGGTCGCGTGCCTGGCCGCCATCCTGCTGGCGTACGTCTTTTGGCTGCGAGTGGATCTGCAAACGCAAACCGAACGCGCCGATCGAGCCGAGAAATCGCTCACGGACGCGCGCAGCCAACTCAAGACGGAGCAGGAGAAGCACGGCGCCAGCACGGACGCCGACTGGTAGGGAACATATGCCCACGCAGCCCAAGACGTTTCTGACGCCGGAGCAATACCTTGAAATCGAGCGGAAAGCCGAATACAAGAGCGAGTATTTCGAAGGCGAAATGTTCGCCATGGCCGGGGCGCGCGAAGCCCATAACCTGATCGTGATGAACGTTGGCGCCGAGCTTCACACGCAGCTCCGTTCCGGGCCCTGCCGCGTTTATCCCAGCGATATGCGGGTTAGCGTGAGCGCCACCGGCCTCTATACCTATCCCGACATCGTCGTGGCGTGCTAGGCTCCGAGGTTCCTGGACGGGGAGCGCGATACGCTACTCAACCCGACGCTGATCGTCGAGGTCCTCTCTCCATCGACCGAAGCGTACGACCGCGGCCGGAAATTCGGACACTATCGCTCCATCGAGTCCCTGGCCGAATATCTGATGGTCTCCTCCGAGCGCATCGACGCGGAGTTGTTCACGCGCCAAACCGATGGCGGCTGGCTACTGACTGCGGCCGCCGACTTGAAGGACACCATCCAACTCTCCGCAACCGGATGCCGGCTGGCGCTCGCCGATCTCTACGCGAAAGTGGAGTTCGCATAGCTTACGGCTTCCGCTCGGCCGCGCCCCGCACCATGGCCTGGAAATGGGGGTAGGTTTCCGGCCCGTTTCCCTGCATCCACTTGATGAAAGCGTTCCCCACGATCTCCAGGTTGTGGTAATAGTGCGGGTTCTTGTTGAACGCGCGCATCTGCGGAACCACCTCACGCACGCGCTCCCAGACGAACAGCAGCTCGCCGCCGCTTTGGAAAAGGAGCTCCTGGTTCAACACCCCGGATGTCACGAATGACGCCACCATTTCCCAATAGCTGGTCACCATCCGCATGTACGCGTTCTCCTGCGAGCCGGGAGGCGCGAGGCGCTGCAACTCCTCCAGGGAAGAAGGCGCGAAGTTGGCGGTGAACCACGCGCGCGCCTGGCGCAGCTTCTCCTCGCGCCGCAGCTCGTAGAGCCGGAGAATCAGATTGGCGTCGTCGTAAGTCGATTGAATGGGCATTGAGACGATTATATCGAGGTTGCGGCCCGGCGTTACAATGTCATCGGGACACGCAGGTTCTCATCCATGGGGACGCTGGCTGAGCAGCTCGCCGTTCAGACGCGGGAAGCGGAACTCTACAAACCGCTCGATCGCGGCCGGGTGGAGTGCTTCGCCTGCGGCCACAGATGCCCCATTTCGCCGGGCTTCGCGGGCGTCTGCAAGGTGCGCTTCAATCGCGGAGGAAAGCTTTACGCACCCTACGGCTACGTCAACGCGGCGCATTGCGACCCCATTGAAAAGAAGCCCTTCTTCCACGTCCTGCCGGGGGCGCGGGCCTTCAGTTTCGGCATGTTGGGCTGCGACCTGCATTGCGGCTATTGCCAGAACTGGGTCTCCTCGCAGGCGCTCCGCGATCCCCATTCGACGCTCGATTTCTCTTCGGCCACGCCCGGGGAACTGGTGGATCTGGCTGTGAGGCAGGGCGCGGCGGCCATGGTCGGCACCTACAATGAACCGCTCATCACGGCCGAATGGGCCGTCGCGGTATTCCGCCGGGCAAAGGCTGCCGGTCTGATTACCGGCTTCGTTTCCAACGGAAACGCCACGCCGGAGGTACTCGAATACATCCGCCCCTGGGTGGACCTGTATAAGGTAGACCTCAAGAGTTTCGACGAGCGCCGCTACCGCGAATTGGGTGGGCGCATCGGCCCGATTCTGGAATCCCTGCGCCGCATTCATGAGATGGGATTCTGGCTGGAAGTGGTGACTCTGGTGGTCCCCGGCTTTAACGATTCCGATGCGGAGCTGCGACAAATCGCCGAGTTCCTGGCCGCCATTTCACCTGACATTCCGTGGCACGTGACGGCCTTTCACAAGGATTACAAGATGCTTGGACCGGCGGACACGACGCCCGAAACGCTGGTTCGCGCCGCGGCGGCCGGGCGCGCGGCGGGGCTGCGCTACGTGTACGCGGGCAACCTGCCGGGCTTGGCCGGCCTGGAGGATACGCACTGTCCCGGGTGCGGCGGCGCGCTCATCGAAAGGCGCGGGTTTCGCGTTTTGCGTAACCGGCTGGGTGCGGCTGGCAAGTGCCCCGATTGCGGCTACGCCATACCGGGCATTTGGGTTGGTCCATGAGCGCCGTTCATGCTTCGCCGTTCAGCGGCTCGTGGTATCCGGAGAGCGCTCCCGAGCTGCGCAGCCTGTTGGAGGATCTGTTCGAGCGTTCACGGCGGCGCGCGCCATTTCTGTTCCCGGAGGGCCTTGGATTCGTGGTGCCGCACGCCGGCCCGGCTTATTCGGGAACCGTCGCCGCGGCGGCGTATCGCGCCATCGGGCAGCAGGCGCCGGACCGCGTGGTGCTGCTTGCCTTTCCGCATAAGGGCGGGCTAAAAGGCGTGGCCGCGCCCGATGTGGCGGCCATCTCAACGCCCCTTGGCGAAGTGGCGATCGACCCCGGCTTCGGCGGGTTTCGAAGCATTGCGGAGGAGGCCGTCTGCGACCATTCCTTCGAGATCCAGTTGCCTTTCCTGCAATGGGCGGCGCCACATGCCCGCGTCACTCCGCTCTACGTGGGCCGCATGGACGGCGCGGAACGAATGGCGGCCGCCTGCGCGCTGGCCAAGCTGTGGCGGCCGGGCGTAGTGTTCGTGGCCTCCTCGGATTTCACACATTATGGACCCAGTTTCGGATTCACGCCGTTTCCGCCGGAGCGCGCCGGAGGGCGATTGCGCGACCTGGATTTCGAGTGCATCGAAGCCGCGGCCTCGCTCGATTCCACGCATTTCCTGGGTGCCCTGGAGAAGAACCACGCTACCGTCTGCGGTACGGCGCCCATCGCGCTGCTGCTTGACGCGCTGCGGCTGGTCAACGCCGGCGTGTACCAAGCCACTCTGGACTACCAGACTTCGGGCGAGTTGACGGAGGACTATCGCCACTCGGTGAGCTACGCCGCGCTGGGCTATTTCCCCCGTTCCGCTTTCGATCTGAACGCGGCCGACCGTGACGCCCTGCTCGATAGCGCACGGGAAACCCTGCGGTGCTTGCGCGAAACCCGCGAATCCCGAGCTTTCCCCGCGCTCCACGGCTCGGCGGCTCTTTCGGCGAAGCGGGGCGTTTTCGTAAGCTTGCATCGCGGCAGGGAACTACTCGGCTGCGTGGGTAAAACCGAGGGCCGCGCTCCGCTCTCGGAGGAAGTTGCGAACCTGACCTTGTCGGCGGCGCTGGAGGATCCGCGCTTCCGCCCCGCGGCTTCGGCGGAGGGTCCCATCGATATCGAAATCTCCGTGCTCACCCCGTTCCGGCGCATCCGCAAGGCCGAGGAATGCATTGTCGGGCAGCACGGCCTGTTCCTTAAACTGGGCGGCCGCGCAGGTTTGCTGCTGCCCCAGGTGGCCACGGAGCTCGGCTGGACCAACGGAGAATTCCTCGAAGCCGTGGCGCGCAAGAGCATGTTAGGCCCGCGCGCATGGCGCGACCCGCAGGCGCGCCTTTACGTCTTCGAAGCGCAAGTAATCCGGTAGCGCACCACAGATCCAGGCTTATCCTGGCGGTCCAGATGAACACAGGTGAACACAGATAAGAAGGAACCAATATGGGAAACAGCTTTGGCGCGGACATTCTGATTCAGTCGGAAGATCCAAAGAGCGCGGCGCAGTTTTACGTCGAGCATCTCGGGTTTGAGGTCACGGACGATAACCCGAAGATGATGGCCCTGCATGGCCCGCGAATCAACTTGTTCATCGAGCCAGGGCCGGCGCTGGGGCCGGTTTTGGAAGTTACGGTGGCCAGCGTCGGGGAAGCCAAGGTCCGTCTGATGAAGCATGGGTGCGAGATTGTCAAGGACGAGCCGGATTTTCCGCGATGCTACGTCAAAGATCCGTTTGGCTTGATTTACAACCTGACTAGCTGAAACCAGGTCTGAAATCGGTTACGCTGGTCTTCCATGAAGCTGTCTTTCCGCCTTTTCGCGGCCGTCGTTGCGCTGTGTTTTTCCGCGAACGTCACGAACGCGGACGAGGGATTGAACCCCAAGGTCCGCGACATTGTGGATGCGGTTTCGGAGGCGCGCATCCAGGCCACCATCGAGAAGCTGGCGTCCTTCGGCACGCGCAACACCATGTCCGCGCAGGACGACCCGGCCCGCGGCGTGGGCGCGGCCCGCCAATGGATTTTCGACGAGCTCAAGAGTTACAGCCCGCGCCTGGTGGTGCGCTTCGACAAGTGGAAGGTGAAGAAACAGGGGCAGCGCATCTTCAGAGACGTGGACCTGTGGAATGTGGTGGCCGTGCTGCCGGGCAAGACCATGCCGGAGACCGAGGTCTGGGTGACGGGGCACTACGATTCCCTTAATCTGGGCGCGCCCGCCGGCCCATCCACGGACGAACCGCCGGCGGCGGCGGGCGAAAGGCCGACGCAATCGACCTGGGAGAAGAATACGGACCTGCCGGCGCCCGGCGCGTGCGACGACGGCAGCGGGACGGCGGCGGTCATGGAATTGGCGCGCATCATGAGCCAGTACGAGTTCGATAAGACGCTGGTGTTTGTAGCCTTCGCGGGCGAGGAGCAGGGCCTTTTCGGCAGCACGCTTGAAGCGGCCAAGGCCAAGAAGGAGGCGGCGGCCATTGAGGCCGTGCTGAATAACGACATCATCGGCAGCGAGAGCGGCGGCGACGGCCGAGTGGGGAACACCGCGGTGAGCGTGTACACGGACGAAACGATGGATTCGCCATCGCAGCAGTTGGGACGCTTTATTCATGAGATGGGTGAGCGCTACGTGCCGTCCATGAAGGTCAACATGTACTTCATGCAGGACCGGCTGGGGCGCGGCGGAGACCATTCGCCGTTTCAGTTGGAGGGGTACGCGGCGGTGCGCTTTTCTTCGCCGTTTGAGAATTACACGAACCAGCACAGCGCTACGGACACGCTGGCGAACATGTCCGTGCCGCTTACGGCTCGCATCGCCAAAGTGAATGCGGCGGCGGCGGCCAGCCTGGCGCTGGCGCCCAAGTCGCCCCTGGTGACGGCCGCGCCGCGCGCCGCGGCGGCGAACGCGGCGCCGCCCAATCCGCCGCCCGCCAACGCGCCGCCGCGAGTTCCCACGCCCACCATTTCGCGCGGCGCATCCCGATACGATGCGATGCTGCGCTGGCGCTACACGGGTCCGGATGCGGGCCTGAAGGGATTCGCCATTGTGGTTCGGCCCACCACCTCGGCCTACTGGGAGCAGGAAATCTTCGTGGGCAAGGTGACGGAGTACACGCTGAAGGGCGTCTCCATCGACGACGCGCGCTTCGGCGTCAAAGCCATCGGCGCGGATGGTTCGGAGAGCCTGGTTACGCCTTACGTGTACCCCGCGCGCCGCAAGACCGAAATCCAGGTCGTGGAATGAGGCTGGGCGCGTCCGTCAGGCCTAAGGCGTCAGATGAGCGGCGGCGTGGGCTTTCCGAAGGCGCAGGTAGAGGACGCGGAAGAGCGCCAGCGCGGGCACCGAGAGAAATGTGCCCGCCACGCCCGCCACCTCGGCCCCCGCGAACACGCCGAACAATACCAGCAGCGGGTGCAGTTGCACGCCGCGACCCATCAGGTGCGGTGACAGGATGTAGTCCTGCAGCATCCGGAAGGCGATGATGAAGATGACCACGGTCAGCGGATGGGTGCCGGAGATCGCGGCGACCAATGCGATCGTGATGCCGCCCACGGCCGGTCCCAACATGGGAATCACCTCGAGCACCGCTGCGAACGCGGCCAGCAAGAGGCCGTAAGGCATGCCCACTATGGCAAAGAAGATGCTAAACATGGTGAACGCCGCCAGCGAAAGCCCCACCAGGGCGCGAATGTAGTGGGCCAGCAGGGCGTCCATGTCGGCCATCACGTCGTCCAGCAAAGCCCGGCGCGGGCCTTCTTCCAAGGCGTCGAGCAAATGGCGCCGCATGAGATGCCCGTCCTTCAGGAAGAAAAACGCCAAGACCGGGATAATTACCACGTAGATCAAGCTGCTGGCTACCGCCAGGAATTGGGCGCCGGCTTGGGGCAAGGCGGAGATCAGGTCGGTGGCTCGCCTGGAAATCTCCAACTGGGCCTTGTCGACCAGTTGGACCTCGTATCCGCCCAGGGTCGTGGGCGCGTCCATCTTCGCCTTTCTCCATACTGCGACGTCGCCCGGCAGATGGTCGGCGAGTTGCTTGGTCTGATCGAAGACGCGCGTGCCAACCTGAATGCCGGCAAACACCACCACGCCGACGAAAATCACGTATGCCAACGCCAGCGCCGGCGTGCGCGTGCCGGTGGGAAGGAAGCGGTTCAGCAGATCCACCAGCGGCGTCAGCAGGTACGCGAACAGCACCGCCAGTACGAACACGAACAACGTCACGCGGACCAGGTAGACCAAATAGAGCAGCAGCCCTATAAGCGCCACGGTCCAGGCGGCGCGCGCTGCGCTGCGGTCGATTCCGAGCATGGGGCGGGGACAATCCTCCGCTCCAATTCTAAAACACAAAAACAGTTTCGGCCACAGATGAACACAGATAAACACAGATAAGAAACACCAAAGGCCTTAAGTGTTTCTGTCTTATCTGTGTTCATCTGTGTTCATCTGTGGCCATTACGTTTTTTTCCGGGGTCTTCTCGATTTTCACCCTCGCAATGCGGTTGCGGTCCATTTCCAGAACCGTGTAGCGGCGGCCCTCGAACTCGGCGGAGTCGCCCGCGGTTGGGATCTTGCCGAGCCGGAAAAGCAGGAAGCCCGCCAGCGTCTCGAATCCGCCGCCGCCGGCGATTTCGATGCCGTACTCGCTCTCGAGGTCGCGAATCCGCGTGGTCCCGTCCAATTCCAGATCGCCGGCGATGGCGGGGCGTGGCATCTTCTCGTCATGCTCGTCTTCGATGCGGCCCACCAACTGTTCAAGCACATCCTCCACCGTCAGCATTCCCACGATGGTGCCGAATTCATCTACCACCATGGCCATGTGCGAGCGCCCCTGCCGGAACTCCTCAAGCATCTGCGAGAGCGGCTTGGTTTCCGGAACCACCAGATGGGGACGCAGCAGGCGGGCGACGCGGAAGGCGCGGCTGGGGCGTCCCGAGCGTATGGCCTGGCGGCGCTCTTCCCACACCGGGAGGAGATCCTTATAGTGCAGGATGCCGGCGATCTTCTCCGGCGCGCCTTCGTAGACCGGCAGGCGCGAATGCTGCGTGGCGATCATCGTCCGCAGCACCTCGTCGAGCGTGGCGACGGAACCGATGGAGACGATGTCGTTGCGCGGCGTCATGACTTCCCGCACCGAAATCGCGCCCAGGTCCAGAACGCGGTGGATGATGTCCTCCTGCATTTCGGGCAGGTAACCCAGGCCGCGGCTGGAGCTGACGATGAGCTTCAATTCCTCGGCCGAATGGCCGCCGCCGCGCTGCGCCATGCCCTTGAGCCGCAGCGCGCGCACGATGGCGCCGGCCGAGCGTTCGATCACCACCACGAAAGGGATGGAGACGCGATAAAACACCAACAGCGCGGGCGCTGCGAGAGCCGCAAGCCGGTCAGCTTTCGCCATGGCCAGGTTCTTGGGCGCCACTTCGCCGAGCACCACGTGAAAATAACCGATGATGAGGAACGCCAGCACGAAAGCGGCGCCGTGCAACAAATCGGCTGTGGCGGCAGTGGTGGCGGGGCGAAAGAAACCGGTAAGGATCCGGTAGAGCGGGTCCTCGCCCGCCCAGCCCAAACCCAAACTGGCCATCGTCACGCCTACCTGGGTTACGGAGAGCAAACGGCCCGGATTGGCCAGCAGGCTGAGCGCCGCGCGCGCGCCGGCTTGTCCATCCCCCGCCATCTGGCGCAGGCGCGAGGGCCGCACCGAGAGCAGCGACACTTCCGCCGCGGCGAAGAAACCGTTCACCGCGATCAACCCGACCACCAGGAGCAGTCGAAATGAGAAATAGCTCACAGTCCGAAGACTATTCTACTCAAGAATCCCTAACGGAATGTCGCGCGGCGCGTCGATCCAATAAGCAACCAACCAATCTTGGGGCGTCACCCGCGGTTTTGGGATGCGCGCCCCGCTTTTTTCGCCGGAAGAACCGTCCCTCGCGCGGTGTGCTAAAGATGGTAGGCAGTTAAGCCTATGATCGACCGCCGCACCCTTCTCAAAGCCGGCTTGGCCGCAATGCCATTGGCCGCTTCGCCCGATGCGCCCGCGCAAAGTCCGGCGCCGTCCGAGCTTCCCTGGCAGCGGCGAATCCGCCGCGTCGGCCAGTTGAACATGACGGAACACGACCCGGTTGCCCTGAACGTGGAGGAATGGGCGGATTATTGGGCCAGCCTGAAAGTGGACGCGGTGCTGGTTAGCGTCACCGGAATCCTGGCGTTCTACCAGACCAAAGTGCCCTACCACCGCAAGGGCAAGTTCCTCGGCGACCGCGACTTTTTCGGCGAGTGCTGCGCGGCGGCCAAGAAGCGCGGCATCCACGTGATCGCGCGTATGAGCCCGGACCTGAACTGGGAAGACGCCACGCAGGCTCACCCCGAGTGGTTCCAGCGCAACGCGCAGGGGGCGCTCGAACGCCACAACGAAGACCCGCGCCTCTTCCGTACGTGCATGTTCAGCACCTATATGACCGATTACATCCCGGCCATCATGCGCGAAATCAATTCGCTTTACCCCGTGGACGGCCACTTCACCAATGCCTGGCCGCCATTGGGCGCCATGCCGGTGTGCTATTGCGAGCAGTGCAAGAAGCTGCCGCGCTCCGGCACGCCCGCCTACTGGGACGAGTTCAACGACCGCGTGATGTACCTCTGGGGTCTCTACGATTCCATCGCCAAAGAGAAGAATCCCGCCGGCTTTTATTTCGCGAACCTTGGCGGCGGCGTGCGTTCCGGCCCGAATCTGAAGCAGCTCGGCGAGCGGTGCGAATGGTTCCAGTGCGATAACCAGGGCCGTGGCGGCGATGAGACGCCCATATGGGGATGCGCCCTGCAAGGCCGCGTCTGCAACGCCGTGCAGAAGGGCAAGATGAGCACCAACGTGACGGCCGCGTGGTCCACCGGCGCGCCGCGCTGGCGCAACATTCACAAATCGACCGCGGAAGGGCAGATGTGGATGAATGAGACCCTGGCCAGCGGCATGGTTCCGTACCATCACTGGGTCGGCGCGGAGAACGGGATGGGCGAGGACCGCCGCTGGATGGAGCCCGGACGCCAGTACTTCCAGTGGACCGCGAAACACGACCGCCATTTCACCAACAAGCGCTCCATCGCCAATCTTGGCGTGGTGATGGGCCAGCGGACGCACCTGTTCTACACGCCTGCGCGCGGGGCCACCACCCAGCAATACCTGGACGGCATGTACTACGCGCTGCTCGAAGGCCGCTTTCTGTTCGACTTCGTCCACGAGGACAACCTTGCGCCGGAGGACCTGAAGAAATACTCGGCCCTGATCCTGCCGAACATTGCGCTGCTCAGCGATCAACAGTGCCGGCAACTGCGCGCTTACGTGGATACCGGCGGATCGCTGCTGGCGACGTTCGAAACCAGCATGTACAACGAGCGCAACGAGCGCCGCGCGGATTTCGGCCTTGCAGACGTTTTCGGCATCCACAAGGCGGGCGAGGTGCAGGGCACCACCGGCAATGCGTACTATGCGCGCATCGAAAAGCCGCACGCGATCCTCGACGGCTTCAGCAACACGCACTGGCTTCCCGGCGCCGAGTACCGCTTGCCCGTGGCCGCGGTGGATAGCCCGGTGCTCACCGTGATTCCCGGCTTCGTGGCGTATCCTCCGGAGTTGTCCTATCCGCTTCAACCGACCACCAACGAGCCGGCTGTGGTCCTGCGCGAAAAGGGCAAGAGCCGGCTGGCCTGGTTCCCTGGCGATATCGAACGCACCATGTGGCGGACCGGCCACACCGACCTCAGCCGCCTTCTGCGCAACTCCATCGGCTGGGTGGCGGGCGCGGACGCGCCGGTTTCGGTGGAGGGCGACGGCGTCATTGAAGCCTTCGCCTGGGAAACCGAAGCCGGATACGGGGTCCACATTCTGAACTACACGAATCCCACGATGCACAAGGGTTGGATTCGCGACTTCTACCCAATCGGCGCACAGAAGGTGAGGATGAAGCTGCCCGCCGGGGCGCGCGTGGCTCGCGTGGAATTGCTGAGGGCCGAAACCAACGTCCCGTTCCGCGTGACCGGCGGCTCCATCGAATTCACCGTGCCCAGGGTTCTCGACTACGAAGTGGGCGCCATCGTGACCGCGTAGCGTTAGGTGGGGCAGGCGATTCGCCTGCCGCTTCTTGATTCCGGTCACGCCGCCTAGCGGCTTCGCCCTTTTGGCATAAACTTCAGCGCCGCCGAGTTCATGCAATAGCGCAAATGCGTGGGAGGGGGACCGTCGTCGAATACGTGCCCCAGATGCGCGTTGCACCGGCTGCATCTCACTTCTGTCCTGGTCATCCCGTCGGAGTTGTCGACCAACTGGTGGACATTCTCCTCCGCGATGGGCTGCCAGAAACTGGGCCAGCCCGTGCCGGAATCGAACTTCGTCTTGGAATCGAACAGAACCGTACCGCAGCACACGCAAGCGTACAGGCCATCCGCGTGGGATTCGGCATACTCGCCGGTGAACGGCTGCTCCGTGCCGGATTGACGGGTCACCTCGAATTGTTCCGGAGTGAGCTGGTCATGCCATTCGGTGAGCGGCTTCTGGACCCTTTCCACTTCGGCCACGCCCGTGCGCTTCCCGTACGAATCGAATTCCGCGATCCGTACCGTTTGCTTCGGGTCGGCCGCCATCGCGCCCACCGCGCCTGCGCCCATGAGGTAAAGGAACCGCCGCCGCGGCAGCCGGTCCGAACCAAGAAACGTCATCGCCTTCCCCTCCCTTGCTCTCTTTGATTGCATTGTACCGCCGTCTTTCCGGTATACTCTGAAATCAAGGGTGATGCTATGACTTCTTTCGCCGCTTTCCAAATCGCCGCCGGATTTCTGCTATTGGCTCTCTCGGCCTCCGCCAAACCTCCGATTCCCGCGCCGTCCGCCGACGCGCCGCTGGCCAAACAGCCGGGGAAAGAGACCGCCGTCTTCGCCGGGGGGTGCTTCTGGGGCGTGCAGTCCGTGTTCGAAAGGGTGAAGGGCGTCATCGCTACCACTGCCGGCTACTCGGGCGGAACGGCCGCCACGGCGACGTACGACCAGGTCACCACGGAGACCACGGGGCACGCCGAATCGGTCGAAGTGGTTTTCGATCCGTCGCGCATCACCTACGGACAACTGCTGCGGATTTACTTCTCGGTGGCGCACGATCCCACGCAATTGAACCGCCAGGGGCCGGATGTCGGAATCTCTTACCGCTCGGCGATCTTCTATGCGACCGACGAGCAGCACCGCCTGGCCAGCGCCTATATCAAGCAACTCGATGCGGCCAAGGTCTTCGGCGCACCAATTGTGACCGAAGTCACGCCGCTCAAAGCGTTCTACCGCGCCGAGGACTACCACCAGGACTACGCCTACTACAACCCCAACAACCCATACATCGAAGTCTGCGACCGGCCTAAGATCGAAGCGCTGAAGGAGCAATTCCCGGATCTGTTCGTGGATTATCGCCCAGCCAAGAAAAAGTAGCCGCGCCACGCGACGCGCTTCCGACAGCGCCCAATCCGAGCCACCCGCTACAATGCTTGCATGTTAACCAAGCGAGAGCGCTGGATTCTGGCGCTGCTGGTGGTTTCGGCTTTCATCAACTATATCGACCGCACCACGCTCTCGGTTGGCGCCGCCTCCATTCAGAAGGAACTGCGGCTTTCCGATTACCAGCTTGGGCTGCTTCTCTCAGCGTTCTTCTGGACCTATGCCGCGTGCCAGCTTTTCGCGCTGGCGGGATGGCTTGTGGACCGCTTCCACGTGGGCTGGGTTTACGCGGCCGGTTTCCTGCTCTGGTCGGCGGCCACGGCCGGCACGGGCATGAGCCGCGGTTTCGCGCCGCTGTTCGGTTTGAGGCTGCTTCTGGGCGTCGGCGAATCCGTGGCGTACCCGGCGTACGCGCGCATTCTGGCCACGTTTCCGGAGCGCCGGCGCGGGCTGGCGAATGCCGCCATCGATGCGGGAACCAGGACCGGCCCCGCCGTTGGCACCCTTTTGGGCGGCCTGCTGATGGCCCGGTTCGGATGGCGCATTTTCTTCCTGGCGCTCGGGCTCGGCAGCATGCTTTGGCTGGTTGCGTGGGTCCGCTCGATGCCGGGGGGTCAGGCAGGCTCCGGGCGCATTTTCCGCGGGCTGGCGTCCTCCCTCTTCCTGCAGGAAGACCGGGCCGGCGCTACGAAGGAGGAAGAGGGCCATGCTCCTTCGGTGCTGGATATCCTGCGCCAGCGCTCCGCCTGGTTCACCTTCCTGGGCCTGTTTTGCGGCAACTACTTCTGGTATTTCCTGATCACCTGGCTGCCGGCCTATCTGCAAAAAGAACGCCACTTCCCCGCCCCCAAAATGGCCATTGCCGGCTCGGCGGCGTTCTTCACCGCGGCGGCTTCAAGCGTGATCTGCGGATGGCTCTCCGACCGGTGGATTGCCGCCGGCGCCACTCCCACGCGCGCGCGTAAGACCTTCTGCGGCACGGGGCTTGCGCTGGCGACGATCATTGTGCCCGTTGCAGTGGTCCGCAGCGACGGCGCGGCGATGGCGTTCCTCATGCTGGCCTGCGCCTTTATCGGGATGTGGAGTTCCAACCTGTGGGCCATCACCCAGACTCTCGCCGGCCCGCGCGCCGCTGGAAAGTGGTGCGCTATCCAGAACGGCGTGGGAAATCTGGCCGGGGTGGCCGCGCCCTGGTTCACCGGCTGGGTATTGGACCGCACCGGCCAGTTCTATTTCGCCTTCCTGGTGGCCGCGCTGGTGGCGCTTTCTGGGTCCGCGATTACCATATTCGGCATCGGCCCGGTGGTGCAGGTGAAGTTTCGCAAGCGCCCTGAATTTTGCGAGCCGCGTGCGTGAGAGAGCGGTTGTCAGCCCGCGCCCGATAACCCGCTGTTAAAATCAGACTATCCACATGCCCATTGAGACGCGGCCCGCGGGCGCGCGGCAGTTCTTTTCCCGGCACGGCACGCTCTCCAAATGGCACCCGAACTATGAGTATCGTGAGGGACAGGTGGAGATGGCCGAAGCCGTGGAGGCGGCCTTCGCCGAAAAGCGCCACCTGATTGTGGAGGCCGGCACCGGTACCGGCAAGACGCTCGCGTATCTGGTCCCTGCGCTGCTCTCCGGCAAGCGCATCGTAGTCTCCACCGGCACCAAGAACTTGCAGGAGCAGCTCTTCTTCAAGGATGTTCCATTCCTTCAGAAGCACTTTCCGCGCCCCCTCAAAGTCAGTTACATGAAGGGCCGCAACAACTACGCCTGCCGGCAGAAAATCTACGATGCCGAGAAGGAGCCTGTCCTTACCGGCCTGGAAGAAGTCGCCGATTTCCAGATTATCCGCGGGTGGGAAAAAACCACCGAGTTCGGCGACCGCGCCGAAATCAAGCGGCTGCCTGAAAACAGCACCGCGTGGGCCAAGCTCGATGCCCGCGGCGACATGTGCTCCGGCCAGAAGTGCGCCAACTTCGAACGCTGCTTCCTGACGCTGATGCACCAGCGCGCGCAGGATAGCGACGTCGTGATTGTCAATCACCACCTGTTCTTCGCCGACCTGGCGCTGCGCGACGAGTCCCACGAGGGCGGCGTCCTCCCCGAATATCACGCCGTGGTGTTCGACGAAGCCCATGAGATTGAGGACGTCGCCGGGCAATACTTCGGCGTGTCGGTCAGCAACTATCAGGTGCAGGATCTGCGGCGCGATATTACCGCCGTCGGCCGCGCGAAGAAGTTCGGCACGCCGGAACTCGACCGCGTCCTCAATCGCCTGGAGGAGTTGACCGTCCAGTTTTTCGGGCTGTTCGGCGAGGGCGACCGCCGCGCCTCGTTCCAGGGCCGCGACGCCTTCCGCGAGGAGAATGAAGAGATCTACTCCGGCCTGCTGACCGCGCTCGAACTGACCGGCTCCCACCTCAAGCTTCTGCAGAACCCGCCCGACGAGGTTGTGCCGTTAATGCGCCGCACGCTGGAGCTGGGTCAGGGCCTGCACTTCGTGATGGAAAGCGACGAAGAGGAGTTCGTCTATTGGGTAGAAAGGCGGGGACGGGGCTGTTTCCTGCAGGCCACCCCTATCGACGTTTCGGGCCTCCTCGCCGAGCGCCTTTTCAACCGCGTGGACACCATCGTGCTCACTTCCGCGACGCTGGCGGTGGCCGGCGGATTCGATTTCGTCCGCGCGCGCCTCGGCGTGGCGAATGCGCGCACGCTGATTGTTCCCGGCCATTTCGATTACCAGAAGCAGGCGCTCCTCTACGTGCCGCAGCACCTGCCCGAGCCGCGCAGTCCGGCGTTCGTCAAGGCCGCGTCGGAGGAGATCATGCGCATTCTGCGGGCCAGCCGGGGCCGGGCGTTCGTCCTGTTCACCAGCCACCAGCAGATGCGCATGGTGCACGACAAGGTATCGTTCGAGATCGAATATCCCACGTTGCTTCAGGGCACGGCGCCGCGCAGCGCCCTGCTCGACGAGTTCCGCACGACGCCCAACTGCGTGCTTTTCGCCACCTCCTCCTTCTGGCAGGGCGTGGACGTGCCGGGCGAGCAGTTGAGCTGCGTTATCATAGATAAACTGCCGTTCGCAGTGCCGAGCGACCCGGTGGTCAACGCGCGCATTGAGAGCATACGGGCGGCGGGGGGAAATCCGTTTTACGATTACCAGATTCCACGGGCGGCCATCGCGCTCAAGCAGGGTTTTGGGCGGCTCATCCGCGGCAAGCCGGACCGCGGCGTTCTGGTTTTGCTGGATAACCGCATTACCAAGCAGCGTTACGGCCAGGTTTTTTTCGACAGCCTGCCGCTTTACGGATTCACCACCGAGCTAGAGGACGTGGAGAAGTTTTTCGATGTTTGAAGTCACCATTGAAGAGAGTTTCGCCGCCGGTCACGCCCTGCGGAATTACCACGGCCGGTGTGAAAACGTGCATGGCCACAACTACCGCTGCCATGTCACGATCGAGGGGGACCGGCTCGACGACATCGGCCTGCTGGTGGATTTCGTGGCGCTGAAAAAGATCGTCCACGCGGTGCTCGACCGCATGGACCACCAGTGGCTCAACGACCTTCCGCCCTTCGACGCCATCAACCCCTCGGCCGAAAACATGGCCAAGCACATCTACGACCAGGTCGCCGAAGGCTTCAAGGACAAACCCGAGGTGCGAGTTAGTTCGATCCGGCTGTGGGAGACGGACCTGGCCAGCGTTACGTACCGGCCGTAGGCATCCGGGGACCTTGCGGCGTCATTGCTCTCCCCTTCATAGGTATGCTTCGATAGACACGAGAGACGCTTGTGGATTCACCAGAGCTGTTGCCGCGACGAAACCGTTCCCGGAATTCGTCTCCTTTGAGTTCCTGCTCGAGCAGATCTGCGAGTGGCTTTGCGATACCCTGGAGCGCCGGCGGTCGGATACGCTATCAACCTTCATCGCGCAGCGGAGCAACGAGGCGATCCGCGAGCACGACATTTGGATGCCGCTGTTCCACACATATTCCTCGAAGGAGTTCTCGATTGGCGACGTCGCGTTTCGAACCTTTACGCGGGACATCATGGATGAGTGGTGGGACCGAAGACCCGCACGCGTCCGCGAAGATCCCGTTGGTTCAGCCGCGCTCAACAAGAGGAGATCTGAGCTTCAGGCACGGCTCGCGGCGTGCGTGCGGGGCCGCGCGGAAGAACACAGAGCTGTTGAGATCGCACGCGCAAAGGCCGAGAACGCAACCGCTCTTTTGCGCTTTCTCTCGCCTGCGAACCTCAATTCGCGGCTCACGAGTTTCTGCACACCGACGGCCTCGGGATTAGTCCCGCAGGTCACGGCGGTCTTCATGGATAATGGGCACATCGACCGGATAAGCCGAAGCGTGCCTGATCGGCGCGAAACCGATTGGCTCCTGGATGACAGCATCCGGTTGCGCCCCGGAGTACTGGATAATCTCAGCCGCTTGGCGTCAGATATCTCCACCGAATTTTGCCGCGCGCTATACGACGCCCTCATTCTCTATTCCAGGCAGACGCTCGCTGTCGAAGTCTCCGACAAGCTCGTCTTCACCTTGTCGGCATTGGAATCGATGCTGCTGCGGGACGGCAACGAGCCGATCCAGAAGAACCTCGGCGAGCGGATGGCGTTTCTCATCGGCGAATCATCTCAGGCACGGAAGGATATCGTCAAAGACGTCGAGGCTGTCTACCGAATCCGTTCAGCCTTTGTTCATCACGGCCAAACCGCACGTCACGTCGAGACAGTCGACCGGTTCCTCATTAGTGCCTGGACGACCTTTTCCCGGCTCATGGACCTGTCGGTCAGATACAAGGCTAAAAGCCGCTCTGATTGGCGCGCTGGAAGATCTCAAAATGTCGTGAACGTCGCCTTACGGGGGCCGTTCCTTTGTTTTTCAGCTCCGGCCCCATCACCGGCCCCCGTATTCCCCCGGAACCAGCAGCGTCAAAGCATCCGGCGCCACGCTCACCTCGGCCGGCAGATAGCCGGCCAGTTCCCCGTCGATCTGAATGAATACACGGCGGTCCCCATTGCAGGAAAGCGTCGCGCCGGCGGTCCGCAGCATCTTCACGCCTTTCATACCCTGTAGCCGCCGCACCGCCAACCCGGCCAGGTACTTCACGTAGCTGGCGTACGACTGGCCTTCGAAGAGCACCATCTCAAACCGGTTCTCGAGGAGCGTTACCTCGCGGGCGATTTCGAAATCTCCTCCGTAATTCCGCACCTTGCTCAACAGCGCGAAGGAGCATTCGTATCGCTGGCCGTCGGCATCCACCCGGATCTGAGGCAGACTGCGGCCAAGCAGACTCCAGCCGGCCACCCAGTAGGCGAACTTGCCGGCGCGCGCCTTTAGCGGCAGGCTCACGTGGTTAACGATGTGAGCATCCAGGCCGATGCCGGCCATTAACAGGAAATGGCGCGAAACGCCGTCGCCGCACGTCAGGCGGCCCAGCGAGATACGGCGCGGCCGGCATTCCTCCAGGCGCTCGGCCGCGCGATCGAGGCGCGACCCCAGCTTCAGCTCCATGGCCAGCACGTTGGCCGTGCCGCCGGGGAGGATGCCCAGCGGAACCTGGGAGAATGCCATCCCTTCGGCGGTTTCGTTGATGGTGCCGTCTCCGCCGGCCACCACCACCAGGTCCGCCCCGCGGCCAATGTGTTCGCGCGCAATGGCGCCCGCCGCTCCGGGCCCGGTGGTCGGGGCGACCGTGACGTGGTGGCCGTTGCTCTTGAGGATTTCCACGACCCGCCCGACAAGCGCGCCGCCTTTTCGTCTGAACCTGCCGGCAAAGGGATTGTAAATTAGGACAGTATTCCGGTAGGCTGTGATGGTGTGTTCTCCATGTTACTGGTTAAATTATAGTTGAGAGCGCCATGAAAGATCCCGCTGCCGAGATTGAAAACCTTCGCCAAGAGCTGCGCCGGCACGAACACCTGTATTATGTTTTGGACCGTCCTGAGATCACGGACGCCGAATACGACGCCCTGATGCGCCAGTTGCGGGGCCTGGAGGAGCGCTTCCCCGAGCTGGCCGCGCCGGATTCGCCCACCCAGCGCGTTGGCGGCAAACCGCGCGAGGGCTTCGTCAAGGTCCGGCACAGCTCCCCCATGCTGAGCCTGGATAACGCCCTGAACGAAGGCGAGTTGCGCGATTTCGACCGCCGCGTTCGCGAATTGCTGGGCGGCGCGTCTTACCGTTACGTGGCCGAGCTGAAACTGGACGGCCTTTCGATGGCGGCGCATTACCGCGGCGGCCAGTTCGTACAGGCCGTGACGCGCGGCGACGGAACCGTGGGCGAAGACGTCACCGAGAATGCCCGCACCATCCGTTCCCTGCCGCTGCGCGTCCCCGCCGGGATCGAGTCGTTCGAGACGCGCGGCGAAGCGATCATGTACCGGCGCGCGTTCGAGCGGCTCAACGCCGAGCGCGAAGAGCGTGGACTGGCGCGCTTCGCCAATCCGCGCAACGCGGCCGCGGGATCGTTGCGCGTGCTCGAACCGCAGATCACCGCTAACCGGCGCCTCGATTACTTCGCGTACCTCTTGCTGGCCGGCGGGAAGACGGCGCACGAAAGCCACTGGGAAACGCTTGAGGACCTTGTACGCATGGGCTTCAAGGTGAATCCCAACCGCAAGCTGTGCGCGAACGTGGAGGAGGCTCTGGCGTTCTGCGCCGAATGGGAGGCCCGGCGCGATCAACTTCCCTATGAAATCGATGGCGTGGTCTTAAAGGTGGACTCGGTGGCGCAGCAGCGCGCGCTGGCGTCCACCGCCAAGGCCCCGCGTTGGGCCATCGCCTTCAAGTACGCCGCCAGGCAGGCGGTCACCTCGGTGGAAGATATCGAACTGCAGGTGGGCCGCACGGGCGCGCTGACACCCGTCGCGCGGCTGAGGCCGGTGGAAGTGGGCGGCGTCAAGGTGGCCAATGCCACGCTGCACAACGAGGACGAAATCGAGCGCCTCGGCTTGCAGATCGGCGACGACGTGGTGATCGAACGTTCGGGCGACGTCATCCCCAAGGTGGTCCGCGTCAGCGCGCAGGGGTCCTATCGCAGGCAGTTCCACATGCCCTCGCAATGCCCGGTCTGCGGGGGAGCGGTGGTGCGCGAGGAAGGCGAAGCCGCCAGCCGCTGCATCAATACCAACTGCCCCAAGCGGCTCAAGGAGTCCGTGCTGCACTTCGCCGCGCGCGGCGTCATGAACATCGACGGCATGGGCGAGGCGTTGGTGGATCAACTGGTGGACAAGGGCATGGTCGCCAGCGTGGCGGACATTTACGATCTCACCGCGGAGAAGCTGCTTTCGCTAGAGCGCATGGGCCCGAAATCCGCCGCCAATATTTTGCGTAACATCGAAAACTCGAAGACAAATCCGTTGCCGCGCGTGCTTTCGGCCCTGGGAATCCGCTTCGTCGGCGAGCGAACGGCGGAGCTTCTGGCGGAGGAGTTCGGGGCCATGGATGCAATCTCCGGGGCCAGCGTGGAGGAGCTGCAGGGCGCCCCCGAAGTGGGCCCGAAAGTTGCCGAGAGCGTGTTCCGTTTCTTTCGCGAACCGCGCAACCAGGAGTTGGTGGAGCGGCTACGCGCCGCCGGGTTGCGTTTCCTGCACGAATCCGGGCGTACCCGCGGCGGCGCCCTCAACGGGTTGACGTTCGTCCTGACCGGAACTCTGCCCACCCTCTCGCGCGAGGAGGCCAAGCAGTTGATCGAAATCGCGGGCGGCAAAGTCACCGGTTCCGTCAGCAAGAAGACCAACTACGTGGTGGCCGGCGAGGACTCCGGCTCCAAACTCGCCAAGGCGCGCTCACTGGGAGTGCAGGTCTTTACCGAACAGCAGTTGCTAGAACTGATCAAGCTAGGTTAGGTGGGGCGGGCCTCCTGGCCGGCCCTGGGTCGGGGGCGTTTGCGGAAACGAAGCCAAATTCGGGGTCGCGAAACGAAGCCAAATCGGGTGTGCACCAAACGAAGCCAATTTGACTGGGAACGACTTGCCGGGGGATTTGGACGCAGTTCGGCTGCAGGGATATATCGAGGTGGGGATTTCGTCGGCGAGGCGGCTTGAGTATTGAGTAGATTGTTCTGAGATTGCCGAATAACTGGTAAATGTGAGATGCGGGTTGCCCCGCACCCACGGTGCTTTTGGAACCGGTTCCAAGGTCTCCCGAACATCCGGGAGTCCAGTACCGCCGTGAAACTACGCTTCGTGGCCACGAAGAAGATTCAAGACTCACGCGGGTTGGGCGTAAGCCTCTACTCCGATTTCAGGGTAGCAGGAGGGGTGGCGGCCGCCGATGGCGAAGCGGGTACCGCACCCTCCGAAAGCGCTGAAAAGACGGGGGTGAAATATATTTCGAATCGTGGTGACTGGGTCGAGCTTGCCGGGACGGCGCGCCGGCAAGCGCGTCTGCGGGCGGCCTATCATGCCTATAGAGTCTCCGCTGGCTTGCCCCCGGAGAGCAATGGGGCGACGGCATTGTGGAGAGCGTCGGCCACGATTTGGTGGCCCCGCCGGTTTAAGTGGATATCGCCGTCGATGTACGCAGGCTGAAGCTGGTTCGCCTCAAGCAGCGTCGTCGTCAGATCGAGCGTCCGGAATCCATCGTTCGCGGCCGCCTCCGCCATGGCGTCCTGCAGGGCGAATCGCTTCTTTTGACCATGAACCGGAATGTACATGACAAGAAAGTCCGCGCCTGCAGGCCGACAGATTCTATGCATCTCGATTAAGAACCGTTTAAACAGTTCTTGTTGGTCGACGGTATTGAGTTTTGGCGCCGGCTGCCAGCCGGCGCCTCGGGAAAGTTTGCGATGGCGATCGAGAACGATACCGGAAAGATAGCTCCAGTTGGACCATTTATAAAGCAGGGACGCCTGGGGCGGATGATATTGAAGATTCCCATTGTTCAAAGTGAAATAACACTTGGGAAGACCAATCGAGTTGTCCCAGGAATCGAAGGTGATGACAAAATCGTTTTCGTAGACTGCCAGAACGACGAGGTTGGGGCGATACTTGATGCCTTCAGACTGCAGATAAAGATACTCCTGGTCCGTGCTGTATGCCGGCACCCCCATATTGATGACCTGCAAGCCTGGAGCGGAACCCTCCAGGCGCTTTGAGAAAGTTTCCGCTGCCTCGACTCCGCCGAGACCGAAAGTTTGCGAATCGCCAATAACCACGATGCGAAAAAGATCCCCTGGCCTCTCGTACGAATATTCTCTGTCGCGCAGTCCGCGTGAGTTGGTTGTGATGGTGTAGGGCTGCCGGTCATGGAGGGCCCGCTTCGTAACGTTTGGCAGCAGTCTCCAGCCCCGGATGGCGTCAAACGCCATGGTGCGGGTATTACCGCTTAGCCGGGCTAGTACAGTTGCTCCGATCTCAACTGCGATCAAGCCGAGGATCAGACTGCCAAGACATAGTGCGCAGTTTTGGGCTGTCCGCTTACTCCAGATTGACATAACCACCTATCCCCGATATCGTCATGAAGACTAAGATCGCCCGAAGTTAAACTGACTCGCCTTCGGCGCCAGCATGGGGCATTATACACCCAACCGATGGTCCCATGGCGGTTGACTGGCGGCCGTTGGCTGGCGGCCGGAACGGGCGGGACCGCAGCGCCGCAGAGTCGCCGCGGGCTGGGAAGGTCCGGAGAGGCGAACGTCTGCGTGGTGAACGTCCCGCGTTCCTGAGCGTGGTAAGCTCTTCAGCATGACAACAATCGGTTGTCTGCTCTCTTCGTGGTCCCCAACCTGGATTACTTCCCGCCTGGTCTCCAACCAGTTCGGCATCGAGTGGCGGGCCGGGCGCCTCTGGACCGTGACCGGGACCGGGAAGGTCACGCGGGAGTTCGGTGGAAGGTAGCTGCGAATGGCAAGAAGGGTTACCACCGGCAGTCGGGAGGTCAGGCCCCCGGCTGTCCTTTCCGGGTTGGGGACGGCCGTCGGATTTCGCTCCGAGTTTCTCGATTTCGATCGTGGGATTCACGTTGGGAATCTCGATGAGAACGAGCGCATCACCCGCATCCTGAAACTGGCATTGGAGGCCCGGTATGGGCAGCCATTCGTCACGGAACGCTGGGGGCGGGGCGTCTACTGGCAGTGGATCGGCTACCTGCCGCGAGCCAATCGGGCGGCCAAGCCCATCTCCGCGAATGTGAGCTTCGGCTGCTCGAAGTTCTTCCTCACCGTGGACACCGCCGAGCGGCTGTTCAAATGCGGCATGCAGGTGGAACGCGGGTATGTGAGGGCCCCCCGCGAGTTTCGCGCCTGCCAGTTGCGTTCGGATTGGGACTGGCACCGCTTGGTGGATGGGCTCAAGCCCGGCAGCGCGCTGGAACGGGAACTGGAGCGGCTGGTGCTTCGCGGAGGGTTCATGGTGCGCGCCGGCGGCTGGGAGGACCTGCCTTCCGATTTCGCACGCGCCGGATACCCCGGCGTTCTGAAGGTTCGCCAGGCGCTCGAAGCCGCGCCCAAGAGCCACTGGGCCGGGTTCCAGATCTACTACCCGATGCGGGAGAGCGAGGTGAGCGGCGCGACGGGACTGGACCTGGTGGAATCGATGCTGGCTGTGTTCCGCGAAGTGACCCCTGCGATAAATCTCTGCATGCAGATCCAGTTGGCGGAGCACACACGATGACATACAACGCGGAAAGATGCGTATGTGCGCATCGGAGGCGCCAAAATGTGTAGGAACATCAAAATCCTCTTCAACTTCGATCCGCCGGTGACGCCCGAAGAAGTTCGAGATGCGTCGCTCCAGTTCGTGAGAAAAATCAGCGGGTTCAGCAAGCCGTCAAGGGCAAACGAGGGCCCATTTCTGGCCGCCGTCGATGAAATTGCCGAGGTTGCGACGCGCCTTCTCCGTTCGCTCGAAACCAACGCTCCGCCAAAGAACCGGGAACAAGAGGCTGCCAAAGCGAAGAGCCGCGCGGCTGAGCGATTCGGTGGCTGAGCGCCCCGTCTCCTACACTGAAAAGGGGGTGGAGTTGTGAGCGACGGCCGCGAGGAGCGCGAAGAGCTTGAGAAACGGCGCGAGCAGGAGGCGCGAGAGAATCGCGAGGACTGGATCGACCACGGCGATGTAGATGAGTGGGAGCCTGAGCGGGTTGACTCCTAGCATTCCGCCGATGCGTGCCCAAGACGAACCGGCGGCGAAATCTTCACGCGCGGCTTTTCGGTACCCCGGGTTCCGGCTCTACATGGCAGCCCGGTTTCTGACGGCCGCCTGTTCGGAAATGCAGGCGGTCGCGGTTGTCTGGCAGGTCTACGGAATGAGGCATCGCCCGCTGGACCTGGGCCTCGTAGGATTGGCGCAGTTTCTGCCGGGCATCCTCCTATTCCTCGTGGTCGGGCACGTAGCCGACCGGCTCCCCAGAAACCGCATTCTACAAGCGTGCTACGCGGCGTTTTCCTGCTGCTCCCTGCTTCTGCTCCTGTTCGCGGTTCAGGGAATTCACAGCGTTTACCCGATCTATGCCGCCCTGCTGATGAATGGATCCGTGCGCGCTTTTAACATGCCAACGGGGCAGGCGTTTCTTCCCATGCTCGTACCTGAAGAGCATTTCCCCAATGCCGTGGCCTGGAGCGCTTCGATTTTTCAGGTGGCCGTGATCCTCGGCCCGGCCGCCGGCGGCGCGCTATATGCATGGACTGGCAGCCCGGCGCCGGTCTACGGCTGCGCTGCGGCAGCCTATCTCGTCGCGCTTGCGTTTGCGATCGCGATCCGCGTAGAGCCACGCCAACAGCAGCGGAAAGCGGCGCCGGCGACGGCGGTACTGGATGGTCTTCGTTACGTCTGGCGCAACAAGCTTCTCCTTGGCGCCATTTCGCTGGACCTCTTCGCGGTGCTGCTGGGAGGCGCGGTGGCCCTGCTTCCGGTCTTCGCCCAGGACATCCTCCGAATTGGCGCGGCGGGCCTGGGAGTATTGCGCAGCGCGCCGGCGGTTGGCGCCGTAGCCATGGCCATTCTCGTGGCCCATTGGCCTCTGCGAAAGAATGCCGGCACGGCTATGCTGTGGTGCGTCGCCGGATTCGGCTTGTGTACCATCGTGTTCGGACTATCCCGGAACCTGATTCTCTCGCTTGCCGCGCTGGCGCTCACCGGGGCGCTGGACATGGTGAGCATGATCGTAAGGCAAACCATGGTGCAACTCGCTACGCCCGACGATATGCGCGGCCGGGTCAGCGCGGTGAACATGATATTCGTTGGCGCTTCAAACGAGGTGGGGCAGTTCGAGTCCGGCCTCACGGCGCAATGGTTCGGCGCCGCCCCATCGGTGATTCTCGGGGGCGTTGGGACAATTCTGGTTGTCGCACTCTGGGCGTGGTTGTTTCCCGCCCTCCGGCGCGCCCAATCCGGACCGGCGTCCTGACCGAGCCGCGAACGTCAGAGAGCGGTTGCCTTGCAGCCGTAGCCTTAGCAGGCTGCTGAAAAAGGCATATGAACCGGCCGATTTTGGGCATTTTGCCCAAAAATCAAACGGGCGCGCCATTTGCAATCAACGCGTTACGGGCTTCGATTTTGGGCATTTTGCCCAAATCGCATCCGAATAGAGCGTGCGCCTTCAGATTCCCGCGGCGGTTTTCTTCCCGGCCGGTGGGGCCTTCTTCGGCTGGGGGCGCGGCGGCGGGTCTCCCATCTTCTGTAGGATGATCCCGGTTTGGGCGCGCAGCGTTTCGTACATGGCGTCGGGTGGATCGAGGAGCTTCATGACGCGGTGGTAGAGGGCTCGGGCGTCTTCGGTGTGATCTTCGTCCACCTGCTCAGCGGCCTCGGCTGCCAACCCGTTGGCCAGGAAGTAAGTGCGAATCACGTTGGCCCGGTCGGAGGATTCCATTGCGCGATCGAATTTCTTCGCGGCCGCGTAGAAGATGGCCATTTTGTCGAGCGTGATGGCGATCATGGGGTGGTCAGCGCCAGCCGAGGCGATCCATAGCGCCAGCAGCCTTTGATAAATCGGTTCAGCCACATCGAACTTGTTCTGGTGGAAGCAGGCGCTCGCAAGACCATCGAGCGTTGCAAGGAGGTCGGTGTCCTGCTTCCCATAGAGGGTTTCCCGAATCGCCAGCGCATGACGGTAGGTGGCCTCGGCTTTTTCATCGTCGTGCAACGCGGTCTGGATGCCGCCCAGACGGTCAAGGATGGGCAGCAGGGCAACGTCGAGCGAGCCGGACAGCCTGGTGCGGATTCCGAGAGCTACGTCGAGGATGGCGGCGGCGTCGACGGGTTTTTTCTGGTCCATGAGGACCTGGGCCATGAGCGAGTAGTCGTCGGCCACGGGCGCGCTGTCGTAACCGTGGACGCGGACGTGCGGGACGAGGATGGACGGGAAGACCTGAAACGCCTGGTCGAACTGCTTCGCCCCACGGAGGAGCGACACGGAAACCAGCAGGTCGTCCGCAATCCTGGGATCGTCCGGACCGGACATGCTTTTACGCCAGTCGATGGCCAGTTGGAGATACTTGCCGGCATCGGCGAACTCTCCGGCCGCGGCGCGAACCGACGTGAGGCGCTTGAGAACGTCGTAGCGCGCGGGGTTTTCCGGCGGCGTCTGTTGCAGAAGGTCCCAGGCCGCCGCAAGCGACTGCCGGGCAGCTTCATAGTCGCCGTGCAAGTAGCTGGCATCGGCGTTGCGGATGAGCGTGGGAGCGTCGAGCGGCGGCTGTTCCTGGCCGTGAAGTGGACCCGCGCAGGCAAGAACCATCAGACCGGCAACCGAAGCGCAGACGAAAGAGTGCATGAACGACTTATAGTGCTAATTCCTTAGCATGTCAAGGGAGGAGCGGCGCTTCGGTTTACGCATGGCATGAGGTGTGAGGCGCCATCCTGAATGTAACCCTGGAGCCGACTGTCTTGCCGGCGCAGCAGCTATAGCCCTGATTTGTCCCGTCCACCATCATTTTGGAGTAAAGTGCGGATATGTTCGAGCGCTACACCGAAAAGGCCCGGCGAACCATCTTCTTCGCCCGTTATGAGGCCAGCCAGTTCGGCCGCCCGTATATTGAAACGGAGCATCTCCTGCTCGGCCTGCTCCGCGAAGATAAAGAGCTGGCCAACAAGTTTCTGGCATCCGATAGCGCGTTTGAAGCCATCCGCCATTCCATCGAGCAGCGAGGTACGGCGGGCCGCAAGGTCTCAACGTCGGTAGACCTGCCGCTCAGCTACGAATGCAAGCGAGCGCTGGCATACGGGGCCGAGGAAGCCGAACGCTCGAAGCACAAACATATCGGCACGGCTCATCTCCTACTCGGTCTGCTTCGCGAGGAGAAATCCTTCGCCGCCCAACTGCTACGCGAACAAGGCCTCACCCTGGACGTGGCACGGCAACTGGCGCAGGAATCGGAACCTCCGCAGGTTCAACCTGCCTCCATCGCCGGTCTCGACCAGTGGCTCGCTGAGCGTGGAGCGCCGGGCGGCGCCTGGACCGTCAAGCGAAATCTCTTCGCGAACCGGATAACCCATTTCGCCATTTACGCAAACGATCCACAACCACCGCCGCGAGTACCGCTGCTGTGCATCGAAGTCATCCGCGACGACCGTTTCGTGGAGGTGCAGGAACGCTGCGACGGTTACATCGTCGAAGGCATTGCCCAGGTATGGCTTTTGGAGCCTGCTCTTAAGCGCGCCTACACCGTCACCAAGACCGATGGGCTGCGCGAGTTCAAGGGCGAAATCCTCCAAATCGCAGACCCGCCGCTCGAAATGAATCTGAGGAGGATCTTCGATTAGCGCCGCGGGCGTACTAAGATACTCCCATGGTCCGTGCAGCGCTACTAGTGGCCTGTCTCTGAGAAACTATTAGCATGGTGGCGGCATCTAATGTG
>CAYWHA010000011.1:0-120148 GCA_964457555.1 uncultured Solibacteraceae bacterium
AACATCCCATGGCCTACCGCCGCGCGGAAATGAACGCCCGCGGCGTGACGCGCGCCGTCGACCTGGCGAAAACTCCCAACGGCCGCCTGGTGCGCATCGCCGGATCGGTGATTGTGCGGCAGCGTCCGGGCACGGCCAAGGGCTTCGTGTTCCTCAGCATGGAAGACGAAACCGGCATTATGAACGCGATCGTCGCACCGCCCACTTACGACCTGTACAAAGTCGTGTTACTGAGCGAGCCGTTTCTGATGATCTTCGGCGTCCTGCAGAACCTGGACGGCGTAATCTCGGTAAAGGCCGCGCGCGTTGAAGGGCTAAGCGCCGGCGCGGCAGCGGAATCTCACGATTTTCATTGAGTGGGGCGGAGCGGGGCGCCCACGGCATTTGTGGGCCCGTCAGCCTTTGCTCAAACGCCGCCGCGGATCGCTATAGGCCCAGAGCTTGCCTTGAGTAACATCTTCCAGGCTGGCAACCTTCACGCGAAGCCCCAGAACCTCGGCCTCCACGGAGCGTCCTGGGAAGGCCTGGTATCTCTCGTCCGTGGTGAACTGAATCCGCAGCTTGCTGCCAGGCGTCTGCGCGTTCACCGAGTGCCAATATCGGCATCGAGCGTGTAGACCGGCTCCACATAGCAGTTGACGGCCAGGCCGCAGATCAGGCAATAGGGTCCAAACGATTCGCAGGCTTCGATCAGTCGCGCGAAATCCTCACTCCGCCTTGCGTAGTCAACTCGTATGCCTCCGCCGCTGTCACACCTTCACTCTACAACTTCCCGCGGTCCCGCTTCCTCCGGCGGGCGTACCGAATCGAACCGGCGCGCACCCACGCGGACGGCATGATGCGGAGGAAGCGGACCAGAAGCCGGTAGCGCCATCCGGGAATCACGAATAGCTTGTTGCTCTCCAGGCCGGCGAGAGACGCTTCGACCACATCTTCTGCGGAGGTCCACAGCGCGGCTGGGACGGTCCTCTTGTCGATTCCAGCCACCGCTTGAAACTCGCTGTGCGTGAAGCCGGGACAAAGCGCCTGAACACGAACGGCCGATCCCCGGCTCTTCAATTCCAGGTCCAAGCCGTCGGTGAAGCTATTGATCCAAGACTTGCTGGCGGAGTAGGTGACGCTGCCGGGACTGTGAACGAAGCCCGCTACCGAGGACACATTGATGATCGCGCCGCTGTTCCCCGCAACCATCGGGCCGAGAGCGGCGTGAGTCAGGCGCATGATGGCGACGATATGCAGCAGGTGCAGCCGGGTCTGCATTTCCACGTCAGTTTCCCAAAAGCGGCCGGGGATGCCGAAACCGGCGTTGTTCACTAACAAGTCGAGCCGCGGCTCCGCGCCGGCGCGGGCCTCGACAAGCCTCAGTTGCGCGGGATCGGTGAGGTCGGCTTCTATGATTTCGGTTGAGGTGGAGAGTTCCGCCGCGAGGGCTTCCAGCCGGTCGCGCCGCCGCGCGACGAGGATCAAATGGTACCCGCGCGCGGCCAAGGCCCGTGCGAACGCCGCGCCGATCCCGGCCGATGCGCCGGTGATGAGAGCTACTGGTTTAGTCACGACATCAATTTTACTCTCAGGCACTTCGAACCGAGCCGCGAACGTAAGAGAGCGGTCGCTCGGGCGTTCAGGATACTCGCATTCCGCTTGCCGCGCTGTACTAGCGTGCAATCCTAGGTTCAATTACGGCCACGCCGATGGCTTGCATCGCTTCCGTCAACCGGATGAGCGTGTCCCGGTCGCGATACAGGCCCACGATCGCGCCTCCGGATCCGGCGAAGTTCGCCGAAGCCCCGGCGCGTCTGGCGGTCTCGATCATCTCCCGATTGCCCTCGCCAATTTTGTAAATGCGCGCGCGCAAGTCGAAGTTAGCGTCTATCAGGTCACTCAGCCCGGCGAAATCGCCACGCAGCAGGCATTCTCTGCCTTGCTCGGCGTAACCCGCCCATGTCTTCATGGCTTCCACCACGGCCCGCTCGCCGCGGTTCCAGCGTTCCCGGATGTCGTTGTGGAATACTTCGGTTCCCTCACTCAAGGAAGTCCGGTACGCAACATAGATATTGCGCGCAAGGTCCGGGTCCAGATGTTGGTACTCGCCGTAGCCGCGCGACTCCATCAGATCGCGCGAGAAATCCATGTAAACCAGGCCTTGGTAGGCTTGAGCCACACGGTCCTGCAAGCCCGCCGGGACGCCCAGCTCGCGTGTTTCCGCCTCCAATGCAAGGTTGGCCTGAACAGGCAGCGGAATGTCGAGGCCATAATACTGGCAAAGGGCGCGTAGCGCGGCCGTGATGATAGCGCTCGATCCGCCCAGTCCAAGCCGCTGCGGAATGCTGGATTCGTACTCCAGAGTGAAGTTACGGTCCGGTAGTTCGATGCCCCGCTCGCGGCAATAGTCGATCAGCCTGACGATCAGCGCCTGCACAATCCGCACGCCGCCGTAGTAACCTCGCCAGCGGGTCACACGGTGCAGGTCCTCCAGGCTTTCGAATGTGGGAATGTCCGCCTTGGAGGGCTTGATTTCCAGGCGTCCGCTAGGATACGCCAGGACGCGCGCCCGGAAATTCGACATGGCAAACGAGATGGTCTTGCCAAAGTAACCGTCGCTCGGATTTCCCAACAAACCGGCGCGAGCAAAGCCGTAAGTCTCAATCATCGGGGGTTTCCGCCGGGGGAGTCGATTTGGATAGTGACTGGGCCGTCATTTACCAAATGTACCTCCATGCTGGCCTGAAAAACGCCGGTCTCCACCGGCACGGGCCCCTTCTTGGCCGATTCCACAAAGTAATTGTAGAGAGACAAGGCGCTCTCCGGCGGCGCAGCCTGGTCAAAGCTTGGCCGTCTGCCTTTGCGACAGTCCGCATACAAGGTAAACTGTGAGACGATCAGCAGGGCGCCGCCGGCCTGGCTCACATTGCGATTCATCTTTCCCGCGTCGTCGGGAAAGACCCGGAGTCCGAGAAGCTTGTCGATAAGATAGTCCGCGTCGGCGGCGGCATCGGATTTGGCGACGCCCAGAAAGACAAGCAATCCCGTACCGATAGCGCCGACGGTACTGTCACTCACAATGACATGGGCCTGGCTTACACGCTGGATGAGGATTCGCATGTGACTTAATTAATAGATTCCGGGCGCGCCCTTGATTATTTTTACACAAGCCGAGCCCCCTATGATATAGTGTGCGTGGGGAATCTATGGCACGAGGCAAGCAAACGGAAGACGTTGCGATATTAGAGATGGCCTTGATCGGCTATCAAGTCGAGAGACAGAAGATCGAAGATAAGATCGGTGAGATCAAGGCGCAACTCGGAGGCAAAGCCGCGACGAGATCTAAAGTGGCAGTCAAAAGCGCGGGGCATGCCAAGCGGGTACTGAGCGCGGCCGCGCGCGCGCGGATCTCCGCGGCTCAGAAAAAGCGCTGGGCCGAGCACCGCAAGAGCAAGGCCGCCAAAAAGTAGGGGTCCCCTTATCGCCGCGGCCGCGCAGCGGCTGTGGCAAATTCCCACCCGAAGCGAGACACTACCTCGTCGACCGGGCCATCCGCCACAATTACGCCACCCTCGAAGAACACCGCGCGCCGGCACAGCGCCAGCGCGAAGGGGATGTTGTGTGTGACGACGATCTTCGCCTGCGGGAGGGCGCCCAGCAGTTCGGCCAGGGCCCGCTGTCCGGGCGGGTCGAGAAATGTGGTGGGTTCGTCGAGCGCCAGGATCTCGGGATCGGTCGCGAGGATCCCGGCGATGGCGACTTTCTTCTGCTCACCGGCGCTCAGGTGGTAGGGGGCGCGCGCGGCGGACCCCTCCATGCCCACGGTCTTAAGGGCCGCCATGGCCCGTTCGAGCGCCTCGGGGCGGCTCATCCCGCGGTTGATCGGACCGAAGGCGGCGTCTTCGAGAACGGTCGGCATGAAGAGCTGGCTCTCGGAATCCTGAAACACCAAACCGATCTTGCGGCGGATGGCGGGCAGGTTGCGACGTTCCACGGACAGACCGCAGACTTCGATGCTGCCCTGGCCCTCCAGCAACCCATTCAAGTGGAGGACAAAGGTGGTCTTGCCGCTGCCGTTGGGTCCAAGCAGAGCCACGCATTCTCCCTCATCGAGCCGGAAATTCACGCCATTGAGAGCCGGCGCGCCGTCCGCGTAGCGGAACCGCAGATCGCGCGCCTCGATTACGGGCCGCTTCATCGAATCCTCTCGATGGCCAAGCGCGCCGCCACCGGCGCCAGCGAGGCGAGAGCCGCGAATGCCGCGTCAGCCGGCCGGAAGCGGAGATCGAACAGCGGATGCAGGCGGCCCGTGAATCCGCGTGCAAGCATGGCGCGATGCACGTCCTGCGCCCGCCCGTAGGAGCGCGCAAAGAGCACGGCCAGCGCGCCCGCCGCCGCGCGGAAGCGTGCGCCCGCGGATTCCAGCGGACGGGCGGGCGTTCCCCGTGCGGCGGCGGCTTTACGCATGTGCTGGGCTTCTTCTGAAATCACGAACAGGTAGCGGTAGAGGAACTGCGCGACGGTGAGAAGAAACAATGGGACGCGCAGCAGCTCCAAGCCGCGCAGCAGGACCGGCAGCGGCGTGGTGGCTACCACCGTCAACACCGCCAAGGCGGAAAGATAACTTTTCAGCGCCAGGGCCAATCCGCGCGCGGGATCGCCCGAAAGCCAGCAGACCGCCGCGAAAACCACGGCGAACGGAAGCACCAGGGCCGCGCGGGCCAGCGCCGCGAACAAGGGAATGCGCGCAGCCACCAGAGCCGCGCAGAGCATCGCAAAGACGGCGGCGGAGAACTCCGGCAGGGCGTGGCGCGCGGTGGCCAGCGCCGCGAGCAGCGCCAGCAGAGGTACGATCTTGGCGCGTGGATCGAGGCGGTGCAGGGCGCTCGCGCCGCGGCTCCATCGTTCCAGGACGATGTGATGCACTCAGGCGCTCCTCTTGCGCGCCACGGCCCGGCCGAAAAGCAGGCACGCGCCATAAACCAGCGCCAGCCCGGCCAGTCCGCCGAGAGTCTTGCGCTGCCAGCCCGCCGCCAGGAAGGCCGCCTGGTAACCCGTAAACGGAGTCGAGAACAGCGCCTGGGCGCGCGAAGCGATGCCGGTTTGGATGCCGAGCTTCTGAATGCCGTCCGGCGCGGCCGCGGCCACAAGCACGCCAACCGCCGCCAGGAGCAGTCCGGCGAGCGCCGCGGCGCCCAGCGCGAACGGCCGGCCCTGGCGCGGTTGGCGCACGAAATTCGGCTGGATCTTCTCCAGCGCGCCGATCACCGCCACGGTGATGGCGCCCTCCAGCACGGCCGCCACCAGGAACAAGCTGAGCGAAACCGCCAGAATGGAGAGCGGCATACGCACGCCCGAGATCAGCAACTCCGCCAGCGCCAGCACCGCGCTCACCAGAGCGGAGAGGACTCCGCCGGCGAAGATCGAGGCCCGGCGCCACCGCCCTCCGCCCCACAAATAAAAGGGCAGATAGCCCGCCAACACCCCAGCCACGGCCATGTTGATCATGTTGGGGCCGAGCGCCAGAATGCCGCCATCCTGAAAAACGAGCGCCTGAATCGCCAGAATCGAGGCCATGGTCACGCTGGCCGCGGCCGGTCCCAGGGTGTATGCCAGCAACGCGCCACCCAGCAGGTGGGCGGTGGTGCCGATCCCCACCGGGAAATTGATCATCTGGGCCGCGAAGACGAACGCGCCCATCACGCCGAGCAGCGGGACCTTGGCGTCGTCGAACCCGCGTTGGGCGCGCCGCACCATGTAGCCCACGGCAGGAACGGCCGCCACGTCCATTGTGGCCCAAACCGGTGTGGAAAGAAATCCGTCCGGAATATGCACAGTCGTCCCCACGGTATCACGATTGAGATAATCGTGTCACCCGGCCGGCGCGTTGTCGTTAACAAGTCAAGTTTGGCCTTTGCCTTTGCTTGGGCCGTTTTCTTCAAGATCACAGCCGTCGTCGTCGGAGCGGTGGAAAAGTGGGAATCTCGCGCGTTCGGCGAGATTTCCAAGGGAGTGTGGGAGACGGTGAAAACCTGCTTTGGTTTTCGCCGGCTTCCATGCTCCCGCCTTTTCCACGGCGCATCTTGTTGGTTTCAACGTGCCTTGCAGCGCTGTCTGCACCCACGTATAGCTCAACTGGATGGCGTGCTCGTCGCGTGGCTTTCGTGGAAGTGCCGGATGTTCAGGTCGAAGTACGCCTCCTTGTAAAGCCGGAGCACATCCTCGACCACTGCCAGCGGAATGCGCTCGGCGCGCGGCTTTCCACTACCCAGCATCACCCGCCCCGCGTTGAACCGGACAGATCACTTGTGAATTGAACCGGACAACTCACATACTAGCGACAAAGATTCATGAAAACCCTTGCAGATCCAGCTTGGCGCGGTATCCTGCGCGGCGATTGACAATCGGCCCGGCAGGCGAGAATGATCGGGATGAAGAGGGCATGCCAGCAAGAAGGCAAGCCAGCAAGAAGGCAAGCCAGCAAGAAAGGCAGGCCAGGAGGCCCGCCCTACTAAGCGGATTGCACGCAGGGTCGCAGGGTGGAGCGGCGGCGGTCGATGGCGGCGCGTGCGTGGTCGAGGCGCGCTTCCATCTCGGAGCGCTGCGGTTCGGGCGCGCGCGCGATTCGCAGCAGAACCCTGGCTTGGTGGCGCCTGGCTTCCGCGTCCGCCATGGCGCCGCGGCTGACGAGCTTCAAGCACCGTTCGATTTCCCGGCCGGCCAGAATGACCAGATCCCGGTCCGTTTTCCTTCGCAGCTCGGGCAGAGATAATTGGGATTGCGCGGTCATGAAGCCTCCAAGTCGCATTTTCAGACGTGCCTCTCACCTGTTAGACGTTTGAAACTGGCGCTTTGCTCAAAAAATTCCGTGGCCGTTGAATTGCGCGCGAGGCGGGCTTGCTTACTGGCGGCCGTAGCGGTCGCAGCATTCCTTCGAGCAGAAGTAGACCGGCTGTCCGTTTACGGTGCGCATAACGCTCACCGTTACTGAGACATAGGTGCCGCACACGGGATCTTTCTTGAGTTCGCCGCCGGATTGAACGGGCGTCTGCCGTGCGGCGCCCGGCGCGCGCTGGGCGCGGCGACGGTTGGATAAAAATCCTCTGACAATCGATCTCAGGAAGAGAAAGAGCAGCAGGTAGGGAACATATTCGAGGATTTCCGAGAACATGGAATCGAGGCGGAAGCCTGCGGCTCCCGCCCCGGAATCGGGCTACTTCTTCATCAGGCTACTTCTTCTTCTTCGTGGTGGTCGCGGGCTTCGCGTTCGGGTCGGTGTAGTTCGTGTCCACCGAAGAACTCAGCGCGGCGATGGAGTCCTTGCACTGCTGCGCGAAAGTGCACTTGTTTTCGAAGCTCAGGCATTTCTGGAAGGCCTCGATGGTGCCAGGCGCGGGGGTTACCTTGCCGTCCGCGCCGATCTGGGCTTTAGCCATCAAGGACACGCCCTCCTGATAATACGCGTCTGCGTAATTGGGGTCCGCGGCGATGGATTTCTGGAACGCATCGTAGGCCTGGTCGGACTGGCCGCTGTTCACGAGAATGGCGCCCAGGTTGTAATAATACTTGCCGGCGCCGGGCGGGTCGAGCTGAGCGGCTTTGGCCATCTCAGCCATCGCTTCCGGATATTTCTTGGCGTTTGCCAGCGCGAGGCCGTAATTGTTGTGGGCGCCGGCGTCATCGGGTTTCAACGCAATCGCCTGCGTATACGCGTCGATGCCCTTCTGCGTCTCGGCATCGCGATCCGCGCCGGTCTTGGTCGCGGCGTCCGCCAGGTACGCATCCGCCAGATGCGTCCAGATGGCGGTCTGCTTGGCATCGATCGTGGAGGCCTTTTCGAGCGAGGCGATTGCCGTCGCCCACTGCTTTGCCTCCATCGCGTCCACGCCCGCCTTGTAGGCGTCGTTCAAGTCCTTATGCTTCTTAATGGCATCCATTTCGGCCGACCTTTTTCTCTCAAGGTCGTCCTTTTGCTCGGCCGTCAAGCCGCGTTCCATATCCGGCGTGAGCTGGCCGCCGGCATCTACGACCTTCTGCAGAGCCGCATTCTCGGCGTCCTTGGCGGACTTGGACTTCGCCAGTTCAAACCTTATGGTTGGCGGACTGGCCAGCGAGGCCCTTGCATTTTGGGAATCCACCACAGCCCCATTGACCTCGACTGAGATCGCAAAGGCGGCTTCGTTCTGCACCATAACCACGAAGTGGCCGGTCTTATCCGTCTTGGTCTGAAGATCGCCGGGTCTATCCGTGCGGTGCAGTTTGATTACGGCCCCCGCCAGCGGCTTGCCATCGAAGCCGATCACGTCGCCATCGATCCTCGCACTCTGCGCGAGCGCGGCGGCCGCGAAAAATGCCATCCCGGCGAAGGCTGCGGCCAGGTTGCGGAGCTTCATAATAAACCTCCATTGAATGAGATGCTTCTAAAGCTTGAGTATACCGTATTTCAGGCCGTCTCTTCCTGAAATGTGGGCAGCCGGGCGGCGTGATGCAGCGCACTATTCGTCGAACAGACCGATCTGCTCTTTGGGAGCGGATTTGGCGCGCCGCCTGAGCGGGCTCCCCACCACCCCCAGGATTTCGGCGGAGCGCAGCGCCGCACGCGGCGCGAACACCCGCTGGTTGTTGCCGGAGGAATCCGGTGGGACCAGCATGAAGCCGAAGGGTTCCAGATGGAGCAGATCGTTCGGCAGGATTCCCTCCATGACTTCGCCGTCCCGGAACTTCAAACTAAGCCAAAGTCCTTCAACTTTCGGACGGGTGTTGAAAATCTGGCGTCCGGCGGCTTCCGGGGCCTCGAAATCGCGCACGAAGCAGACGGTTTTGATTTCGTCGTAGGGGACGGTGCTGACGCGGCCCTCGGCCGAGAGCAGCTCAACCCCCGTAGGTTTAAGAAAAGAGATGGGATTGACGTATCCGGCCAAGGGCTCTTTCTCAAAGCGTCGGAGAATCGCTTTCTTGGTGGTGGACGCGGACAAATAATGGCCTCTTTGTTACGTCTATGTATCGAACAATTAGGCGCTTATTGTATCATTGGCTCGATGCCTGAAGCCCGAACGGCGAATTTACGCAACCGGATGACGGCGTTTCTCAACTTCTGCCGGTTGGAAAAGGGGCTTGCGGCCAACTCGCTGGCAGCTTATTCGGCCGATCTTTCGAACTTCAGCGCGTTCATCGGGGAGGGCGGGGAATTTCCCGGCGAGGCAGACCTGGAACGGTATGTGCAGGAATTGTATGCATCGGGGTTGAGCGGCCGGTCGATCGCCCGGCGCTTGGCTACGCTGCGGAATTTCTATGGATTTTTGCTGCGCGAGGGCCTGATCGACACCGATCCGGCGGAGCGCCTGCGCGCGCCAAGGCAGTGGCGCACAATCCCTAAGTTTCTGAATCTAGAGGAAATCAACAAGATCATCGAGGCTCCGGATTTATCCCGGCCAACCGGCGCGAGGGACCGTGCTATGGTCGAATTGCTATATGCCTCGGGGTTGCGGGTCTCCGAGTTGTGCCGGATTGGAGTGGGAGACATTCAGTTGGACCTGGGGGTTTTGCGAGTGACGGGGAAGGGCAACAAGCAGAGGCTGGTCCCGGCGGGCAAATCCGCCGTGAATGCTGTGGAGGAATACCTGGCGAGCGCGCGCGGCAAACTGCTCAAGGGGCGGTCGAGCCGGTATCTGTTTGTGACCGCTCGCGGCGGCGCGATGACCCGCCAGGGGTTTTGGAAGCTGTTGCGGGGCCATGCGAGGAAGGCGGGCATTTTCAGGGATTTGACGCCGCATGTGCTTCGCCATAGCTTCGCCACGCATCTGCTGGAGGGCGGGGCCGACCTGCGCAGCGTGCAGGTCATGTTGGGGCACGCGGATATTTCGACGACGCAGATCTATACCCATGTCCTGCGGTCCAGACTGCGGGACGCAGTGGAGAAACACCACCCCCGGGCTTGAGCCGGCCGTGGAACGGAATCGAGAACGCTGGCAATGAGCGACTACATTTACATGTTGGAGAGCCGCCTGAGCCCGGATCAAAACCGGGTGGTGGGAGAGATGCAAAGCGCGGCCGCGCAGGCAGGCGTCACCCTGTTCCTGACGGGAGGCGCGATGCGGGACATGCTGGCGGGGTTTCGCATACGCGACCTGGACTTTGTGGTGGAAGGCGACGCGTTGAAAGTGGCGGAGGCCGTGCGCGCCGGCGCCGGCGCCAAGCGGCTGGCGGCGGACGAACCCCGCAAAAGCGCGGAACTGGCGTTCCCGAATGGGGTTACGGCTCAGGTGGCCATGTCGCGGCAGGAGAAGCGCGGGGCCCGCGGCGGCAAGATCCAGGTGGCGCCGGCGACCATCCAGGAAGATCTGCGAGGCCGCGATTTCACGTGCAACGCCATCGCGCTTTCGCTCAACAAAGCCTCCCGAGGACTACTGCTCGACCCACTGAATGGCTTGGCCGACATCGGACGGCGCGAGTTGCGGGCCGCCAGCGCCTATGCGTTCTACGACGACCCGTCGCGCCTGCTGCGCCTGGCCCGTCTGCAAGTGCGGCTAGGCTTCGCCGTGGAGGAGCGCACGCGGATGCAGGTGGCCAACGCGCTCGAAGCGGACGTCCAGAGTTCCATTCCTTCGGTCACGCTTGGGGAGGAACTCAGGTCGATTGCCACCGAAGACGGGTCGGCCGAGATCCTGCGGACGCTCGATGAGGCCGGGCTTCTTAAGCTATTTTCGCCGGCGTTATCGGGCCCCAAGGTTAATCTGGCCGGGATGGCCAAATTCGAGAAGATCATCCGCGGTTTTCCGGACGAGCCGCACTGGCGGTCGGCGCGGCTGGGGCCGTTCCTATTCGTGCTGACCGAGAAGCTATCGCCCAAGGAAGAGCAGTCGCTCATCCGCGCGGCGGGTCTGGCGAAGGCGGAGGAAGAACTGTGGCGAAAGCTGGAGGCGCGCGCCAAGAAGCTCGAGACCGCGCTGAAGGCGGCGGGTATCAGGAAGGCCTCGCAGGTGTACCACATCGTATCCGCGGCGCTTCCCGACGAGATTCTTTTCCTGCTCTACCATTCGAGCCTGAGGCCGGTTCAAGAACGCCTGAAGAATTATTTTCAGAAGTATATCCCGGCCATCCAGGAGATCACGCCCGAAGAATGGGCGACAGTCGAGGGCAAGCCCGGAACGCCGCGCTACGCCAAAGCGCGCGACGCCTTCATCACGGTCCGGCTGGACCGGCGCCCGAAGAAACCGGTGGAGGAAGCGCCCCCGCCGGAAGCGCCCCAGGTGGACGCAGCGGCTGCGGGCATGGGCCGTGGACCGGGAGTGAGGGGTCGGGAGTCAGGGGCCGGGGGCCGCGGGCCGGGGACCGGGGGCCGGGGGGAAGTAGCGGCGGGGGCCGGGAGTCAGGGGCCGGGGGCCGCGGGCCGGGGACCGGGGGCCGGGGGGAAGTAGCGGCGGGGGCCGGGAGTCAGGGGCCGGGGATGCGGACAGGGGAAGGGGTCCATACAGAAAGGCCGAGACGACTCTCGGCCCCGCGGGCGTGGCCCGCGCCACCCCCCGCACCGGAAATCGGCCTGATCTTGTGTATCCGTCCGGTGGCCCGTAAGGCGACATAAAGCCTATCCGCGCTGCTCATTTTACAGGACAACAACGGTCCTGGCGATTTTGTGCTTCCAATATTCTCAACTCCGGGTTAAGATTCCTAAAGTTACTCAGAGAATCTTGCGAGTCACAGGGCTTGCAACGGCGGAGGTAGTCATGCTGGAAACGGAACGAGGCGGGTTTGAACAGCCGCGCCATCCACTCAACGCAACCGAAATATTCGCTGGTCCCAACGACGGTCTCAGCCAAACGTGTAACGGTGTTTCCACATTCGTGGGTTTACAGGGATCCAGCCAGAGAGCCGGCTATCGCGTGATTTTCCCGACTCTCGATATGGGCCGCTTTGTCGAGATCGCGGAAGAGGACATTTTGGCAACGGAGGATCTGGCGCCCGCTCACTCGCCTTTTGGCGCGCTCGGCGGGACGCGCGTCTCGGTTCGGGAAGCTGCACGGATATTGACGAGCCGGGCAGGTTCGCAAATGCTGGAAGCGGACGATGAATTCGATCTTGACATCCGCCTGGGAGCATCCGGCTGGAGCATGCCGCCGTTCATGCACGAAGGGGCAGGCGAGGCAATTTACGCTCCGGGCATGGAAGGGGAAGAACGGCAGGCGAAGCCCATAGAGACCAATGGGGCCTGTCCCGTGACCGTGGCCTGCAAGACCCGGGTCACTTGCGATACGTGCGCGGACACGTGTCTGACGTGTAAGGGCGAGGCCACCTGCCAAACCTGCCAAACCTGTCATACGCACTGCGAGCAGGCCACATGCCAGACGTGCAAGGGCGAGGCCACTTGTGGCGGCGCTACTTGCCTGACGTGCGCCGATCGGGGCTGTCCGATCCATACGCAGACGTGCTGCAAGGACACTTGCATCTAGGACCGGTTCGAAACTTGTCCGGGAGCCATCCAGACTTAGAAGCTCGAACGGCTGGTTGGACGCCGGCCGTCACAGGTGGTCTGGCATTATCGGCGAAAGCGGTGGCTCACACAGTAGCCACACGTCTGAATACGCCAGCCCACCTGGACCGGGCGGTTGCTGAAGCGCCGCGTCAAAGCGCATTCGCAAACAGAAACTGCTGGGCGCCGCACACGCTTTCCCAAGGATATGCGGGCGTGGCTCTTTTGTGCGGCTATCTGGATGCGTGTTTCCCGGAGGAACAATGGGACCTGAAAGCGCGCGAGCAACTGCAACTGGCGGTTCGCGCGGCGGAGGCATACTCTGAACTTCCTATTGGCCTCTTCTCCGGGTTGAGCGGCCTCGCCTTTGCGGCGTGGCAGCTTTCACGGGGAGGCAAACGGTATGTGCGCTTACTGGACCGTCTCGACCAATTGATTTGCATGCGCGCCATTGCCGCCGCCAAGGGCATTCGCGGAAGACACGGCGTTTGTTTTGCCGATTTCGATGCGATCTCCGGGCTAAGTGGGGTTGGGGCCTATCTTCTGTGCCGGCGTGACCGGCCGGGCATGACGATGGCACTTTCGTCGATCGTCGAGGGGTTGGTGGACCTCTTGTCGGGGGGCGGTGCTTTACCGCGCTGGTACACGCCCCCCGATCTTCTGGGAGACGAGGAGACCCGAGAGTATTGCCCGCACGGCAATTTGAATTTCGGTTTGGCGCATGGCATCCCCGGCCCGCTGGCGCTGCTTTCCCTGGCCTATGCGGCGGGTGTCGCGGCGCCCGGCCTGGCGGCGGCAATCGCACGTACGGCTGCCTGGTTGTGCGAAACCCGCTACGACGATGCCTGGGGCGTCAATTGGCCGGCCGTATTGCCGCTGATACAAACGGACACGGCCGATGGCGGGCGCTTGGAGGTTCCCGGCGCGCGATCGGCGCCGGATGGTCCGAGCCGTTGCGCCTGGTGCTACGGAAGTCCGGGCATTGCAAGATCCCTGTGGCTAGCAGGCGAAGCGCTCGGCCGCGAAGATTATCGCGCGCTCGCGATTTCCGCCATGGAAGCGGTCTTTCGCAGACCGGTTGCAGTGCGGCGCATCGACTCTCCGACATTCTGCCACGGCGTTGCCGGTCTACTGGCGATTGCGCTACGGTTCCATCACGACATGGGAGGGACCGCATTTTTCGAGGAGATTGGCGCGCTGGTACAACAGTTGCTGGACAGCTATCAACCCGATTCCCTGCTCGGCTTTCGCCATCTCGAAACCAGAAATAACCAGATGGATCAACCAGGCCTTCTGGAGGGAGCCCCCGGAGTGGCGCTCGCGCTACTGGCATCGGCGACCGGCGCCGAGCCGACTTGGGATAGACTGTTTCTACTGTCATGAAAGCGGCCTCTCAGCCGGCGCGCGCACGCGACTCCGCCGCCTCGTACGCGAAAGAGCCTCTGTACCGGGCCCTCGATTTCGTAACCGTTCGAGCGCCGCTGCTGCCCGTGGAATGTTATCGGTCTCTGGCGGATGAGAAGCGCCGGATGGCGCTGCTTTCAGATCCGCGCGTGCTCACTGCCCTGGCGGTTGGGAGCGCGTCATTGCTGGGCGCCATAGACAGATCGAATCGATCCGCGCTGACGCCGCGCGATGCGGACCGGATGCGCGCGAAGCTTCGACGGTATCAAATCCGCATGGCTACGCGGCCAACCCCATACGGACTTTTTGCGGGAGTGGCTCTCGCTTCGTGGGGCGAGAACACCGATTTGACGGTCCGCGCCACCTCTTACCGGACCAGAACGCGCCCGGATATGGCGTGGCTGATGAACCTGGCGATGTCGGCGGAAGCCAATCCCGCGATCAGAAGGCACTTGAACTTTGTGGCCAACCCGTTAGCCGTTGTCGATGCGGGGCGAGTCTTTCTTTCCGAGCGAGCTCCTTCAAGGGACGGGAGATCGAGCATCCCCGTTTCGGTGAGGGCCACAAGCGTAGTCAAGCGAGCGTTGGCGCTGACGCGCAGCCCGATTCGTTACCAGGATCTGGTGGCGCGCTTATGCGATGCGACTCCATCCGCCACGGTTGAGAAAGTGGAAAAGCTCTTGAACGAGCTATGGGAGCAGACCCTGCTGCTGACCGACTTACGGCCTCCACTGACTTCCAACAGCCCGGCCCGGTATGTCGCCGACCGCATGGCTTCCATTCCGGAGGCCGCGGACGCGATGGCTAAGCTGAACGCGTTTGTGGCCGCTCTTTCTACGTGGGACGGTTTGAAGGTGGAAGAGCGGGCGGAAGGCTTCAAATCCCTGCTCTCCGTCGCAGGCATTCCGCCCGATGGATCGCAACAGGTCCCCATTCAGTCGGACATGGCAATGTGTCTTGAGGGGCGAATCGGAAATCTCGTTGCGCGGGAAGCGGCGCGGACCGCCGAACTCCTCTTGCGCCTGTCGCCTTTTCCGCGCGGCATAGCGAGCCTCGCAGGGTATCGACAGCAATTCGTCAATCGTTATGGGCATGACCGGGAGGTTCCGCTCACCGAGCTGCTGGACGCCCAGCGCGGGCTCGGACCGCCGCCCTTTCACAGCCACGGTTCGGTGGGACCCGATCCGGCCAAAGCGGCGCAACGAGCGCAGACCCTGATTCACCTGGCGTGCGCCGCATTGCGCCGCCGCGAGCGCACGGTTCAGTTGGACGAGAGTGCGATTGAGCGGCTGGAGACATGGCGCCCCAGTTCCGAGTCGGCGCCCCTGTCACTCGATATCAACGTACTGATAGGCGCCCGGTCGGCCGCCGCCATCGACGCCGGCGATTTCACGATGGTCCTCGGTCCCAACCTGGGAGCCCTGTCCGCGGGCCGCAACCTGGGGCGCTTCGCCGATCTGCTGGCGCCGGATGGGACGGAGGCTTTGGAGCGGGCTGCCGCCGCGGAGCAGGCGCAAGCGCCGGACAGTTTGTGGGCCGAAGCCGTCTATGTTCCGGTCAACTTCAGGTTGGCGAACGTGGTGATTCGTCCCGCCGTACGAACTTATGAACTCGCTCTGGGAGTTACTCCCGGAGTGCCATTTTCCCGCGTCATTCCACTTGACGAGCTGGTGGTGGGCGTCGAGCAGGGCCGTTTTTACGTCCGCTGGCCGGCGGTGGGCAAGCGCGTGAATTTTTCCGCGGGTCATATGCTCAATACGCACAACGCGCCCGCCGCCGTTCGTTTCCTGTCGGAGCTGAGCAATGACGGCAAGGCGGTTTTGAGCGGCTTCGATTGGGGACCCGCCGAGAGCTTCCCCTATCTGCCGCGAGTGCAAGCCGGCCGTATCGCGTTGCGCCCGGCGGAGTGGCGTATTCAAAAAGGCGAGATTGCGACGGAATCGCCCGCGGCTTTCACGAGCGGCCTGCAGCGATGGCGCGAGGAATGGGACGCGCCGCAGCTCATCTCCCTGACAGTGGGTGACAACCGCCTGATTCTGGACCTCGATCGAGAGGCGGAAGCGGCCGAACTCAGGGCGGAGATACAGAAGCTCGATGACGGTAGGTCCATCACAGTGCAGGAAGTGCTGCCAACTCTCGATGAAGCATGGTTACAGGGTGCGGAGGGTCACTATTATAGTGAGTTAGTCGTCTCTTTGATTCTGGGTCCGAGCCTCAAACGCCCAGCGGAAGCTAACCCCGAAACGGCGACCACAGAATCGTGGGCCGAAAACGCGAGTAGCGGCGGAGCTGCGTCGCGGCTCCGACCTCCCGGCAGCGAATGGCTCTTTGTAAAGCTGTACTGCCCGCGCAATCTTGAGAACGACTTGATCCCGGAATCGATGCTGACGTTTGCCGAAAATGCGGTTACCGCCGGATTGGCCGACTCGTGGTTTTTCATCCGATACTCGGACCCGGATTCTCACATCCGGCTCCGTTTCCACGGATCGCCTCAGCGGCTGACCGGCAAGCTATTCGCCATTGTGTGCGATTGGGCGCGCGGATTAATGTCCGAGGGCCTGTGCCTGAAATTCGCATTTGAAACGTACGAGCCGGAAATCGAGCGCTTCGGCGGCGCCGCGGGCCTGGCTGCGGCGGAAGAGCTGTTTGGGGCGGATAGCAGAGCTTGTGCGAGGCTTTTGCATGAAGTGAAGCGAAAAGGCTGGCCTCACGATGAGATTACGCTGCTTGCTCTTAGCATCGACGATCTTCTTGGCGCGATCGGTTTCGACCCGGCAGAGCGGTTGCGATGGTATGGAGGCCAAACCAATGCGCGAGGGGCCGATATCGGCGCGGATTTCAGGCAGCGAAAGAACCTGCTTCGCTCCGTGCTCGGGCAGCCGCAACAATTCCTCGCGGGCCTTTCCGACGGAAGCGCGATCGCCTCGATCCTGGCTCAAAGGCAGGAAGGGCTTGCGCAGGCGGCGCTGCGTCTCCGGGACCTTGCCGAACGAAGAATCCTGAGGCGTCCACTAGATGCATTGTGCGCGTCTTTCGTGCATTTGCACCTGAACCGCATGTCGAGTCCCGGCTCGCCTTCCGAGCAACGAGTCATAAGCCTCTTGCTGCGGACTCGCGAGAGCTTGGCGAAGGCGCCGGCCGTCCGCACGGACGCTGTCGCGTTGATCGCGCCACCTTCGCCGGCGCGGGGCCGGGAAGAACCGCCGGCATAGACCGGCGGCGGTACGCCTACCGCCCGGTCACGGTGATCTTGACGTTCTTGAACTCGCCGGTTTCGTCGAACGAGCCGATGCCCACTTTGCCGGGTCCCAGGCTGACGTCCGTGGCCTGGAGCGCGGGTACGGCCTGGCCGTCCACCGTCACCTGGACCACTCCCGTCTTGGCGTCATGCGTGAGCTGCACGTGATACCAGCGCCCGGTGGCGGCGAACGCCGCCGGACCGCGCGGGTTGCTGATGCGCACCCTCTCGCCTCCATAGACGTGAAAAATGCCATTGTGAACCGGCTGCTTCTCGCCCGTATCGGTGGACAGGTGGGCGTAGTCGAAGTGCGCTTCGTCCTGGTAGGCATAGACGATCATGACGGACTTGACGAGCGGCCTGGCATCCTCCTCGACGGTCAATAGGGCGTAGTCCGGCACATTCGTTAACGCGAATTGGAACGGCCGGCGCGGCCCCGGCAGCGGTTCCTTGCCTTGAATGAGGCTCAAGGTGTCGGCGCCGCCATCCGCGGCCAGTTTCCAATCCGCCGCGGTGGGAACGGTCCATTCGCGCCCGAAGATCGTCAGCGTATCGGCCGCGCTGAGGGCGCCGGCGGCGATCGCCAGCAAGGCAATCAGCTTCATTCGGCCATCATAGCCCAATTGGCCTTGCTACGATGGAATTCCACCCCACTATGCCCGAAAAGCCGTACGACCATCGCCAGATCGAACTGAAGTGGCACGCGCGTTGGGAGAACGCCGACTTCTATAAGGCCGAGGAGGATTCCGCCCGGCCCAAGTTCTACGTGCTTGAAATGCTGCCGTACCCGAGCGGCACGCTGCATATCGGGCATATCCGCAACTATGCGATCGGCGACGCGCTGGCGCGCTACAAGTGGATGCGCGGCTACAACGTGCTGCATCCCATGGGGTGGGACGCGTTCGGCCTGCCCGCCGAGAACGCCGCCATCGCCAACCGGACGCCGCCGCGCGAGTGGACCCTGCGCAACATCGCGGCCATGAAGAAGACTCACCGCCGCTTCGCCTTCAGTTACGATTGGGACCGCGAAATCTCCACCTGCGAGCCGGAATACTACCGCTGGAACCAGTGGTTCTTCCTCAAGATGCTGGAGCGCGGCCTGGCTTACCGCAAGATGGCGCTGGTGAACTGGTGCCCGAAGTGCGCCACCGTGCTGGCCAACGAGCAGGTGGTGGAGGGCTGCTGCTGGCGCCACGAAGATACGCCCGTGGAACAGAGGGCGCTGGCCCAATGGTTCCTCAAGATCACGGATTACGCCGACCGGCTGTTGGACGACATGCGCAAGCTCGAAGGCGGCTGGCCCGAACGCGTGCTGACCATGCAGCGCAACTGGATCGGCCGTTCGGAAGGCGCCGAAATCGATTTTCACCTGGTGGACGACGCGCAGCCGATACGCGTGTTCACTACGCGCGTCGATACGATCTACGGCGCCACCTGCGTGATTCTTGCGCCTGAGCATCCGCTCAACCAGAGGCTGCTCGATGCCGAAGGCCAGGCGCGCGCCAAAGCGATGGTCGATGCGCGCGCGGGGCAGGACCCCGGCGACATCGAGAAGGAAGGATTCTTCACCGGCCACTTCGCCGCCAACCCCTACAGCGGTGAGCAAGTCCCGATCTGGATCGCCAATTTCGTGTTGATGGGATACGGGACCGGCGCGATTATGGCCGTGCCCGCGCACGATGAGAGGGACTTCGAATTCTGCCGCAAGTACGGCATCGCGATCCGCCCGGTGATTCGTCCGGTGGATGGCGCCCTGGCCGTGGAGCCGGGCATGACAGCGGCGTTCACGGATTACGGCGTGGTTGAGAATTCCGGACGGTGGTCGGGCCTGGCGAGCGAGGAAGCGCGCCGTCAAATGGCCGGTTACGCGAGCCAACTGGGGTTCGGCCAGGCCGCCATCACCTTCCGCCTGAAGGACTGGGGCATTTCGCGCCAGCGCTATTGGGGCACGCCGATCCCCGTGGTGCACTGCGCCTCATGCGGCATTGTCCCCGTTCCGGAAGAGCAACTGCCGGTGCTGCTGCCAACCAGCATCGAGATCACCGGGGAGGGGCGTTCGCCGCTCGAAAACGTGCCGGAGTTCGTGAACGCGGCCTGCCCGCGCTGCGGCGGCGCGGCACGGCGCGAGACCGATACCATGGACACTTTTATCGACTCGTCCTGGTATTTTTACCGCTATTGCGATCCGCACAATAGCGCCATGCCGTTCGACCCCGCCAAGATCGGCTACTGGTTTGAGATCGACCAGTACATCGGCGGTGTGGAGCACGCCATTCTGCACCTGATTTATTCGCGCTTTTTCACCAAAATGATGCGCGATATCGGGCTGATCCAAAACGACGAGCCGGCGCGGCGTCTGTTCACCCAGGGCATGGTGATCGCGGAAGGCGCCAAGATGTCCAAATCCAAGGGCAACGTGGTGGGTGCGGATATGCTGGCCGAGAAATTCGGCGCCGACACGGCCCGCATGTTCGTGCTGTTCGCGGGTCCGCCGGAAAAGGAAATCGATTGGCGCAACGAAAGCGCGGAAGGCGTGTACCGTTTTCTCGGCCGTGTCTACCGCTTCGTTACACGGACAGCGGACCGGGCATCGAACGATTCCGGCGCGTCAGACAAGAAGGTGCTTCGCAAGCTGCATCAGACCGTCAAGAAGATCACGGAGGATTTCGAATCCCGCTGGCACTTCAACACTTGCATCGCCTCGATTATGGAATTGGTGAACGTGCTCTACGCCGAGGAAGAGAGCATTTCCGGCGCGGTCACCTCAGAGGCGGCGGAGAAACTGGCGCTGCTGCTGGCGCCCTTCGCGCCCTACCTGTCGCAGGAGATCTGGGAAGAGTTGGGCAGGGAAGGGCCGGTTTTTCGCCAGGTCTGGCCCGCATTCGACCCGGAGCTTGCCAAGGAAGAAGAAGCCGAAATCGTGGTGCAGGTGAACGGCAAACTGCGCGCCCGCGTGCACGCCCCGTTCGGGACATCGAAGGAGAGCCTGGAATCGCTGGCGCTAGAGAGCGTGCAGGCTCAGCTTGTGGGCAAGCGAGTGATCAAGGTGATTAGTGTGCCCGATAAGCTGGTGAATATTGTGGTGAAGTAGGGCGGCCCCGGCATTTGCCTTAGTGCTGTCGGCTGTAGACGATCTCATCAATGACTTGGATTGAACCAGGGTTGCCCGTCTCCACGAACCCCGCGTACTTCATCCACGCGCCTTGTCCGTGAGGAGGCAGCGCCGCCCGAAGGGCACGCCGAACAAATGCCGCGAAGGAAATGCCGAGGCTTAGAGCCATGCGTTGCCCTCCAAAATGGATAATAGCAAGAACCCCCGGTGCTGCTGGTATCCTGAAACGAAGGAGATCCTAACGATATGGGGTGTGGTGGAGGCGGCGGCTTCAGCAAGATTGAAAATGCAATTCCGGCCGGGGCGCACAAGGTCTTTTGCGTGAAGTTCCAGCGCGAGATGGAGGGCCTGGAGGAAGTGCCTTTCGAGGGCCATCCGCTGGGCCAGAAGATCTACGACAACGTCTCCAAGGAAGCCTGGAAAATGTGGATTGAGCACATGAAGATGATCATGAACGAGTACCGTCTCAATCTAGGCACGAAGGAATCTCAGGAATTCCTGATCCAGCAGATGGACAATTACTTTTTCGGCGAGGGCGCCACGCTGCCGCCGGACTTCGTCCCGCCTAGGTCGAAGGCGTGAGCATTTCGAGCGCCGCCGCGATGCGGAACCGCAGCTCCGCATAGGAGCGCCGCAGCGCCAGTTCCACCTCTTGCGCCGAATTCCCGCGCGCGAAAATGAAGCCGAGGTAACTGGAACCTTCGGGCAGCGGAACTAGGAGCTGACCTGGCTTGGCTGTGACCGTCACGTCCTCAATGCCGGGAACAGCGCGCGCGCCCTCGAGGCCTTCCACGCTTTCGTAAACCCCGCCCTTCGGAATGGGGATCATCATGACCCCGGATGCCGGCCCCTCTAAGCGCGCCCCGGAAACATCGGCGCCCAACGCATGACGCAACACCAGCTCTTCGAGCGGGGCGGAGGTTCCGTTGAGCTGGAACCGCAGCGCCTTGGCGCACAACCCTCCAATGGGACGCGCCGCGGCATCGAGCATCCACACGCCCTGCCGGTTCCAGCGCATTTCGAGGTGCGCCGGTCCGTGATTCAGACCCAACGCGCGCACCGCCTGCCTGGCCGTATCGAGCAGCGCTTCCTGCGTGGCGGCCGGTTCGCGGGATGGCGTTACGTAGATGGTCTCCTCGAAGAACGGGCCGGTGAGCGGATCGGGCTTGTCGAAAATGGCCAGCGGCTGGAATACGCCGTGCGTAACGATCCCCTCGATGGCGAACTCACGCCCTTCGATGTAGCTCTCTACCTGCAAGGCGCACTGGCGGAGGCGGCGCAGGTCCGGGTTCTTCTCGAGGAGTGCGCGAATTCGCCCGAACGCCGCCACGAACTCAGCCCGGTTGTTGGCGCGGATCACGCCGCGGCTGGCGGAAAGGCCCAGCGGCTTCAGCACGCAAGGATATGGCGCGCGGCGGGCCACCGCGCCGGCATCCTCGGTGAGCGCCGCCCGGAAATAAGCCGGAACAGGCAGGCCGGCGGCCTGGTAGAGTTGGCGCGCGAGGTACTTGTCCTGACAGGCGTACGCCGCGCCGGGGGGGTGAAACGAGATGCCCAGCATGGCCGCGACTTCCGCGGCCAGCACGGCCGGCCGGTCGCCCACCGCGGCGACGCCGTCGAACATCATACCGCGGAAGGTCTCGACCGATTGCGGCATGCGGTAGTCGAACTTCACCGCGATGGAGCGGTCGCCCCAGGGATCGTCGAGACGGTTGCAGCGGTCCGCGGCCAGGGTCGCATCCACGCCCAGGCGCCGCGCGGCTTCGGCGAAAACGCGAATCTGGTAGCCAGTGGTGGCTGCGAACAGCAGCAGACGTTGGGGCACTGATTGTATTGTCGCGCTATCGTAATAGTTGTGAAAGCCTTAGTGAAGAGCAAGCGCGAGCCAGGCTTGTGGCTCGAAGAAATCCCGCGGCCGAAGATCGGGATTAGCGACGTGCTGATCAAGGTGCTGCGCACGGGCATTTGCGGCACCGATGTCCACATCTACAAATGGAACGAGTGGGCACAGGCCACCATTCCCGTGCCGATGACTATCGGCCACGAGTTCGTGGGTGAGATTGTGGAGACCGGATCGAACGTCTCGGATTTTCACGCAGGCGAGATTGTGAGCGGCGAAGGCCACGTGGTGTGCGGCCGCTGCCGCAACTGCTTCGCGGGGCGACGCCACATGTGCGCCCACACCCAAGGCATTGGGGTGAACCGGCCCGGCGCTTTCGCGGAGTACATCGCCCTGCCCATGACGAACGTCTGGCCCGTGCACCCGTCCATTCCGTTGGACATCGCGGCCATCTTCGACCCATTCGGCAATGCGGTGCACACGGCGCTCTCATTCCCGGTGCTGGGTGAGGACGTGCTGGTGACCGGCGCCGGACCCATCGGCATCATGGGGGCCGCGGTGGCCGCGCACGCGGGGGCGCGCTACACCGTGATCACCGATATCAACCCTTATCGCCTGGAATTGGCGCGCAAAATGGGCGTGACGCGCGCCGTGGACGTGCGGCAGACGAAACTGGAGGACGTGCAGAAAGAACTCGGCATGACCGAGGGTTTCGACGTGGGGATGGAGATGTCCGGCAGCCCGGCGGGCTTCCGCGACATGCTGGCCAATATGGCCCACGGCGGCAAAATCGCCATGCTTGGACTACCGTCCGAAGACATCTCTATCGACTGGCGCACGGTGATCTTCAACATGCTGACGATCAGGGGCGTTTACGGCCGCGAAATGTACGAAACCTGGTACAAGATGACCGTAATGCTGCAATCCGGCCTGGACATCGCGCCCATCATCACCCACCGCTTCCCGTACACGGAGTTCGAGAAAGGCTTCGAAGCCATGGTATCCGGCTGCTCCGGAAAAGTAGTGTTGAGCTGGAATTAGCGCTTACTGGAGATTGAGAACGTACGAGGGAGTGGGCGAGCGCCAAATCGCGGGTACCGCCAGGCGGCGGTCTATTCGAAGTTGGCGGTGGCCAGCGCCATCCGAAGACTCCGTTGAACCCGCCATTCCACCCAGCACTGCCGAAGTTCCCTGCGCCAATAGCTGGGGGCGGCCCAAACGAAAGAGACAATTAGGAGTAACATGTCTGTATTTCATCATGGATAGCCGCGCTTGACTAGTACTGGATGTACCAAAATGCGCGTAAGTTATGGGCTATGGGGTACTAGGACCGGATTGCAACCGGTGGGCGTAACTTTTGCCGGCGCCAGTGCACCGACGCTACAGCGGCCCTTGCTCCAACACCCGTCCGCCCCACCAGGTGGACCACGCATAGACGCCCGCGCAAAGCAGGAATGGGGGGAAACCACAACGGCACCGGAAACTGAGAGCTAAGTTATTGATGGTGCGCCCGGGGTGACTCGAACACCCGACCTTCTGGTTCGTAGCCAGACGCTCTATCCAACTGAGCTACGGGCGCATGAAGTGCGTGGCTGACCTTTCCACTGTATCCGACGGCACGCCGCTTGCGCAACCCCAATGTCCCCAATGGCCAAAAGATGGTCGGGGCGGGGCGATTTGAACGCCCGACCCCCTGCGCCCAAGGGACCCGAGTGGCTCCCAAGGGCTCCTTCGTTTTTCGCTAACTCCTAACGTTTACAACAATCTGGGGAATCTGCTTTCGCTCAAACAGCAACCCCAGCGGCCCCAATAGATGACATTCGGACACAGTTTTGGCACAGTCGAAAAGCAGCGGCGCTAGCCCCCGGAACGTCGGGACATCTGGTCCGCGCTCTAGTATTCCAACCTCTCCAAGATCGTATACCCGAGAATTGTTGGGAAAAGTTCACCTGCGCCACGGCCGATCCCGTATCGGGAGCAGTTCAGTAGCACGAAAAGCAGATGTTCCGAGTTTTTGAGGATATTTGATACATGGCCCAGTGCCCGTAGACCGGTGAGACATGTATGTCACTCATTCTACAGGGCCCGGCACGACCTTGCCTAGGGGGGCAGTTGAAGCGCTTGCCGATTGTCAGCCGTTTCCTCCAGGCGTATAGCTTGGGGCAGGACCCAGCGCTGAGTGGCGGACCTCGTTCTGGAACCGTTGGCGAACCGGCGTCCTCGAAGGAACCTGGGATCGCCGGGCTCCGATTCGCTCTCCGGGGAGATACGTCAACTGGCTCGGCTGATCTGTCCAGTCCAGAAACGGGGGGGCAACAATTCTCGGTATTTCCGCTCCGGGCGAGATCCCGCCGTCCTGTAGCGCCAAAGTTGGTGGCGGGTATAGATTCTCGGTATTTCGGGGCACGCCTGGTGCAGACCTAATGCCATCATCCGGGCGCTCCGAAGGAGTTGCCGCCCGTAAGCAAAAGCGCCGCGAGCGCCGAAAGCAAAATAGGTCTCATCCTCATATAAGTCGGTCCCGTTCTCATCATCTTCCGGTTTCCTCTCCCGTGCATCGGGGTCGACGCAGCCTTTCCAAACACCGTGAACTCGGTGATACCGCGAGGCGTCGTTCCACGGCGCGGCCAGTCCGTTATGGTCATGCGGACAAACCGGCAACACGTGGGCGGCACCTCGTCGACATGGTCACCTCAATGATGCGTCAACGCGGAACCGACTTCCAGACGAAGCAGGAACCATCCTTGCGGTCGGGCGCCGGCCCGGGGTGGTCTGCGGCGACTACTCCTGGATCCTTCGGAGCCACGATATAGCGGTGCGTCGCCAGGGACAGGAACAAGGTGTCTCCGCGCTGTAGGTCAACCCACTGGAAGGTCTCCGCATCGCCGGGCTTTCCGGACTTGACCGTCACCTCGCCAGGCTTCCCTTCGCCTCCGACAGAAACGTATTTCCCGTCTCTTGTCTCAAGCGCGATGCGGCCCTTGCCCCGGTCCACAACCCGGAGCGCCGTGCCCTTCTCCGCTCCGCTCACCGATTGCAGCTTCCCGTCCACCACCGCTAGCGCGTTCCCGTTGGCCAGATCCGTGAGCGCGATGGATCGCGCGACCGGGATTGGCTTCGTCAGGCCGCGCGGTCGCGGCTCGTCGACATTGAAGAAGTTGAAGTCGGCCTGCCCGCCCGGGGCCGCGCCCGTGTTGTAGTTGAACAACGCGTAACGCACGCCCTGAAACGTTGTTAGCTGGAACGCCATCACAAAGTCGGCGCCGAGGGGCTTGTAGGTCTTGCCATCGGGACTGTAACTGAACTGCGCGATTTCCGTATCGAAGTTGCAATGCACACGCAGCCAAAGATGCGGGCTGGATACCAGCGCGTTGACGGTCTTCCCGGTGACCTGGTCGTACTCCTCGATCCCGTAGCCGTTGTCGCCGCGCATCAGTCCGAGCCACGCATAAGGCGAGTTCAGCAGCGCAAGCCCGGCGACGTCGCCCGGCTTGAGGCCCGCGCCATCCAGTTCCGTGGTCACCGACGATTCCGGTCCGACGGCGCGCTGCGTCAGCGAGTTTCGCGCCCACCAGAAATCCTTGGCGGGTAGCGAATGCAAACGCAGATAGCCCGGACGCTCCGATAGCGACCACTTCGTGTCGTCAGGAACGTGATTCCACTGCCACACCATTTGAAGCTTCGGACCCGAAAAGTCGTCGCTGCGATCATACGGAGACGTGATCGGCTCGACGTGCCCGGTGTTCGGCTTCTCCCAGATCGACGGCGTCCGCCCGAGGTTTCCGGGCAGGCCGAAATAGGGCCATCCATCCACCCAGGTCACCGGCGATAGAGACGTCAGCCGCCCAACCGAGTTATGATCCTGCATGGAAAAGCCCCACCATTCGCCGGAGGGCGTCTCGACGATCCCGCCCTGATGCAGGTCGAGGCTCAGGCGCTCGCTCAAGTCCGGCGGACTGATGACGAACGGCGGAGCTTGCCGCCGGCCCTGCGGCCTGTAGCCTTGGCCGATTCCGAGGCTTTCCTCTTGGCTGATCGTTTTCACTTCCCACGATCCCGCGAGCGCATCGGCACGGGCGCACTTCATGGGCACGTGAGCGCCGGGAATCGCGCTGACAATGTAGTACTTGCCTTTGATCTTATAGAAATGCGAACCCTCGCCCATGCCGAGACTCCGGTCGATCAGCACGTGGTCCGTCCCGGGGACAAGGCCGGTCAGGTCCTGGTTTAGTTCGACCATGCGGATCGCGCCGGAGGCGTATACCGCATAAATCTTCCCGTCGTCGTCAAAGAGCACTGACAGATCGTGAAGGCCTTGCTCGATGCGATTGTGCGTCCATGGTCCGCGAGGATCTTTGGACCGGTAGACCTGAAGCCCGAAGCGGTTCACGTTGGCGAAGATGTAGAACGTTCCGTTGTGATAGCGGAAACTCGGCGCCCAGATGCCGCCGCCGTAGATGTTCTTGCCTTCCTCCAGCCGGAAATCCGGACCAAGGTCGAGCCGGTCAAAGGCGTAAGCGATGATTCTCCAATTCACGAGATCGCGCGAGTGCAGTATGGGCAGCCCCGGCATAGTGTGCATGGTGGTGCCGGTCAGGTAGTAGTCCTCGCCCACGCGGATCATGTCGGGATCGGAGAACTCATCATAGAAGATCGGGTTCGAATACGTCCCGTTCCCGTTGTCGGCGGCCCACGACGGATTCCCGCGCTGCGCGGCTTCAGTTGTCACCATGGGGAGCGCGATAATGAGCGCCAACATCGTGAAGCGCAGCAACTGGCGAGGTCCCTTCACAGTGAATCGTGTCCGGCGTCTTGTCATTGGCACGTTATCTCTCCGTGTTCGCAGTTAGCGAGGCGCCTACAGCGGCAGCGATGCCGCCAGCGTAAGCGTCTTCCCTGAGGCGCGGTCTTCCACGACGAGTTTGCCGTTTTCCAGCCGGACGTCGTCCACGCGGGTCATGCCTTCCGGGCTCCGCACGTAGAAGAGGAGGAACCGGGTCGCGATCTTGGATTTCGCCGGCAGCCAGCGATAAACCGGCGTGTCGAACATCTTGTTCAGGTCCACCATCTGCCGGCGCGGCAGATCAAACGGTTGTGTGGCAAACTCTATGCCGCGGCCGGACCAGCCGTTCGGCGTGTACTGCATGTAGTTCTGCACCCACGGATATTCCTCACGGCGGAAGACATATCCCAGCAAGTAGTGTCTAGCGGTGTTGAGCACCGTAACGTAGGCCAACGGGCGCGAGGGATCCATGAGCGTGGTCGTGTGCCCCATCCACGTCACATTGGCCGGCTGAGCCCGCAGATCCACTGGCTTTCCATCCGCGCCCGGAACCGTGGGCCAAACGAAGTCCAGTCCCTGAGCGAACGGCAAGCGCTGCCCGCCGGTGCGGGTCCGGGCGCGCGTCCCCGACATGTCCACCACCGTCTTTTCGGGTTCGAGGAACGGCGGAAACAGGAAGGGGTGCTCGCCCCAGTTGGCCGTGCGGTCGAAGGCCACCTTGCTCTCCAGTTCGCTATCGACGTAGATCACGCTCTCGCCATCCACCATACGGAGAACCCGCGTGAACGCTTCCTGCAATAGGGGCATATCGACATTGAACTTCACGGTTGCCGTGGCGCCCTGCTTCTCCGAAGCCGTCAGCCTCCACGGCTGGAGGTAAACCTCGCCGTGCATGGCCAGCCCGGCCGCGCGCTCTTCAGCGCTCGGGTTGCCGAATCCATCCACGCATACGAAGTGGCCCACCATGGGTCCCTGGAGCTTGCGGTTGTCGGGAACCTGGGGAACCATCTCGGGATTTCCGTACGGGCTCAGGCCCTCGGAATCGCCCTGGATGAGGATCCGCAGCATCGACCCGCCCTGCTTCACGACGGCCACCTCCAGCTTGTCGTTGGCCACGAAATACACCGGCCGGCTGTACACCGTGCCTTCTTTCAATGCGGAGGACGTCTGGGCCGTGGCGCCGCGGCCGGCGCACAACAACGCTGCAAGAACTGCGATGGTTTGTCTCATTACTGCTCCTTCGCCAAGAACTATTTCTGGAAGAGCAGCGGAGCGAATTGGTACAAGCTGCGCCGCCAACTCAGCCACTCGTGTGCGGTCAGCGGGGATTCATAGAACACCGCATTGATGCCTGCCTTATTCATTTCTTCCACAGCCGTCTTCCCGGCAGCGCCGTTCTCGCGGCTGCCGTAGCTCACAAACACCAGTTTGACCTTCTTTTTGAAGTCGGCAACGTCTTTGATCTCCGACATGGCGATGCTGCCGCCGCTGAACATCCCGATGTGGGAGAACTTGTCGAGGTGGGCGAGAGTGATCCCATGGGTCTGCATACCGCCCATCGAGAGGCCTGCCATGGCGCGATGCGGCTGATCGGCCATCGTGCGGAAGTTAGCGTCGATGAAGGGAATCATCTCTTCGACGAGAACGTGCTCGAACGGGGTGTTGGTCAGTCCGCGTCCGCCAAGACCGCCTGGTCCGCCACGGCCCGCTGTGCCTGGGGCGCCGGCGGGAGCCTGTCCGCGACCCGCAGCCGCACCAGGGGCGCCTGCAGGAGCAGCGCCAGGGGCGCCGGGGCCACGACCGCCGCCAGTGCCGGGAATGTAGCTGTTGCCGATCACGATGAGGAACGGCTTGGTCTTACCAGCCGCGAGCAGGTTGTCCATGATGAAACCGGCGTATCCCTGACCGCCCCAGCCGTGTTCATCTTCACCTGCGCCGTGTTGGAGATACAGCACCGGATAGCGCTTCGACCCCTTTTCATAGTCCGGCGGGGTATAGACGTAGCATCGAAGATCCGCATTGGCAATCTTGGAGAAGAAGTGGACTTCCCGCAATTGGCCATGGGCCACGTTCTTCGCGGCATAGAAGTCCGCGTCGTGCGCAGGGACTTCGACCCCGCTGCCCCATCGGCTGGCGCCGTAGAACATCAAGGTTCCTGGGTCCGGGACGCTGACGCCATCGACCCAGATCTGGTAATAGTGGAAGCCTTCATCCTGAGCATTCGAGACGCCCATCCATACGCCGTCCGCGTTTTTGGTCATGGGGTACCGTACGCCGCCGATATCGAACTGTACGCTCTGGGCCTGCGGGGCTCGTAAAGTGGTGCGCACGCGCCTTTGAGAGTTGACCTCGGGATACTGTCTTCCCGCCTGGTTCAGCGTCGAGGGTTTGAAATCTTCCATCGGCGACGTTTGGTCAATCACGGGCGCGGGCTGCGCACCTCGCCCGCCAGGCGCCCCTTGAGGTGCTTGTGCGATTGCCGGTAGACCCGACAATAAAGGCAATAGAGCAAGACTTAGCGCTGCGACTCTCATCAAAGACTCCCCTTCATGAAATGCAGTCAGGCCGACGTGATAGTAGCACGGCGCGTCGTGGACGGAAATGCCCACGACAACACCGAGTGGGACAACAACCTATACCTTTTCAGCCAGCATATCTTCAACGAATAGCCGCAGCGCCGCACGAAGCCCGGCTCCGGTCTACTGCCTGATGCCGTCCGGCATGAATTCGGCGCCAGCCACCAACTGATCGAGTATTTCATTCGTGCGCGCGGGGCAAGCCCGCCCCTGAATGGGCGTCAGGTTATCGTGTTCCGATTCGATCATGGGCAGTGGCTCCTTGCGGCCGGGGATCTGGTTGAGCGCCGTCCACACGCCCGCCGGCGGCGCGATCGTGTCGATGAAGCCGAAACCCGCCATTACCGGCGCCTTGATGCGCGACGCGAAATTGACCGTATCGAAATACAACGCGGTCTGCATCACGTCCGGTTTATCCGATGGCCAGTTGGGATAACCGGCCTTGCGGCCGTGCAGATCCCCGTTGCTATCTGCGCCGGCCGGCACGCAAACCAGTACCGCGGTGATCTTATCCGGCCTCAGTCCGGCGAGCGCCAGGCTCTGCTGCCCGCCCATGCTGCCGCCGGTGAGCACGATCGTCTTACCATCCCAGTCGGGCCGCGTCATCAGGTAGTCCAATGCGCGCGAATCGCGCAGGTACATGCTCAGGAAATAACATTTTTCGCGGTCGTTATTGCCGACGGCCTGATAGCCTGCCGGGATGCCACCGGAAGGATCGTTGGGTAGCTTGTCGTGCGAATCCACGTTGATCACCAGCCAGCCCTTGGCAGCGCGCTGCGCGTCGGCGCGGGCGTTCAACGCGTATACGCCTGCGTACTGCAACTGCATCACCGCCGGGAACTTGCCTTCCTTTGCCGGTTTGGCCACGTAGCCGTGCGCTCTCGATCCCAGCGCATCAAGCTGGAACATATTCATCTCGACGCCTTCCACGTCGGTCTGGACCGGCGTCAGGACGGGGTTGATGGGGATCTTCGCCTGAGCGGCGAGTTTGCCGTCCCAGAAGGCGTCGAAGTCGAGGGGACGCGGCGTCGAGAGTCCGAGCTTTGTCGGCGCCACGGCGGCTCCTACGGCGTAATACCCGTTATTGCGGCCCGCGTTGCCCCCCGCAAACGGCGATGCCGGGCCACGGCCCCCACCGCCTTCGGCAGCGGCAGGAGCCGCGGGAACCTCGCCGTTGAGGTTGGCATACGCTTGGATGGCGACATAAATCATTTCCGGCTGGTCGCCGGCGATCTCGATCTTGTCCTTGCCCGAAGAAAGGTCTAGCTTGCCTTCCTTCAGAACCACCGCGTTATTACGGCGGATGGTCCACTTGTAAAGGTAGGTCGGCGCAACGGGGCCGGGCGTCACAGTCCATCCGACGGTTTCACCGAGATCGTAAACTCCGCTTGCATGATACGGCGCAAAGGCGAGTTGTTGGGGCGGCGGCGTCCCGCGTTGCGCCAGAGCGGCCGCGGCGGACAACAGGAAAGCAAGAACAGGGTTTGGACGAGTTCGAATCATGACGATCTCCGAAGGAACGACTATATCGTACCGCCGAAGAGCTTGGGGCCAAGAGTCTCCCGACGCGCCCGCGCGCCGTCTAAGCGTCCAGAACGCAGCAATACGCTCGCGCGCAGCGGTCGTATCCCGACGCTGTGAGCATCAGCGAATCTCATTTGCCGCAGGCGCATCGACGGATCGAAGCACCCCCACCAGCAGTCATAGGCCGCCCGGGGCATGATGTGGGCTACATGTGGGCGGCGGGCAGTTCGATAGCGAGAGGACAGTCGCCGCTACGTTAGACTTCTTGCATTAGCAATGTCCACGCGCTAGGATCGGACTCGGAGAAGGGAGTGCCGTGGAAATGAATGGTGGAATCGGCTGCTTCAATCGGAGAAAGTTCGTGGCCGGAGGCGCCAGCCTGCTGGCGGCCGCAAGAAGCTTGTGGAGTCAGCAGGGCGCATACGCTGACGGCGATTTTGCCGGTGGCCCGATCACGGGTCCGTTCCGGCCCTATTGGCAATCGCTGAAGTCTTACCAGTACCCCGACTGGTTTCGCGACGCGAAGTTCGGAATGTGGGCTCACTGGACCCCGCAATGCGTTCCCGAGCAGGGGGATTGGTACGCCCGCGGCATGTACGTACAAGGCAACGCCCAGTACAACTATCACGTCAAGACCTACGGTCATCCGTCGCAATTCGGGTACAAAGACATCTGCCATCTCTGGCGTGCGGAGAACTGGAATGCGGACGAGCTGATCCGGCTGTATGCTAAGACCGGCGCTAAGTACTTCGTCGCGATCGCCAACCACCATGACAACTTCGATTGTTGGGACTCGAAATACCAGCCCTGGAATTGCGTGAATGTCGGCCCAAAGAAAGACATCGTGGGCACGTGGGCAAAGGCCGCTCGCGCGCACGGCCTCAAGTTCGGAACCACGTATCATGGCACGCCCGGGCGCACTTGGGGGGAGTTCATGCCGGTCCGGTATCGCAGCGACGCGACCGGCCCTCTGCAAGGCGTACCCTACGATGGCGTTATGACGAAAGCCGATGGCAAGGGCAAGTGGTGGGACGGCATGGACCCGCAGGACCTCAACGGACCTCCGCACCAGGCCGCGGATCCCTGCCCGCAGTTCGTCGAGAAGTTCATGTTGCGCGTGCAAGACGTGATTGACAAGTACAACCCGGATCTCTTGTATTTTGACGATAACTGCGATTGGGACTTCGACAGGGGAGGCGGGGGCGTGTGGCTTGGCATGCCGGAACTCACGCCGCATATCATGGCGTATTATTACAACGCGAACATCCGGCGGAACGGGGGCAAGCTGGATGCGGTGTTCAATATCAAGAACGTTCCGACCGCCGTGTTAGGCACACTGGTTCGCGACTTCGAAATGAGCCAGGCGGGCGCAATCGAACCCAATCCGTGGCAAACCGACGCGTGCATCGGAGGCTGGCATTACAGCCGGTCGCTCTACGAGAACCACCGTTACCGGACGCCCGAATCGATGGTTCAACTGCTGGTGAACGTGGTCAGCAAGAACGGGAACTTGCTGCTGAATATCCCGCTGCCGGGCCATGGCAGGCCCGATGACGATGAGTTCGCGTTCCTCGACAAATTTGGCTCCTGGATGGCGCTCAACAGCGAGGCGATCTATTCCACTCGGCCCTGGAAGGTTGCCGGAGAGGGTCCGACACAGGCCGGGGGGACCACCCCGTACGGCGCGCTTCCACGATTCGCCCCGGGCGACATGCGATTTACGACCAAGGCGGACGCGCTGTATGCCATAGCGCTGGCTTGGCCCGGGGACGGAAAACTGACGATTAAGTCGCTGGCTTCGAACTCCCCCAACTACCGCGGCGAGATCGCGAAGATCGGACTGTTGGGGTCGGATGCGAACCTCGTGTGGTCGCGGAACGCGGATGGAGTCACGGTTAACCTTCCGGAAAAGCCGCCGTGCGATTACGCGTACGTGTTCAAGATCAATCCCGCGGGAGCGTGACCAGCTACCTCCGGAGTGGAACCACCCCAGGGATCTGCGCCCGCCGCACAGGAGACGACGTTACTTGAACAGCAGCGGCGCGAACTCGTGCAGGCTTCGCCGCCAAGTCAGCCACTCGTGAGCGGTCCGGGGGGATTCATAGAACACGGCATTGATGCCCGCTTTCTTCAGGTCCTCCGCGTTCGCTTTGCTGGCGGCGCCGTTCTCGACGCTTCCGTTGCTGAAGAAAGCCAGCTTGACCTGCTTCTTAAACTCGACCGGGTCCTTAACCTCCGACATGGCGATGCTGCCCCCGCTCAGCAGGCCGATGTAGGCGAACTTATCGAGGTGGGCCATAGCGGTCGTATGGGTCTGCATCCCGCCCATGGAGAGTCCGGCCATCGCACGGTTCTCGCGTCCGGGAAGCGCGCGGTAGGTCTTCTCGATCATCGGGATCAGGTCCGTAAGCATCATGTCGGTAAACGCAGAGTTGCCCATCATTCCGCGTCCGCCTGCCCCAGGCGCGCCGCGACCGGCCTGACCCGCGGGCGCCGCGCCGGGCGCTCCGGCGCCGGCACGACCGGCTCCTGGAGATCCCGCGGCAGCCACGCCACGTCCAGGCGCGCCCGCTCCGCCCCTTGCCGCGGGCGGCGGGGCCGGGTGGTCGCTCGGATCCGGAACCAACCCGCGCGCCGCGAATGTCGTCGCGCTCTCACCGGGCTTGACCGCGTTCAGGTTATCCATCACGACGATCATCGGCTTCGCCTTCTTTTCCGCGATCAGGTTGTCCATGATGTAATCCACATGGCCCTGCGTGTACCAACCGGTCTCGTCTTCCCCCCACCCGTGCAACAAGTACAGCACCGGATACTTCGCCTTCCCGCCGTCATAGCCCGGCGGCGTATAGACGAAGCAACGGCGCCACTTCTGCGTGACCGTCGAGAAATACCACTGCTCGCTCACGCGGCCGCGCGGAACGTCTTTCGGCAGGTAAAACTCCTGGTCCGGCGCCGGGATTTCAATTCCGCTGTTCTGCCAACCGGAGCCGAAATAGGTGTGCGTCGATGGGTCCGCTACGCTGGCGCCGTCGATCACGAGGTTGTAATAGTGGAAGCCCTCCACGAGCGGCTGCGCTGTGGCGCCGCTCCAGATGTTATCCGGGCCCTTCGTCAGATTTAATCCTCCAAGAGAAACCCGTACCGTTTGCGCGTTCGACGCATTCACGCGAAACATCGCGCGGCCGTCGGGAAAAACGCAGGGATACTTGGCTTCCGGAACATTCAATGGGTTGGGTTTGCAGTCGGTCTGCGCCTGCCCCCAGCACATGGCGCAACTGAGGGTAGTTAGAATCAACCTTGCTCTCATGAATCCTCCATCTCAAGACGGCGGGCGGCGGTTCCGGTAAAACGGAATCCCCACTTTAACGTCCGAAATCGGTATAACATAAGTGACAATTCCGTGTCAAAACCTGCTTGCAATCGCATACCTGCGATAGAAGGCCAGTCGGGGAGGGCATTTCGGGGCTGACGATGGAGTCGGTGGACGCGCTCACATGTGGGCGCCGACAAGGATCGCGCGGCCTCACTTCGTGGCGTCAACCAGGCTCACGGTGAACCCCTTCAGCGGCGTATCCTCCGCGTCGAGAAACCGGGCGCAGAAGTCGGTGGCTCCGCCTCCGTTGACAATGGCGGCGCGCACGATGTTCGGCCCCATCTTGAGGGTAAGGCGTTTGGAGACGCCATCGTCGATTACGGTCTGGCGATCATTGTAGACGCCGATGACCTCCTGGCCGTTGACCCACCAAACCGAGGCCGCGTTGGAGCCGATGGCCAGGCGCACTTTGGGCACCTCTTGCGGGCAGTTGACAATGGTGACGGCCCAGAACAGCACATCGGACGTCGGCCGGCTCAGCGCGTATGCGAAGTGATAGAGGTTGACGTTGTAGTTGTTTGTGTCCACGGCGTGCCAGGTGAGTTCTGTTCCGCCCACCGTCACTTTGTCACCGTCGTGCGGAACGACAGTGAACTGGTTGGGAAAGTACTCCTTCGTGACGGCCGTCTGGACGGCACTCTCTGTGAGTCCGTTAGCGGGAATCGGCTCCAGAAGGAGCCAGCGCTGGATGAAACCGTCGGCCCCGGGCGCCTTGCTTGGGGTGGCGGGGGCTGTGAGGGTGGGCGCGTGTCCGCGACCTGGGTTGACGGAAACGGGAGTCGTTTGGGAGGCTGCGGGGCCGCGAGCCTGGCCGCCGCCGGCGGCAATCGCAAGAAGCGCAGTGCCGGCCAGAACGACGGGCGCCGGAAGGAGGAGGTGGCGGAGCGTAACCATATTAGGTTTTCTACTACGGAGTCTTGAGCAGCCAGCGCTGCTTGTCGCTCGCGGGATCGAACTTGGCAAGCGTCGCAAAGCTGCTACCCACCGCGGAAAGCGCCAGGGGCGTCTTGGCATTGGGAATCGTCTTGGGCATGATGCGCCAAGAGCCGTCAGCAAGCTGATCGAAGCGCCAAAGTTGTTCGGCGCCGCCGGTGAACGCGGGCAAGACCACCAACTCAGCGTCTTCGGTGGCGGCCAGCGCGCGGTCCGTGCCGGCGACGGCGATCTTGAAATAAGGCGAGCCGGGGTAGCCGCCAGCGTTCGGGACAGCCGTAATCGCCCATTTCTGCTGGGCCTGGCACAGGTAATTGCTCATGCGGGCGTCAAGCTTGCCGGCGGGCCAATTCGCCGAGACTTCCGCAACGTCCTGCGTCGGGATGGGGCTGCCCTGGCCGCCGAACATTCCCCCTCCCATCCCGCCCCGTCCGGCGGGTCCGCCAGCCTGAGGGGCGCCACCAGGGCCTGACTGACCGCCGCGTCCGGCGCCCGCGCCGCCTCTGCCGGTGCGCCGGCCGCCGACCGGCACTCCCTCCACGGCAAGCTCCAGAGCCGTACCGGTACGCAAGGATTCGATTTCATACGTGCCTTCCCTCGCGTTGTCGCCGGCGACGGGCCAGCCGTCCTTCCACAGCAGCGGGCGAATATCGAGCACGCTTGCGCCGCCCCTATCGAAGTCGGTCTCCCAGTGCATGGAGAACTTCTGCACGCCGTCACCGAGATCAAGGAGGCCGAAATGGCCGGCGCCAACAACACGGCCGCCGGACCCAATGAGCAGTTTCCCGCCGCCCTGGATCATATCGACGCCCATGGCGTCGAGGAAAGGACCGGTGACTTTCCTCGCGCGGCCGAGGCGGATGTTGTAGCCGGAGTCGGAACCGCGGCAGCAACTGCCGTGCGTGGCCAGCAGGTAATACCAGCCATCGTGGTACATCATGTCCGAGGCTTCGCAGTTGATGGCAAGGTCGCGGGGCTGGTCGTTCGGGTTGATGCGCATGCCCGTCTTGGGGTCGAGCTCGACCAGCCGGATATAGCCGAAATACGAGCCGTAGGTCAGCCATAGCCTGCCGTCAGTGGGATCGAGGAATACACCCGGGTCGATGGCATTGCAATCTTCGACGCCGTCGGAGGAGGCCACCACGCCGCCTTATTCCCACTTGTAGTCGGGGGAATTCGGGTCGAGGGTTTTGCTCGATATCATGTTGATGGCCGCTTTGGGCTGCGCCCCGATGTTCGCGGCAATGTACATGTAGTAGCGCCCGCCGATGTGAATGACGTCGGGGGCCATTCCGCTGCGCGACGGCCTGACCCCGCTACGCCAGGTCCAGCCGTCGTCGGAAACCAACGTGGCGCCGCCGGTGCCGTAGACATAGTACTTGCCGTCGCACATGACGACCGTTGAAGGGTCGTGGATTCCGATTTGGCCGTCCAGCGCAAGGGCCAGCGAGGCCAGCGCGAGAGTTGTTGCTAGAACGACATATTTCATCCTGGTTTCATCCTGGTCGCCTCGCTGGTACTCACTTCATCAACTCGGCTAACCTGTCCTTCACAGCGGCGCCCCAAATGTCGTAGCCTTTGGCCAGCGGGTGCAGGTTGTCGGGCCGGAACGCTTCCGGGAGGAAGTTCCCCTTTTCGTCCAGGAACTTGGGGCCGATGTCCAGGTAGAAGACTTGGCGTCGATCGTCCAGCTTCGAGACGATTCTATTGATCTCCGCAATCTTGTCGCGCACCGAATCGCCGGGCACTCCGCGGGGGAAGACCGCAAGCAGGAGAATCTTCGCCTGGGGGAAATCGTTGCGCATCTCCAGAACAACCGCGCCTATGCCTTCCGCAATCTCCGCGGCGGTGGCGGTGCCGGCGTTGTCGGTCCCGCCGGTGTTGTTCGTACCGATCATCAGCATGATCGCCTTCGGCTGGAATCCCTGGCCTTCGCCGTTCCTGAGGCCCCACAATACTCCTTGGGTGGTGTCGCCCGAGATGGCGAAGTTGGCGGTTTTGTAGCCGCCGAAATACTTATCGAACATCGCCTTGTTGGCGTCACCCTGCAGCCAAAAATCGGTAATCGAGTCGCCATCCAGCAGCAGATCGATGCTGCCCTTCTTGGCGGTCTCGACGAAGCCTTCGTGACGAGGCCCCATACGTTGGGTAGTCTGAGTGTACGTCGCCGCCACATTCAGCCGCGGGGACTGCAGCATCAACAGCGATTCGAATTTCGTCAGCAGAGGTTTGGCCGGGGACTGAAGTCGATCAGCCTCTTCATCGCCTGGTTGACCTGCGCCAACTCCATGGGCGTCGGACGCGGGATGGCTACCTCGGGCGGCACAGGCGCCGGCGGGCCGATCACGACGGGCGCAAAGCCTCCCCGGCCAGGCGCCGGCGCCCCGGCGGGAGCGTTCCCGGCCGGTGGAACTTGGGCAAATGCGAGGCCTGTCAGAGTCAGGAAAACGACAGATGCGCGTTGCACTCGGTTCATATGAAACCCCCTCTCCGAATCAGTGGACTAACATAGCCCGAAAAGCTTGCAGCCTTACACAAGAGACTATAACGCGGTGCGGGGCTGCATTCAAACGGACTTCCCGACGTGGTCACAAAAGAACGAAATCGGCCGGTTTGCTTATCTTCTAGCCAGCGATTACAATGCACTCGGGTAAGGCGTCAAAAGCAGCAGATGCAATCCCAATGGAAACATCCCATGTTTAAAAGAGACATTCTGATTTTGTTGGCTGCCTCGATCGGTCCGGCCCTCGGCCAGCAGGCGCCCGCGGGCGACCGCCCGGCATATCTGAATCCGGCGCTGCCGCTCGATCGGCGCGTGGATGACCTGGTCTCGCGCATGACGGTCGAGGAGAAAGCTTCCCAGTTCAGCAGCACTTCTCCCGCCATACCCCGTCTTCAAGTTCCGGCTTACAACTGGTGGAGCGAGGCGCTTCACGGCGTGGCGAACCAGGGAATCGCCACGGTGTTCCCACAAGCTATCGGCGGCGGCGCCACCTTCGACGAGCCGCTCATTAATCAGGTGGCGACCGTCATCGGCACTGAGGCGCGCGCTAAATACAACGAGTATCAGCGCACCCAGGCGGCGGCTTCCTCGGGCGCCAGCCTGCCCGGCGGCGGCATGGGCGTGCGCCCGGGGCCGGCCGGCCTCGATTACTGGTCCCCCAATATCAACATATTCCGCGATCCGCGCTGGGGCAGAGGCCAGGAAACCTACGGCGAGGATCCCTTTCTTACCGGAAAGATGGGCACGGCTTTCGTGAAGGGCTTGCAGGGCGACGATCCGAAGTACTTCAAGGTGATCTCGACTCCCAAGCACTACGCCGTGCACAGCGGGCCCGAACCGTCGCGGCATACCATCGACGTGAAGATTTCCCTGCACGACGAGGAAGACACCTATCTGCCGGCCTTCCGGCAGGCCATCGTGGAAGGCAAAGCGGATTCGGTCATGTGCGCCTACAACAGCATCAACGGCGAGCCCGCCTGCGCCAACAAGTTCCTTTTGCAGGATACGCTGCGCGGCGCCTGGAACTTCAATGGTTACGTGACATCGGATTGCGGCGCCATCGCCGACATCAACCGGAACCACAAGTTCGTTCCGACCATTGAGGAATCGGCGGCCATTTCGCTCAAACGCGGAGACGATCTCGATTGCGGGGCCGACACCCAGGGCTACCTTACGGCCATGCAGAAGGGGCTGATCAGCCAGCAGGAAGCCGATGTCAACATCAAGCGCCTGTTTAAAGCGCGCTTCCAGCTGGGCATGTTCGACCCGCCGGAAATGGTGAAATACGCGCAGATTCCGTTCTCCGAGAACGACAGCGCGGCTCATCGCGAACTGGCGCGGAAAGAGGCGCGCGAGGCGATGGTGCTGCTGAAGAACGACGCCTCTCTGCCGCTCAAATCGTCGATCAAGAAGATCGCCATTGTCGGCCCGCTGGCCGATTCGATTCCGGCTTTGGAAGGCAACTACAACGGCACGTCGTCGCATTATGTGACGCCCGTGGACGGCATTCGCAGCCAGTTCCCGTCGGCGGAAGTCACCTACATACCTGGGACGACGTTCTTGCGCACCCCGGTTACGATTCCGGCGACGGCTTATCGTACGGATGACGGAAGGCCCGGTCTCACGGCGGTCTATTTCAATAACGAGGACCTCTCCGGCGCGGCGGTCGCGACTCGGGTGGAAGCGCAGTTGGGACCGGCGGGCGGACGCGGCGGGTTTGGCGGCGGCGGCAACGCCTTGCCGGAAGGCATCGGCCAGGGGGATTTCTCGGCACGGTGGACCGGCACGGTAACGCCGGCCGAAACCCATCCCTACAGCATCTCGATCAACGGGAACGGTGGAGTCCGCGTGTGGCTTGACGGCAAGCAAATCATCGATGACTGGACGCAGCGCGCCGCCGCCGGCGGCCGCGGGGCGCCGGTCGACCCGGCCGTCGCCGCCGCCCGTAGCGCGAACGTGGCATTGGAAAGCGGCAGGCAATACACGCTGAAGGTGGAGTTCTTCCGGACGGCGCCCGCCGCGCCCGCGGCCGGATCTCCCAATGCGGCAGCCGGTCGGGGCGCTCCCGGAGGAGGGGGCCGAGGCTTCGGCGGTCCCTCGGGACCCACGCTGGCATGGCAGCCGGCCCTGAACGACATACCGACCGCCGTGGCCGCCGCGAAGCAGGCCGACGCGATCGTCGCCGTGGTGGGAATCACCCGGAATTTGGAAGGTGAAGAAATGCCCGTCACTGTCCCTGGCTTCCAGGGTGGGGACCGCACGTCGCTCGATCTACCGAAGGACGAGGAAGATCTCCTCGAAGCTATGAAGCCCCTTGGCAAGCCGCTCGTGGTCGTGCTGATGAACGGCAGCCCGCTGGGCGTCAACTGGGCCAATCAAAACGCCAACGCCATTCTCGAAGCCTGGTACCCCGGTGAGGAAGGCGGAACGGCTATCGCCGAAACCCTGGCCGGCGCCAACAATCCCGGTGGACGCCTGCCCCTCACCTTCTACAAGAGCGTGAACGATCTGCCGCCTTTCGACGAGTACTCTATGAAGGGCCGCACGTACCGCTATTTCGAAGGCCAGCCGTTGTATCCCTTCGGCTACGGCCTGAGCTACACGAAGTTCGCCTATAGCAACGCGAAGCTCTCCGCTTCCACCCTGAAAGCGGGAAACGATCTGCGGGTGGATGTCGACGTCCGGAATACCGGCGCCATGGCCGGCGACGAAGTGGTGCAGGCTTATCTGGTGTTCCCGAAGCTGCCGGGCGCTCCGTTGCGGGCCCTGCGCGGCTTCCAACGCGTGAACGTCCGGCCCGGCCAGACGCAGCACGTGCGCTTGACGCTCAACGCCCGCGACCTGAGCATGGTGAATGATGAAGGGACCCGCCTGGTGGAGGCCGGCGACTATAAGCTGTTCGTCGGCGGTGGCCAACCGGGCGCCGGCGCGCCTGGAGCGGAACTGTCGCTGAAGATTCAGGGCGAGCAGAAGCTGCCCAGGTAAACGGCGCGGTTGCACGGGCTGCGGCTCAGAAGGAGAGCGACAATCATGAACCGAGTGCGTACAATCTTACTGAGCGCCGGATTGGCGGCGTTGGCCAGCGCAGCATACGGCGCCGGCCCGGGAGCCGCGGCCCTTCTGCCGGCGGACTCCGCCGCCGCGTTCAAGTTGAGCGGCAATGCCGGCGAGTTCGCGAAAATATCCACCGCGGCGGTTTCCGGCCAGCCATTCAAGAGCGCGTTGCGCATCGAAGTGGCCAAGAAGCCGCAGCGGTCCGGCGACGTCCAAATCGCTGCTCCAATAGATGCCGCCGTGACCAGCGGAGATGTCCTGCTAGTGTCGTTCTGGATGCGCTCCGGAGCGGCCGGGGAAGCGACCCTCGATGCGGGATTCCACACCGTGCCAGGAGCGGCAGGAGCACCGGGGGCGCCAGGAGCCGCGGGAGCGTCGGGGGCGCGGGGAGCGCCAGGAGCGCCAGGAACCGCAGGTGGAAGAGGAAGGGGAATGTTCGGCGGCCAGCCGGCGCTGAGCGCGCCCGCCGTGGCTGGGACGACATGGAAGAAGGTTCAATTTCCGTTCGCGCTGACGAGGGCCTACAACAAGGGAGAGGCCGAAGTTTACTTTACCCTTGGATTGCGCCAGCAGACCGTAGAAATCGGCGGCATCGAGCTGCTGAATTATGGGACCGGCAAGAAGGTGGCCGAGCTGCCGTTCACCAAGCTTGGATATGCGGGCAGCGAACCCGGCGCCCCCTGGCGCAAAGCCGCGGAAGCGCGCATCGAGAAGATCCGCAAAGGCGATCTCACCGTGGTGGTGAAAGACCAGGCTGGCAAGCCGGTCCGCGGGGCGCAGGTCGCGGTTCGCATGAAAAAGCACGCGTTTCTGTTCGGGACGGCGGTGAGCGGGGCCGCGTTTTCCAACGGGCGCATGAGCGCGGAGGATCTGGCGAAGTATAAGCAGAAGATCGTCGAGCTGTTCAACTTCTCGGTGATGGAAAACGAAACCAAGTGGCCGCAGTGGGCCAACGAGGCATCGCGCCCCGCGACGCTGGCGGTAATCGACTGGCTGCGCCAGAATGGCGTGGAAGTTCGCGGCCACAACCTGGTGTGGCCTTCTTGGAATAACACGAACGTGAAAGCCGCGCAGGATGCCAAGGGCGACCCTGCCGCGCTGGCCAAGGTCATCACCGACCACATCGCCGAGACCACCACCGCGTTGAGCGGACGCCTGGTGGACTGGGATGTGATCAACGAGACGTTCACGAATCACGACTTCATGGACATTTTGGGCCGCCGGGCCATGGTGGACTGGTTCAAGGCGGCCCGAGCCGGCGATCCCACGGCGAAGCTGTACATTAACGACTTCAACATTCTGGAGGGCGAGGACACGGCGCACCAGGACGACTACGCTGCAACCATACAGTACCTGATCGACCAGGGAGCGCCGATTGACGGAATCGGGCTGCAAAGCCACTTCCCGGCGCGGGTCACGCCGATGGACGAGTTGATGAAGCGGATCGACCGTTTCGCGGCGTTCGGGAAAGAGATGGAGATCACCGAATTCGATATCGACGCCGCTGATGAAGCCACACAGGCCGATTACACCCGCGACTTCATGACCGCCGCCTTCAGCCAGCCTTCGGTGAAGGCGTTCGTGATGTGGGGTTTCTGGGAGGGTTCTCATTGGAGGCCGAGGGGCGCCATGCTGCGTCGCGACTGGTCCCCGAAACCTAATGGCGAGGTTTACAAGGATCTGGTATTCAAGCGATGGTGGACCAATGCCGATGGGAAGACCGGCGCGCAAGGGACCTACGCGGTGCGCGGCTTCCTGGGCGATTACGAAATCGAGGTAAGAGCCGGTGGCAAGTCGAAGACCGAGCACGTGAGCCTTACCAGGGAAGGCGCGAAAGTCGAGTGCGTACTGGATTAGCCGGCGCTCCGCGAGCATCACGTCTCGCAGACCTCCGGCGAGCACAAGGTCGGCATCCCCAACGACAGTTTGCCAAATGGGTAACGGTGCTCCGGTCATCGAGAACGCCTGGCCGGCGATGCTTCTCGCCCGCATCGAATGGTCCGCCGATTACAGCGAGGAGTCCGCGACCGTCGCCAAAGAGCATACGATGAAGCTCGGTAACACCTTCCGATCCCACGGGGATAGGCCGAATGCGCTCCGGGAGGTCGGAATCGATTCGGAGAGGCAGTAGAATTAGATTCATGGCCGTCCGGATGAAGGACATCGCGCGCGATCTTGGCGTCTCCACTGTTACCGTCTCGAAGGCCATTCGCAACCACAGCGATATCAGTCCAAAAACGCGCGGGCGCGTTTTGCGGCGGATTAAAGAGCTGAACTACCAGCCGAACCTGGCGGCTCGGACGCTGGTTACGGGACGGACGTACGCCATCGGCCTGATTGTTCCAGATCTGGTTCATCCCTTTTTCAGCGAAGTTGCGAAGGCGCTAGCCCGGGTTTTGCGCGAGCGCGACTACGGTCTCCTGATTTCGTCTTCAGAGGAAGATCCGGCGCTCGAACGGGACGAGATCGAGCGCTTGCTGGCTCGCCGCGTGGATGCCTTGATCATCGCTTCTACACAACAGACGGTGGAGAGTTTTCGCCGCATCAGGGAAGAAGGGATCCCATACGTTCTCATCGACCGGCGTTTTGACGATCTGACGGCGCCCTTCGTCGGGGTCCGCGACGAGGAGGTGGGCGAGCTGGCGACGCAACACCTGATCGATATAGGCTGCCGACGGATCGCTCACATTAGGGGGCCCGAAATCAGTCCGGCGCTTGGCAGGATGGCGGGTTGGCGGCGCGCTCTCTCCCGGAACCGGCGCGCCGCGCCGCCAGCCTATGTCGTCTCGTCGCGATCGAGCGACGATGCCGGAGACAACTGTGGCCACGACGCCATGCAGCGACTGCTAAAGTTGAAGCCGCTTCCGGACGGCGTCTTCTGCTACAACGATCCGATTGCAATCGGGGCGTTGCGAGCCGTTCTGGAGCGGGGCCTCCGTGTTCCCGAGGACATCGCTATCGTGGGGTGCGGCAACATCCTCCATTCCGCATTCCTTCGCGTGCCACTGACAAGCATCGACCAAGACAGCGCGGGCATAGGAGAGAAGGCGGCGGAAATGGCCCTGAGCATGATCGAAACGAAGAAACTGCCCGTTAAGCCAAAGACCATCCTCCTCCACCCGACTTTGATAGTCCGCGATTCGACGCGGCGCGAGTGATCGTTACAGCACGCCTTCCACGTGCGGGACGCCGGCCAGCGGCTGACCGCCGCCCAGGCTGATTTCGACCTTCGTTTTCGGCGCATTTTCGGATCCCAGCGTGAACCTTACCTGGCGGCTCTCTCCCGCCTTCAGATGAATCCGCTGGATCCCGCGCAAATTGCGAATCGGCGCGTCTAGATCCGCGCCGCCGCCGATGTAGAGCTGAACCGCTTCGTCGCCATCGCGAGAAGAGGTGTTCTTGACCGTTGCGCTCGCCTCCGCGCTGCTAGCGGTGCGCCTCGCGCTAAGGCCCGAATACGCGAAGGTCGAATAGCTGAGCCCATAGCCGAACGGATATAGCGGCTCGCCTTTGAAGTAGCGATACGTGCGGCCCTGCATGGAGTAGTCCTGAAAGTCTTGCCCGGCGGCGCTTCAGGGATCGGCGCGAGGCGCTGCGCCTCGTGATACTTCGCGCGCGCCTCCGTGGAAATCGCATCCGCCACGCGATGCACCAAATCCGGGTCGAAGCTCGGCCCATGCCGATAGGTTCAGGAAACACCGTGGCGCGTCCCGAAGCGACGTCGTGCAGGGCTTCGTTCCAATAGTTGTAGACGCCCACGCCGAGACGCGGAATCGCCGGTGCGCTGTTCTGCATCTGCAGGACCTTCTCCTCAAGCGTCATCCGCGAAACGAGATCCTTCGCGCGCTGCTCGGATGGCAGATTCGGATTCAGGTAGGGAGCGTTGGCCGGAGGTTGACCGAACGAAGCGGCAGCCAGCGTCAGGAAGGCAATTGCGAATAAAAAAGCCTCAACCCTGAATCTCCTTCAAATATTTGCCGCACACTGCTATTCTATATAAAATCCAAGAAGTAAGCGGTAAAGGAGACGCATATGACCCTTAGTAGACGCCAGGCGCTGGCTGCGATGAGTGCGCCTGCGATTCTCAGGCGCGCGCGAGCCGCCGAGACGCAATTGGGTATCACACCCGGGCCCTTCAAGGGCACTCGCGAATCGCTCAAGGAATGGCAGGTTCCCGCCTGGTACCGTGACGCGAAGTTCGGTATTTGGGCGCATTGGGGGCCGCAATCCGCTCCGGAGTACGGCGACTGGTACGCCCGCAATATGTACATTCAGGGCCAGCGCCAGTACAATTACCATGTCAAGACGTACGGCCATCCCACCAAGTTCGGCTTCAAGGACGTGATTCCCACCTGGAAGGCCGACAAGTTCGATCCCGAGCATCTGGTCGCGCTTTACAAGAAGGCCGGAGCGAAGTACTTCTGCAGCATGGGCGTGCATCACGATGGCTTCGACCTCTGGAAGTCCGTTCACCAGCCGCGCTGGAACGCTGTCGCCATTGGTCCCAAGAGGGACATCGTCGGGCTCTGGAAGAAAGCCGCGCAGAAAGCCGGGCTGCGGTTCGCCGTCAGCGAGCACCTGGCGCCCAGCTATCACTGGTTTTCGCCGTCGCACACGAGCGATAAGACCGGCCCGCTGGCCGGCGTACCATACGACGGCGCCGATCCCGCCTACGCCGACCTCTATCACGATCTGCCAAAGGACTATCCCTATGGGCAGCAGGTTAACGACCGCCAGGCGCCCGACGCCTGGAAACTGCACTACTTCAAACGCATCAAGGACCTGGTAGACAACTACCAACCCGACCTGCTCTATACCGATGGCGACATTTTCTTCCAGGAGTACGGCCTGGCGCTGGTGGCGAACCTCTACAATACGAGCGCCAAAATCCATGGCGGGCGCGTGGAAGCCGTGTACACCAGCAAACTGGCGAGCGACTGCGAAACGGGGACCTGCGTGCTGGACTGGGAGCGCGGCGTGGCGGCCGGCGTCCCGGCCAACCCTTGGCAGACGGACACCTGCGTAGGCAACTGGCACTACGACAAGGAAGCGGTCTACAAGACCCCCAAGCGCGTCATCGACATGCTGGTGGATATCGTCAGCCGCAACGGCAATTTGATGCTGAATTTTCCGTTGCCCAACAGCGGCATGCTGGACGATCAGGAATTGAAGATCCTGGACGAAATCACCCGCTGGATGGCCGTCAACAGCGAGGGCATCTACGCAACCAGGCCGTGGAAGACCTTCGGCGATGGGCTCGTGGCCTCCGCGCCGCCTTCCGGCCGCGGCGCCAGGTTCAACGAGGCAGGCCGCAGAGACTTCACGGCTGAGGAAGTGCGCTTCACCGCCAAGGGCAGTGCGCTTTACGCCTTCGTGATGGGCTGGCCGGAGAAGCAGGCCGTCATCAACGCGCTTTCGACAAAGAGCAGTGTCGCGACTTTCCCGGTGAAACACGTGGAACTGTTGGGATTCAAGGGCAAGGTGAATTGGACTCAGGATGAGAAGGGCCTGACGGTTCAGCTTCCCCAGCAGAAACCGAGCGACCATGCAATCGCTTTCAAACTGCTGGGGGCCTGATGGCGGCGCTGCGAGAAGCCTCGTAACAGTCTTCTATGAAAGAGGAGCCTTTCACGATGTCACTGGTACAAATGAGATATCCCCTCACTATTGCAATTCTTTCCATCCCTTGTTTTCTCTGGGCACAGACGCAGAACTCCCCGGCGAAGCCCGCCGCGCCGCTGCCGCGCATCGCGCAAAACGGAGCCGTCAAGCAGATGTTCGTCGACGGAGAACCGTTCCTCATGCTGGCCGGCGAACTCCACAACTCCAGCGCTTCCAGCGTGGAGTACATGAAGCCCATTTGGGATCATTTGGCCGCGATGAACCTCAATACGGTGATTGGAACCGTAAGCTGGGAGCTGACCGAACCCGAAGAGGGCAAGTTCGATTTCAGCCTGGTGGATGCGCAGATCCAGGAGGCGCGCAAGCGTCACATGCGTTTGGCGCTCATCTGGTTCGGCTGCTGGAAGGGTCACTCGGCCTTCGCGCCGATATGGGTGAAGAAGGACCACAAGTTCCCGCTTCTGGAGATCCGGCCCGCGGCGGGTGGCCGCGGCGGGGTCAATGATCGCTACGAAGGCGAGTTGAGCGCCTTCGCCGAGCAGAATATGGCTACCGATGCGCGGGCCTACGCGGCGCTGACGCGCCATATTCGCCAGACCGATCCGCAACACACGGTCATTCTGATGCAGGTGGAGAACGAGGTCGGAGTGTACGGCGACAGCCGCGACCGGTCGCCGCTGGCGCAAGCCGCCTACGCCAAGCCCGTACCAGGCGATCTGATGGCTTACCTGACGAAGAACAGAGACCGCCTGTTGCCCGAACTGTTGGAAATCTGGGGACGAAACGGCTACAAACCGTCCGGGACTTGGGCCGAGGTCTTCGGGGATGACGCGCGCGCCGACGAGATCTTCATGGCCTACTTCTACGGCCGGTACCTGAACGGGGTAGTCAAAGCGGGCAAAGCGGAGTTGAATATCCCGATGTACGTGAATGCGTGGATATACCCGGTCACCGGAACGCCCATTCCGGGGACATATCCCAGCGGCGGCCCGGTGGCCCGGGTCATGGATATTTATCACGCCGCGGCGCCCGCGATTGACTTCCTCGGGCCGGATGTCTACGACAGGCAGTTCAAGGAGATCACCGCGCTTTACACGCGCGCGGGCAACCCGCTGTTTTTCCCGGAATCGCGGAACGCGCCGGCCAACTACTTGTATGCCATAGGAAAGCACTCGGCGCTGGGGGTATCGCCGTTCGGCGTGGAAGATGCGGGTGCCGACGGCCAGTTCGCACGGCTTTATAAGCTGCTCGGGGGATTCAGCGCGCAGCTGGCGGCATGGCAGGCGGCGGGCAAGGTGACCGCGGTGCTGGTGGATGGCGACCAACCCGAAACCGTGTCCTTGGGCGGATATAGGATAACCATTGGCCGGAGCGGGTTCGGCCGCGGAGGGCGGGGCCCGGCCGGCGGCGCGGCGCCAGGGGGCACAGCCGCGGGGGCGGCCGCTCAGACGGCGATTGGCCAGAACTGCGTGGGCGCTTTTAACGGCTGCGAGACGCTCGAGACCCGGCCCTTCGCGCTCATCGCGAATATCGCACCCGATGAGTTCCTGTTCGTGGGCTCCAATTGCACGCCCAGCTTCGCCGTGGAATCCGGCCCCGGGCGGGCCGTGGTCGGCTCTAAAGACGAGGGGCATTACGAGAATGGCAAGTGGATCGCGGGCCGCAGGCTCAACGGCGACGAAGCCGGCCGGGGTCTTCCGGGAAACGGCGTCATCGGCATGCTGCGGATCAAGTTGTTTCGAGTGGAGTGACGGGGGGAGGAGCCTAGTCCCGGCTTGACCTCGTCTGCGGCGGGTAATTCGGCGTCGCCAGGAATGCGGGCGCGCGGCAAGAGATAGGCGCAAGGAGGATACGGTGAAGCGCAGAGATTTTCTGACAAGAGGTACGGTGGCGGCCGGACTGGCCGGTTCCACGAAGCTGCTCGAGCCGCTCGATGCGGCTCAGAGCGCCGCGCCGAAAACTCCGGCGGCGCAGGAGGAGATTCGCACCGCCGAATACCTCCAACGCGCCAAGCAGGACAAGCATCTGCCGAAGCCGCCGGTGTTCTCGGAATCGTTGCGGTCGAGCGACGTGCGGATCTCGCCCATGCCGCTGGCGGCAAGGATCGAGCGGAAGATCGTGCCGCGGCGGGGCTTTTGCAGCATCGCGCCCGCGAGCGATGCGCTTCTCATCTCCGGCAATGGACCAATCAGTATCGACATGGCGTGCGACCCATACTCGGAGCAGATCTCTTTCCGTCACGAAAGCCTGTTCACGCCGCATAAGAGGCCCTTCGAGGCGCCCAACATCGCGGGCATTTTCCCGCAGGTGAGGCAAATGCTGCTGGACGGAAAATACCACGACGCTGCGAGGCTCGGTTACGAGGAATGGCACAAGACCCCCATGAGCAGCGGGATGGGCGGAGGCGGAGGCGCGGCATTCTCGATGCGTCTGGAATCTCCCAAAACCGCGTCGGTCAAGGATTATCTCCGCACATTGGATTTCGAAAGCACCGAGTTGAAGGTCCACTGGACGGACGAGCGCGGAGAATGGGATCGCCAGATATTCGCGTCCCGGCCCGACAACGTCGTGGTTCAGCGGCTCACCGCTCCGAAAGGTCAGTCGGTGAATGTCCGAATCGCGATGGCAAGGTCCGCGGGCGGAGGCCGCGGCGGCGGGGGAGGAGGAGCGCCGGGCCTGGGTGGGCGGGGAGGCGCGCCGGCTGGCGCCTCGGCGGGGCGCGGAGGAGCCGCCGTACCAAGTGCCGCACCAGGCAATGTCCACCAGGACTTCAACGCGCAACGCCTGATTTTCAAGGGCATTTTAGATCCGTCGGTAAACAACAGCGGCTTCGCCGCCGTGACGCGCGTGGTTCGCGATGGCGGCTCTGCCCGCATGGATGGCGACACGCTGGTGGTCGAGAATGCGTCGTCCGTCATGCTGCTGACGCGTATTGAACATTTCCCCGACTATAGCGAGGACAAGGTGGAAGCGCTGCGGCGGGCGGTGGAAGGGATTACCCCGGATTATCCGGCGCTTCTGGAGCGCGCGCGGAAGGTCCAGTCCGAGATGCTCAACCGCGTCACCGTGGATTTCGGAGGCGCCTCGAAATATGCCTGGTCTTCCGAGGAGTTGCTGGCCGATCAGCGGTCCAGCCCCGGCTATTCGGGCGCTTTTCTCGAGAAGTTATTTGAAATGTGCCGCTACTGGTTCATCCTTACCAGCGGCAAGTATTGCAGCATGTCGGCCGAGACCAATGCCAATATCAACCTGCAGATCGCTCCGGGTGTGCAGGCCGACCACCGGGAAGGCATGGATGCCTACTTCAATTGGATGGAGAGCCTCTACCCGGACTACCGCGCCAACGCGAAGAACATTTACGGGATGCGCGGCGCCCATTATTCCCTCACGCCGACCAAAGACGAGGGCGTCGATAAGATGTACGACTTCGCCGGTTCCACCGGGGAGACGTGGCCGCATCCCTACTGGCTTTCCGCCGGAGGCTGGTGCGTGCGCCCGTTCTGGGACCACTACCTTGTAACGGGGGACCTGGATTTCCTCCGCAAGCGCGTGGTTCCGGCTTATAAGGACCTGGCGCTGTTTTACGAGGATTTCCTGACGGTCACCGACAAGAATGGGAATTACACCTTCGTCCCGTCCTTTTCGCCCGAGAACAATCCCGGCAACCTGGACCCTTCGTGCATGTTGGTGATTAACGCCAGCATGGACATTGCGGTGTGCCGGGAAGTCCTTGCCAATTTGGTGGAGGCTTGCGAGCTACTGGGCGTTGAGACCGCCAGCGTGCCGAAATGGAAGGCGATGCTGGCCAAGTTGCCGCCCTACCTGGTGGAACCGGACGGCGCCATGAAGGAATGGTCGTGGCCTACGCTGGCGGAGCGTTACGATCACCGGCATATCTCGCATCTCTACGGCGCGTGGCCGGGCGACGAAATCGATCCGGACCGCAGGCCGCAACTGGCCAAGGCGGCGCTGATTGCCGACCGCCACCGTGTTCCGGAGCGGCTGGCCGCGCACGGCCGCTGCCATCGCGCCTTGGTTGGAGCGAGGCTCAAAGACAGTTACCTGGTGGACACCGAACTGCGGCAATTGATTGAAGAGGGCAACGTCGGCCCGACGCTTCGGTGTTCTCACGACCCCTACGCCGGGCCCATGCCGGATGCGCAGGGCGGCATTCAATTGATCATGATGGAAATGCTGGCCTACTCGCGCCCCGGCGTGGTCGAGGTGCTTCCCGCCCTTCCGCCCTCGCTGGTCAAGGGGTCCGCGAATGGCATGTTGCTCCGCACCTTTGCGAGGCTTGACAAACTGGCCTGGGACATGAACGCCCGGACCGTGGATTTGACGATCACCTCGGTCAAAGAGCAGGACATCACATTGATTGCGCGGCAGGGTATCGAAGCGGTTACCGCCACTCCCGGAGCTTTGGCGGTGACGCCCCAGCCGGGCAAGGCCGCCTGCGACCTGCACTTGCCGAAACGAAAGCCGGTGGAGGTTCATTTGAAGCTCGGACGGCGCAACCCGCTGGACTGGGTCAATTGGGCCGTTTGATACCTGGGGAGAAATTATGAAGCGCAGAGATTTTCTGAAAACAAACGCGGCCGCTGCTGGACTGGTGGGGTCCCTCACGGTAAAGCCGGTGCTCGCCGCGGCCCAAAGCGGTCCCCAAACGACGCCGCAACGAACCGCGGCCGCGCCGGCGGACAATCGCCCGGCCGAATATCTTCACCGCGTGCAAGCTGATCCCTTCCTGCCCAAGCCAGAGGCGCCTGCGAGATCGTATCCCATCGCACCGATGCCGCTGGCGGAACGGGTCCAGCGGAAGATTGTGCCGCAGCGCGGCTTTTGCAGTGTCGTGCCCGGAGAGTTGGTCAGTGAAAGTCTCATCTCCGGCAATGGCGCGATGACCATCGAACTGATGGGCGATCCCTATGCGGAGCAGATCCTATTTCACCACGAAAGCCTGCTGATGCCGTGGAAGAAGCCCGTCGAGGCCCCCAAGGTCGCGGACATTTTTCCGCAAGTGCGGCAAATGGTGTTGGCGGGCAACGACCGCGATGCCATGGCGCTCGCTCTTCAGCGCATGAACGACAGCCCGGTCAAGCAGGACACCTTGCCGCACCTCACCGTCCCGGCGTTCCTCATGCATCTCGACCTTCCCAAGACCGCGTCGGCTCGGGACTATATCCGCACCCTCGATTTCGAAACGGGCGAGGCCAAGGTGCATTGGACCGACGAGCACGGCGACTGGCTTCGTCAAACGTTCGTTTCGCGGCCCGACAACGTTGTGGTTCAGTGGCTCACCGCGCCGGCGGGTCAGACGGTGAATGTGCGGATCGCATTGCAGAAGTCCGCCGAGTGGAGCATGGTTTCCGGGATGGACTGGGGCAGCCACCCTGGAATTAACACCGCGGCGCCCGACCGGGCGGCATTCAACCTGGGAGGGTCGGGATCGCCCCCCAAACTGCCGGCCCCGAAGGGCGTCGAAGCCGGCGACGTTCGGCGGGACTTCAACGAGCAGCGGCTGATTTATAAGTGCATTTTGGACCCCTCCGTGGACCACAGCGGCTACGCCGGGGTGGTTCGCGTGGTGCGCACCGGCGGATCGGCCAGCATGGATGGCGACGCGCTGACGGTGGAGAATGCGTCGTCCGTAATGCTGCTCACGCGCATTGAATATTTCCCTGACTTCAGCGACGACAAGGTGGAATCGCTGCGGCGGGCGTTGGATGGAATGGCCGCAGATTATCCGGCATTGCTTGAGCGGCACCGGAAGGTTCAGTCGGAGATGCTCAACCGCGTCACCGTGGATTTCGGGGGCGCCGCGCAATATGGACTGTCAACGGAGGAACTTCTGGCCGACCAGCGGTCGCGGCCGGATTTCTCGCCCGCGCTGCTGGAGAAGGTTTTCGAAATGGGCCGCCATTGGTTCATTCTCAATAGCGGCAAGTACCCCGGCATCGCGGCCGAGGTCAACTCCACCATCGATTTGCAAACGGCGGGCGCCGTCCAGGGCGGCTTGCGGGAAGGCATGGAGGCCTACTTCAACTGGATGGAGAGCCTGGCCCCGGATTGCCGCGCGAACGCCAAGAACATCTTCGGATTTCGCGGCGCTTCCTATCCCCTCTTTCCGGACAAGGGCGTCGGCGTCAAGTTCTATTACACCAGCGGCTCCGATATCGGCATTTGGCCCTACTGGATTTCCGCCGGAGGCTGGTACGCGCGCCAGTTCTGGGAGCATTACCTGGTCACCGGAGACAAGGAGTTTCTCCGCAATCGCGTAGTGCCGGTGTACAAGGACTTGGCGCTGTTCTACGAGGATTTCCTCACGCTCACGGACGGGAATGGCAACTATATGTTCGTCCCATCCATCTCGCCGGAGAACGTGCCCCGAAGCACGGACGCATCCAAACCCGTGCTGATCAATGCCACCATGGACATCGCGGTGTGCCGCGAAGTGCTGACCAATTTGATCCAGGCTTCGGAGATTCTCGGCTCCGACGCCGACAGCGTGCCGAAATGGAAGGCCATGCTGGCCAAGATGCCGCCCTACCTGCTCGAACCGGACGGCACGCTGAAGGAGTGGGCTTGGCCCACGCTGCAAGAGCATTACACCCATCGGCATGTGTCGCATCTCTACGGGGCCTGGCCGGGCGATGAAATCGATCCCGATCGCACGCCGCAACTGGCTCGAGCCGCGGAGATAGCCGGCCGAAGGCGCACGGTTGATGCCTTAGCCACCGCGGTCGCGGGCGAGACTTTGCCTGCTTATGGCCGTTGCCATCGCGCTTTGGTGGGGGCGCGGCTCAAAGACAACATCATCGTGGACGTCCAACTGCGGCAATTGATGGAGCAGGGCTACGTCAGCAGCGCGCTCCGGTGTTCGCGCGAGCCTTATGGCGTGCCTGTGCCGGATGCGCACGGCGGGATTCCGGCGATCATCATGGAAATGCTGGCCTACTCGCGCCCCGGCGTGATTGAAGTGCTTCCCGGTCTTCCTCCTTCCTTGGTAAAGGGATCGATTAACGGGATGCTGGCGCGGACCTTCGTGAGGATCGACAAGCTGGCATGGGACATGGAGGCCCGGACCGTGGAACTGACGGTCACGTCGGTGAAGAAGCAGGACGTCACGCTGATTGCGCGGTACGGGATCGAAACGATCACCGCTCCGGCGGGCGTGCTGGCGGCGCCGCTACAGGCCGGCAAGGCGAACATCGACGTTCACTTGCCGGAGAAGAAGCCGGTGACGGTCCACATGAGACTGGGGCGGCGCAAGCCGGGCGACTGGGTCAGTCAGGTGGCCCACGCTTGAAGCGTTCGACGCATTCCCGTTTGCAGCGGGGGACGCACGGCTTGACCTCGGCTCCGGCGGAGCCTAAAGAGTGCTAATACCTTATTCACGGAGATGGCAGCTTATGAAACGACCAGCGGTGCCGACGGCGTGTGGAGTTTATGTGTGCCAGCATAGGTTCGTGCTTAGGTTGATCTGCGACATCCGGATTGTCCTGGCCGCATCCTTGTTAACATTCTGCGGTTGGCCTTCGACTATCGCTGCTGAAACGCGCACGTTCGAAGCGGAATCCGCGGAGCTTATTGGCGGCGCATCCAAGGTAAACGATACTGTGGCTTCGGGAGGCTCTCTGGTCGATTTAGCCGAGCCTGGCCAGGGCGTGAAGTTCGCCGGCCTGCCCGCGGCCGGCAGATTGGCGCTTCGCTATGCCTCGGTCAAAGCGGGCACGATCAGTGTCGCCGTCAACGACCAACCGGCGCGCAAGGTGAACGTCCACTCGTCGGGAGCGCTCACCAATTCTTTTCTCCACGCGATAATTGACCTGGCGATTCCCGCCAATGCCACACTGACCATCAGTCTGGCAGCCAATGATGTCCCGGTGAACCTCGACAAGATCATTGTCGGCGACGGTGACCTGGGTTTGCCGCCGGACATTTGGAATTTGCCGCCATTGCCGGTGGCCGCCGGGCCCTATTCCTCTGACTGGAAGGCGATCAGCCAGCTTTACGTCACGCCGGAATGGTGGCGCGACGCCAAGTTCGGCGCGTGGGCGCATTGGGATCCGCAATCCATGCCCGAGGATGGCGACTGGTATGCCCGCGGCATGTATCAGGAGGGCAGCGCGCAATATAAATACCAGCTCGAACACTTCGGCCATCCGTCGGAGTACGGTTACAAGGACATCGCCCACAACTGGGTGATTGACCGGTGGAATCCGGATGAGCTGATGGATTTGTATGTCGAAATGGGAGCGCGTTACTTCATGGCCATGGGCGTTCACCACGACAACTTCGACAACTGGGATTCGGCCTACCAACCGTGGAACTCGGTTCGCGTCGGCCCCAAAGTGGACATCGTAGGCTCCTGGGAAAAAGCCGCGCGCCAGCACGGGTTGCGTTTCGGCATCGGCTTTCATGACTCGCCGGGGAGGACCTGGGGCCAATTCATGCCGGTGCGTTATACCAGCGACAAGCAAGGTCCCAAGCAAGGCGTGCCTTATGACGCGCTACAGACCGTCTTGGACGGAAAAGGAAAGTGGTGGGAAGGCCTGGACCCGGTGGACCTCTACGGACCTCCGCACACCATTTCGAGGGGGCCGCGCACTCCGGACAACGATCCGTTGCTCTCTCCTTTTGCAAACCAGTTCATGTGGCGCGTGGATGACGCCATCACTAAGTATCATCCCGATGTGATCTATTTCGACGAGCACGCCGGCGACTCACAAGTGGACGTTGGAGTCCACATGGGATTGGGATTTCTTGCGCCGCCATTGGCCGCGAATTACTACAACAAATCCCTGCAGTGGAACCATGGAAAGATGGAGGCAGTGCTCAATCTGAAGGGCGTGGGCGGGCGTTACAACAGCTTCCAAAACAGCCCTGAACTGCTTCCTTTCGTGGACCATTCGCTGGTCAAGAGCACGGAGGCCATCATCGAACCGGAGATCATGGCCTATTCATTCCAGACCGAGACCACCATCGCCGATTGGCACTACAAATCCGGACAAAAGTACTTGGATGCCAAGAAACTAGTCGGCTTGTTGATGCAAAACGTCTCCCGGAATGGAACCATGTTGCTCAATATTACCCAGCATGGCCGCGGGGATCTGGACCCTGAAGTGATTCGCATCTGCAAAGACGTCGGCGCGTGGCTGAAGGTGAACGGCGAAGCCGTTTATGCCTCGCGCCCGTTTGAAGTCGCTGGCGACAATTCAGTTTCTTACACGCGCAACGAGGGCAAGGTCTATGCCACTCTGCTCGATTGGACCGACGGGCCGGTAACTCTCACGGCGTTGCGCGCTGGCGGGGCTACGTTGGGTAGAGTGTCCAAAGTCGAACTGGTCGGCTCCGACATGGCGTTAACATTTGTTCAAAACGACCAGGGGCTTCTGGTTACGCCAAGCGGATCGGCGCAGCCGTTGCCGGGGATCACCGATCAATCTCTGGCAACTGCCATCCGCGTTCTGCGCGTTACCCATGACAAAGGCTGGATCAACGACGACGACCCGGGCGTGGTGGCTCCGGGATGGATGCGACGCTCCAACCTGGGCGCCCGCGAATACAACAACGACCTCACCATCAGTGAAACGCCCGGCAATGTGTGGAGTGCTTCGTTCACCGGCAGCAGTGTTTCGGTCATCGCGCCTAAGGAGGCGGGAGCAGGGAAAATTGAAGTTCAAATTGACGGCCGAACCCGCGCCACGGCGGACGAATCCACCAGCGGCCCGCGCCTGACCCAGCAGCCGGTGTGTGAAGTGACCGGCCTTGCTCCAGGCAAACATTCTATCAACATCATCAATCGCGGCTCCGGGCCAGTGGCCGTGGATGCCCTGGTCGTCCAATGAAACGCGGACCTGGATACCCTCCGGGCGCGGGCCGCGGAGCGGCCGGCCCTCCTGGAGGCGCTTACGGACAACTCATGGTCAACGACTTGATCCCGTGGGTCGACAAGAATTTCCGGACGCTTCTCGATAAGGACCACCGGGCCATGGCAGGCCTTTCGATGGGCGGCGGGCGAACCGCAACCGTCACCATGGCCAATGTCGATAAGTTCTCGTACATTGGCTTGTTCAGCGGCGGCGCGCAGATCGGCGGCGGACGTGGCCGTGGCGGAGCCGCACCTGGCGCAGATCCGGGAACCACGCCCGCCCCTGCTCCCGCAGCCACGCCTGCGGCGCTCGACCTCAAGACCATCTACAACGGGCAGATGGCCGATCCAGCGGAGTTTAACAGGAAGGTAAGAGTCCTGTTCATGAGTTTCGGCGCCGAGCCGCCGATCGAAAACGCCGAAGGCTTGAAGCGGCGCCAGGAACAACTTATCGCTGCCGGTATCAAGAACAGTTACGTTTACATCTCGCCCGGCGCCACGCACGAATGGCAGACCTGGCGGAGGAGCCTGTATACGTTTGCCCAGCTTTCTGTTCAAAGAAGAGGAGAGACAACATGCCAATGAACCGACGTGAGCTTCTGAAGGCTTCGGTGGCTGGCGCCGCCATGCTGGAGCAAGGGAGGAAGGCGTTCGCCGCGCCCCAGTATATTCAGGTGGCAATCGATGCATCCAAGCCCGGCGCGCCGGTCAATCCGATGATTTTCGGAGGGTACATGGAGCCAGCGACGACGCGGGTCTGGTCCGAAATGCTCACCGACAGGAAGTTCTCGATCCCGATTACCAGCGCCGGCGAAGCGGCGCCCGCGGCCGCCAATCCCATGATGCGCCGCTTTGGAGGCGAGCCTTTCCGGCTGGTCGGGCCCGCGGGAACGGTGGAGATGGATACGGCGCGGCCGTTCGTCGGCAAGCACAGCCCGCTGGTGAAGCTGGCTGCCTCCGAACCGCACGGCATTCAGCAGTCCAGGCTGCGTGTGGCTCACGGGAAGTCCTATACGGGCAGGGTTTGGCTGGCTGGCGATCCCGGCGCTAAGGTGGTGGTCCGGCTGGTGTGGGGACCCGGCGCGGGCGATTCGCAGATCATCGCCATCCCGGCTCTAACGAGCGCGTACCGGAGATTCGCGCTGAAGTTCACAGTGGCGGCGGATTCATCGGACGCGCGCCTGGAAATCGTGGGGACGGGCAACGGCGCGTTCCACGTCGGAGCGATTTCCCTGATGCCCGCGGATAACTTGCAGGGATTTCACGCCGGGATGATCCGGTATTACAAGGAGCAGGGCTTCAAGATGGCCAAGTGGCCCGGCGGCAACTTTGTCTCGTCCTACGACTTTTACGACGGCCTTGGCGATCCCGACAAGCGCCCGCCGCGCGGACGGGAGTCCAACGACGTCGGCTTGCATGAGTACATCGCCCTGTGCAGACTGCTCGGCGCCGAACCCGATCTAACGATCAACAGCGGATACGCCAGCGCGCGGGACGCCGCCGAACAGGTGGAATACTGCAATGGTTCCATCCAGACGCGCCTGGGCGCATTGCGCGCGCGGAACGGCCATCCCGAACCGTTCCATATCCGGTACTGGACCATTGGCAATGAGATGTACGGTCCCTGGCAGGACGGCCACATGTCGCTGAACCAGTACTGGGTGAAGCACAACAACATTGTCGAAGCCATGCGGAAGGCGGACCCGCAAGTCAAGGTGACCTTGTGCGGCGCCAGTATCTGCGAGAGAGGAATCGGCTGCGCGGAAAAGAAGGGGAACTTCTTCCCAAGCGAGTGGGAGCCGCCCATGCCCTACGACCTGCCGTTCGCGTTCGGGTCTCACGAAGACTGGGATGGATGGCTGCTCGCCAACTGCGCCGGCAACGTGGATTTCGTCTCCGAGCATACCTACGCGTATCCCCACCTGAGATACGACTCACAGAAACAGTCCTTTGTGAATTCCGACGATCCGCTGCTGACCAAGGCGCGCAGGTTGCCGAACCGGATCGGCGAGTTCTTCGAGGCGTGGCAGAAGTACCTGGAGAGGATGCCGAACCTGAAAGAGAAGAACATCAAGTTCATCTTCGACGAATGGGGCTGCCGCAACCGGCTGATGAGCGGCGCCGCCCAGACGCCGGGGATGCTGACGCCCCTGGCGTACGCTCTGTTCTTGAACGAGGTGTTCCGTCACTCCGATGTGGTGCAGGCCAGTTGCGCGACAGGAGGGATGGGCACGGTGCTGATCGACAACACCGGCGAAGCTACGGGCTTATCGGCCGAGGGACTGGTGCTGAAGATCATGGCGAACCACTTCACCAACGCCCTTCCGGTCGCGGTGAGCGGAAATTCCCCCCAGCAAGCGGCGCCCGGCACGGTGTTCGTGGACATTCCGAATGTTCCCATCGGAAGCCGGACGTATCCGCTGGATGTGACCGCGGCGCTCTCGAACGATCGCAAGAAGCTCATCTTCTCCGTGGTCAACGCCACGGAGACTGCCCAAGAGTTCAGCCTGAAGGTTACCGGGATCAAGCTGCGCGGGCCGGGCACGCTGCGGCAGATTGCGCCGCCCAGCGTGAATTCGGTGAACGTCGCGGGCCAAAAGCCGGCGGTAGAAATCGTGGAGCATCCGCAAGATGCGCTACCGGATACGGTGCAGGCCCCGCCGGTGAGCATCGGCGTTTACGAATTCGAAATTGAGAGCGCGTGATTGCCCGCTTCTCAGGATTTCGCCGAGTCGCCGGCCTCGAGAAAGAGTCCGAAATCCGAAAGAGCCGGGCAAACCGCGGCTTTGACGATCCGCAGTCTTACCCGATTGGTGGTGATATCTTCTTTCGTGCGCACCAGACGGCACGATCCGATGCTCGTCGCTTCCGCGAACGCGGCCCACGCGCCGTCCTTCCATTGGTCCAGCGCGAAAGCGTCCACGCGCTGGCCGAGCTTGATGTTCTCGCGCAGGCGCACAACGTTGAACTTCACGGGCTTCCCCAAGTCGAAGGTGACTTCCGCCGTCAACACGGCATCGTCCGTGCTCCAGTAGGTGTACCGGTCGCCGTCCAGGAGGTTTCGCGGTCCGAACGCCTTGCCGTCCTTCGCGCGCGCGTTCGAAGCGGCGACCTTCGCTTTTTCCGCCAGGTTCTGCCGGAAGGTCCCCTTGACCATGGCGTTGAACCCGCGCAACGACGCAGCGTCGTTTTCGTGAACGAGGCCGCGCCGGTCCGGAGGCACATTTAAGAGAAAGCAGCCGCCTCGCCCGACGGACCTGTAGTACAAGTTCATCAGTTGGGCGGGCGTCTTCACGCGCGCGTTCTCGCGCTCGTGCCAGAACCAGCCAGGACGAATCGATGTATTGCATTCCGGCGGCAGCCACTGCGCTCCGTTGCGGTGCCCCGTGCCCCCCTCCTGGCCCGCCCGCGAGTAACCGGGGGCGGCGGGACCGCCGTCGGGGCCGACGGGATTATAGGTCTCCCAGCAAGTATCGTTAGCGTATCCGGATTCGTTTCCCACCCAGCGTATGTCGGGCCCAATCTCGCACCAGATGATGGCGTCCGGCTGAAGGGAACGCTCCAGTTCCCAGGTTGCTGGCCAGTCGTAATAGGTCCGCCGGTCAATCCTCCGCGTCTCGTTGGCGCCTCCGTAATATCCGCTTCCGCCGTTGGCGCCGTCGTGCCACACCTCGTAGATCGGTCCGTATCGCGTAAGCAGCTCTCGCAACTGCTGGCGATACATCATGACGTATTCCGGCCTGCCGTACAGGGCGCTGTTGCGGTCCCAGGGAGAAAGATAAACGCCGAACTTCATCCCGGCGCGCCGCACCGCTTCCGAAAGATCCTTGACCACATCGCCCCTGCCGCCTCTCCAAGAGCTTTTCTTGAGCGAGTGATCCGTGGCGTCGGTCTGCCACAGGCAGAGGCCGTCGTGATGCTTGGCGGTGAGAATGGCGCCGGTCATCCCGCCGGCCTTCAGCGCCGCGGCGATGGCGTCGGCATCGAAGGCCGTTGGGTTGAAGACGGAGGGGTCTTCGTCGCCGTTTCCCCACTCCCTATCGGTAAACGTGTTCGGGCTGAAGTGGATGAACGCGTAGACTTCCATCTCGTGCCAGCGGAGCTGGCGCTCCGAGGGAAGGGGTCCATACGGCGCGGGCGCTTTCGCCGAGGCGGCCGCAACGGTCGCCGGCAGCAGAGGCGCGGCGGCCATAAAGTGACGTCGGGTTATTCGTTCTCGCATCATCGTTCTCCCCTGCTACTGCTTCCGCTGGTAAGGCTCCAGAAGGTCGATGTACTTCTGCAGCAGGGCGCGCAACACCGGCAGGTCCGGTTGTCCCTGACGCATCAAATCCACCGTACGGGTCGGCGGCTCCCGCATCGCGACCAATTCCCCCGCTTCCAGCAGATTCGCGGCCGTCTCCGCGATACTAAGCCCGCGCTCCCAGTTCGCATCCGGCTGCGCCAGCCACTGCTTGCCGCTAGCTACGGCCCTGGTTACCGCGCCCTCCCGGTCGGGGTTTTCCAAAACCACGTTCGGCCCCCGGTTTCGGAACAGACCCAGGATCGCCGCCGCGATGGACGGATCGCGCACGGTGCCATCCGGATAGAACACGCCGTGCACATCGCCCCAAGAGGGCGTGATCATGAGTTCCCAGATGTACCAGCCCACATTGGCGTTCGTGTGCTCCTGGATGGTCACGTCGTACGGATTGGATCGCGCCACGCAACCGATCTCGGTGTTGAACACGGGCTTGCCGGACTTCGCCGCGAACGTCTTGGCCCGCGCGATGTTCGCGCGGATGATCGCCCGGTTCGGCGAGTAGTCGTGGAACGAAAGAACATCCACGGCGTCGGCGCCTTCCTCCATTCCCGGCACTAAGGCATACCCGATCGTCACCGGCGTTTTCTTGTCGAACTCATGGAAGAAGCCCGCCATGTCTTTCGCCAGTTCCATTCGGCGCTTCATGCGCTCCGCGGGAGTGGGCGGGTAATCCGGCTCGTTGGTCGCATCCCAGAAGGCAAGGCCCGGTTCGTTTCCGACGGTCTTGACCAAGTCCTGGACCCATTCCCGCGCCAAAGGCAGCCCGTCGTCTGCCTGAAGCGCCTCCCTGGGCATGGAGCCAATGGTCGGCATGACCCCCATGCCCCGCTGATGAGCGGCCCGGACGAAATGGACGAGGTTCTTGCGAAACGCCTCTTTGTCCGTTGTCCAAGCCTCGTAAGTAATGAATACCCGGACCTGGTTGAAGTTCAGACGCTGCGCATACCCCAGGTCGCGCTCGACCTCAGCGGTATTGTACTTCGTCCAGGTCTCCGTATGGCCTCTGACAGACGAAGAGGCATAGTTGAACCCGCGGACGTTCGAGAGGTCCTTGGGGACATCCGCTCCGGCGGCTATGGCCGCAAAAGCAAGCGCGCAAATCGCAATCCGCTTCATGGTCCACCCTTCCTATCCGGCTCCTTTGAAGAAGCTGCATCCCAGGGACTACGTCACGTTCCAATAGGTGGCGAATCTTTCCCACAACTGGTTCAGCGGTTTCATGGTCACGCTGCCGCTGGAGGCCGCGGCGCGGAACGTGAGCGGCGCGGAGCCATCCGGCTTGATCCAGTCTTCGAGCTTCTTCCCGGAGGCGCGCAAGTCGGGCACGCTCATCGGGATCCTGCTTACTTCGGGGCCCTGCTGGTTGGTCACCAGTTCATCCGTCAGCCCCGGTGCGCCCAGGTCGCCCGCCAGAACGATCGGCCCATACCGGAAGGCCTGCGTTTGCGGTTCATCGGCGAAGGGTTCGGCCGCCAGACTCATTGGCAATTCCAGATCGATGCGGTCACCCTTCTTCCACGCGCGGGTAATGTTTGCGTAGCTGCCCGCGCCGGGCGTAGCTTCCAACGCGCGGCCATTCACCTTGACCGCGGCCCCGGAGGTCCACGACGGAATCCGCAGGCGGAGCGTCCAGGCGGAAGACGGAGCCTTGGTGATCGTCACCGTTGTCCGAGGCTCATCCGGAAACCGCGTGTCCTGGCGCAGACCGATGGCGCGCTCGCGGTCGTCCAGTTCGGAAGCGATAAATAGGTTCACCGAGATGCCGCGCTCATCGCGGAAGTAGATGCTGTCGCTCAGCTTCGAGAACTCTTCGAACGCCGTGCCGGTGCAGCACCAGAACGATTTTTCCTCCGCGCAGACGCCCTTCCACGCTCCCGGCGACATCGAGAGGAAGTAGACCGAGTGCCCGGTGTCGGGGTGGACGGCGCCGAGACGATGATTGAACAGGTTGCGCTCGCAGTAATCGAAGTAGCGTGGATCTCCAGTCCATGAGTGGAGATGGCGCGTGAGCTTCATCATGTTATACGCGCAACAACACTCCTGGTGATGCGTGCCCATCCGCCACTCGGCCGCCAGACGGCCGGGCGAGGTTCTCCATAATTCCGCCGTGCTGCTTCCGCCGGTGACGAAGGTCCGCGCGGAGGAAACCGCATACCAGAAGAACTCAGCCACGGTTCGAAACCGCGGATCGCATGTCAGCTCAAAACGCCGCGCCGCGCCAATCACCTGCGGAACGTGCGTGTTCATGTGAAGCCCGCGCAGTTCGTCGCGGTGCTGCGCAAGCGGCGTGAGGAACTCCTTCTTCTGAAACCGGTCGCCGGCTTTCGCCCAGCGAAGGTCGTTCGTGAGCGCGGCGAGGTTGAATAGCGCCTCGCTCATTCCGCCGAATTCAACCCGCAGAATCTCCTGCATGTGGGCTTCGGTCTTGGACGCGCTATACTGATCCGCCCATGCCGCCATGCCCGTGGCGACTTCGAGCGCCTGCTTGTTCCCGGAGTGCACGTGCATGTCGATCAGCCCCGCCAGGATCTTGTGATAGGTGTAGAACGGCGCCCAGACGTTTCTGCCCGCGTCCAGCCGGTCGTAGAACTCCGTGGGATACGCGCTCAGAAAGCCGCCGGCCAGTTTCGCCTGGCATTTCGCAAGTTCGGCGACGATCTCATCGCCGCGCGCTTTCATCTCCTGATCTCCGGCTGAGGCGGCCCTCAGAGCGCACGCGGAGAGATAGTGTCCCGTGGTATGGCCGCGCAGCTCGCCGCGGGGATCCTCCCATCCTCCGAGAGGCTGCGCGGAACTGGAAAGCCCGGCGTTCAGGCGAAAGGTGTGCAACAGCCGGTCGGGCGCGGTGCGCATCAAGAAGGCACGGTTGGAATCCGCCGCGTTGAGGCACGGACCCGCCAGAAGCCGCACCTGCGACAAAGGATATGGCGCAGCGCGAAGCTCGGCATCCTTCCTCGCGAACGTGAGCGTCTCTGCGAACGGCAGCGGCTCGGGCTGCTGCGGCCGCCTTGCGGGAGCGGGAGGAGCCTGCGCCGGCTGCTGCTGGGCAATCGCCGCGGGCGAGCCCGCGATGGCGGCGGCGAAGAGCCGCCTGGTCAATTTGGGCCCGTTGTTCATATAGATCTCCCTATTCGAATGTGATCGTATATTCCTTGCGCGGTTCGAGGCGGACCTGCCAGACGCCGCCGGCCTCCGCCGCTTTGATCGTCTGCACGCCGGACTGGATCCTCGCGATGCGCTGGCCTTTCGGCGGCCTGAGCTTCACGTCGCCGGCGACTCCCGGACGCAGCGCCGCGGAAACGGCGCGCCCACCCTTCCACGTCGCATCCACTTCCAAGTCGCCGCGGGCACGGAGCCCCTTGTAATATCCGTCCGGCCACGCCGCGGGAAGGGCCGGGAGAATCGCAATCACTCCTGAGTGGCTCTGCAAGAGCATCTCGGCAACGGCGGCGCAAGCCCCGAAATCGGCGTCGATCTGGAACCGGGCGCTGCCATTCAGAAAAGTCTCGGTGGCCGCTGAGAGCAGGCCGCGAATGTGCGAATAGGCGTGATCTCCCTCTTCGAGCCGGGCCCACAGGTTTGCGTACCAGGCTGAAGACCAACCGCCTCTGCCCCCGCCGTTCTGCTCCCTGCGATCGAGCGAGACGCGCGCGGCCTTGGCCAGCTCGGGCGTGCCCCGCAACGTGATTTCATCGGACGGATACAGCGCAAATAGGTGCGAAATATGGCTCATTCCCGGGCTGGGCTCGTCGTAGTCTTCGCTCCATTCCTGTAGCTGACCGAGCTTGCCAATCTCGAGATCCGGGATGCGCTTGAGCGCGGCTTCCAGCTTGCCGCGGTAATCGGCGTCGATGCCCAGAAGCTTGGATGCGTCCATCGTGGCGTGGAAGAGAGTGTAGATGATCTCGTAATCCATGGTGGCGCCGACCGTCTGCCGGCCCACCGTTCCGTCCGCCATGCGATAGCTGTTCTCCGGCGAATAGGAGGGATTGGTGACCAGGTGGCCTTTGCCGTCATCGATCATGAAGTCGAGAAGAAACTGCGTGGCCTCCTTCATGACGGGATACCCTTCGCTTTTCAGAAAGGCGCGATCCAGGCCATATTGGTAGTGTTCCCAGTAATGCAGAGCCAGCCACGCGCCGCCCATCGGCCAGACGCCGCAATAGGCGTAATCGACAGGCGCCGTATCGCCCCAGGCATCCAGATTGTGATGAAACACGAAGCCGCGGGCGCCGTACATCTCCTTTGCGGTACGGCGGCCGCTGTCAAGATTCGCCTTCACCAGGTCGAACAGCGGCCCTGTGGTTTCCGATAGGTTACCAACTTCGGCCGGCCAGTAGTTCATTTCCAGATTAATATTCGTGGTGTACTTGCTGTCCCACGGCGGAGCCATCAGTTCGTTCCAGATGCCCTGTAAGTTGGCCGCCATCGTTCCCGGGCGGCTGCTGCCCATCAGCAGGTACCGGCCGAACTGGAAGTACAGCGCCGCAAGGCCGGGGTCTTCCGCGCCCTTCTTGAGCTGAGCCAGGCGCTCATCCGTGGGGAGCGTCTCGGCCGAAGCGTTGGCGGCCAGCGGCGCCAGTTCCACTTCCACGCGGCGGAACAGCTTTTCGTGGTCCGCCACGTGCGCCGCCTTAAGGGTGGCGTAAGGCTTCGCGGCGCGCGTCAGGTAGCGGTCGCACGCGGCAGCCGGGTCGCCGCCCCGATAATCCGTCGCTGCTACTACCAGCAGGGTTACGGTGTTGGCCTTGGTGACCACCAGATCGGTTCCGGAGATCTCCACTTTGCCGCCTTCATTGATGGCCCGCAACACCCCGCGGAACTTCACCCCGGCCGCTTCGAGCTGGTCCGTTTCTTTCTTGCGCGCCGTGGCGTTCTGGTTCGGACTGATCCAGAAATTCGTGTGAGCGATCGCCTCGCCGGTCAGAATGATACGGTCCGGAGCCGCTACCGTGGTCTGGCTATCCTGCGAACGCGTCAGCGTCGCCTGGAACGACAACTGCCCGGGCTTATCGCTGGTAATCCATACCACCACCGCCTGGTCCGGTGCGGAAGAGAATACTTCGCGCGTGAACGTCGCATCGCCAATCCGATACGTGACGCGCGCGACACCCGTGGCCAAGTTCAGCTCCCGGCGGTAATCGGCAGGGTTGTCATGACCCGGGAATTCGATATTCAAGTCGCCCAATGGCTGGTAAGGCGGCTGTCGATTGGGAATACCCATCATCGATTTTTCTTCCAAAGCCTCCGCCTCGCCGGTCTTGCCCTCGAAGAGCAGGCGGCGCACTTCCGGCAAGGCGTTGAGAGCCTCCGGATTGACGCGGTCGCGCTTCTTGCCGTTCCAGATCGTATCTTCGTTCAGTTGGATACGCTCCTTCGCGGCGCCACCGAAAACCATGCCGCCAAGCCTGCCATTGCCGATGGGAAGCGCGTTACCCCATGTCTGAGCGGGGTGCTTGTACCAAAGCACGGGGTCGGCGGCGGAGAGCGATGGCGCAGCGGCCGGGCCGAATAGCAACGCAAGGAGCAGAATCCTGCGCATGACTCCCTTTCCCAGGACTGCCGGGGGGACCACGCAACGGGCCGCACCGAAACGCCTCGGCGTCAGGCATTCAAGACACGCGGGGGCTTGATCCTGTTCCCCTGACAAATCCTTTACTTTAGCGTTTTCGAACCGTATTGTAACCGAATTTACCTTTCATGCGCATCAACTGCTGCTGGAGCGCGTGCACGTTGTGCCGAATTCCGCCACTGACGATAGAAAGACCTCGAATCTCATGGCGATCCTCCGGCGGAGGCCGGAAATGGGGTCCTGGAATGGCCGCGCACGGAGCCGTTATGCCAAGCACCTTCGCAGCGCGGAGAGCGGCCCGGCTAGAGCTTCATCTCCCAGCCCTTGCGGATGTAGGGCTGCAGGTACTTGTTGGCTTCCGCGCTATCGAAGCGCGCATTCTTGGCGTCCCACATCAGCTTAGTGTTGGGAACGTGCAACGCCACAGCGCCCAGGATGAGCCATTCGATGTAGGGCACGGCGATTTCGAAGTTCGAGCACCCTGGCTGCCCGCCCTTGCAGGCGCGCACCCAGTCCTGCTGGTGGCTGACGGAACGTGGCAGGATCTGCGGCGGCAGCTTGTACTCCGCCCATCGCGAGGCAGGAAGCAGCCAGACGCCTTCGCCGCGATCGCAGGTGGCCATATAGCCTTTGTCTCCGACGAACAGAGCGCCGTTGCCGGGAACGCGCGTGCGATCCACGGGGCCGCCCTGCGCCATGCCGGGAGGCATGCCAGCCGCAGCGCCCGCTCGTCCCGCCTGCGCAGCGCCTGGAGCGCCGGCCCGCGCCGCGCCAGGAGCTCCGGGAACTCCGGGCGCTCCCGCGCGACCCGCGGCCGGAAAGGCTCCGGCTCCGGGCATCGCGCCGCGTTCTCTGGTGGGCTCGGGCGGCGCGTAACGGCCGCGTTCCGCAAGATTGTTCTCGCGCGGCAATAGCCGCTCGTCGTCCGCCATGCCCGGCGGATAGGCCGCATCGCCGCGCAAGTTCTGATACACGTGCATGGTCACCGGCGGCATGGCGCCGCGAGCGGGGAATTCATAGCGGAGGTACGAATTCGTGGGCCACGTCCACTTGCTGACGCCCTGAATCTGGACGCACTCGACGCTAATGGGCGGCGCCTCGCTCAGCTTCAGCGCCAGGTTCGCCGGGCCCATGTTGTGGACCAGCCAATCGCCCAGCGACCCGCCGGTGCCGAAATCCAAGTACGCGCGCCACAGGCGGAACTCGTTGTGGTTGTACGGGCGCGTGGCGGCCGGCCCCAGCCAGAGGTCCCAATCCAGGCCGTCCGGAATCGGCTCCTCGGGCGGCTCGCTCTGCACGTTGTCGCCACCGATGTAGATCCCGCCGGTCCAGGCGTGCACTTCCCTGACCTCGCCGATATCGCCGGACCAGAGAATCTCCGCGGCCGTGCGCGTGCCCTCGTGCGAATACCCCTGGTTGCCCATTTGCGTCGCCACTTTGTATTTCCTGGCGGCGTCGAGCAGGAGGCGCGCCTCCCACACCGTGCGCGTCAGCGGTTTTTCACAGTAGACGTGCTTGCCGTGCTGCATGGCGAAGAGAGCGACGGGGCAGTGATTGTGATCGGGCGTGCCGATCACGACGGCGTCGATGTTCGAGCCTTCGGTCTCGATCATCTTGCGGAAATCGGTGTATTGCCTGGCCTTCTCATAGCGCTGGAAGGTCCGCGCGGCGTAGGGCTTGTTGACGTCGCAGAGCGCGACGATTTTTTCGCTCGTGGCTACTGTGGCGATATCGTCCGCGCCGCGGCCGCCGATGCCGATGCCGGCGACGTTCAACTTATCCAGCACCGTTTTGAATCCCGCCGCGGCCAGCGAAGGCGCGCTGCCAAAGCCTCCCGCCGGAACGGCGCCAGCGAGCAAACTCCCGTAGAAGAAATACCGCCTGGAGAATGGAATGTCCCTCATATTACCTTCCCTTAACTGGTTTCCGCCGTCCGCCCAAGTTCGAAGAGCGTCCGTTCGCGCGGCGCGCCTTTGGCAGCCGACTCTAAACTAGAGCAGGCGCTTTCCCCGAAGTGTATCGCCGTGGACCGCCAGGCGCAACCGCTTTTTGACTTGCCTGCTGGTAGGCGTTTACAATAAGTCCTCCGCGGGTACAGGCTCGTCCGCAGCAAGAAAAGCAGAACTCCATCTTCGGTAATCTTGGAGCGTGGCGGATGTCCGCGAGTCCCCACTGCGAGATGCGCGCAGCCTTATGGCGTGAACGTTGGAAGCGGGGCATGATGCGAATCAGATCAATTACGAAAATCGTGGCAGTCGCGACGCTGGCAAGCGCCGGTTTGTGTCTCGCGCAGGATGACAATGCGCTGAAGCTCTGGTATAAGCAGCCGGCCGGCGCGTGGACGCAGGCTCTGCCGGTGGGCAACGGGCGGCTGGCGGCGATGGTGTTTGGCGTGGTCCGCAAGGAACACATCCAGCTCAATGAGGACACAGTGTGGTCGGGCGAGAAGCGCGACCGCAGCAATCCCGATGCGCCCAAGGCCATTCCCGAGATCCGCCGCTTATTGATGGAGGGGCATCCGGCGCAGGCGCAAGCGCTGGCGGATCGGGCGATGATCAGCATCCCCAAGGCCCTGCCGGTTTACGAAACTCTGGGCGATCTGTGGCTGGATTTTGGGGAAGGGCCGGAGGCGGCGGATTACCGCCGCGAGCTCGATCTCGACACCGCCATCGCTTCCGTGAAGTATACAGCCGGGGGAGTGCACTATACGCGCGAGGTGTTCGCTTCGGCGCCAGGCAGCCACTGCCTGGTTGTGCGCATCAGCGCCGATAAGCCGGGCAGCGTTTCCTTCCGCGCCACGCTGGACCGGCCCGCGGATGCGACCACTGAGGCGGCCGATGGCCGCCTGATCATGACCGGCCAGGCGCTTCCGAAGCGCGCCCCGGGAGAGACCAACGGCGTTCGCTTCCGCGCTGAGGTCAAAGCAACCGTCTCCGGCGGAAGAATGGAGAGTTCCGGCGATCGGCTGGATATTTCCGGCGCGAATAGCGCCGTGCTTACGGTCGTCGCCGAGACGGAGATTCGGGAGAAAGACTTGGCCGCGTCCTGCGCGCGCGATCTGGCCGCGGCCGCGCGCCCCTATGAAACGCTGCGCAACGAGCACATCGGCGACCATCAGCATTTCTTCCGGCGCGTGAAGCTGGACCTTCCGGTGGATGCGGCGGCGCGCGCCTTGCCCACCGACCAGCGGCTCCAGCATGTGCAGGGGGGAGCGGCGGATCAGGACCTCTTCGCTCTTTACTTCCAATACGGAAGATATCTGCTGATTTCGAGCAGCCGGCCCGGCAGCATGGCGGCGAATCTTCAGGGGAAATGGAATGACAGCTTGACGCCCGCCTGGGGAAGTAAATACACCATTAACATCAACACCGAGATGAACTACTGGCCGGCGGAGACATGCAACCTCTCGGAGCTGACTGCGCCGTTGTTCGACCTGATCGAGAACGGGCGTGAAAACGGCCGCCAGGTGGCGAAGTTCTACTACAACGCCGGCGGGTTCGTCATGCACCACAATACCGACTTGTGGGGAGACGCCGTGCCGATCGACTTGGCCGCATCCGGTGTCTGGCCCATGGGCGCGGCGTGGCTTACGCTGCATATGGCCGAACACTATGACTTCACGCGCGACCGCAGGTTCCTCGCCGAGCGCGCCTACCCGGTCATGAAGGAAGTGGCGCAGTTCTACCTCGATTACCTGGTGGACGATGGCAAGGGCCATCTGGTCACCGGGCCTTCGCTCTCTCCGGAGAACACATACCGGACGCCTTCGGGCGAGAGAGCCGCCGTCACCATGGGGCCGACGATGGACACGGAGATTCTGCAGCAGTTCTTCGGGCGGTTTTTGGAAGCCAGCGACATTCTGAAGATCGATCCGGATTTCCGCGCGAAGGTTGCCGCGGCGAAAGCCAAGCTGCTGCCGTTCCGCATCGGGAAATGGGGGCAAATCCAGGAATGGATGGAAGACTACGACGAAACCGAGCCGGGGCACCGGCATATCTCGCATCTGTTCGCTTTGTTCCCCGGCGACCAGATCACGCCCTTCTACACGCCTGAGTTGGCGAAGGCCGCACGGGCCACCATCGACCGGCGGCTGGCCAACGGCGGAGGGGGGACAGGCTGGAGCCGCGCCTGGATCATTAATTTCTTCACCCGCCTGCAGGATGGCGACAAAGCCTATGAAAACCTGACCGCGCTGCTGAGCCGATCGACGCTGCCGAACATGTTCGACAATCACCCGCCGTTTCAGATCGACGGCAACTTCGGCGGGACCGCCGCCATCGCCGAAATGCTCGTGCAGAGCCAAGCCGGCCAGCTCCAGTTCCTGCCGGCTCTGCCGAGAGCTTGGCCCGACGGCAAGGTCAGCGGGCTTCGCGCCCGCGGGGGCTTGGGCGTGGACATCTCGTGGAAGGGCGGACTGCCCACTACCGCCACTTTGAGGGCGGCGGTAGATGGCGTGCACGTCCTGCGCACTCCTCAGGGCGTGCGCATCGGCGCCGTCCGCGACGGCGACCAGAGCGTGCCTCTGCGGACTGTAAACAGCACGCTAGCGCGGCTTAGCGTCAAGGCCGGGCACGTCTACGCCATCAGCTTCGAACCGGCGGCGGGGCGCTAAGGCTGCGGCCGCGTGGGCTAGATCGCGATCTTTAACGCAATCGCGTGGTCGCTGGCCCGTGATAGAGGTCGGTGCAGGCCGCATCGGCGCCGTAGTATGGTACGCCGGCCAGCGGGCCGGTTCTGTCGCTCGTGTGCGACGGCGAAAAGTGATAGCTGGGCGCCAGAGGCTCGCTAACGGCGAACCGCGGACCGGCTTTCTGCGCGGCTTTCTTCCAGAGCCCGACGATGACCGGGACCGGCTTTCATCGCAAGCGGCCAGCAGAATCAAAACTCCGATCAGCCCACCTGCCATGGCCGTTGTGTTCTCGTCTCCGCAAGCGCTCGCCCGGCGCTGCCATGTGGTTACAATGTGGGATTCTCTGGTTTTGAGCGACCCTTGAACCTAATCCGCAGGATCGAGAATAGGCGTCGACTTCTCTTCGGAAAGGACCTCTCTATCCATGTCTACTCGGCCGCGAATTGTTCTGGCGGGATTGGCGCTCTCCTGCATCGCCGTCTTCGGCGCCGACTTCACCATGAAGGTGACCGCCAACGACTATCTCAACACGCAGGGCTTTAGCGTCCTTCTTTACGACAGCACATACCACCCTGTCTTCGTCGACCAGAAGGTCACGGCCATGGAGATGATCCTCCACGGCCAGCGCATCGCCACCAACGGCGACGTCCGCCTGATGCCCACCCCCGAACAGTGGGACTTGGTGGCCACCCTCAAAGGGCGCGCGCACGACGACGAGCACAACCGTCTCACCGCCGACCTTTCCTTCCCTACCTACCAGATGGACTATCGCCTGCAAGTTGCCGCCGAGCCGGGCGGGGTGCGCGTCAGCGTGAACCTCGATAAGCCGCTGCCGGACGAACTGGCCGGACGGGCGGGCTTCAACCTGGAGTTCCTGCCTTCCATTTACATGGGCAAGGCGTACCTTGTGGACGGAACCAAGGCTGGCATATTCCCGCGCACACCGAATGACCCGATGGTCAAGGTGCTGCCGCTTCCCGATGAGCCGAAAAAGGCGTACTACCTGGAAGATTGGGACAAGGCCAAGGGGTACACCCAGCCGTTGCCGTTCGCCCAAGGGAAGAGCATTACGTTGGGGATCGACGATGCGCTGGCTCGGGTTCACGTTCAGTCGGACACGGGCGACCTCATGCTGTACGACGGGCGCAACCGCGCGCAAAACGGCTGGTTCGTACTCCGCACGCTGATTCCCTCCGGCAAGACCCAAGACGCAATCGTCTGGCATATTCGCCCGGACGTGATTCCCAACTGGACGCGCCCGCCGGTCGTGGCGCACAGCCAGGTAGGGTATGCGCCGGATTTCTCCAAGGTGGCGGTGATCGAACTGGACCCCCAGTACAACGCGCCCAAGACGGCCAAAGTGCTCCGCCTCATGGAGGACGGGTCTTACAAACAGGTATTTGAGGGGCCGATCGCGGTGTCAACGCCATGGCTGCGCTATACCTACTCGAAATTCGCCTTCACTTCGGTGAAGGACCCCGGCCTGTACGTGATTGAGTACGCGGGCCAGCGCACGGCGCCCTTCCCGATCAACAAGGACGTATACGCCAACATTTGGCAGGACAGCCTGGACCATCACCTCGCCGTGCAAATGGATCACGTTTCCGTGCGCGAAGGCTACCGGATATGGCACGGAGCTTCGCACCTGGACGATGCCCGACAGGCGCCAGTCATCGGGAACCAATTCGACGGGTGGAGCCAGGGCCCGACCACCGATTCCCCGTTCAAGCCCGGCGAGCATATCCCCGGACTGAACGTTGGCGGCTGGTATGACGCCGGCGACTTCGACCTCGAGGAACCGAGCGAGCTGAACGTCATTCAGAGTCTGGCTCTGGCGTATCGCGAGTTCGATCTGAAGTACGACGAGCTTACGGTGGATGAAACCGCGCGGGAAGTTGAGATGCACCGTCCCGACGGCATTCCGGATGCGGTCGAGCAGGTTAAGCACGGCGCATTGCTGATTCTGGCGCAGTTCAAGGTAATCGGCCATACGATTCGCGGCACCCATGAACCAGACCTGCGGCAATATACGCACCTGGGCGATGGCGCTTCGAAGACCGACGGCCGCATCTACGACCCGTCGCTCGGTCCGAACGAGGTTAAGGACGAGTACTCCGGCAAGCCGGATGATCGTTGGGCCTTCACCAATACGAATCCGAACACCCAGTGGAGCGGCATCGCTGCTCTGGCCGCGGCGGCCGACGTGCTGAAAGGCTGGGACGACGCTTTAGCCAAGGACTGTCTGGATACCGCCATCAAAGCGTGGAACGACGAGAAAGCTCATCCGACGCCGGCTCCGGCCGGCCGGGGAGGTTTCGGCGGACAGCCTCCGGCTGCTCAGGGGGGACGCGGCGGCCAGAGCGCGCAAACTGCGCAGGGCGGGCGCGCCGGACAAGGCGCTCCTGCAGCCGGCGCCGCTCCAGCGGCGGCGCCGGGCGGGTTCGGCGGCGGGCAGGATTGGGCGGCGGCTCTGGAACTGACGATCGCCAGCCATGGCGCTGAACCGTACCTGTCTCGCGTAAAGGAACTCTTCCCGACGATGGCAACGGCGCAGCAGATGGGCGGACGCGGCTGGACGCTGGTACGCGCGCTGCCTTACGTGGACGCGAGCGCCAAGGAGCAACTCCGGGCAGCCGTGAAAGAGTACATGGCTGGGGTGGACAAGCAATTGGACGCGACGCCTTTCGGCGTTCCGCCCAGCCTCGGCGCGTGGGGCGGATCCGGCAGCGTGGTGGACATGGCAATCCGGATGTACTTCCTGCACAAGGCGTTTCCGGATCTGGTCAGCCCCGAATATACGCTTCGCGCGGTGAACTACGTACTGGGAACGCACCCGGTATCGAGCACCTCGTATGTGGCCGGCGTGGGGGCGGTTTCGAAGACCAAGACCTACAGCAACAATCGCGCGGATGAAAGTTTCATTCCGGGCGCGGTGATTCCGGGCTACATCATCATCAAGCCGGATTTCCCGGAGTGCATTGATGACTTCGGGTTCCTGTGGTTCGAAGACGAAGCGGTGGTTGCCGGATCCGCCAATTGGGTTGTGGCGGGCAACGCGGCGGCCGCGCTCACCAAGTGACCGCCGGGAACGGAGGATAAGCGACCGTGCGGGGTGACTTTCCGTCATCCGCTCCGAAGGCACGTAACCCGCCCGTTGGGTCATTTCTCCCGAGTGCCGAAGCCGAAACGCCTGAACGGCAGTTCAATGCGGCATTGAATGATCTTCAGGCAGTCTATTTAACTCTTTTCAGAAACTCCCGATAGAACATGTATCGGTGGCGGCGGCTCTGAAAACGGGGCCTGCATGTACACGCCCAACTTCACTTCCCGCCTACCGAGACCTTCGCCGGCAGACCCGACGGTCCGCTGACCGCAATCACCAGGTCGTAGTCTCCCGCCGCCAGATCGGCAGGGACCAGCAGGTTCGACTAACAGCAAGCGCCGCTTCCTGGAAGGCCGTTCCTGGGAAGCCGCGGCACCCACCGTCAAAGACCCCGATCGCGTGGCCGCTCCCTCCACGCTGCGCCGATGGTGCCAAAGCCTGGATTCTTCTCAGCCGCCGTTCTCCTTCCTGCGCAAGACGATCCGGGCTGTCGGCGCGTGGCTCAAGGTGCTGACACAGCCCAGGAGCAACAACGGAATTCCCACTCGGGTTTTGGCACAGTCCCGATAAACAAGTGGAATCGGGGATGGACTAACTCTTTTCGAAAGCCACAGATGGCGATTGGCGCGGAACCAGCCTCTGGTTCGCCCCCCTGCTTCGGTGGCAGGGGGTTGACTAATCCTCCAACCACAGCTTCCGCCTCCGCCTCTGCCCAATTTCAGCCACGGAACGCGAAGACATGTGAGTTTCCCGCGTATTTCTACCTGCGTGCTTGCGCCGCGGTCCAATTTCTACCGGCCAGTTTCAGGGGAACCCCTGAGTTTTGGCACAGTTCTCTAGGTTTTGGCACAGCAGAGCTGAGGAGAGGTGACAATTAACTCCTTACTAATCAATAAGATATGGTCGGGGCGGGGCGATTTGAACGCCCGACCCCCTGCGCCCAAGGCAGGTGCGCTACCAGGCTGCGCTACGCCCCGACATGCAGTCATTCTACAACACTTGCGCAGCGCGCCGTCCGATCTCACGCCCCGCACGACACGCCGCGAAAGAGCGCTTGCCAATTACGAACTGTAGGCGTAGAATTTCAAATAGTTGTAGTAAATAGATATGACGCACCCTAAGTTATCGAAGCTGGAACTGCAAATCATGGAGGCGCTTTGGACCCTCGGCCCGTCCTGCATTCGGGACGTCCAGCAGTTCTTCGCCGCCGAAGGCCGCCCGGCCTACACTACCGTACAAACCACCATCTATCGCATGGAAGGGAAGAAGGCGGTCCGCCGCACCAGGAAAATCTCCAACGCCCATATTTTCGAGGCCGTGGTTTCCCGCGAGGCCGCGCAAAGCCGATTGATCGACGACCTGCTGGGCCTCTTCGGCGGCCGGACTCAGCCCGTCATGGCGCACCTGATCGATTCCGGCAAGCTCACTCTGGAAGAGGTTGAGGAAGCACGCAGGACCCTACGCAAGCTGGCAAAGAAAGGATGACGCCGTGCTCACATCGGAATTTGCGGCCTCTTTCGGACGCCTGGCGGCCAATCACCTGTGGCAGTCCACGGGATTCGCGGCAGTCGCCGTACTGCTGGCCCTGGCCCTAAGAGCCAACCACGCGCGGGCGCGCTACTGGCTGTGGCTGGCGGCGTCGGTCAAGTTCCTCGTCCCGTTTGCCGCGTTGGCCGCGATCGGCGCCAGCCTGGGACGGTGGCTCGTCCCCGCGGCGCCGGCATCGCGCTTCCCGCTCGTCATGGAGCAAATCGTCCAGCCCTTCGCGCCCATGCCGTACCCATCCTTGCCGGCAGCGCTCGCCACGCCGCCCGCGGCCAGCCCTCTTCCGACGCTGCTCGCAGCCCTCTGGCTTTGTGGATTCCTCGCGGTCCTGACCTACGAATGGACGCGCTGGCGCCGCGTCGCCGCCGCTATCCGTTCCGCAATCCCGCTGACGGAAGCCCGCGAACTGGAAGCCCTGTGGAAGGTGGGGCAGGCGATTCGCCTGCCAAGGTCCCTCCGCCTCGTCTCCTCCACCGCCAAACTGGAGCCCGGCGTATTCGGCATCTTCCGCCCCGTCCTCTGGCTCCCCGACGGCATCGGAAACCGCCTCGAAGACGCGGAACTCGAGGCCATTCTGGCTCACGAGCTATGCCACATTCGCCGCCGCGACAACTTGTTCGCGACCATCCACATGCTGGTGGAATCCCTCTTCTGGTTCCATCCCCTGGTTTGGTGGCTGGGCGCGCGCCTGGAGGAAGAACGCGAGCGCGCCTGCGACGAAGAAGTGGTGCGGATGGGCGGCGAGCCGCAAATCTACGCCGAAAGCATCCTGAAAGTCTGTGAGTTCTACTTAGAGTCGCCCGTAGCCTGCGCGGCTGGTGTCACCGGCGGAGAGCTGAAGAAGCGAATCGAGGGCATGGCGAATCGCACCTTACGCAACCTGAGCATCACCAAGAGACTGGTGCTAGCGGCTGCGGCGTTGGCGGTCGTCGTTTTCCCGGTAGCGCTCGAAATTGCCCGCGCCCAAGCGCAAGCCGGCTCCAGCTCCGAACGGCCCAGCTTCGACGTCGTCTCGGTGAAAGAGCGTACGGGCGAACCGGGAGGCGCCGGCGACTGGCTTCCGGGTACGCACGGTCCCTCAAATGGGAGATGGAGTTTTAGGCACATCGATGCACTGAGGTTGATCGCGGACGCTTACGGCGTGAAAAACAACCAGGTGGTGGGCATCCCCAAAATGCTACAACGCCCGGAGATTGGCTTCTACATCGATGCCAAGTTCCCGGCGGAAACCACGACGGCGCAGTTCCGCCTGATGTTGCAGTCGCTCCTGGCCAACCGTTTCCACTTCTCCATGCACCGCGAGACGCGTGTGCTTCCAGCCATTGCGCTGGGAGTCGCCAACGGCGGGCTCAAGCTGAAGCGCGCATCGGGAGATTGCGTCGAACGTCCGGCTAAGGCGCCGCCCGACGAGTACCGCTGCGGTGTCTTTACTGTGCTTCTGCGCCAATCGGGGCAGGGCGCAGCTTGGCAAAATGCCTGGGAATATACCGGCCGGTCAGTTTCAATGGCGGATATTGCGGCGGGATTCATGCAGAGCGACCCCGTTGTCGATGTCACCGGGGTACGCGGCCTCTACGATGTCGACGTGAAGATTCCGTTCCAGCCAATTCCTGCAAGCAGCGATCCGGACGTGAGGCTGAACAATGAGCTTGATTTCGATGCCAACACTAAGGCCACCTTTGAGAAACAGGCTGGCCTGATCTTCGACCTGGGCAGCCGCAAGAAGCTCCCCGTGCCGGTCATCGTGGTGGATCGCATGGAGATGCCCGCTCAGAATTAGGGCGCGCCAAGTGAGCGCAAGCGATCCTATAAGGTATCGCTCCGCTTGCTATATTTTCAGCATCATGCTAATTTTCAAGCATAACGCCGCAAGGAGGCCCGCATCATGATCCGCCGTGTATTCGCAGTCGCCCTCGCCTGCCTGGGAATCGCCTACGCCCAGACCCCGAAATTCGAGGTGGCGTCCGTCAAGCCGTCCGCTCCATTCACTCCGGCAAGTGGTTCGCGGCAGGTGGTTCGCGGAGGCCCCGAAAGCTCCGACCCCGGCCTCGCCAGATTCGATAACATCAGCCTGTTCAGCCTGGTGACCATGGCGTACGGCATACAGTCGTCTCAGCTTTCGGGCCCCGACTGGCTGAACAGCGCTCGCTTCGACATCAACGCCAGAGTTCCGCAGGGGGCTACCCGGGACCAGTACCGCCTGATGCTGCAAGACCTGCTCGCCGAGCGCTTCAAGCTGGCGCTCCACCACGAAACCAAGGCAGCCACAACCTACGATCTGGTGGTTGCGAAGAATGGCCCGAAGCTGAAGGAATTGGCCGAGGACCCCGACGCTCCCAACCCCGGTCTGCAACCCGCGCCGGCCGCTCCGCCGAGACCGAATTACAACGGCGCCGTGGCGGTGAACGGACTCAAGCGATCGGCAGAGGGGCTGGCAGCCCTCCTGGCGGCGCAACTTGGCGCGCCCGTCGCGGATGCCACCGGTCTTAAGGGGACGTACGAAATCCACTTGCACTGGAGCGGCACCGGGGTGAACGTGTCCGCAACCGATGCTCCCGACGACACGGCCATTGAGGGCCAACCGACCCTGCTCCAGGCCGTCGAGGAGCAACTTGGCCTCAAACTCGTGCCGAAGAAGGGCCAGATCGACATCCTGGTGATCGACCATATCGAAAAGGTACCCACTGAGAATTAGATACGAACAGTTTCGGCTTTTGAATCGTCAATAATGTTTCGGGTCCCGAATCGTCAATAATAAAGGAGCCGTCCGCGACGCCGCACTCGCGCGACTGACGGCGTACGGAGAGGCAATGACGATGAAAACAGAGCACATCCGCCGGTTGACGGCACTGGTGGCGGGCGCCGGCCTGATGGTTTTCGCCTGGTGCGCGGCATTCGGCCAGTCCTCCACGCCCGCCGCCCCGGCGTTCGAAGTTGCCTCGGTCAAGCCCTCTCCGCCTCCCACCGGAAACGGCATCATGCGCCGGTTGGGCGCGCCGGACCCCGGCATGATCAACTACGGGAACGCCACCCTGGCGATGCTCATTTCCCGAGCTTATGGCGTGAAAGATTTCCAGGTCTCCGGGCCGGACTGGCTCAATAGCCTGGGCTACGACGTGGTCGCCAAAGTGCCCGCCGGCGCCCCCGCGGATCAGATTCCGCTCATGTTGCAGACGCTGCTTGCGGAGCGGTTTAAGCTTAAGCTGCACCGCGAATCGAAAACCATCGACGTGTACGCGCTGATCCTCGGGAAAGGCGGCCCGAAACTCAAGGAGTCGGATCCCGCCGATTTGGTGGACCCGGGCCGCGGCGGCGCCGGAACTCCCCCTCCGCCGCCTCCTCCAGGCGCGGGTCCTGGCAGAGGTCCCGGCGTGCGCATGATGGTGACCCCCGGCGGCGCCCGCCAGATCAGCGGACACATGACCATGGCGCAGCTCACCGATGTCATGTCGTTTTTCATGGATCGCCCGGTGGTAGATTCCACAGGACTCACCGGAACTTATGACGTCGACATGGCGTTCATGCCGGATGAGCGCGACCAGATGCAAAACAAGCTCGGCCCCGCAATGGCGATGGCGGGACCGCCGCCGGCAGGCGCGGGCGACGCGGGTAGGCCGGCCGATACCATATCCGAAGCGACGGCGGGGTCCATCTTCTCCGCCGTGCAGGAGAAGCTCGGTCTCAAGCTGGACCCGCGCAAGAGTCCCGCTGAGATTCTGGTCATTGACCATGCGGAAAAGGTCCCCACGGAAAACTGAAAAACGGATATGGGCCACAGATGAACACAGATGAACACAGATAACACAGAAACCGGTTTCTTGGTTTTATCGGCGTTCATCTGCGTTCATCTGTGGCCAATTTAGGTTTCCTTCATGATATGGAAGCGCACTAGGTACTTACGTCAAGCGATCCTGGCTTGTCTGCTCGCCTTCGGGCTCGCGGCGGCGGAGCAACACGGTCAGGTCAAGTTCGGCGGCTTGCCGGTTCCCGGGGCCACCGTCACGGCATCGCAGGGCGACAAGAAACTGGTTGCCGTAACCGATTCGCAGGGCGTTTATTCGTTTCCCGACCTGGCTAGCGGCGTCTGGACCATCGAAGTCGACATGCTCTGTTTCGAGCCGCTTAAACAGGATGTGGGAGTCTCTGAGAGCGCTCCCAGCCCCACCTGGGAGTTGAAGTTGCTGCCGCTCGACCAAATGAAGGCGGTCGCGGCGGCGCCGCCCAGTCCGCCGAAGACACCCGCGGAAGAGGCGGCTGCCAAGACCCCATCGTCTGCCCCTGCGGCGCCAGGGCCAACTCCCGCGCCGGCCAAGGCTAACACCAAGGCCAACGCCAAGGCGAACGCGCCGGCCAATTCACAGGCCGGCTTTCAGCGGACCGACGTCAATGCATCGCCCGATGCCGCTCCTCCCGAACCCAGTCTGGCATCGGCTGCCACCGACCCCAACGCCAACGCCTCCGATGCCTTCGTGCTCAACGGCAGCACCAGCAACCGGATTGAGAGCCGTACCATCGGCAATGCCCGCCGCGGCGCCCGCTCCATGTACAACGCCAACCTCAGTTTCATCATGGACAATTCCTACCTGAACGCCCGCTCGTTTTCGCTCACTGGGCAGGACACTCCCAAACCGGCGTATAACCATTTGCAGATCGGGGGATCGCTGGGCGGTCCGTTGTACATACCGCATGTGCTGCGCTCGAACGGCCAATTCTTCGTCGGCTACCAGGTGATTCGCAACCGCAATGCCAGCACGCAATCCGGCCTGATGCCGACCGAAGCGGAACGCAACGGCGATTTCTCCCAGGCCGTGAACGGGCTCGGGCAGCCCATTACCCTCTTCGATCCCACCACCCACGTGCCCATTCCCGGAAACGTGCTCCCCCAAATCAGCCCGCAGGCCAAAGCGCTCTTGCCCTTCTATCCCTCTCCGGGTTTCGCACAGAGCGCCGGCTACAACTACCAGATTCCCATCGTCGGGACGAACAATATCGACCAGTTACAGGCCCGCGCCAACCGGATGCTCAACTCGAAGAACTTCCTGAACGGCAATTTCGGTTACCAGCGCATGCATAACCTCCAACCCAGCATCTTCGGCTTCACCGATACCACACAGATGTCCGGGATGATCGTGAACGCCGTGTACCGTCGCATCTTCAGCACGCGCTTCAACGGCAGCCTCACCTACAATTACACCCGGTCCGCGAACCTCCTTACGCCCTTCTTCGCAAACCGCGAAAACGTTTCCGGTGACGCCGGCATTACGGGCAATGACCAGAGTCCGCTGAATTATGGTCCGCCCACGCTGAACTTTCAGTCGAGCGGCATCTCCGCGCTATCCGACGCATCGGAATCTTCCACGCGCAATCAGACCAGTTGGCTGGGTTACAGCGGCCTGTGGATGCCCCGGCCCCACAATATTTCCTTCGGCGCCGATTTCCGCCGCCAGGAGTTCAATTACCTGTCGCAAACCAACCCGCGCGGAGTTTTCAGCTTTACCGGCGCGGCCACCGGGCAGGTTGTGAACGGCGTGCCCGTCCCCGGAACCGGCAGCGATTTCGCCGACTTCCTGCTTGGAGTACCCGACGCCGCCTCCATCGCCTACGGCAACGCCGACAAGTACCTTCGGGATAATCTTTGGGACGCCTTTTTCACCGACGATTGGAGAATCGGCCCCACCCTGACGCTGAATGCCGGGATGCGCTGGGAATATAGCTCTCCGATCAGCGAACTCTATGGCCGGCTGGTGAACCTCGATATCGCTCCCGGTTATGGGGCGGTTGCGCCCGTTTTGGGGAACGATCCGGTCGGCTCGCTGACGGGCCAGAGGTATCCCAGTTCCCTGGTTCGCCCCGACAGGCACGGGTTTGAGCCGCGCGTGGCGCTGGCGTGGCATCCCCTCGCCGGTTCCTCCATGGTGGTTCGCGCCGGCTACGGCATCTACTACAACACCTCGGTGTATCAAAGCATCGCCAGCCAGATGATGCAGCAGTCGCCGCTCTCGAAGAGCGTAAACGTTGCGAACAGCGTCGCCAATCCGCTCACTCTCGCGACCGGATTCAACGCGACGCCGGCGAGCACGCCGAACACCTTCGCCATCGATCCGGATTTCCGCGTAGGGTATGCCCAGAACTGGCAGGTGTCGGTGCAAAAGGACCTGACTAGCTCCACCGTAGCGACGCTGACTTACCTCGGCGTCAAAGGCACGCGCGCGGTGCAGGAGTTTTACCCCAACACCTACCCCACCGGCGCCGTGAACCCCTGCTCCACCTGTCCCGCGGGATACATTTACATGACGTCGAACGGCAATTCGACGCGCGAGGTCGGAATGCTGCAACTGCGCCGCCGGATGCACAATGGCTTCGCCGCGAGCGCGCAGTACACATTTTCGCGCTCCTTCGACGACGCGGCGCTTGGCGGCGCGCAGACCGCCGCGATGGTCGCTCAAAACTGGCTCAATCTGAGCGCGGAGCGCGGACCTTCGAATTTCGATCAGCGGCATCTGCTTTCCGCCACCGCGCAGTACACTTCGGGCATGGGCCTCGGCGGCGGAACTCTGATGAGCGGCTGGATGGGCACGCTGGTCAAAGGATGGACCTTCGTCCTCACGCCCTCTGCCGGCACGGGCTTGCCCGAGACTCCCATCTATTCGCAGGTAGTGGCGGGCACGGGATTCATTGGGATCCGGCCGGACGCAACCGGCATTTCGCTCGATTCGCCCGTTTCGGGCCGCCACCTGAACCCCGCCGCCTACATGGCGCCCCCGGCGGGCCTGTGGGGCAATGCGGGAAGAAATTCCATCGTGGGTCCTGCTCAGTTCACCATGAATGCCTCCATGGGACGGTCCTTCAGTTTCGGGGGAGCTTCTTTCAACGGGATTGACCTCCGGTTTGACGCCACCAACGCGCTCAACCACGTCACGTATCCCAGTTGGAATACCACCATTACCAACGCGCAGTTCGGGTTGCCCATGGCGGCCAACGCCATGCGCGTCCTGCAAGCCACATTACGGGTGAGGTTCTAAGTATGCGAGACCACGCTCCAGTCCCATGCACTGAAGCAACTCCGCCGCGATTCGTGGAGTGGGCCTCCAGGCCTGCCACGCCAGCGTCCGTGCCGGCGTTCTTCGTGGTTGCGCCTGCGCTGCTCCGTGGGGCAGGCGCTTTCGCCTGCCAACTGTCCGTGATGTTATCCGCGTTCACCCGCGTTCATCGGCGGCCAATCTGTATTCTCGCCTTAGCCTGCTGCCTCTTCGCCCAGCAGCCCACGCCCGTTCCTCCCATTCCCTCCAATGGCACTGCCCGGTTTGAAGCCAACGCGCAATTGGTAGTGGAAACCGTCTCCGTCAAGGATAAGAATGGCAACGTTGTCAAAGGCCTGACCGCCAAAGATTTTTCCATCGCCGAAGACGGCGTGCCGCAGACCATCGCCTTCTGCGAGTTCCAGACCGTGGATGAGAACCCCGCGCCGCCGCTGCCCTCCGCTCCAACTGCCGCGCCGGCCGCGCAGCCTGCCCCCACCAAGGCCGCCGAACCCGTCGTGCGCACCGAAATTGCCCCTGAACGGCCCGGAGATCTCCATTACAAAGACCGCCGCCTGATGGTCCTGTATTTCGATATGGGCGCCATGCCCATCCAGGATCAGGTGCGCGCGCAAGCCGCCGCCGTCAAGTTCATCCGCACCCAGATGACGCCCGCCGACCTGGTGGCTATCATGTCGTTTTCCGATGGCGTGCACGTCAAAAAAGATTTCACCGACGACCGCGAAGCCCTCCTCGAAACCATCGAAAAGCTGTTCATCGGGGAAGGCCAGGGCTTCGACGAGACCGTCAGTGACGATAGCGCCTCCGACTACGGCACCGCGTTCGGCGAGGACGATTCCGAATTCAACCTCTTCAACACCGACCGCCAGTTGGCCGCATTGCAGACCGCCGTCCGTATGCTGGGCACGCTGAATGAGAAAAAGGTCCTGGTCTATTTCGCCAGCAGCCTGAACCTCAATGGCGTCGATAACCAGGCGCAATTCGCGGCCACCACCAATGAGGCCATCCGCGCCAACGTCGTGTTCTACACCATCGACGCGCGCGGCCTGGTCGCGCAAGCCCCCCTCGGCGACGCCTCCAAGGGATCGCCCGGCGGCCTGGGCATGTATTCCGGCTCTTCCGCGCTGGCATTTTCGAGCAACTTCCAGCGCTCCCAGGACACCATGTATTCGCTAGCCTCCGACACCGGCGGGAAGGCGCTGCTGGACAACAACGACCTTTCGGTGGGCATCGTCAACGCGCAGAAAGCCATTTCCAGTTACTACATCATCGGATATTACTCGGCCAACACCAATCTCGATGGCAAGTACCGGCGCATCAAACTCACGTTGAGCGGCGACCCATCCGCCAAGCTCGATTTCCGCCAGGGATATTGGGCCAGGAAGACATTCGCCAAGTTCACCGCCGTCGATAAGGAGCGGCAGCTCATGGATGCGCTGATGCTCGAGGACCCCATCACCGAGCTCACCATCTCCGCCGAGGTGGATTACTTCCAGTTGAACTCCGCCGAGTACTACATTCCGGTGATGTTCAAGATCCCCGGCAGCGAGCTGGCGCTGGCGCGGCGCAGCGGGGCCGACCACACCGTCATCGATTTCATCGGCGAGCTGAAGGACGATTACAACGTAACCATCAGCAACGTGCGCGATAAAGTGGACGTCAAGCTCACCGGCGAGACAGCCGCCCAGTTAGCCCGGCAGCCCATTCAATACGGCACGGCATTCACGGAACTTCCAGGGACCTATTCGCTGAAACTCCTCGCGCGGGACGACGAAACCGGCCGGATCGGCACTTACATGACGAAGTTCGTCGTCCCCAACCTGGATAAGGAGCAACAGCGCATTCATATCAGCTCCGTGATCCTGAGCGGCCAGCGGGTGGACACGCGGGACGCGCTCTTTAACGCCAAAGAGAAGGACAAGGTGAACGTAAGCCCGCTCATCGAAAACGGGCAGGAACTCGTTCCCAGCGTCACGCGCGTATTCAGCCGAAGCCGCGATCTGTACATCCTCTTGCAGAGTTATCGGGAAGGCGCCACGCCCCAGCAGCCCCTGATTGCCTTCGTGACCTTCTATCGCGGCCAGACCAAGGCGTTCGAAACGCCGCCGCTTGCGGTGACCGATACGGTGGATAACGCGCTGAAAACCGTGCAGCTCCGCTTCAGCCTCTCGCTCAACAAGCTCCAGCCCGGCAAGTACGAGTGTCAGGTGACGGTGCTCGATCCGGGCAGCCAGAAAGCGGCCTTCTGGCAAGCCCCAATCATGTTGGTTCCGTAGAAGCGGGCCGGACCGGGGCACCCGCCGCTCTCGCGGGACCTTCTGCCCTCTTCTCATTTTCCTGGCCGAATGAAATTCACTGACGGTGTGCCGTCCTCCGATCCCTCGTCAGTCTTCTCCGCGCCTCCGCGTCAAAAAAGCCCCGCCCCTCAGTGGGTCATCGAATAAATAATATAATTCACGCCGATCCGAATCCCCAGCGCCGCATATCGCTCCGGATAGTAAGGCGCGTCCGCCCATTCCCAGGAATCGCCCACGTCGGACTGGAACGTAATCGCCACCATCAATCGGCCCCGGTCGTCGAAGATTCCGCGCCAATGGTCCGGGCACGGTTCGCACTTCCAGCTACGCCCTCTCTGCACGGACCCCTCGCTAGCCACCTGGTAACGGTCGTCCAGATCGTACACCGTGTGGAAGATGGGTTCCTTGTTCTCAAGCTCCACCACATCGCGTTCCGGAAAGACCTTCTTCATGCTGGCCATGAACGAGTCCCACTGGTCCTCGCCCCAAAAATCGTCGGCCATGAAAAAACCGCCCCGCAGCAGGAATTCGCGCAGGCTTTTGGCCTGTGAGTCCGTCAGGTTCCACTGCCCGGCCTGTACCGCATAGAGCCACGGCCAGTCGTACACGTCGCCTTCGTCCAGATTCACCGGCTGCTCCACCGACCTCACGTCGATCCGCGTCAGCCGCCGCACCGCTTGCGAGAAATGGCGGTCCGCACGTGGGTAATCCTGCGTCCAGATGGAGTTTCCCTGCGTCCACAGCCCGCCGCCGCCCCCGCGAAAGCCGAAGCCGCCAAACCCGCCAAAGCCGGCGCCGTATCCGTTCCGCCGCCCCGCAATGGGCGGATACATCAGCCGCGCGAACGTCCACTCGGACTTCCCCTGCCAGTCCGGCGGCAGCGGAATCGTGCCCAATTGGTACTCCACGCCCGGGTATTCGCGGAACGGCCGCTGGAAGGCGTAGAGCGTTCCGAAGAGCGCCAGGCCGCCCACCGCCAGCAGGACCGTTCGGAAAGTCATGTGCCCTCGCCTTCCGTGAGAATATCACCCGCCACGCCCGATTGCGCGGCCGGTCTACTCCGGCTTCTTAGGCTGATCGCGGTCGATGCGCAGAATGTAGTCGATGGTCTCCCGGTACGGAGGCAGGCCGTTGTACTTGGCCACCGCGCCCGGTCCCGCGTTGTAGGCCGCCAGCGCATGCCACAGGTGGCTGTCGTACTGAAGCAGGAGGTCGCGCAGGTACCGCGCGCCGGCATCCACATTCTGTGCGGGGTCGTAGGGGTTGGCGCTCAGGGTCTTGGCCGTTGAGGGCATCAGTTGCATCAGCCCCACCGCTCCTTTGGGCGACACAGCCAGCGGATTCGATGCCGATTCGGCCGCCATGACGCTGCGCACCAGCCAGCGCGGCAATCCGTACTTATCCGCGGCCGCGTTCGCCAAATCGCCCGGGCTCGGCGCGGCGGCTAGGGCCGGCGGCGCGGCCGGCGCAATCGAGGCCTCCGTTACAACCGGCGGCGGCGCATAATCCTCCGCCTCGAACCCGCGCACCTGCGATGCGTCTACCACCATTTCGCCGCCGTCCGCGTACAGACGCACCTTGGGCCCCTCGGCTTCGTGCCGGTCGATGCGCAGCCGCGAACCGCTGGCGAACGTCACGTATTCGCCGGCGCTCGCGCTCGCGGTCAGAACCAACGCCAGCCAAAGCACACGCATGACTCTTCTACTAGTGTAGACGCCTTCGCCCGCCAATGCGTGCAGGGCAATGCGCCGCCCCGCCGCTCGTCCGGCACGCCCAGCCGCCCGTCCGGCCGGGTTGTGTTGGCGACACAGGCCCGCGATACACGCCCGCAGGCACGCAAATGCGCCTCCAGCTGCCCGTCCGGCCGGGTTGTGTTGGCGACACAGGCCCGCGGTATACACACCCGGGCACGCAAATGCGCCGCCCAATCGCCTGTCCGGCCGGGTTATGTTCGCGACGCAGGCCCTTCCCGGCGGTATACACCCTCTGGCACGCAAATGCGCCACCCGCCGCCCAGCCGCGCTGTGTCACGGCGACACAGGCCTTCCCCTGCGGGATACACTCCCGGCACGTAATTTTGCAGAAAAGTTTTGATTCAAAATGATTTAAAACCGATTGACACTTGGGTGTCCGATTGCTATTTATGGTGGTGAATTGGCGAAGTACCTTTCAACCTGCCCTCTGCTGCAACAGGCAGGTGGAAGAAGAGTGAGTTGAAAAGACTGCGCGCTTGCGGGAGCCGCTGTTCTGTATTAATTTTTGCTCACTAATCTTCCCTTGACGGTTGCTGCAGAGGGGTTTTTTGCGGCTTTTTCGCGCAACCCCTCCCAAACCCAGTGTGCCTTCATTACGGACAAATGCGCCCGGCACCGTCATTTTCCGCGCCCCAAAATAGAAGAGGGCCCCACGCGAGGCCCTCTCTCCGTTCCCGAAATGGAGTGAACGAGTTAAACCTTCGATACGTTCTCGGCTTGCAGACCCTTCGGCCCCTGCTTTACCTCGAACTCCACCTCCGTGCCTTCTTCCAGAGAACGGTAGCCGTTCGCCTGGATCGCAGAAAAATGAACGAACACGTCGTCGCCGCTCTGCCTTTGGATGAATCCATAGCCCTTGGCGGCATTAAACCACTTCACCGTACCTTTTTCCTTCACTACATTCTCCTGGTTCATTGTTCGTTACGCCCTGGGTCGCCCTGGCAAGGAAAGCGGACTTTCGAGGCTTGCGGGGGAAAACTTCGAGGCGCAGCCAAACAACCTTAACTTCAATAAACCGTGTACGGTATTCTCTCAGATGGCGGCGCCTATGGTCAAGTCCACCAACCCGAACAGCGGCGAATTAGAGTTCCTCGAGCGTCTCCGCAAGCGCGTTTTCCCGTCGCTTCCCCGCGCCATCGCGCTCGGCATCGGCGACGATTGCGCCATTTTCCGCGCCCGCGGCGGTACCGAGGACCTCCTGATCGCCACCGACATGCTGATTGAGAACACCCACTTCCGCCGCTCCACGCACCGCGCCCAGGATGTCGGCTGGAAGGCCCTGGCCCGCGCCCTGAGCGACATTGCGGCCATGGGCGGCGAACCGCGCTTTTGCCTGCTCTCGCTGGCGCTGCCCACCTGGGCCGGCCGGCCATGGGTCGACGGATTCTACCGCGGTTTTCTCGGCCTGGCCCGGCTTGCGGGCGCGCCCTTGATTGGCGGCGATCTGGCGCGCGCCGCAATCCTCACGTGCGACGTGGTGGCCTCCGGCGCCGTGCCGCGCGGCCAGGCCTTGCGCCGCGATGGCGCGCACGCCGGCGATGCCATCTATGTCTCCGGCGTGCTCGGCGGTTCGGCCCTCGGCCTGGCCACCGGTCGAGGCAAAGCCTGGCAACGCCACCTTCGCCCCCAGCCGCGCCTCGCTTTGGGGCGCTTTCTGCGTCGCCTCGGGGCCACCGCCGCCATGGACCTCAGCGACGGCCTCTCGCTCGACCTGCGGCGCTTGTGCCTGGCCTCGGGGCTCGCTGCGGAAATCTCGCCGCCGCCCGTTTTTCCCGGCGCCACATTGCAACAGGCTCTGCACGGCGGTGAGGACTACGAACTGCTCTTCACGGCCCCGCCAGCCGTCCGCGTGCCCGCGCGATTCGAAGATCTGCCCCTCACCCCAATCGGCCAAATGCGCCAGGGCCGCCCCGGCGCCGTGACGTTGGGCGGCGCCCCCTTGCCGCGCCTCGGCTGGGACCATCTGCGCCCCGCGCCGCGCCCGTAACCGCCCCGCGCCCGTAAGAGGGCGATTGCCCGCCATCCGAGCCGCGAACGTAAGAGAGCGGTCGCTCCTCGGTTATCATAGTCTCTTGATCGTTACCCTGACCGTTAATCCGGCCATCGATCACATCGTCAATGTCGATCGGTTGGCCTTTGAAGACCGCGCTTACGTCAATTCCTCCGGCGAATCCGCCGGCGGCCGCGGCATCAACTCTTCTTGCGTCATCCACTCCTTTGGCGGCCCCACCCTCGCCGTCATCGTCTCCGGAGGCGATTCCGGCAAGCGCCTCGAACGCCACCTGGCGGGCAGCGGCTTTCCCATTCGCGTCGTCCCCATTCGGAATGAGATTCGAACCAACCTCACCATCACCGATAAGCACGGTCTCACCGTCAACCTCAATGAAGCCGGCCCCCAGTTGTCGCCGGAGGAGGTGGATTCCGTCGAGAGCGCCGTGCGCGACGCTTTGGACCACGCCTCCTGGCTGCTCCTCTGCGGCAGCCTCCCGCCCGGCGTCCCCGTGTCGTTCTATGGAAAGTTGATCTCCATGGCGCGCCGCAAAAAGGTCAAGACCCTGCTGCGCGCCAATGGAGACGCCTTGCGCGAGGGCATCGAAGCGCGCCCCACGGTGGCCGCTCCCAATCAGCAGGAGGCCGAGCGCTTGCTCGGGCGCACGCTGCTCACCCGCACGCACTACCTCGAAGCCGCCGCGCAGATCCGCGCCATGGGCCCGGAGTCGGTGGCCCTTTCGCTCGGCAGCCGCGGCGCCGTGAGCGCTCTCGCCGATGGCATGGTCGAAGCCCTCCCGCCGCGTGTGGACGCCGTCTGCCCCATCGGCGCCGGCGACGCCCTCACGGCCGCCTACGCGTGGTCCATGCTCCGCGACCCCAATCCCGCAGAAGCGCTGCGCTGGGGCGTCGCCGCCGGCACCGCCTCCGCCCGCCTTCCCGGCATGAGCTTCGCCTCCCTGGCCCAGACCGAAGAGATCTACCGCAAAGTGGAACTGCGCCGCGCCGAGTAGGGGTGGAGGCGGGCCCGCAAGGTCAGCGGGCGCCCCGCCGCGGAGTCCCACGCACAGTCGAAAGCGGCCCCTCTGCGATCTCCGCTCCCTCCACGGCCGATGCCCGGGGTGAGAGGGTTCCGTGCATCTCCCGGTTTTCTCCGCGTCTCTGCGTCTCCGCGTCGTGGTCGGCCCTCCCGTAGCATCGGACCCCATGATGCGTGTTACACTCCCTCTTAGAGATGCTTCCCGACCTGAAGTTGGTGATTCGTCTGCAGGAAGTCGACCATCGTCTTTCCCATCTTGCTCGCGAGATCGCTGCCCTGCCCAAACACGTAGCTGAAATCGAAACCAAGCTTGTGTCGCACGCGCGCAAGCTTGAAGCGGACCGCGCCGCCTTGGCCGCCAATCAGAAGGAACGCAAGAAGTGCGAGGCCGACATCCAGGCCCAGGACCAGAAGATTTCCAAACTGAAAGACCAGATGCTGGAGGCCAAGACCAACGACCAATACCGGGCCTTCCAGACCGAGATCGAATTCTGTCAGAAGGAGATCCGCAAATCCGAGGACCGCATCCTCGAGCTGATGGGCGAATCCGAGGCGCTCGATAAGAACGTGAAAGCCGCCGAGGAGTCCTTGAAAGAGGAAAAAGCCCAGGTGGATGCGGAGAAGCGCGAAGCGCGTGAGCGCACCAGCGCCGACCAAAAGAGCGCCCAGGAACTCGTCAAGGAGCGCGGCGGCATCGTCGCTTCCGTCACGCCCGCCACCTATCAGCGGTATGAGCGCATCCGCAAGGCCAAAATACAGCGCGGCCTGGCCGTGGCTGAGGCTGTCGACGGCCGCTGCACCGCCTGCAACATTGCCATGCGCCTTCAGTTCTTCCAGGACTTGAAGAAAGGCGACCAGATCCTGGCGTGCGAGAGTTGCCAGCGGATTCTCTACTACAACCCGCCGGTCGCCGCCGAAGATCTCGCCGCCGACCCCGCTTCCGTCGCGCGCCAGTAGTTTCCTGGCGCGCCCGCCCGGCTGCTTACTTCCGGTCTCCGATCGTGTATCCCACCCAGACCATCTCCTCCGTCACCAGTTTGCTGCCGAATTGCGATAGGTTTGGCACGTAGTGTATGTCGAACTGCGGCCGAAGATAGAAGTGGTCGGTCAAATAATACTGAAAGGCCACGCCGCCGTGCAGGTTGAGGTGGGTCGAACTCCCGGCCAGATAGCTGGAACTGGAACTGCTGCCCAGGAGGCTGCCACTTACCGTCTCATTTTCGTAGGTCTTGATGCTGGCCGCGCCGAATCCGCCGATAAGCTGAAACTCCGCCTTCTCGCTTTTCCACGGCTGCCAGATGCCGTTGAACTCGTAAAACGTGGTCCGCGACAGGAAATTGAGAGCGGGTTGCTCCAACACTCCGCCTAGGGATTCGGCCGGTACCGAGGCGTAGGTAGGCCGGTTCGGTTCAAACGTGACGTCCATTCCCACGCCAAAATGTTCCCACAGCATCAGGTTGGCTCCAAAGCCCAGCATGAAGCCGCTCAATGCGCTCGTCTTCTCGCAGGTCGGGTCCGTCGAAACCCCAAGTGTGCAGGAACCACCGAAGTTCGCGGCGTTAGCCAGCGTGTAGTCGCCTTCAATTCCATTTCCGGTCGCCTTATCCTGGGCGGCTCCGAAACCCATGTTGATGTCGATCAGACTCTGTGCGCCCGCAAGCTGGATCGAGGCGAGCAGCAGGACTGGCAGGGGTAGGTAGCGGCAGATTCGTCTCACGTCAAATGTCTCCTCTATATCTCGCGTAAGTGCGCGTGCAACTTTCATTATCACGCATCGGCGGGGCCTTCGATCCGGAAAACTTCCGGCCGGGCCGCGAAATAATCGCCCCGTTTCAACACTTACGACGCGACCTTGCGCAGCCGGGTTTCAACCGATCCTCCTACCGCTTCTGGCACCGCGGGCAGAAGTGTGACGAACGTTGCGCCACCAGAATCCGCCGGATGTCTGTCCCGCACACCACGCATGCCTCGCCGGTGCGTTGATATACGCGGTGCTCTGTCTGAAAAACCCCCTTGCGTCCCTCCGCGTCCACGTAGTCAGAGATCGAACTCCCGCCGGCCGCAATGGCCTCGCTCAGCACCGCCGCGATCCCCTCGTGAAGCCGCCGCGCCCGCTCCCCTCGCAATCGGGAAGCGATCGCCAACGGATGAATCCCGGCGCGGAACAGGGCTTCATCCGCATAAATATTGCCCAACCCGCGTAGGAAAACCTGGTTCAGCAGCAGCGCTTTGATGCGCGTCTTGCGGCGCCGCAGCCCAGCCGCGAAATCTTCCAGCGATACTTCGAGCGCGTCCGGTCCCAGCTTCAAAATCCGCTCGGGGATTTCCCTGCCGTACTCGATACATCCGAACTGGCGGCTATCGTCGTATAGCAAAACGCCGCGGTCGAGTGACAGGATGGCATGCGTGTGTTTCCCCGCCTCGCCCCCCAGTAACAGGCGCCCCGTCATCCCCAGGTGTACGATAAGATACCCGCCGCCCTCAAGCGCCATCAGGATGAACTTGCCATGCCGCCGGACGGACGCGATGCGGCGCCCTTCGATGTGCGCCGCCATCTGCTCCGGATCGGCCCCACGCAGCACTCGCCGGCAGCGGAACTCGGCCGCCAGGATCTGCCGTCCCGCCAGCCGCGCCAGCGACCGCACCACGGTTTCTACTTCAGGAAGTTCCGGCATTCTGGATTGTGGCGCAAGCCGCCAGGCTTGCTGAGCCGAGAGTCGTCTCGGCTTTTTTTTGAGATTCTCTTGACGCCGACCCTACCCAACCGCCTGCCGCTTCGGCCGCGAAGTAGCCGTTCGCGGCCGCGGACATCTTCCCACTCCCGTGTAGTCGAACCCCGCCGCAATGGCCTCCGCCGGAGAGAACAGGTTGCGGCCATCCACCAGAATGGGCGTCGCCATCGCGTGCGCCAACTGTTTCAAATCGAGACCGGCAAACTCCCGCCACTCGGTCACCACCACCAGGGCATCGGCATCCTCGGCCAGCTCAAGCGCCGACCCCGCGTATCGAATCTTCAAGTCCGGCCGCTGCTCCCGGCACGCCGCCATCGCGATCGGGTCGTAGGCTCTCACCCGCGCGTCCATCTGCAACAGGCGCTCCGCCAGGTACAGGCTGGGCGCATCGCGCAAATCGTCCGTGTCCGGCTTGAACGCCAGCCCCAGCAGCCCGATCGTGCGCCCTTTCAGGATGAACAGCTTCTCCTGCAGCTTCTGCACCACCATCTGGCGCTGCGCGGCGTTCACGTCGAGCGACGCCTTCAGCAATTTGCCCTCATAGCCGTACTCCGTGGCCGTGTGCAGCAGGGCCCGTACGTCCTTGCCGAAGCAACTCCCGCCCCAGCCCAATCCAGGATTGAGAAACCGCGTGCCGATGCGCGAATCCAAGCCCATCCCCGCCATCACTTCCGGGGCCTCCGCTCCCACCCTTTCGCAGATGTTGGCGATTTCGTTGGCGAAGCCGATCTTCATCGCCAGGAAAGCATTCGCGGCGTACTTGATCATCTCCGCGCTCGTCAGCGTGGCCGCCAGCAGCTTCACTTCGCCCATTGATGCCGGTCGCGGCGCTCCCGGCGGCGGCGCGAAATTCTGCGTCACCAACGGGCGGTATAACTCGCGCATCAGCTCCAGCGTGCGCGCGTCCCCGGCCCCCACCACGATGCGGTCGGGATACAGCGAGTCCGCCACCGCGCATCCCTCGCGCAGGAATTCCGGATTGCTGGCCACGCCGAAGTCGATTCCCCGATGCCCGGCGGGACTCCTGTCTGCGATGCCCTCCCGCACCAGCGTTTCCACCAGATTTCCCGATCCCACCGGAACCGTCGATTTATTTACCACCACGCGGTATCGCGAGCCATCCATGGCCGCCCCAATCCCGCGCGCCGCCGCGCCCAGGTAACTCAAATCGGCTTCGCCGGTGGCCAGCGGCGGCGTTCCCACCGCAATGAAAATGACGTCGCTTTCCGCCACCGGCCCGCCCAGTTCCGTGGTGAAATCGATTCCACCGCGCGCCGCAGCCAGTTTCAGCAACTCCGTCAGGTGCGGCTCATAGATGGGAGATTCGCCCCGCCGCAGTTTGGCGATCTTGGCTTCGTCCGTATCGACGCACGTAACGCGATGCCCCAGGTAAGCCAGGCATGCACCCGTGACCGTCCCGACGTAGCCGGTCCCAATGACCGTGACTCGCATGATCCGTCAAGTATACCAGCAGCGATCTGCACCTGAGGCGTCATGTGTCCGTTTGCGCCAAGTGGGGCAGGCGATTCGCCTGCCCTCGCGCCCGTCCCGCGCCAGCGGGACGCGCGAGTCTTCCTTCCCCATCCCTGTTACCCTGAATGCTTGTCCCGCCATCCCCTCTTCAAGCCCTATCTCGCCTTGGGGGCGGTCTGCCTCTTTTGGGGAACTACCTACCTCGGCATCCGCATGGCGCTTGAAGCGTTTCCGCCGCTTGCCCTGGTGAGTATCCGCTACATCCTCTCCGGCGCCTTCATGCTGGCCTACGCGGCCGCGCGTGGCCTTTACTTGCCACGCGGCAAAGATCTGGCCGTGGCCTGCTTCAGCGGCTTTTTCACGTTGACCATCGGCAATGGAGCCTTGGTATTCGCCGAGACCCTGATCCCCAGCGGCATGGCCGGGCTGATCGTTACCATCTCTCCGTTCTGGATGGTCGGCATGGAAGCCCTTCTGCCCGGCGGAGAGCGTTTGCACGGCCCGACCATCGGCGGCATGGCCGTCGGTCTGGCCGGCGCCACGCTGCTGTTCACGCCCGACGCCGGATCGCATGCCGCCGCCCGCCACGTCTTCCAAGGCTTCCTGATGCTGCAATTAGGGATGGCGGGGTGGTCGTTCGGCTCCATTTATCAGCGGCGCAACGCCGGCAAGGCCCATTCGATGATCGCCGGCGCCGTGCAGCAACTCGCCGCCGGTCTCGTTCTGGCCCCTTTCGCCCTGGTCATTCACGAACACCCCATCCACTGGAGCGCGCGCGGCGCATTGGCCCTCTTGTACCTGGTGTGCTTCGGCTCCATCGTGGGCTACAGCGCGTACGTTTACGTCATGGACCGGCTGCCCGTCGCCATCGTTTCCGTTTACTCGTACGTGAACGCGATCGTCGCCGTGGCCTTGGGCTGGCTCGTCTATCGCGAACCGTTCGGACCGCGCGAGGCCCTGGCCATGGCAGTCATCTTCGCCGGCGTCGCGCTGGTGAAACGCTACTCCCGCCCCGCCGCCGCGTAAACCTGCTGCCCCATTCCGTGGAGTGGGCTTTCAGCCTGCTATGCCGGCGTCCTTGCCGGCATTCTTCCGAGACCGGCCCGCCGCCGTGGCGCGGACGCCCACGCCAGCGCGCGACCCCCCGGGTCGCGCTCTTGTTTCGCCCTACGCCAGGCAGTTCCTCACGTAAGCGAAGCATTCCTTCCCCAGCGCAACCACATCCTGCGAATACCGCTCAAAGCCCTCTAGTTCCAGGATCGCCGGGAACGGATATTGGTTCTTCTTCATCAGTTGCATCACCGCCTTGATGGGTGTGTCGCCGGCGCCCCATGGGAACACGCCCGGACCGTGGTCCTTCTTGCGGTCCCTGATCGTCACGCTGGTGATCTTGTCGTGGTGCTTCGTGATGAAGTCCACCGCATCGTAATTGGACGCCGTGAAGTGCCCGATATCCAGGTCGATGCCGCTATACTTCCCATATCCCATCAGCGTGTCGTAGCTCTCCAGCGAGGCGGTCTCGTTCGGGTAGCCGGTCTGATCGTGGCCGTGATAGCCGACCGTAAACTTGTGCCTGTCGGCGGCCGGCGCGATGCGCTTCGCCATGCTGAGCGTCGTGCTCGTCGTCAGGGCCTCGGCGCCTACACCCTCGGCCATCCTGAAGCCGTATTCGATGTCCTCGTCCGTCATCCTGTCGTTCATCATGTTGTAGCAGAGAATAGCGACCGTGACGCCGGCGTCGTTGAACTTCCTGGTCACAGCTTGCCATGTTGCCGGGGTAGTCGCCGCGCGCCACGCGGCCAGCTTGGCCTGGGCCTCTGCGCGCACGGCCGCCATCTGTTGCGGGGTCGTCTGGCGGCCGAGGATTGCGGAGGGCGCGCCGGCCAGGACTTCGCAGTGCTCGGACATCAGTTCGCATTCGCCGATCCGGATATCGGCGAACGCCTTGACGATCGCCATCGGGTCCGCATGCTCAAGCGTATTAAAGCTGTACGAGATGGCGCCGATCCGCACGCCGCCGATCTTTGAATCGATCTGCTCGCTACGCGCCGCGCAGAACGGCAAGGAGGCGAGGGCAAGCCTTCCCACATCTCTCCGGCTATAGAGCATGACCGCCTTCTTCTAAGCGCGGATATCTTGTTTTCGGACGCGAGAGAGTCCCGGCGTACCCTACGCCAAACAGGTCTTCACGTAAGCGAAGCATTCCTTCCCCAGCGGTCGCGGAGTTTCCACCAATCCGTCTCTGCGTCCTCCGCTTGCTCTGCGCCCGACCCGGACCGGCCGCCGAGAGCGCCGAACTTCCAAACTCCCTTATCTTGCTCTTCTCGGCGTCTCGGCGCCTCGGCGGTGAACCTGTCCGTCTCTCCTACGCCAAACAGGTCTTCACGTAAGCGAAGCATTCCTTTCCCAGCGCAACCACATCCAGGGACCGGTCAAAGCCCTCCAGTTCAATGTTCGCCGGGAATGGATACTTGTTCTTCTTGAGCAGTTGCATCACCGCCTTCATCGGCGTGTCGCCGGTGCCCCACGGAAACACACCCGCGCCGTGGTTCTTCTTGCGGTCCTTCAGGTGCAAATTGGTGATCCGGTCGTGGTGCTTCATGATGAAGTCCACCGCATCGTAATTGGCCGCCGTGAAGTGCCCGATATCCAGGTTGATGCCGTTATACCCCCCGTACCCCATCAACGTGTCGTAGCTCTCAAGCGTAGCGGTCTGGTTAGGGTCGTTCGTCGCGTCGTGGCCGTGATAGCCCACCATCAGCTTGTGCTTGTCGGCGATCGGCGCAATTCGCTTCGCCATGGTAAGCGTCGTGCTCGTCGAAATGGCCTTGGCGCCCAGGCCCTCGGCCATCTTGAAGCCGTACTCGATGTCTTCGTCCTTCATGGCGTCCTGCATGTTGTAGCAAAGCAGCGCCACCGTGACGCCTGCATCGTTGAACTTCTTGGTTACGGCCTTCCACGTGGCCGGAGTCGTCGCCGCGCGCCACGCGGCCAGTTTGGCCACGGCCGCCTCCCGCTCTGCCTGCTGTTCGGGGGTCAAGGGCGCTCGTCCTCCTCCGCCCGCGCCGCGCCCCTGTCCACGCCCCGCCGCGCCAGGAGCGCCCGGAGCCCCGCCCGGCGCCGCGCCAGGAGCGCCGCCTGCTGCCGCCGCTGCCGCCCCTGGAGCCCCTGGAGCGCCGCCCGGCGCCCGGCCGGCCCCGCCTGCTCCACGGCCCGCTCCGCCGAAACCGGGCATCGCCGGCGCGCCGGCCAGCGATTCGCAGTGGTTGGACATCAGCTCGCATTCGCCAAGCCCGATAGCGACGTACGCCTTCACGATCGCCATCGGGTCCGGCTGCTCGAGCGTATTAAAGCTATACGAGATGGCGCCGATCTGCACGCCGTCGATCTTCGAGTTGATCTTCGCGCCAAACGCCATGGACAACGGCACGGAGGCAAGCGCGAGCTTTCCAACATCTCTCCTGGTATAAAGCATGATTCTTTTCCTTTCGGTGCGGTATCTTGTCTCCGGCGCGCCGCGGCGGGCGCTCCTATGTAAAGCTCCACCCCTTGCGGAAGGTCGGCTTGACGTACTTGTTCGCTTCGGCGTTATTGGTGAACTGCATCTTCGCGGAGTCCCACTCCAGCTTGCCTTCGAAGTGCAGCCCGATGACGCCCATCACAATCCATTCCGTGAACGGCCCCGCAACGCTGAAGTTGGAGCACGCCGGATCGCCACCCTTGCAGGCGCGCATCCAATCCTGGTAATGACCGGGCGAGCGAGTCAGAATCTGCGGCGGAAGCCGGTACGCATTGTGCCGTTCGAGCGGCAGCAGCCGTACGCTCGCGCCGTAAGTGTCGGTGCTCATCATGCCCTTGTCGCCGACGAAAATAGCTCCTTCCGAGATTCCGCCTCCGCCACCGCGTCCACCGCCGCGTCCCGGAGTGATGACAGCCGGAGCGCCGCCCGGCAATCCCGGAGGACCCGCGGGAGCCGCCGCCGCGCCCGCCGGGGCGCCCGCCGCCGCTGCCCCGCCCGCTCCACGGCCGGCGATATTGGCAGCCCCTGCGGCGGCCGCGCGTCCACCACCGCCCGCTCCGCCCCGACCGCCCGTAGTGTCCGGCCCAAACGCTCCCGCTCCGCCCATGATCGGTTCACCATCCGGAACGCCCGCCGGCTTGTACGGGTTGGGATACGTCGGTAGGGCGTCGTACCAGAAGACCTTCACCGGTGGCATGTTGTGCCGCGCCGGGAATTCGAAACACGTGATCGAGTGCTTGGGGAACGCGAAGGGGCTCTTGCCGTCCTGCCGCAGCACCTCGACGCTCTTAGGCGCGCCGAGCATCAGCGCCATGTTGACCGCCCCCAGAATGTGGCAGGCCATATCGCCCAGCGGGCCGCAGCCGAAATCGAAGAAGCCGCGCCAGTTGAACGGATTGTAGAACCCTCGTTGCGCGGCGCCGCCGCCTCCGCCGCCACGGCCGCGCCCGGCCGCCGCCGCGTCGCCCGGGGCAGCACCGGCACGCCCGCCGCCCCCGCCGCCACCGCCTCTGCCTACCGTCAAGCCCTCTTCTTCCGTGGTCGCCGGACCCGCGTACTCGCGCCACGCCGAAATGCCCAGCCAGGTATCCCAGTCGAGCGTCGCCGGAACCGGCGCCGGAGCAGGAATCTTCGTCATGCCCTGCGGCCAGATCGGACGAGTCGTGAAAGCGTGCACTTCCGTCACATTGCCGATTTCACCGGACCACAGGATTTCCGCCGCGATGCGCGCGCCGTTGTTCGAATATCCCTGGTTGCCCATCTGCGTCGCCACGCCGTACTTGGCTGCGGCTTCGGTCAACTGCCGCGCTTCCCAAACCGTGCGCGTGAGTGGTTTCTCCACGTAGACGTGCTTGCCGCGCTCCATGCACCACATTGCCGCCGTGGCGTGCATCACGTCCGGGATGGCGATGATCACCGCATCGATGTTCTTCTCTTCTTTATCGAGCATCTTGCGGAAATCTTTATACTTGGTCGCGTTGGGATACTTGTTGAACATGCTCGAAGCCGAAACATCGTCCGGGTCGGTCAAGGCTACAAAGTTCTGACCCTCGCAGCCGTTGATATCGTCCGCCGCACGGCCGCCGGCGCCGATGGTCGCGAGGTTCAATTTCTCATTAGGAGACTTATACCCGATTTGCTTCAATGAGGGCGTGCTGCCGAAGCCTCCAGCCGGCACAGCCCCGCTCAGCAGAGCGCCGTAGAAGAAATTCCTTCGCGAAAACTCGATTCCCATGGTTCACACCCTTTCCTGTCCAGTGCCGGACCTTCAACTCCCAATCCGGCGCCGTTTGCTCAGGAGTATATCACTCGGCGGTGCGCGATGCTACAGCGCCGCGGCCTTCTTTCCTAATTCATCTTCAGCCGCACGTCCGCCTTCATTCCGGGCCGTATAGCCGGCATGGAGCTCACGAATTCCACAATCGCCTCTTTGCCCTCAACCGCCTTCACATCGCCCGAAATCGCCGCGTCGGTCACCTCCGGAATCAACACCAGCGCCTGCATTCCGGGGTAAATGCGTTTCAGGACTTCCGGTTTCGGCTCCAGGGCCACTTCAAGCGCCGCCAGGTCCGTGGCAACCTGAAACATCTGGTCGCCGGCGCTGTCGGCGGGCTGTCCAACCTGGCCCTGCCGCGCCACCACCCAGCCCTCCACCGGCGACCGCACTTCCGTGCTGGCCAATGCGTCCTGCAAGTCTTGCAGCTTCTGCACGGCCGCGTCTAGCGGCGCCTTCGCCCGATCCTCCATCTCCTGCGTGGCCTTGATATTGTCGCTGGCGGCGCGCCATGCCTTTTCCATGATGTCGAAAGTACTCTGTGCGTTCTGGCGGTCCGCCTGCGCCTTTTCGAATTCCAGGCGCGGAATTGCCCCCGCCTCGATCCGCACCTGCTCCTTGGCGAAGAAGTCGTTGGCCTTCTGCAGGACGTCGCGGGCCCTGTCCATATCCGCCGCCGCGCGCGATTCCTCCAGCCGCGCGTCCTTGACCCCGTTTTCCGCCTGATTCACCTGATCCTGCGCCTTCTGTACGTCGCTCGCGGCGTTTTCGCGGTCCGCCTCCAGGCCCAGCCCGCCCACCCGCGCCACCACCTCACCCTCGCCGACCTCGTCGCCCACGTCGGCCATGAAGGCCTCGATGGCGCCCTTCGTCGTCGGGCCGAAATTCACCACGTGCTGCGCGCGAACGTTTCCCGTGAGCGTGAGGATTCCCGTATCCACGGGCAGTGAAACCGCCCCCGCCGCGCGCACCGGCCCCGCCGGCGCCCTGTGCCGCAGTCGCCACGCCATCGCCCCTCCCGCCGCCACCACCAGCGCCACGCACGCGCAGGCCGCAATCCACTTTCGCATCTTCAATGTCTAGGTTAGCACCGGCAGTGGCGCACGCACTCCGATTAGAATGGGGGCTGTATGCTGCGCGTACCGATCCTATTCCTGGCCGTGGCCGCCATCTGCGCCGCGCAATCGCCGGAGCAGAGGAAGACGAACACCGAAGGCCAATACGGCGCCCTGGCCACCGATCGCCGCGAATACCGCCCGCTCGACGCCGTCAAGGTCGAGATCCGTGGACGCGCCACCGGCGACCGTCGCTGCCACATCCGCGTCGCCGACCCAGCCCAGCGCGTCTACTTCGAACAGGATGTCGACTTAACGGCGAATCGCGGCGCCGTCACCTTCCCTGCCACCGGCCCGCTGGGAAATCACTACATCTACCTTACGTGGCCCGGCGAGAGGAGCTACAGCCGTTACGTCAACTTCCGCCTGAACGCGGAGACGGGCGTGGAAACGGGCGATCCCGATTTCGACGCGTTGTTCCCGTTCACCCGCGACGCCATGCAACTGGCACGCCGCGATTACCAGACCCCGCACGGCCGCTTCGTCGGCTACATCTCCGCCGACACCGTTCACTTCGATGGCATCTGGCTGCGCGACTGGATCTACTCCCTGCCCGGATACGAGCATTGGGAGCCGCAGATGCTCTGCGGGCTGGACCGGTTTCTGGAGGCGCAGGGCCCCGATGGCATGGCGCCCGACGGCATCGAACGCGACGGCCGTACCTGGCGCGTCGGCCTCGAGTCCGATGTCGAGTCCATCCTCACGCTCGGCGTGTGGCAGAGCTGGCAGGCCACCGGCGACGATGCCTGGCTGCGCGCCGCCATGCCCAAGCTGGAGAAGGCTCTCGCGTACATCCGCGGCGATCCCAAGCACTGGGACGCCACGCGCCAGTTAGTCAAGCGCCAGCATAGTTGCGATACTTGGGACTACGATATCGATGGCGCCTCGGACCAGGGCGCCAGCCGCTTCGTGATCGCCACCTGCGATCAGACCGGCTATTACCAGGCCTTTCAGGCTATGAGCCTGATGTACCGCAGCCTGGGGGACGCGAGCGCAGCGGACCGCTGGGCGGTCGAGGCCCGCGCTTACCGCGACCGCGCCGTCAAGCTGCTCTGGGACGGGACCAAGTTCCTGCATCACGTCCACATCGACAAAATCGATCACGATGGCTTCGACGAGTCCACGCAGCTCGCCATGGGCAACACCTGGGCCATCACGCGCGGCCTGGCGGACCTGCCGCAGTCGGCCAGCATCGTGGACGAGTACCGCCGCCGCCAGAAGTCCACCGGCGACGCATACCCATGGTGGAGCTTGCAGCCGGGCTATCCGGATTATCTCAACTACTGGAAAGACGCCTACCGCAAGCAGGGCGGCTATGCCAATGGCGGTCTGATGCCGTGGGTGGGCGGCGAACTCTGCCGCGGCGCTTTTGAGAGCGGCCGCGAAGCCTACGGCGTCGAGTTGCTGCGCCAGTATGCCGCCCATCTGCGCAAAACCGGCGGCGCCCAGGTCTGGTATTGGCCCGACGGAACTCCCGGCTTCCGCACCAACAATGAAGTCAACTATGCCGGGTGGGGCATGGCGCAGTGGGTCCAGGCGCTCGTCGAAGGCCTCGGCGGAATCCGCGACCAGTCGTCGGCGCTGCGAGATGCGGAGATATCGCCCCGGTGGGCCGCGACGGACGCCAAGAGCGCGCGCGTGACGTTCCGGTATGCCGCCTCCGACGGCTATTTCAGTTATCTCTGGACCCGCGATGCCAATGGAATCGCAATCGCCTACTCGTGCTCCGCCGATAAAGCGCGCGTGCGCGTCCTGTTGCCGCCCAACGTCACTCCGGCCTCGGTAACTGTCGACGGCAAGTCCGCGCCCTTTGCCATCGAGCGCGCCGCCGGAAGCAATTACGCCGCCTTCGATGTCCCCGCCCGCCGCGGAGCCGTGGCCATCAAACTATAGCCCCCGCCGGTCGGCCAATTAGGTTGTAGCGGGTATTCCCGCCTTGGGCGGAAGTATGTAGTGCAGCGTCATCGCGGCTGTAAACGCGTTGATGTCCCGCAGCGTCGTGTACAGCGTCCAATCGGCCGTATAGAAGCTGATCCGTTCCTTCAGATCGTGCGCTAGATCCAGGCCGCAGGAAGCTATGAGGGCGTCGCCGCTGCCCATGTTCCGCCTCCTGATGACGCCTCCCAACCTAAGCAGGTTCCTTGCCCGCAAAACGTTAAGCTTGCTCGTCTGTCGAACGAGCAGACGTTGGTGAGCGATGTCGGCGAGAAAACGATGATCCATCAGATCGTACGCCGACACGCCTAACTTCTTGTCCCTGCAGTGCCCGCCGAGCGCACATGGCATTTCCAAGACCGTCAGGTCGGCGATATGGCACCTGTTCGATCTGCGCCCGATGAGCCGGCTGATTCTCGGGCCCTGCGGGCTGCCGATGTACCGATGCTTAAGCGCGCAGGTATCGAAGAAACAGATTGGCATTCGCTCCTCACTCCTTGCTCTTCTTGTGGGCGCTAAGGCTCTTTGAGGCCTTCTTTGCCGCGGTGAGCGTAACCTTGTGGCCCTTCACGGCCTGCTCAGCAAGTGACCGCCAGTCCCCGCTGTCTGCGGTGTTGAGGAGAGAGGTGACCGTCTCCGCGAGCTTGGCGGCCGAAATCGGCTTGTGAAGGTATACGTCGGCCTCTACCCATTCGCCGAGTTCTCTGCCGAGCCGACGCTCGTCGACTTCGGCCTTTAATTGGCCAGAAATGATGACCGAGCGGATGTGCGGCTGGAGTTTCCGAATCCGAATGAGAAGTTGGATCCCGTCCATCCTCGGCATTATGAAGTCAAGGATCACAACGTCGTAAGAGGTCTCTTCGCAAAGCTTGAGGGCCTCTGCTCCGCTCTCTGCCGTGGAGACGGTATACCCGTCAAGCTCGAGGCTGCGCCGAAATGCGCCCAAAACGTCCTTCTCATCATCGACTACCAGTATCCGGCGTGGCATTGCTGATCTCCTGATCGACAAACTTGGCGGTGAACGTTGATCCGACGCCTTCCTGGGTCACATACGTTATGTCACCATCGTGCGATCCGAGGAGCAGGCGACAAATGTAGAGGCCGACGCCCATGCCGCCGGTTGTCTCGGTGGCGAACTTGTCAAAAAGCTTTTCCCGCACATCCCTTGGCACGCCCATAGCATTATCCTCGACAGTGATCAGATGCGTCCCATCCGTTCCCGAGAGCCAGACCCTGACGCGGCGCCGCCGATCATCCTCGACCTTCGCAAGCGCGTTGATAGCGTTCTGGACCATGTTCTTCACGACCATCCGCACCAGGGCTTCACTCACAACACCCGTGTGAAATCTCGGAGCGTCCGCAACGATCTCGACCGAGGCCTCACCGGCGCGCGAACGGAGGCCCTCGCATTCCTCCTCGACAACTTGACTGATGTTGGCGCGTTCATTGATGTCAAGCTTGGTCCCTGTCGCTAACGCGGAGATGAGCTGGATGCGCTGGTCGATGCGCTCAATGCTAGTATCGATGCTGCGCCGCGCTGCGTCGATGAGCGGATCGTCGATGCCTAGCTGGCAGAGCCTGCGCTCGATGCTGTCGGCGTCCATCCTGATCACCTGGAGCGGCTGCCGGAGTTCGTGGGCGACGCCCGAGGACATGACGCTGAGGGCCTGGAAACGAGCTTCTTTAAGCTGGATTGCCTTTCTGGCTCGGCTCTCCGCCCAGCGCGGAACCGCGACAGTCAACCGAATGTGCTCTTCCAGGAAATCGATGAGCTCCGTGCGCAGGACGTGTACCAGGGCGCGGGCCTGATCGGTGTCGATAAGCGCTTCGCGACTAGTCGTGTCCTGCAGGCGCGCATGTTTCGTGCGAGAGATCGAGATGAAGCCGAAGAGGCGCGTCGGCACGATGTGAGCGTGACCTGCGAGCTTAGCGCGCCGCTCGCCTATTCCCAGCCAGTCCGCCCGGCTGGTCCCAAATGGCTCAACCCGAAACCCATCGCGGTACACAAATACTCCGGGGGGACGCCCGTGCACCAAGGCCCTCGGGGGCCGCTTCACATAGTAATAGAACCTTCCCTTGAGGCCGGCCAGCAGCTTGCCTTCCGGGATCGTCCTTTCTCCAACCTCCGGTTTTGCGTCTCGCGCGCGGATCTTGCGGTCGAGGGCGCCATTCTGGTCTATTGAGAAGCGCAGGTCGAAGTCAGGCGCCTCCAGAGGAGCGCTCTGTATTGGTCCCGACAGCTTTGATGACCCCACAACATCGAGGGTAACGACGAAGCCAGACGGCATCTCAAACGGGTTGAACAGATCTTCCAACACGGTTCGGAGGGATGCAAGCGCTCCGTGATTCCACTCCTCCCGCAAGCCAGTGATGGTCAGCCGCGTTCCGCTCGCTTCCTTGGGTATGCCCGTGATGGGCTGCCGATAGTACGGGACGAAAATCTCGTTGAAGCGCTTCTTTCGATTCCCAAACGCCCTCCAGTCGATATCGACTACAATCCCATCCGCACGCCCGACAGTCTTGGACTCGACAAGCAGCCGGGTACCGAGGCGGTCGCTCGCAAATCGTCCGATGCCTTTTTCGCCAGTTGGGACGCGCTCATTGGCAGCCTCAGTGGGCCGCTCGCTGTAGCCCGCGACCATAAAGACCTTCCTAATCTGCGGCAGGTCCATCCCACTGCCGTCGTCCACAATCTCTATAGAATCGGGGTTCTTTTCGGTGCGTGGCGTGATGCGAATTAAGACGGAACGCGCTCCAGAATCGTAGCAGTTCTTTGCGAGTTCGACGACAGCGGCCTCCTTCGTGCGGATCAGCTCTCGGCCGATCAGCGTCTGCAGATAAGCGGACGCCTCAAACTGTAATTTGTCGTTCTCTGGCATACAGCCTTTTGGGGACGATGATCGGCTCGGAGCGCGGCCCGACGGGATCGCGGCTCATTCGCATTTTTCTGCCTTACGGAAGACCAGCCAATAGCAGTGCTGCCGGCGCGTGTGATGAGCCGTTTGCCACTTGGGATCGATAATCGGCCCCTTTCTGGTCTTGACGATGCAGTCACACGCGCAGAAGCCGGCCTTCCTTGCGGCGTCTATGAAATCCACATGCGCCCAATTGTAGCGATGGTCATGCACGTAGTCAGTGATCTTGCAGAGCAAGAGGCCCTCCGGCTTCAAGACGCGGTAGGCTTCCGCCACAAACGGCGGGTACGTGTGTGTGAATGTGTACTGGTTCTCCTTGGACGACCGGATGACCAGCCCGAAGCGCACGTTGAAATCTTTCTGGTGGTCCTTGCCTTGGTTCGGAATGTGCGGAGGGTCGTAGACCACTACATCGAACGCCGCGTTCCTGAAGGGCATATGGGTGTTGTCGGCAACAATCTGCGGCCGGTGTGCGATATCGATGTCGAGCCCATAGACCGGCCTCTTGCTGCCACGCCAAAACCGTCCGCCGTTCACGGTGGCATCTAAGACGCGCTTCGGGCGGGTCCTCGGATAAAAAGCCAACATCCGTTCGAGGAGTTCCGCGTCGTCGCCCTCCCAGACGGAGCCCGGTGGGTCGTACCCGGTCCGCCCGCCTCTCGCGCTAGAGATTTGCGTGGCCATTGAAGGGAATACAGTCTGGCCCATTGTACCGTGTGTTCAGTGAGGCTATCGGCCTTTCCAGGATGGTTCATTAGGCATTTCGCCCCATCAGGATCGGAATTCGGCTAGAAAATCATCGGTCTCCCCTGGGTTCCCCGCGCCGCCCCACCGCTTCCTCCACCAACCGCCTCACCCGGTCGTCGTTTCGATACATCCGCAGCGCAGCGACCGCCTCTAACGCAATCCCTTCCTCCGCGCCCGCAACCAGCGACAACACGAATTCGAGCGCCGAATCCTGCCGTGCCGTGGCCAGCGCCACCAGCAGCGTCTTCCGCACAGAACGCAAAACCGTCCGGTTCCATTTCTCCTTGAGCGCATCGATCGCGCCCGGCAGCCTGCTCGCGCCCAGTGTCAGCGCCGCAGCTTCAAAAACCGCGTCATCCGCGTCGTCCAGGTACGAAGCGACCACGCGCAGCGACCGCTCGCCGCCCGAAGCCAGCAATCCCGTGAAACACTCCGCCAGCACATCGGGCTCGCGGTCGCCCGCCAGAACCTTCAAGTAGAGAAGCAGCTCCGCCGTCTCGCCGCCCACCGTTCCCAAGGCCCGCGCCGCGCCCATCCTCACCCGCGCTTCTTTGTCCGCCAACAAGCGAACCACTTCGAAAAGGGCGTCCGTATGACCAGTCCTCACCAGCCCCAGCGCGCTGTTGCTGCGCAGTTCCGCCGCTGCGTCTACCGGCGGGCCGTAAGATCCCTCCATCTGAATATGGCGCACGCCTTTCAAATACACATCGGGCGATTCGTAATCCATCGCGTACAGCGCGCCCACAATGGCTGTGGTTGCCGCGCAGCCCTTGTCCAGCTTCGCCGGGTTAACCATCAGGCGATGGAACGCCGCCGCCAGATCCGCCGTCAGATCGGTCACCCGCAGCTCGCCGGCGGTCTTGGCTGCCTTCGCGGTCACCAGGTTCGATTTGTTCTCAAGGAAGCTCCGCAATTGTCGCGCGAGCGGCTCTGTGCCGGGCTGATGGCGCAGTTCCGACAGAGCATTCAAAGCTTCCTCGACGGCATCGCGCCTCTTCATACCGAAATCATACGCGCAAAAAGACCCGCCGCGTCGCGTCTCTTGCCGCAGTACGATAAATAATTGGTCCGCGAAACGGAGTCCTTATGACAACTGCATGGCAAGACCTGGAACCCAAGCTCGTGTGGAAGCACTTCGCCGCTCTTTCCGCCATCCCTCGCGCCTCCGAAAAAGAGGCCCGTGCGCGCGATTATCTCCTGGCCCTGGCCGCCCGTCTGGGCCTCGAAGCCGTCCAGGACCGCGTGGGCAACACCGTGATCCGCAAGCCCGCCCGCCCCGGCCGCGAGGGCGCCATTCCAACCGCCCTGCAAGGCCACCTGGACATGGTCTGCGAAAAGAACGAAGGTACGGCCCACAACTTCGACTCCGATCCCATCCTCCTGGTCCACGACGGCGACTGGCTCAAGGCGGACGGCACAACCCTCGGCGCCGATAACGGTGTAGGCGTCGCCGCCGCGCTCGCCGTGATGGAAAGTGACAACGTCGCTCACGGCCCGCTCGAGTTCGTTTTCACCATAGACGAGGAAAGCGGCCTGACCGGCGCCTCCGAGTTTCCTCCCGGCCTGCTCCGCTCGCAATACTTCCTGAACCTCGACGGTGAGGAGGAAGGCACGCTCTGCATCGGCTGCGCCGGCGGCATCAACACCGTGGCCCGCCGAACCGTCGCGCTCCGGCCGGTTCTCGCCGGTGAAGGCTTCCGCGTGCGCGTCTTCGGCCTGCAAGGCGGGCACTCCGGAATCGACATTCATAAAGGACGCGGCAACGCTGTGCGCATCCTGGGCCGCGCGCTCCAGACTCTCATGGACGGCCTGCCCGTCATGATCGGTGAGATCGAAGGCGGCAGCAAGCGCAACGCCATTCCCCGCGAGGCTTCCGCTACCCTGGCTCTCGACGGCGCGCTCCAGCCGAAACTGCGCTCGCTGGTTGACGCGATCGAAGCCGCGATTCGCACGGACCTCGGCGGCTTCGATTCCGGCGTTCAGATCGCCGTCGAAAGCGCCCCGCGTCCGAGGCAAGCCCTGTCGGATGCCGACGCCGCACTCGTGGCCGGGTTGATGGCCAGTCAGCATCACGGCGTTTTGGCCATCAGTCCCGACGTTGGCGGCCTCGTGCAGACCTCCACGAACCTGGCCATCGTAACCGCTAAAGACGGCCAGGTGGAGATCGAAACCAGCCAGCGCAGCCCCATCCGTGCAAGTAAGATGGCCGCCGCCCGCATGGTCTCCACCATCTTCCAGTTGGCCGGTTTCAACGTGGCGCATAGCGGCGACTATCCCGGCTGGAAGCCCGAGCCATTAAGCGACATCGTGCGCAAGTCCCAGGCGGTTTACCTGGAGATTCTGGGCAAGACCCCCGAGTTAGTCGCCATGCACGCCGGCCTGGAGTGCGGCGTAATCGGCGAGAAGTATCCCGGCATGCAGACCATCTCTTTCGGGCCGCACATCGTGGACGTCCACAGTCCCAGCGAACGGCTCAAAATCTCCTCCGTAGAGCCGTTCTGGCGCTTCCTAACCGCCCTTCTCGAGCGCGTTTGAAGCATATGTGGGGCGGACCGGGGCGCCCACGATCCGTGTGGGCCCGTCTGCCTTCTTCGGGTCTGCCTTCTTCGACAGCCCATACTGGTTGAAGCTACGCTGCCTTGTGGGGCAGACGCCCGCGTCCGCGCACGGCCGCCCCCCTATTGACGTTTCTTCTGCTCTTCCCCTTGTCCCGTTGGCCGCGTCGCCGGGGCAGGGCGCGCCTGTTCCGGCCGTTGTATCGAAGGCCGCGCTTCCGGCGTCCCTCGCGATTCCGGTCTGGCGGCGGGCGCCTCAGGGCGCGCTGCCGGGCGGCTCTCCGGCGTCCCTCTTGCCTCCGGTCTGGCGGCGGGCGTCTCAGGGCGCGCTGCCGGGCGGTTCTCCGGCACTCCTCTCGCTTCCGGTCTGGCGGCGGGCATTTCGGGCCGGGCCGGCGGGGCCGTGTTCGGCTCCCGCGCCTCCGGCCTTGCGTTCGGCGCCGCGGCCGGGCCTTCATGTCCGCCTTCGATACCGCGCGGCGCCGCGGCCACCGCTGGCCGGCCCCCGTTCTCGGAAGCGAATTGCGCATGGTTGCCCACCGCTTCGTGCCGCAGTTGGGTTTGCGCCGGCAATGCCGCCATGCTCCGCTCCCGGAATGCCACTGCTTCCGAGGCATTCGGCCGCGCGCTAATGCCAGCCGGTCCGTTGTAGCTGATCCGGTTGACCGGCGTGTAGTTGACCACCGCGTGCTCGTATACGTGATGGATCCCGCCGCCCACATTCAGCGCTAGGCGGTTATAGTTGAATACGCCGCTGCCCCAATACCCGCCCGAGAATCCCACGCCCGTATAGCCGAAGCCGTAGTTGATGCCGCCATAGAATCCGACGTGCGGTCCCCAATAGCCCGCATGATATAGATAATGCCCGCCGGAGGATGCCCAGTAAGGTGGCGTCCAGAGGGCCCCCACGAACGGAGCCGTGACCCATGCTCCAGGCACCCAATAATAACCGGCCTGAGAATATCCCCAGTAGCCCGGCGTCCAGAGGTAGTTGTCGCCGGGGCACGGGGGCTGGCTGTAATCCGGCAACGGCGGCGGTGGTTGCGGCGCCTCGCTAAGCTGCTCTGGAGATCCCTGATCCTGCGCCTCTTGAGCCGGCGCCGCGGCCGTCTGATCCTGCGCCGGTTGGCCGCTCTGGTCGGTGGGCGCCATGTTGACGCTCGCCGGGTCCGGCGCCTGGCTCTGCGTCTGATTCCGGTTGCAGCCGGCCGCGCCAAGAGCCAAAGCCGCCGCCAGACCGATCCATCCGGCCATTCCGATTCTTGCCATGCGATTCCTCCCCATCCTTTGAGAGAGTATCACTTTCCCCGGAATCCGGCGTGTGGATCCCGCCCCCGGCGACAGACGAATCTGTCCCAAGGCGCGCTTTTTGCGCCGCGTGGGCAGATCCGTCTGTCCCCGGTCCTGAGGGCAGTGCACGGTTTCCTCACTTTCGCGGCCTCCAGACTCGACTTCTTCCCTCCAGATTTTTGGGGCCGCGAAACTGAGGAAGCCTTTATCTATCGGTCACAGAGGAGTTTAAAAATCTTTGACCTTTGTTTTCATCTGCCTATCGGGCCGGCGCCAGGAGATCCCAAACGCCGGCCTGCTAGTTTGGAATCGGGAGGAGGCGTGGGCGGGCAGTCCCGCTCACTGGCTTCCCGAATACTAGAAAGGAGAGGAAAACAATGAATTGGACACTCTGGCTAAAGGGACTTGCGGCAGTGGCGATCGGAGGCGCGGCAAGTGGCGCGGCAAGCGCTCTTAGCGCCGGCCAGCTCAACCAGAATACGGCCATTACGGCGGCCATTGGAGCGCTTTCAACCGTGCTCGCCTACTTGGTGAAGTCACCGCTGGTCGAGCCCACCGCGCCTACGGCCGCTACCCCGGCCGCCGGCTCTTCAAGCGCGGCGTAGATCGCGTAGTTCCATCCGGCTTTGGCGCCCTCATCCCGTTTCTTGCGCAGCCCTATCTCAATAATATCGACAGATTGCAAAGTCGGTATCGCGGATCCCCCCGGCAACGTTTGAACCGTTACTGCACGATCGCGTCGGCCGCCCTGGGTTCCAACCGGATCTCCCCGAACGCCGTTTCGTACTGAGTCACGTTCTGCTGCAGCACGTTCAGCAACGCCTTGGCCTGCTGTGGACTAAGGTACACGCCCTCGAAGTTGTGGACAGCAACCTGGTCCGGCGCCGTCTGGTTGACGCGGCCGAACGTCAGGAAGAAATCCCACAGATTGACGCGCACCTGGACGCTATTGGCATAATTCTCACGGTATTCGGGCGTATTGATCAACTGGATCTTGGTGGCCGGCGTCTGGATCATAGCTATCAGCCTAGCACCCGGCTTCCGGCGTACGGACGCTGCGATTTTGGCACAACCCGTATGGCCCGTCATGCGTCCGATAAGTTAGGGGGAGGATATGAAAGCTTTTTTGGCGAACCAGACAAAGGGACATGTGCATTGTCCCATGTGCACCCACACAGTGCCCGCGGAAATCGAAGTGAAAGGCAAGGTGGTGCGGACGGCGCCCGGTCAGACGTGCCCGCGGTGCGGCTCGTCGCTGGACGTCGCCGTAGTGGTGCAAATACCGGAAGCGGCATAGCCCGGTACGTACCCGACGTTAATAGTTGTTTCGGGGCAGCAGTTTCTGCCATAGTGGTTGTAGAAGTTGGGACGGATGAGACGGAAAGCGCAACCAAAATCGGAGCAAGTGGTTCCCGCGGAGATCCTGGAACAGGCCAAACGTTCCGTTTCGGAGGACCGCCTCAACAAGAAAGTACCCCGCTGCGCGGTGTGCGGCGCCGAAACGTCCATCGTGGGCCCCGAACCCCTTTGCTGGGTCTGCCGCCGTCTCAAGATCAGCGCCTGGCGCGAGATTGAACAGCAGGCTCCCGTTCAGGAGTAGTCCCGCCGCCCGTTACGAGTGGGCGTCGATCGATTGCGATATCGTCTCCCACTCCCCTAGCAGTTCCGCCAGGTTGGCTCGGCGGGCTTCCAGCAGTTCCGCGACGCGCCGCGTTTCTTCCGCGCTGACGAAATTGCCCAGGGCGGATTCGCAGTCCGCGATCCCCGCTTCGAGCTGCCCGACTTCTTGTTCGATCGATCCCAAACGCTCCTTCATCCGCCGGACCTTCATCGGGTTGAGACGCTTATCGCTCTTCGCGGCGGCTTCCGGTTCGGATAACGCGCCCGGCTGTCCTGGGTCGGCCTGCGCCGCGACGCCGCCCTGGCCCGATTTCCGCCATTGGTAGTCCTCGTAGTTGCCCGGGTAGACGTTGACCCGCCCGTCCTCCACTTCGAAGACGCGCGTCGCCAGCTTGTCGATGAAATAGCGGTCGTGCGACACGAACACCACCGTGCCGGAGTAATCCTGCAGCGCCGTCAGCAGAACGTCTTTGGCGCGCATGTCCAGGTGGTTGGTGGGCTCGTCGAGCAGCAGGAAATTGGAGGGCTGCATCAGCATGCGGGCCAGCGCGTAGCGGTTGCGCTCGCCGCCCGAGAGCACGCCGATGGTCTTGAATACGTCGTCCTCGGAGAAGAGAAAGCAGCCCAGGATGGCGCGCAGTTCGGTATTCGTGGCGCGCGGCGCCACCTCCGACATGTCGTCGAGCAGCCTCGCGCTTTGGTCGAGTTCCTTGTACTGGTCCTGCGCGAAGTAGTCGGGCTGCGCGTTGTGCCCGAGCGTGTATTCGCCCGCGCTCACCGGCTCGGTCCCGGCGAGAATCTTGATCAGGGTGGATTTCCCGGCTCCGTTCACACCTACCAGCGAGATCCGTTCGCCACGCTCGATAATGAAATCCACGCTGGCAAAAACTTCATGGTCGCCGTAGCTCTTGGCGACCTTCTTGAACTCCGCCACCACCCGGCCGCTCGGCTTGGGCTGCGGGAACCGGAAGTGGATCGCCTTTTCCTCCGGCGGGATCTCGATCTTCTCGATGCGCTCCAGTTCCTTGATGCGGCTCTGCACCTGCTTGGCCTTGGTGGCCTGGAAGCGGAACCGGTTGATGAACGCTTCGAGCTGCTTGACCCTGTCGCGCTGGTTGTCGTAGGCTGCTTGAAGCTGCGCGCGCCGCTCGTCCCGCTGCTGCTCGTAGCGGGTGAAGCCTCCCGTGTAGAAGTGCAGGCGCTTGTTCCAAAGCTCCACAATCTTGCGCACGGTGACGTCCAGGAAGTAGCGGTCGTGGGACACCAGGACGACGGCGTAGGGGTAGGCCGCCAGGTACTGCTCCAGCCAGTTGCGGGCTTCCAGGTCCAGGTGGTTGGTGGGCTCGTCGAGCAGCAGCAGGTTGGGTTTGGCGAGCAACAGTTTGGCCAGCGCAATGCGCATCTGCCAGCCGCCGGAGAATTCCTCGGTCCGGCGCTTCCAGTCCCGCTGCGGAAACCCCAGGCCGTCGAGCACCATGCCGGCCTGCGCCTCCACGGCATACCCGTCGCGCGCGCGAAACTCGCTTTCCGCGCTGTGAAAGCGGTCCGCCACCTGCCCGTATTCGGGGCTATCCGGGTCCAACTCGGACATGCGATGGGCAAGCTGCTCCTGCTCGTCTTCGAGCGCGCGCAGATCGGCGAACACGGTCATGCATTCGGCAAACACGGAGCGGCCGGAAAGCGACAAGCCTTCCTGAGGCAGGTACCCGAGGGTGACGCCCTTCTGGGTGGCGACGCTGCCGGAATCCAGGCCTTCGATTCCCGCCAACACCTTCAGCAGCGAGGATTTTCCCGTGCCGTTGGCGCCTACCAGTCCGGCGCGCTCGTTGGGCGTGACCAGCCAGTCCGCGTTCTCGAAAAGGATCTTGGGGCCATAGCGCTTCCCGGCCCCGGTGAGTTGGATCATCAGTTCTATTCTAGCCGCCGGCTTTCACAGCCAGTATTGCCATTGCCCCGTGTGCAGCACGTAGGCCGATAAAAGGCCGTTGGTGACGGCGTGCGCCACCATGCAATCGGCCAGGTTCTTCGTGCGCACCAGCCACCAGTTGTAGATAATCCCCGCCGCCAGCCCCACATCCCAGTACGGCCCGTGTTCGGAGGCGAACAGAACGGCGGCGATCCAGAATGCCGACGGGATGTAGGCTCCAAGCGGGATGGATTCAAAGTCGCGATGCGCCAGCCAGCGCATCAGCCAGCCGCGCCAGAAAAGCTCCTCCACCACCGGGACCAGCGCCGTACAGCCGAACATGCGAACGGCGATAAACCACCAGTTCCGCCTCAGAGCCTCCGGCGCCGAACTGGCCGCGGCGCCCATCGGCGCGTTGTCGAACAGCCAGTAATGGCGGTAACCGGGGCCAAAAAGAACGTCGGGCGCGATCCAAATCAGGAATACGGCCGCTCCGATGGCGGCGCTGGCGAAAGGCGCGGAAGCGCGCCGGGGAAGGACCCGCCACGAGACGAACCCAATTAAGGCCATCGCTACGACCACCCGGAGCGGGTAAAACCACTCAGGCGGCAGGGCTAACGCATGCTCCGCCGCCATGAGAGCCACGAAGGCGGCGAACGGCGCGACATACGCCGCGGTAGCGGTACGCCGCATGGGCTAACGCGCGCGGCGCGGCGCGAGGACCGGCTGGCGGGCGTTGAGCACGGGGATCAGAGAATTGCTTTCGGCTTCGGGAGGGCGGGCGGTCCGGGCGGCCAGTTCGCGGTTGAGCGAGGCGATGAATTCCTGAATTTGCGACTGCATCTCACCCATCTTCTCGCGCATGTTGAGGATGATTTCAACGCCGGCGAGATTCACGCCCAGGTCGCGCGTCAGGTGGAGGATCACCTCGAGGCGCTCCAGGTCCCCATCCGTGTAAAGCCGCGTATTGCCTTCGCTGCGCGACGGTTTAAGCAGCCCCTCGCGTTCGTAAAGCCGCAACGTTTGGGGGTGCAACTCATACTGTTCAGCCACCGCGGAGATCATGTAAGCGGCTTTGGATTTGGCCTTAGGCATGACGGTTCCTCAGACTTGGGTCCACATGGCGGCGCGCGGATCTTCCGGGTGCAGGGTAGAGAGCTCGCGGAGCAGCTCGCGAGTCCGCTCGTCGTGGGCATCGGGGGCCTGGATGGCCACCTCGACAATCTGATCGCCGCGCTGATTGGTGCGCGAATTCAAGACGCCCTTTTCGCGCAGGCGGAGGCGCTGGCCATCTTGCGCGCCTTGCGGAATCTTCAGTAGCGCGCGGCCATCGATGGTGGGCACTTCGATCTTGGACCCGAGGGCCGCTTCCCAGACGGCGACGGGGACCTTGATCTCGATGTTGTCGCCGTCGCGGTGAAAGAAGGGGTGTTCCGCCACTTTGGTGGTGATATAGAGGTCGCCCGGCTCGGCGCCGCGGGCTCCGGCGTTTCCCTTGCCCGGCACGCGCAGGCGGGAGCCGTTGCGGGCGCCCGGAGGAATACGGATCTCGACAGTTTCCTGACGGGCCACGCGTCCGTCGCCGCCGCAAGTGGGGCAGGCGTTTCGCAGTTTGCCGGATCCTCCACAACGCGGGCAGTTGATATTGAATCGCATGGCGCCGGCCATCTGCGTGACATGGCCGGTACCCTTGCATTCGGGGCACACCACTTCGCCGGCTCCAGTGGAACCGGTACCGTGGCAGGTGTCGCAGACCTCGTAACGCGTGATGCCGAGGCGGGCCTGCATCCCCTTGATGGCCTGCCAGAAATCGATGTCCATCGCGTACTCGAGGTCGCCGCCCTTCTCCTCCTCGACGGTCTCGTGCGGAGCGCCGCCATGGCCAAAGAACTGGGAGAAGATATCGCGGAAGCCGCCGCCGGTCTCCGTCCCGGCTTTGCGCCCCGCTCCCCCCGCTCCCGCCCCCGCTCCGGCGGCGCCGGAAAAGTAATCGGAGAAATCGAAGCCGCTAAAATCCGGGCCGGGTTGAGGTCCCTGGCCGCCGGGTCCGCCGGGCCCTGCGCCGGCGAAGGCGTTGTCCGAATAGAAGCCAACCTGGTCGTACATCTGGCGTTTCTTCGGATCGCTCAGCACGTCGTAGGCTTCCTGGACGCTCTTAAAACGATCCTCGGAGGACTTGTCCCCCGGATTCAAATCGGGGTGGTACTTGCGCGCAAGTTTCCTGTAGGCTTTGCGGATTTCCTCCACGGAAGCCTTACGTTCCACCCCGAGGGTTTCGTAGTACTCGCGCTTGGGAGCCGGCATATACTAACGGCCGGGCCGCTCTTTTACGTTTGCGGTTCGGCCAGCGGTCAATCTCACTTCTTGTCGTCGACGTCGACGAACTCGGCGTCCACGACATTGTCTTTACCCTTGTCGGGACCGCCGGGGCCACCGGCCGATGGTCCGCCATCGGTGGGAGGAGCGCCGGCAGCGCCGCCGGGCTGCTGCGAGGCCGACTTGTACATGGCCTCGGCCAGCTTGTGGCTGGCGGTGGTGAGCCGGTCGACCGCGGAATTGATCTTGTCCGGGTCGTTCTCGGTCATCGCCTTGCGGGTCTCGGCGAGGGCCGATTCGATCTCCTTGGCCTCCGCCTCGCCGACTTTGGAGCGGTGCTCCTTCAAAGTCTTCTCGACGTTGTAGACCATGGCGTCGGCGCGGTTGCGGGCTTCGATGGTATCGCGCTGCTTGCGGTCGTCGGCCGCGTTGGATTCGGCGTCCTTGGCCATCTTCTCGACTTCGTCCTTGGAGAGGCCGGAGGACGAGGTGATGGTGATCTTCTGCTCGTTGTTGGTGGCGCGGTCCTTGGCGGTCACGTTGAGGATGCCATTGGCGTCGATATCGAAGGTGACCTCGACCTGCGGGACGCCGCGCGGGGCCGGCGGCAGGTTGCCAAGCTGGAACACGCCGAGCAGCCGGTTGTGCGACGCCATCGCGCGCTCGCCCTGGTAGACCTTGATCTCGACCGACGGCTGGTTGTCGGAAGCCGTCGAGAAGACCTCGCTCTTGCGGGTTGGAATCGTAGTGTTGCGATCGATCAGCTTGGTGAAGACGCCGCCCAAAGTCTCAATGCCGAGCGAAAGCGGGGTGACGTCGAGGAGGAGCACGTCCTTGACTTCGCCGCCCAGCACGCCGCCCTGCACCGCCGCGCCCACGGCCACGACTTCATCGGGGTTGACGCCGCGATGCGGCTCCCTGCCGAAGAGGTCGCGCACAAGTTGCTGAATGCGCGGCATGCGGGTCTGGCCGCCGACCATGACCACCTCGTCGATCTGCTGCGGGGTCACATTGGCGTCCGACATGGCCTGTTTGCACGGGCCCATGGAACGCTGCACGATGTCCTCGACCATCTGCTCGAAGCGGGCCCGCGTGAGCTTCATCTGGAGGTGTTTCGGTCCGGTGGCGTCGGCGGTGACAAAGGGCAGGTTGATGTCGCTTTCGAGCAAAGTGGAGAGCTCGATCTTGGCCTTTTCGGCGGCTTCTTTCAAGCGCTGGAGGGCCATCTGATCCTTGGAGAGGTCGATGCCGTTTTCGCGCTTGAACTCGGCCACGATCCAATCGATGACGCGCTGGTCGATGTTGTCGCCGCCCAGGTGCGTGTCGCCGTTGGTGGACTTCACTTCGACCACGCCTTCTCCCACTTCGAGGATGGAGATATCGAAAGTGCCGCCGCCAAAATCGTAGACCGCGATGGTTTCGTTCTTCTTCTTGTCCAGTCCGTAGGCGAGCGCGGCCGCGGTGGGCTCGTTGATGATACGCATGACCTCAAGGCCGGCAATCTTGCCGGCGTCCTTGGTGGCCTGCCGCTGCGCGTCGTTGAAATAGGCCGGGACGGTGATGACGGCTTGGGAGATTTTCTCGCCCAGGTAAGACTCGGCCGCTTCCTTCAGCTTGGTGAGGATCATAGCCGAGATTTCCGGCGGGGAGTACTTCTTGCCGCTGATGTCCAGGCGCACGTCGGCGTTATCGCCGCGGACCACGTGGTAGGGCACCATCTTCATCTCTTCGTTGACCTCATCGAAGCGGCGCCCCATGAACCGCTTGATGGAGAAGACCGTGTTTTCCGGGTTGGTGATGGCCTGGCGCTTGGCGACCTGGCCCACCAGGCGCTCGCCGCTCTTGGTGAAAGCCACGACCGATGGCGTGGTGCGCGCGCCCTCCTGGTTTGCGATGACGGTGGGTTGTCCACCTTCCATCACGGCGACCACCGAGTTGGTGGTACCTAAGTCAATACCGATAATTTTTCCCATTGGGGTCGAAAGCCTCCGTCGTTTCTTAAGATTGCCTGCCGCCGCGAGGAGCGGCCTTATTTAGTACAAGACCATTATCAAACCTTAGTGCGTCATTGTCAAGTAAGAACGCTTGCCCGACCGAGCCGCGAACGTGAGAGAGCGGTTGCCCGACCTACAACCCTAAATCGAATCAACAACCTACCGTCAAATTGGGTTCGTTTGGTGAGCGTCGGGTAACGTAGGTCAGACGACCGAGCCGTCGTATCCGCTGCGCCAAGTCTTGCAGCTGGGGTTCAGCGCATCGCCCGTAAAGCCGGGCGGGACGGTGCCGGTGGCGGCAAAGCGATACAGCGCCGCCTTGAAGACGCCGGTGACCGCCGAACTCACAACCGCGAGGAAGAGCGCGTACACCAAGCCCACGACGACGGACCCCGCGCGGTCGAAGCGCCAAATCAGGAAGCCCATCAGGAATCCGGGGATCAGCAGGAGGGTGTTCAGCAGGCCGAAACCGAAACTGCCGATCAGCTCTTCGCCCCACTGTTGACGGAACAACTCCTCGGAGCGATAGATGGAATCGAAAACGCCGCGATCCTCCATCATCAAGACCGGAACCAGCAGGTAGGTCATCATGGTCCAACCGATCGAGAACGTGGCGCCCACCAGGCGGGAAACCAGACCGCGGCGGTTGTTGAAAGTACTCAAGACCAACCCGACGGTGGCCGCTACCAGCGCCCAGACGGCAATGCGTCCCGTGCGCGCGAGGGCCGCGCCGAAGCCATCGGCCAGGGTCGGACGGCCGCCCGAGAGCCGGATGCCGGCGCAACCGATCAACGCGCTGTTGAAGAAAATAATCAGGAAGTGGTTGAGGTAATACCAGAGGAAGACGGCAGCGTACATGTCCCAAGTTCCGGTGCGGTGGGCGATGGATCCCAAGGTACCGTCGCGGTATAAGGGCACGAAGAAACCGGCGGCCAGCAGCACCACGCAAGTGCCGCTCAAGACCGGAAAGAGCAGGATTTTGCCGTCCTCGCTCAATACCGAGAAGCTCTCCTTGTACAAGCGCCAGGTTCGCTCCAATACACCCATTGACAGACGCCTCCACTCTCGGTTCTATCATGGCCGGCGGGAAAGGCCAATGCTATCTATGGCTATGGGCTTGAGGGGGACGGCCGGACGCGGCCGCGGGGGGATTTCGGAAAATTGCGGAACGAAGCCAAATTGGGAGACGGGTTGCCGATTCGATTGGGATTGGATGGGGGCGGGGACCGGGACTCCGGCGGCTGCGGTCTTTTCCAGGCCCTTGCCTTCCTCGATTTGTTGAGTGGTCGACATAGATGCTTCCTGGCTTGACGGTACCAGGCAGGCTGGCGGGACAGGGCTTGAGGCGAGAAGAAAGTGGTTTGGATTGAGCGGGATAGGGATTTTAAAGGTTCAGTGACTGGCTGGCGCCGGTTCTGCCGGGGAGACCACAGGCCGTTGCGGGACCTGCCATCCCTCAACCCCTAAATGGCGTGTCGGACGCTTCAATCGGAATGCCGGTGTATCCGTAGCTACTCAACAGCATCCGGACGCTTTCGACGTTCAGCGCCTTGGCCGCGCCGGGCCCTACCGTGACGTGTCCGATGGGCAGTTGAGGCGGAACGGCGGCTGGCGCGGGCGCCGGCGGCTGGGCGAGGTCACCCAGAGGGTAGTAAGGGACGAGCATGGCGCCACGCACGCGGAAGCGCGGCTGAATTGGGCATATTGGATTCGGAGTGAAGATGAGACGCCATTCGGCTTCTTCCTCGAAGCCGGGGTTCTTGAAAGTCGGGATGAAGAACTGGATGGCGTCGGCGGCGCGCTGGGCGCAGAGGACCGGGTCGATGTACGGGTTCCAGCTATAGGCGATTGCGGTATCGACGATCCGGCGCTGAGTTTCGACTTTATAGAAGACCTTCCAGAACCGCATGAGGCCATGGGGACAATCCGCGCCGGTCCACTGCGCGAAGCCGGCGGAATCGAACTGGAGACTGACGCCCGCGCCGTTGGCGCCGTAGCCGCGCCACTGGCTGAGCAGGTTGTCGCGCTGGCAGAAACAGCAGATGTAGACGCCTTCATTCGTGGGGCGGCCAAGAAGCGCATTGAGTTGGTTGAGGTAAGCGCTCTTCTTCGCATCCGTGGCGGAACCGGCGAGCGCGGCGGCGACGGCTTCCGCGGCGACATGGTCGCCATGCGCCATTTCTTCTTCGTCGTTCAGGTAAAGCGTGTGGGTGAGCCAGAGACTGCGGCTTTCGATAATGCCCAGGAGTCCGGGAAGGCTCGTGTAGTGATAAAGCTCTTTGCCGGGGCTGAGAATGAGGTCGGGGCCGGCGGCGGAACCGGCCGCGCTGAGGAATCCGTTTAGCGCGGGCATGTCAATGGAACCGCGGGGCGCGGTTGAGGGGTCTGGCGCCATCAAGGAAATTGTATAGGGAAAGGGCTGCGGGTTGGTAGAAAATTGCCGCAACGGTCGCGAGCGCGATTGGACCTCGATGAGAGGCTGACTCGGGTCCGCCATCCCGGCCCGGATGCTGTTTGGGACCAGGGCGCGGATGGATCAGGTCGCGGGTCGGAAGGCGTCTCTCGGTCCCAATCCAGTCCGACCCGCGCGACTGCCTTAATTATCAAAATCTTACGGCCACCGAAGAGGCGAATAGAATACCCGTCCTGTCAACTCATTTAGCGATGTAACCCAAACCGGTCTCGGTTGGGTCAAATGAA
>CAYWHA010000012.1:0-115573 GCA_964457555.1 uncultured Solibacteraceae bacterium
CCTGCTCAGTAATTATGACCGGGAGAACTGTCTCATCAATGTTGGCACGGAGGGCCCTTGATCGGCCCCACCAATAGGAACTACCGATCGCTAAAGCCGCGCTGAAAGTAAGCCGGCACGGATTGCCAATCCGAGTCGGAAGGGGTCCGCAGTCCAGTCTGTGGAAGGGACACCGCCCTCCGGATCTCTTGTCTCCATGTGAACGGCCGCCGCTTCCAGAATAGCGAATACTTAGGTATTTACAAAAGTATTCCGCCGCTGTAGAATCAGATCGGATAACCCGAGCATTTGGGCGGTGTCGGAAATGGTTCGATCTGCAGCCGCTGATGAAGTCTTTCACGCCTTGTCTAACTCTACTCGGCGGAAAGTCCTGGATCGACTGTCTGTCGGACCTGCCACAGTCAGCGAACTGGCGGCGCCGTTCGACATGCAGCTCCCGTCGTTCGTGCAGCACCTCTCGCTGCTCGAACAGAGCCGGCTGGTGAGGTCGAAAAAGCGCGGGCGGGTGCGGACGTATGAGATCGCACCCGAACGCTTCAAGGTCGTTGAAGACTGGCTGGCCGCGCGTCGTCAGACGTGGGAAGCTCGGCTGGACAGGTTCGACCAATACGTCAAACAACTCAAGGAGAAGGACTCAGACTCATGAGCAAGCAATTCACGATTAATCCGAAACTTGACTTCGCGATCGAACGGTTCATCGACGCTCCCACGCGGCTCGTCTGGGAAGCGTTGACGAAACCGGAGCATCTCAAGGAGTGGTACATGCCCAAGCCCTGGGGGCGTGTGGTGCGAACCGAAATGGACGTGCGACCGGGCGGCATCTTCAGCGTCGACATCGCAATGGGAGACGGGCAAGAGTCTCCCAACCTCGGCTGTTTCCTGGATGTTGTTCCGATGGAGCGACTTGTCTGGACTTCCATGCTGTTTCCCGGCTATCGTCCAGCCGTCTTTGACGACATTCCGATCACCGCCATCATGACGATGGAACCCGTGGGAACCGGCACTCGCTATGTCCTCACGGCGCTGCACCGGGATGAAGCGGACCTCGAGAAAAACAAAGCATCGGGCTTTTACCAGGGCACCGAGATCGCTGTCGATCAGTTCGTCGAGCACGTGATCTCGATGAAATAGCTTTGGGCGACTCGCGCTGGAACTGAGTGATCTCGCCGCCCGGCTTCTGGATCACCCCGAGGATATGCAGGCCCCTGGCTCGATATCGAGCGGGTGAAGATGGCCGAATCCGTCGATCAACTCGACTCTGGCTCCGGCCATTTCCACTTGCTTCCCGAAATCCTGCTCAGAGATCGTCATAAAGGCGGATCCGGTCAGCGTCAGATACCTGCCTCCAGGCATGTCGGGGTGCGTATTCGGCGCCTCTGCGGGGGTCCCAGCGAGGGGCGCCGGTTGCCATATGCAAATATTGGAGAAGGTCGCCGGTTTTGGCATTGCGTTCCCGTACATTCGAAGCTCCTGGAGCTTTATCGATACCGGGAAGTGGTTGCACACAGAGACCTCGAACCCCAGGGGAATCACAAAACTACGTAGGCTGCCTTTGCGAACCTCACCGCGGATTCCCGGCTTGAAGTTACGAACTTGACCATGAATCTCGGGCCTGCTTCTTCTCTTGGCCTCCTGGACATACCTGTCACGTTGGGCCTTCCACACATCGAATAAGGCAGCGAGGATCGGGCACGCTGCTACCAGGCCGGCGACCCAGGCCGAACATATCAGGAGAGCGGATCCGGCTCGGCTGCGGTCTCCGTAGAAAGCGCCAAACGCCGTGAGGCTGATGCTCATGATCGCGAGAGCGGGTCCCAAAATCCCAGCCCACCAGCATTTGAATGCCGCGGCGATGTATGTGCGGCGTACATCCCGTTCAGGCAGCGATGACTCGACCTCCGCTAAGCGCGCGGCGAATCTCGCATCGGCGCCCAGTTCTCCCGCTTTCTCCCGCATGAACTGGACCGTCAGATCGGGCCGATCCTGCCGCAGCAGCCACCCGACTTCTTCGAGCGCCTGCGTCACGGCCGCGTCGCGTTCCTTCACTTCGCGCGCTTGGGTTACGAGATCGGAAACCTCGGCTTCGGGGAACTGCCTGACCAGAGCTTCCAGGGCGCCCATAGCGAGGTCATGCCGGCCGCTGCTCAAAAGAGAGCGAACGCGCCGAACTTGCGATTCCATTTGCGCCGTTCGTTCCGCCATCGCTTTCTGGCTGTGAGCCCGTTCCAGCCACTGGTCGACGACGGGGAAACCGGGGCACTCAGCGCGCAAAGTTGTCAACCCGGTAATCGCGTCGTCAAAGGACTCGAGCAATAACAGCGACTTCGCCTGGACCAAACCCTGCCCAACCTTCGCTTCGTCCTCTTGACGCCGCGAGGCTGACTCGATCTCTCCCGCCGGATCGGCCGTGGCATGCGCTTCCACGGAACGCCCCTGCTCCATCCACTGGCGCGCCTTTCCCGCGAGTCGAACGGCTTCACGCCTGTCCGCGATTCGGTGCTTCATCACTTCTACGCGGGCCGCTAGCTCGGGATCGGCAGCACCTAACGCTGGGGCTGAATTGACAATCTCAATGGCGCGGTCGTAGTTTTCCGCCGCCCACGCCTCCTCGGCCGCTCTGACGAGCGCCTCGATACGCGGCTTCGCCGCCTGGCGCCCCGGATCTAACTCCGAGGCTTGCACCGCGCTTTGGGTTCGATCGAAGTCCTCCGCTCCAACGAATGCGCGCGCCTCGTCCAAGATACCGGACGAACTGTCGCCCGGTTCGTTTGGAATCAGTTCGGCGCCTTCCTTAATTTCCTTGTGGGAGCGCGCCCTCGTGGAGTCCTGTTTGAGCAGACCGAGCCCTGAGAAGTCGGGCTCGGCGTCGTCTTTGCCGAAGTACGGGTTGCTCATGTCCGCTTGTGGCGGGTGCGGAGGCCGGCTCGTGTCGCTTTGGACACCAGACCAAACGTGACGCTCTCGTCATCGACGGACAGTACACGTGCGGCTGACATCGAGCCCCTCCGACACGCTCGCGCTTGCCCCATGAGAGCGTCGGCGCGCGCCTATAGATTCCAACTTTCGCCTGCGCTCGGCGCAGATTTGTGCCTTCCGGTACATCTCTGACCTATTTCCGATAGCGAAACGAGGCGTCCATTTTCACGGCGCTCCTTACCTCGCCTGGTTGTCGTGCGCCCTTTTGGTTTAAGGCAGTTGCCACGCCTTGAGACGTTGTATAATATAGGTGGCATTCGACTCTTGATTTTCGCTTTCGTCGTCGAAGGGGTTGCGTGAGTCTATCCGCAGCCCCTTTTTCGGTTTTGGGGCGGCTTCAAGCCGGACGCCGGTATCAAGTAACGAAAAAGAGAAGGAATAGAAGCACATGAAAGAAAAAGGTACGGTGAAGTGGTTTAACGCAGCCAAGGGCTACGGCTTTATCCAGCGGGAAAACGGAGAAGACGTCTTCGTACATTTCTCGGCGATTCAGACGCAGGGCTACCGCACTCTGGACGAAGGATCACGAGTCGAATTTGAGGTGACGAAAGGGCCCAAAGGTCTGCAGGCGACCAACGTCACGGCGGCCTGACGATCGCGCGGGCCGGGGGGCTACGCTCTCCGGCCCGCCAACCGAACCGGAGGTTTATGAGCAAAGAGGACAGCATCGAAGTAACCGGCACCGTGAAGGAGAAATTCCCCAGCGGGCTCTTCAGTGTGCAGCTTGAGCATGAACGCTTGGTTTTGGCCCACTTGGCGGGCAGGCTGCGGCGGAATCGCATCCGCGTCCTGGCGGGCGACAAGGTCACTTTGGAACTGTCGCCATACGATTTGACCAAGGGCAGAATCACCTTCCGGCACAGGTAGTGCTCCGTATATTCCCTTCCATATTTAGTCATTAAGGCCCAGTGTGCGTAAGGGCACAGATCGGCTATCCACTCCCGTGCTACAAACGTTGATGAGGGGCAATCACAGGACATTGGAATTATTCTCGCGCTCGTTCGCTGGGCTCCTGTAAGTTATTGTGGTTAAAGGTAAAGCGCATTTCCATGAGAAATCCTGATCGTCCCGCCGAGAAGCCGCGCAACCGGAGTTTGCGCACCGCTGCCGCTATAATCAAATCGGAGATTAGGGTGGAAAAGCCAAAGAATACGCAAGGCAGGGCGAAGAAGCCGGCGATTGATCCGATCGAAGATATCACGGCGATGCTGTCCCGGAAGGTGGTCGGCCAGCCGGCTGCCACCAAGCTCATCGTTCCTTACATTCAGATGTTCCAGGCAGGCTTGGCGCCGGAAGGCCGGCCCGTGGGCATATTCCTGCTGCTCGGTCCCACCGGCACCGGTAAGACCAAGACCGTTGAGGCTCTCGCCGAAGTGCTTCATGGCAGCGAGAAGAACGTCCTCAAAGTCGATTGCGGGGAATTCCAGATGGAGCATGAGGTCGCCAAACTGATCGGCGCGCCGCCAGGCTATCTGGGTCACCGCGAAACCCAACCCATGCTGACCCAGCAGAAGCTGAGTTCCGTGACCAGCGAGAAATGCAGCCTTTCGCTGGTGCTCTTCGATGAAATCGAAAAGGCCGCGCCCTCCATGACCCGCTTGCTATTGGGCGTTCTGGACAAGGGCTTGCTGCGTCTGGGCGACAACACCACGGTGAACTTCGAAAAGAGCCTGGTGTTCCTCACCAGCAACCTGGGCGCGCGCGAGATGGTGAACGAAATCAATCCGGAGTTCGGCTTCCAGTCGGTCAAGGGCGGCGACCGGCCGGACCTCACCGGCAAATTGCAGAGCATCGGACTGGTGGCCGTCCGGAAGCGCTTTTCACCCGAGTTCGTGAACCGCATCGATTGCATCATCACCTACCAGCCGCTCTCGCCGGAAGCCCTTTCGGCGATTCTCGACTTGCAGATGACCGACCTGCAGAACCACGTCAACACGCGTCTCGGCAATCGCTCGTTCACCCTGGACATTTCGGCCGACGCCCGCCGGTTCCTGTTGGAGAAGGGATCCAGTCAGGAATACGGCGCGCGCGAATTGAATCGCACCATCCACCGTTTTCTGACTCAGCCGCTGGCCACCCTGGTCGCCACCAATCAAATCAGCCCGGGCGCCAAGGTGCTGGTAGACGTGCCTCCGAGCCACGACAAACTGAACATCCAGTCGCTCGAAGCCGAAACCGCCGCCGCGCAACCGCATCCCACGGTGATGCTGGTGGACGATAATCGCGACCTGCTGCACTTTCTCGAGCGCCTGATGGCCGATGCCGGCTGGACGCTGCTTACCGCCGAATCGGCTACCGAGGCCAAACGTCTGATGGCCATGCACAAGCCCGACGCCGCGCTGCTCGACTACATGCTGCCCGATGGCAACGGCGTGGAGCTTGGCGTGGAGTTTCTTCAGTCCGCGCCAGCCGCGCTGGTGATCGTGATGACGGGGACCATCCTCCCTCCCGAAGAGGAGGCGCTTTGCGAAGAGCACAATTTCCCGGTGTTACGAAAGCCCTTCCTGGCCTCGGACGTGATGAACCAGATTCGCAGCCGGCTGGCGTCGATCGGCGCCACCGGGCGAAGTTAACCGCGGCCTGCATGAGATAAAATGGCGCGCATGCCCCGCGTGCTGCTGATTCACTGGAACGCTCCCGAGGCCGCCGAGCGCGCCGAGCGCCTGCGCCAGGCAGGCTTCGAAGCCGGCGCTTACGCCGGACCCGGCGGCGCCGGCTTGCGCGCCCTTGCCGACGCCCCACCCGACGCCATCGTCATCGACTTGATCCGCATTCCTTCACAGGGCGGCGCCGCCGGCATCGCCTTGCGCCAGCGCAAGGCCACTCGCCTGGTTCCGCTGGTCTTCATCGAGGGCGACCCGGAAAAGACCGCTGCCGTGCGCGCGATGCTGCCCGATGCCGTCTACACGACGTGGACAAAAATCGGCGCGGCGCTGCGAAGGGCCTTGCGCCAGCCTGCGCGCCAGCCGCTCGTGCCGGACACATTCGCTGGCTACACCGGCACGCCGCTCCCAAAGAAACTTCGCATTCGGGAAAACTCAGTGGTGGCGCTGCTCCATGCGCCGGAGGGGTTCCAGGAGAAGTTGGCGCCGCTTCCGCCTGGCGTGCGGTTCGAGCGGCAGGCTCGCGAAGCGGATGTGACCCTGGTGTTCATACGATCCGCCGCGGCGTTGAGCCGGGAACTCCCAGCCTTGGCGCGGGGAATGCGCAAAGGGCGCACGCTCTGGATCGTCTGGCCGAAGAAGACCTCCGCGCTGGCAGGAGACATCGCCGAGCCGGCTGTGCGGGAAATGGGGCTGGCCGCGGGGCTCGTGGATTACAAGGTTTGCGCCGTGGATGAAACGTGGTCCGGGCTGGCCTTTGCCGCGCGTGGGGCCAAGACGGCGGCGAAAGCGTGAACAAAAAAAGGCGCCCCTTGCGGAGCGCCTTTGGAGCCGAAATGGGCGTGTCGCGCCGAACCTAGAAGATAAAGTGCGCCGTCAGCTGAACTGAACGGGCGTTGCTCGGGAAGTACTTCTGATACTCGCCGAAGTTCACGTTGCTCGGAATCAGGAAGTTGCGGGAAACCGCGTTTGTCCCGAAAGACGAGACGTCGGACAGATACCCGCCCGTGAACTGCGGGTGATTGAACAGGTCGAAAAGCTGCGCGCCCACCGTGAAGGCCTTCTTCTCGCCGAAATTCAGGCGTTTGGTGATCGCGAAATCGACGTTGTTGATTGGATCCAGCGGCAACGTATTGCGCCCGGCGTTGGCCCACGCGCCCACCCCAGCCACCACGTAACGGGCGTTCGAGTTATTGGCGACGTACGCCACGATGCCGGCGCTGCCCGCGGCCAATGCCTGCCCGGTCGCGCTGTAACCGGTGACGCCGCTACCCACGGCGACCGAGCCGGACGGGTTGACGATCGAGCGATCACCGGCGTTATCGCCGTTCAGGTTGGAATCGACGCCGCTCTGAACCGTGGCGAACTCCGGCGACTGGTAGGTGTAGGTAAGGGAGATGTTCCAGTTGCCAACCACGTTCTTCATCAGGTAGTTGCCGTTCGCGAACGGCCTGAAGTCGTAGACCGGCGTGATGGTTAGCCGCTGGCGGCGATCAAGCGCTGAGGAAGCCCACTCCGCTTGCATATCCTGGAAATTCTGGGCGCGCCGCGGCGAGAGGATCGTCGAGAAGTTAGTCGCCGTCGAATCGTCCAGATTGTGGCTCCAAGTGTAGGCCAGAATATAGGAGAAATTCTTCGAATACCGCTTGGTCATCTGCAGCGCGAGGCCGTCGTACTTCGAATTTCCCCACGGGTGATATCCCACGATGTTATTTTGAAATCCATAAATCGCCAGATCGTTGTGCGGATACTCCGCGGTGGTGCCGGGCGCCAGATAGGATTCGACGCCGCCAAGGGTCTTGGTATCGGCTGCGAGCACGGCAGCGGTCGGCATGGACATGTACGTGGGAATGTAATTCGTCGGCGTCACTTGATCCAGAATGTTCATGCGCGTCTGGTTCCAGAGATGGACGCCCTTGGTATGCACGTAGCGCGCCTCCACGGTGTAGTCCTTCTTGAGCATGCGCTGCACGCCAATGCTTCCAGTCAAAGCGTACGGCCGCGTATAGTCGAACGTGTAGGATGAGGTGTTCGCACGCGCGGTGGCCGCGGTTAGCGGGCCCGACGCCACGCCACCGCATTCGTTGGGGCAGCCGCCGTGGGCCAGAAACCCGTTCGTAACCGGGTTCGCATCGTTGACATCCACCGTGGTGGCGAAGTACGGCGGCGAGGCATTCTGGTTGAGGTTGATGTACGTATTGTCGTATGCCCTGCTGACGCCTCCGCGGACCGACCAGACCCCGCCCGTTCCCGGCGACCAGGCGAAGCCGATGCGTGGCGCCCAATCGTTCTTGTCAGGCTTGGGCGCAGCGAAATTGATCACGCCCGGCACGCTCGCGACCGCGTCCTGCGCCTGGTAGCGGGATCCCACCGGCACCGTGACGTACTCGTACCGCAGCCCGAGGTTGAGAGTCAGGTTACGCGTCACGCGGAAGTCATCATTGAAGTACCCGGCGCTCTGGAGAAAGCCGTAGGGGACGTCCGGAAGGCCGGCGTCGCGTTCGCCGTCCACGCCCGAGAGCGCGCCGCCGGTCGGCTGCTGGTCGAGCAGGTACTGCCCGAGATTTGCATAGTCGTAATCGCCGCGGACGCGCTGCACGAAGTACCCCGACAGGATGGTATCGGTCATCTGGAAGCCGGCCTTAAACGTGTGGCGGCCCCAAGTCTTGGTCAGGCTCTCCTGAAGCTGCGCATCGTTTTCGATTTGGCCGGAGGGCGTATTCGGATCCGGCCCGAGTTGCAAACTAAGATCGTCGAAGGAGAGGTTCGGGAACGCGGTCAAGCCCGGAAACTGGAAGCTCCCGGCTTGAATGCTGTTGAAATTGCGGGTGAATGCCACGCGCAGCTCGTTCTCCGTGGTCGCGTTGAAATTGTGGAACTCCGATATCGAACCGCTCTTGCTGATGTCGGGATTGGGCGCGAAGAACACCGGAATGTTCGCCGCAGCGTCGATTCCCGTGGAGTTGTTGTACAGGAACCGCGCGCGGAACTGGTCTCTGCTGCTCATGTCGTAATCGACCGCGGCCACCGCATTGTACGAGTTCGTGTAGTTCGGCGAGGCGAACGAGAGGTTACCGAGCGGGATCGCTACATTGTTCACCAGTGTGGTGCCGGCGTTCGCCGTCGTCGCCACCGGCACGTATTGCTCGAAGATACCCAAATTGGTCTTGTTGAGACCGGCCATGCTGTTTAGGCTGGCAAGCCCAGCCGCGGTTGGGGCAGTGACGGTCTGGGAGGGGTTGGCGGTCTGGCCGAGCGGGTTGTACTCGAAATCGCCGAAGTAGAACAGCTTGTTCTTAATGACCGGGCCGCCGATGCTGGCGCCGAGGCGGTTGCTGTCGAAGCGCGGATTGGAGTAAATTCCCTGCTGGGTCTCCTGCGCGTCCACGGCGTTGAGTTTCCGGTTTTGCATGTACTCGTAAACCGATCCGTGAATCTCGTTGGTCCCGGACTTCACTACCGAGTTGAACACGCCCCCGGATGCGCCGCCGAATTCCGGGCTGAACTGATTCTGCACCAGGTTGAACTCCGCGATGGCGTCGTTGGAGACGTACATCATTGGGCCCGTGGTGTAGTGGGCATCGTTCATCACGCCGTCGATGTTGAAGCTGTTGTTCTCCGGCCGCTGTCCGGCGATGCTGGGGCCCGTGCCCTGTCCCACGCCGCCAGAGGACGCCACGCCGGCGCCGAGCAGGCTGAGATTGTAGATGCCCGCCCCGTTGATCACCTTGGAGAAACTGGCCGTCGGAACGTCGATCGCCTCCATGGCGTCGAAGGTCGACTGCAATTGGGAAGTCGACGTATCGATCATGGCCGCCGATTCCGTAACCTCCACGCTCGTGCTGATTGCGCCCACCGACAAGGTCAGGTTGACCGAGGAAGTATGGTTCAGTTCGAGCAGGACGTTGCCCATGGTAGCCGTCGCGAACCCCTTGGCTGTGGCGGAAACATCGTAGGTCCCAATCGGAACGTTGTTCAGGCGGTACTCACCGGTTGCGTTCGTGTCGGCCGTATATTTCACGCCGGTCGCTTTGTTGAGCGCGGTAATGGCCGCTCCGGGCACGGCAGCGCCGGAGCTGTCTGACACGGCTCCGACAATAATGCCGTCCGTCGCTTGTCCGAACAGCATTGCGGCGAAAAGAAGGGATGCAGCAACCAACCATACTGCCGACCTAATACTCGGATGCACGGCTTTCATGTGACCTCCAACTCAATCGTTAATCTTGTAGCGGCCGGACTCGGGTGGCGGCAGCCATCTGCTGCCGGGGCGCAGGGCACTACTCTTCCTGCGAACCAGTCCAAAATCTCTATTCCACTAACGTAACGCTAGTCTGATTCCTTTGCAAGTGAAAGATGCGATTCACTTTATGGGAATCGCTGCAGCCAGTTTCTACAATAATCAGGAAACACCACATCTTGAGGGTGCTGTGCCCTCGTCACTGGAGTGTAACCTCTTAAAATTGGGGAGTTTAGGACTTATGAATTCTGGAATGCGGGCCAGATATAAGACGTACAGTACTAAGGCCTCGACAGGGTTCCGTGACATTAAGAACCAATTAAATTGGCCCGAAAGAGACAATTCCAGGCCCAAAAAGCAAAAAAGCCGCGCTCCCCGAAGTTCGGGAAGCGCGGCTATCAATTCGCATCCGCCGTAGGGTCGGGCATGCCCGAGACTACCGGCAGTCGAACGAAACGCGATGTTTAGTAATCCATCTCTCCGCCGTGCGGCGGGCCGGCCGGCGCCTGCTTCTTTTCCGGAATGTCCGCAATCATCGCTTCCGTGGTGAGCATAAGAGAAGCGATCGACGCGGCGTTCTGGAGCGCCGTGCGAGTTACCTTGGTGGGGTCGATCACGCCGGCCTTCACCAGGTCCTCGTAGGTATCCGTGGCCGCATTGTAGCCGAAGTTCGGGTTGTCGCTTTCGCGAACCTTGCCGACCACAATAGCGCCCTCGGTACCGGAGTTGACCACGATCTGGCGCAGCGGCTCTTCGCAAGCGCGCTTCACGATGTTCACGCCGATCTGCTCGTCGCCGTCCATCTTCAGAGTCTTCAAGGCCTCCGCAGCGCGCAGCAGGGCCACGCCGCCGCCCGGAACAATACCCTCCTCGACCGCCGCGCGAGTTGCATGCATGGCGTCCTCGACGCGAGCCTTCTTTTCCTTCATTTCGGTCTCGGTGGCCGCGCCTACGCGAATCACCGCCACGCCGCCGGCCAGTTTCGCCAGCCGTTCCTGCAACTTCTCGCGGTCGTAGTCCGAAGTGGTTTCTTCAATCTGGCTGCGGAGCTGCTTGATGCGTCCCTCGATGGCCTTCTGCGAGCCGCCGCCGTCGATGATGGTGGTGTTGTCCTTGTCGATGGTGACGCGCTTCGCCCTGCCCATGTCATCCAGCCGGACGCCTTCCAGCTTGATGCCGGTCTCTTCCATCACGGCCTTGCCGCCGGTCAGGATGCCGATGTCTTCCAACATGGCCTTGCGCCTGTCGCCGAAGCCGGGGGCCTTCACCGCGCATGCGTTCAGGGTGCCGCGCAGCTTGTTGACCACCAGGGTGGCCAGCGCCTCGCCGTCGACTTCCTCGGCGATGATCAGCAGCGGTTTGCCGGAACGGGCAATCTGTTCGAGCACCGGCAGCAGATCCTTCATGTTGGAGATCTTCTTCTCGTGGATCAGAATGTACGGATCCTCGAGGACCGCTTCCATGCGGTCGGCGTCGGTCACGAAATAAGCCGACAGGTAACCGCGGTCGAACTGCATGCCGTCCACGGTGACGAGCTCGGTAACCATGGTCTTCGATTCCTCGACCGTGATCACGCCGTCCTTGCCGACTTTTTTCATTGCGTCGGCGATGATGTTGCCGATGGTGGCATCGCTGTTGGCCGAAATTGTTCCGACCTGAGCGATCATCTCCCCGGAGATTTCCTTGGAGAGCTTTTTCACTTCCTCAATGGCTACTTCGACGGCCTTTTCGATGCCGCGCTTCAAAGCCATCGGGTTAGCCCCGGCCGCCACCGACTTCACGCCCTCGCGGTAAATCGATTGCGCCAGGATGGTCGCCGTGGTGGTGCCGTCGCCGGCCACGTCGCTGGTCTTCGATGCGACTTCCCGCACCATCTGCGCGCCCATGTTCTCGAGCGGATCCTTCAGCTCGATTTCCTTGGCTACAGTCACGCCGTCCTTGGTGATGCTCGGGCCGCCGAACTTTTTCTCCAGGACCACGTTGCGGCCCTTGGGACCCAGCGTTACCTTGACTGCGTCGGCGAGCTGATTCACGCCGCGAAGAATGGCCTGCCGGGAATTCTCTGCATAAACGATTTGTTTCGCCATAACGTTTCGACTCCTTCTCTGCTTTCTTAGGCCGCCTTCGACTTCTTCGCGGCGGGGCCTACCAGAATCCCGAGGACCTCGTCCTCACGCATGATCAGATACTCTTCGCCATCCAGTTTGATGTCGCTGCCGGAGTACTTGCCAAACAGAATGCGGTCGCCCACCTGCACATCCAGAGCGACTACCTTGCCGTCCTCCAGGCGCTTGCCTTTCCCAACGGCCACAACCTCGCCCTCCTGGGGCTTTTCTTTGGCCGTATCCGGAATGTACAAACCGCCCTGCATTTGCTCCTGCTGCTCGATCCGTTTGACCACGATGCGGTCATAGAGCGGACGAATATTCATGGACCTCAACCTCCATAATGAAATTTGAAATTTGAATCGTTTGACTCACTCGAAACCCAGCTCGAAGTCGCAGGGTTCCGCTAACTATTATTAGCACACTCTCTGCTAGAGTGACAGAATAATTCTGTAACAATATGAAATTAAGCAGTTTATAAATGTTGACAATGATACGCTAAGGCTTATCTGAGGTTGTTGGCATGGGGGCCTCCTCAAACACGCCGCGCTCGCGGTTCTTGCGCACCGAATGCCAGGGGAAATATCGCCCGTTCATGGCCACATACACCCCAGGCGGGAGAGTCTGGACGAACGCCAACGCCGTGCCTAGGTTGAATAATCCATCCGAGCTGCCGAAAGTGTACGGCACCATGGCCCCGGTCAGGACGACGGTCTTGCCGGTGACGTGCTTGCCGAGCACGGCGGCCGTCAATTCCATCGAGTCCGTGCCGTGAGTCACCACAATGCGGCGCTCCTCGGCCCGGAGGCAATGCTCCAGAATCGATTGCCGGTCCGCATCGGTCATCCGCAGGCTGTCGATCATCATCAGAGTGCGGATTTCAACCTTCAGATGGCACCTGCCCAGCCGCAGCATGTCCGCGATGTGCGAATCCTTGAAGTAGAGATCGCCGCTGAGCTCGTCGTACTCCTTGTCGAATGTGCCGCCGGTGGCCAGGATGCGAATGCTTTCGGGGTCCATCGCTCTCCATGGTGCCATAAGCGCTTCAGGGTGGGGCGGGCGCTTGCGCCTGCCAACGGGCCTACTTCGGCCGCCGCGATTCAGCCAGCGCGCTCCTTAGCAGCGGCAGGCTGGCCAAGTCTTTCTCCCGGCCGGTTTCCTGCTTAGTTGCGATCAGCGTCTCGAGGTCCAGGACTCGCACGCGAACTCCCTCTCCAACTTCCATCTCGACGGCGTGCGGCGGGAGATCTTCATACCGCCTTCCATTTCCAATGGCCCCCAACACGTCCAGGGGACCGTGACGCGTCATGAGAAGCTGGTGTCCGGGTGAGGAAAGGCGCGTCGCATTGGGACGGAGACGCTCCCACGCCGCCCACGACGACAAAATCGACACCGCGCTGCGCCAGAACCCGAAGCGTCGCGAGGAAATCAAGACTCGCCACGTTCGCCCCTCGCCTTCCTCACGGCATCGACGAAAGATTGCAGTGTCGCGAGGCGCTCGGCGGGCGTCATATCGAGCATCCACCGGATAAGCGTAAGATCTACGCCATTCCGGTCGTACTCCGGCTGCGCCGGCTCAAGCTGCATCTCACCGTTAGGATAGCGCGCAGGGCGTTAGAATTGTCTTCAATCCCCATGAAGACGTTCACAATCGCGGTGATACCGGGCGACGGCGTGGGCCGTGAAGTCGTGCCGCCGGCCAAGCGCGCGCTGGAGAAGGCCGCACGGAAACATGACGTGACGTTCGCGTTTCAGGATTTCGACTGGGGCGCGGAGCATTTCTTCCGCTGGGGCCGCATGATGCCCGCCGGCGCCTTGGATCTGCTTTCGCCCTGCGACGCCATTCTCCTGGGGGCCGTCGGCCATCCCGACATCCCCGACCATACTACCCTCAACGGCATGTTGCTGCCCATCCGGCGCGCCTTCGATCAGTACGCCAACGTGCGGCCTGCTTATCTTTATCCCGGCGTCGCCTCGCCGCTCGCCGGACTGAAGGGTGGAGACATCGACATGGTGATCGTGCGCGAAAACACCGAGGGCGAGTACGCGCCTGTAGGCGGCTTCGTCTATCACAACCAGCCCGAAGAAATCGCCGTCCAAACGTCGGTATTCACCCGCCGCGGCATCGAACGCATTGTGCGCTTCGCCTTCGAACTCGCCGTGAAGCGCGGTAAAAAGAAGCGCGTCACCTCGGTCACCAAGTCCAATGCTCAAGGCTACAGCATGACGCTGTGGGACCGCACGTTTCGCGAAGTGGCGGCCGAGTTCCCCGGAATTGAAACCGAATCGCTGCTGGTGGATGCGGCGGCCATGAATTTCGTGAGGCGTCCGCAATCCTTCGACGTGGTGGTGGGATCGAATCTGTTCAGCGACATCCTGAGCGATCTCTCCGCGGCGGTCGTCGGCAGCATGGGGCTGGCTCCCAGCGCCAACCTCGATCCGCTGCGCCGCTTCCCTTCCATGTTCGAACCGGTGCACGGGTCCGCGCCGGATATTGCGGGCAAGGGCATTGTCAACCCTCTGGCCACGATCCTGAGCGCCGCCATGCTTCTGGACCACTTGGAAATGGCTGACGCCGCTCGCGACATAGAGAACGCCGTGGCCGCCGTGCTGGCAGAGGGCCTGGCGCGCACGCCGGATCTGGGGGGAACCAGCCGGACGGAAGAAGTGTCGGCGGCCGTGCTGGAGAAGCTGGCTTAGTGCAACCGGCCAAGCCTCTGGAGCGTTCCGGCCGTCACGCGTTCCTGGTCGGCTCGGGGATTTTGCTCAGCCGCATTGTGGGCTTGGTGCGGCAGTACGTGTTCTCGCATTACTTCGGTCTGCGCTCCGACGCCGCCGACGCTTTCAACCAAGCCTTCCGCATCCCCAACCTCCTGCAAAACCTCTTCGGCGAAGGCGCGCTTTCTGCCTCCTTCATCCCCGTCTACTCGCGCCTTCTTGCCGAAGGCGACGAAGAGGAATCCGGCCGCGTCGCCGGCGCCGTTGCCGCCATCCTCGCGCTGGTAGCCTCCGCCCTGGTGCTTCTCGGCGTGCTGGCGACTCCCATCTTCATCGACCTCATCGCTCCCGGCTTTCATGGCGCCAAGCGCGAACTGGCCATCCGTATCGTGCGCATCCTGTTCCCCGGCGCCGGCCTGTTGGTTATGTCTGCCTGGTGCCTGGGCATTCTGAACAGCCACCGCAAGTTCTTCCTCTCCTACACCGCTCCCGTGGTCTGGAACTTCGCCATGATCGGCGCGCTGGTGGCATTCGGCGGCCGCATGGCGGAATCGTCTTTGGCCATCGCGCTGGCCTGGGCCTCCGTCGCCGGCAGCGCCCTGCAATTCGGCGTGCAGGCGCCCTATGTCCTGCGCCTGGTCCGCAGCCTACGCGTTCGCCCCGACACCCGTTCCGGTTCCGTCCGTGAAGTAATCCGCAACTTCGTGCCGGTCTTCTTCAGCCGCGGCGTGGTGCAGATCAGCGCGTTCGTGGACGGCGTGTTGGCCAGCCCACTGCCCACCGGCGCGGTCACCGGCCTGGCTAACGCCCAGACGCTCTACACCCTGCCCGTCAGCCTCTTCGGCATGTCCGTTTCCGCCGCCGAGCTGCCCGCCATGTCGAGCGCCCTCGGCGACCAGACGGATGTGGCCGCCCAGCTTCGCCGCCGCCTGGACGCCGGCCTTCGCCAGATCGCCTTCTTCATCATCCCCTCCGCCATGGCGTTTCTGGCGCTCGGCGACGTGGTGGCGGGCTTCGTCTTCCAGTCCGGTAAGTTCCGGCACGTGGATGCGCTCTTCGTTTGGGGCGTTCTGGCCGGCTCGGCCGTCGGCCTTCTGGCTTCCACCCTCGGCCGTCTCTATTCGTCCACATATTATGCCCTGCGTGACACGCGCACGCCCCTGCGTTTTGCGGTGATCCGCGTGGCCCTGACCGCCTCTATGGGGTACATCTGCGCCAAGTGGCTGCCGGGATGGCTAGGCATCGACCGCAGTTGGGGCGTTGCCGGCCTTACAGCCTCCGCGGGCGTCGCCGGCTGGGTGGAGTTCACCCTGCTGCGACGCGCTTTGAACAGGCGGATCGGGCGGACAGGATTGCCCGCCAGCTTGGTGGCAAGCTTGTGGGGGTCGGCCGGGGTGGCTGCCGCGGCCGCCTGGGGCATCAAGCTCGCCCTCGGGCCGCACAAACCGCAATTGGTGGGCTTGGCGGTCCTGTGCCCCTACGGAGCGATCTATTTCGCGATGACGTACCTCTTGCGCATTGAGGAATCCGCGCGGGCGCTGGCCCGAATCGCGCGATTCCTGCGACGATCGCCGCAGTCTCGCGCCGATTGCTGAACCCAGGTGCATAACGTTACAAGTGCGTTACGGCACGAAAGGTTAGCCCGGATCGCCGCCGGATTTCCACAGGCTTTTCCTCAATCCGTCGGAAAAAGGGCGAAGCCCCTAAAGACGCAAGATGCTAAATTGAGAACGGTCCCGGTTATGCGTAAACTTGCTTTTCTCACGGTGTTCGCTTGTAGCGTCGCCGCGGCGCAAGGCGATGCCGAAAAGCTCGCGCCCTATTATCCGACGCCGGAAACGGTGGTGAATAAGATGCTTCAATTAGGCGAGTTGAAGGCCGGGGAAAAGATGTTCGACCTGGGGTCGGGCGACGGCCGCATCGTCATTATGGCCGCGCAGAAGTTTCACGCCGAAGCGGTGGGCGTGGAGTTGGACAAGGACCTCTGGAAGTCGAGCAGCGACAAGATCCGTAAACTCGGCCTCGAAAAAACTGCCCGCATCGTCAACGGCGACCTCCTGAAGCAGAATTACAGCTCCGCGGACCTGGTGACGGTGTACCTGCTTCCCGGCTTCATCGACAAGGTCCAACCGCTGCTCGACCGGCAACTGAAAAAGGGCGCTCGCGTGGTGTCGCACGATTTCGAATTTGCAAACTGGACGCCGGAGAAGGCCCTTAACATCGCCGACGATGGCGAAGGGCGCAGTCACACACTGTTCCTCTATCGGAAGTGATGCCGTGCTGTTTCCGCCAAAATTCGCCTGGGAGCGCTACATCGTCTCCGCGCGGGCCCTTTTCGCGGTCGTCGGACTGATCGCGTTCTACCACCGGCCGCCGGTCGTCGGCGCCGCGGTTCTCTTTGCCGTGCTGGGTGCGTTCCTGCTTTGCGCCTTTGCGTTGGCCATTCGGGGATCCCGGCAGAGCGGCATGCTGGGGCTGCTGGCATTGGTTGTGGACACCATCTACTTTATGGTGCTGGCGAGCTATGGGACCGACCGCGTTCTGTGGCTGATTTCCCTGTTCTTTCTGTACCTGTTGACCGAGGCGCTGGCCTCTTACGGCCCCTGGGAAGTGGTGGGCGTCGCCCTGGTTGGCGCCGCCATCAGCACCGTGCTTCCCAACCCCGCCGGGGTGGAGCGCGTGGTGGTGGTGGCCGGGGCCCTGGCCTCGGGTTTCGCGGTAAACAAGCGCCGCCAGAGCGTCCAGATCGCCGCTCTCCAGGAAGGGCTGAACGAAGCGCGCACGTCCGCCAGGCGGGTTGGCGAACTGGAGCGCGAAAGAATCGCCTCCGATTTTCACGACGGCCCTTTACAGAGCTTCATCAGCATGCAAATGCGCCTGGAAATTCTCCGCAAGCTGCTGGAGCGCGATTTCAGCGCCGGCATGGAGGATCTCAAACAGTTGCAGGCGCTGGCGCAATCGCAGGTGCGCGACGTGCGCGCCTTCCTTCACAGCATGCGCCCGGCGGATGTGGACGGCGCCGACATGGTAGCCGCGGCCCGCCGCACGGCCGAGACGTTCCAGAAGGAGAGCGGCATTCCCGTCGCGTTCCTGGGATCAAACTCGCCCGTGGGACTGCCCCGCGAGATGTCCCTGGAGGTCCTTCAGATGTTGCGGGAGGCGCTGCACAACGTGCAGAAGCATGCCGGGGCCACCCGCGTCGCGGTGGCTATGGAGAAGGCGCCCGGCGGACTGGAGATCTCGGTGGACGATAATGGACACGGGTTCGTTTTTTCCGGCGCTTACAGCCTGGAGGAGCTCGAATTGCTCCGCCTGGGTCCAGCCAGTCTGAAGCGCCGCGCCAGATCGTTGAACGCCGATATGACTCTCGATTCGCGGCCCGGCCGCGGCGTGGGCCTTAAGTTCCGGGTCCCGCTGCCATGAACGTCGGAATTACCTGTTACCCCACCTACGGCGGCAGCGGCATTGTGGCCACGGAACTGGGGATGGAACTGGCCGGCCGCGGTCACGAAGTCCACTTCATCAGCTATGCCAATCCCATTCGCCTCGACCCCGGCATTCCACGCATTCATTACCATGAAGTGGAAGTTTCCACCTACCCGCTTTTCCAGTACCCGCCTTACAGCCTGGCGCTGGCGGCTCGCATGGCCGACGTCGCCGAATCCTACGATCTCGACCTGTTGCACGTCCATTACGCCATCCCCCATTCCATCTCCGCGCTCCTGGCCCAACAGATGCTCGCCCCCCGGAGGCGCCTGCCCTTCGTCACCACGCTGCACGGGACGGATATCACCCTGGTAGGATCCGACGCCACCTACTATCCAATCACCAAGTTCTCCATCGAGCGCTCGAACGGCGTCAGTTCGATCAGTGAATGGCTGCGGAAGGAGACGGTCGATGTTTTCGGCGTGTCGAACGAGATCCGGGTCATCCCCAACTTTGTCAACTGCGATCTCTACCATCCCGATGACCAAAAGACGGGCGCAGCAGCCTATGCTCCGGCTGGGGAGAAGTTGCTGATTCACCTTTCCAACTTCCGCCCCGTAAAGCGCGTCACGGACTGCATCCGCATCCTCGCCGAAGTTCGTAAGGTTGTCCCCGCGCACCTGCTGATGGCTGGCGACGGGCCGGACCGCGGCGCCGCCGAACACCTGGCGCATCAACTCAAGCTGGACGGGCACGTTACGTTTCTCGGCAAGCAGAACCATGTGGAGCGGCTCATCCCGCTGGCGCACGTGGCGCTGCTCCCGAGCGAACTGGAATCCTTTGGTCTGGCGGCGCTGGAGGCGATGGCATGCGGAGTCGTGCCGGTTTCCACCGACGTCGGCGGCGTGCCGGAGTTAATCACCCACGGCGAAGACGGCTTTCTCGAGGCGGTTGGCGATATCGAGGGCCAGGCCGTGCGGGTTGCCTCGCTCCTGTCCGACGACAACCTGCACTACCGCATGTCCAAAGCCGGCCGTTGGAATGCTGCCGCGCGGTTCTGCAGCGAGAGGATCATCCCGGAATATGAGAAGCTCTACCAGGACATCGTGAACGCCGCGGCCTAACCTGCGCGCCTGGGTGTACTTGAGATCGTTCGGGAATTGCACCGTACGGGACTTGAAGGCGTTGTTTGGCAAGCAACTGCTCGACGCGCCGGAGTCGTAAGAGGTTGCCTTCCGAAAGCGGCCTGAGATCGGCCCTACTTCTGCTCCGCCGCCGCGATCCGGGCGTTCGCCCGTTCCAGGGCGCAGGTGGCGATGGTGGGGTCCTCCGCGGAGGTCGCCGCCTTGGCGACGGCGTCCTGCGCTCGTTTCAGCGCGGCTTTGGCACGGTCCACATCGATTTCTTCGCCGCGCTCCGCCACATCGGCCAGAACGCGCACGCGGCCGGACAGGACTTCGATGAAGCCGCCGGAAACGGCCAGAGTGCGGCGGCGGCCATCCGCTTGGTAGCTTAAGACGCCGGTACCCATTTGGCCCACGAAGGCGGCGTGGCCGGGCAGGATTCCCAGGTAGCCGGCCTTGCCCGGCGCTTCGACGGATTCCACGTCCTCCCGCACCAAAAGCCGCTCCGGCGTCACCACGTTCAATTCAATCGAATCGGGCATCTTACGCCTTCTTCATGTCCGCGGCTTTTTCCAAAACCTCTTCGATGGTCCCTTGCATGTAGAACGCCTGCTCGGGAATGTCGTCGTGTTTGCCGTCGGCGATTTCCTTGAAGCCGCGGATGGTGTCCGCCAGCTTCACGTATTTGCCCTTATAGCCGGTGAACTGCTCGGCCACATGGAAGGGCTGCGAGAGGAAGCGCTGGATTTTGCGGGCGCGCGCCACAATCAACTTATCCTCGTCGGAAAGCTCGTCGATTCCCAGAATCGCGATGATGTCCTGCAGGTCCTTGTAGCGCTGCAGAATCCCCTTCACCTGCTGGGCCGCGTCGTAGTGCTCCTGGCCGACGATCAGCGGGTCCAGAATGCGCGAAGTGGAAGCCAGCGGGTCCACCGCCGGGTAGATCCCGATGGCCACGATGTCGCGCGACAGGTTAGTGGTGGCGTCCAGGTGGGCGAAGGCCGTAGCGGGCGCGGGGTCGGTGTAATCGTCGGCGGGCACGTAGATGGCCTGCACGGAGGTGATGGAACCCTTCTTGGTGGAGGTGATGCGCTCCTGCAGTTCGCCCATTTCGGTGGCTAGGTTGGGCTGGTATCCCACCGCCGAAGGCATGCGGCCGAGAAGCGCGGAGACTTCCGAGCCGGCCTGCGTGAAGCGGAAAATATTGTCGATGAAGAGCAGCACGTCCTGGCCTTCCTCATCGCGGAAATACTCGGCCACGGTCAGGCCGGTGAGTCCCACCCGCAGGCGGGCGCCGGGGGGTTCGGTCATCTGGCCGTAAATCATGGCGCACTTGGATTTGGTAAAGTCGTGCGGATCGATGACGCCTGATTCCTGCATCTCCAGCCACAGGTCATTGCCTTCCCTGGTGCGTTCGCCCACGCCGGCGAATACCGAGACGCCGCCGTGCTTCTGGGCGATGTTGTTGATCAACTCCATGATGATGACGGTCTTGCCCACGCCCGCGCCGCCGAAGAGGCCAATCTTGCCGCCGCGAAGGTAGGGTTCCAGCAGGTCGATCACCTTGATGCCGGTTTCGAACATCTCCAGGCGCGTGGACTGGTCCTCGAAGGATGGCGCCGGGCGGTGAATCGGGAAGGAGGTCTTGGCGTTCACCGGACCCATCTCGTCCACCGGTTGGCCGATCACGTTCAGGATCCGCCCCAGGGTTTCCGGCCCCACCGGCACTTCCACAGGCTTGCCCAGGCTGATGGCTTGCATGCCGCGCACCAGGCCGTCGGTGGGCTGAAGCGCGATGGTCCGCACGCGCCCCTCTCCGATATGCTGTTCCACTTCGCAAACGATATCGATGGGCTGGGGCGTGTCAAAGCCCTCGCTGGTCACGCGGATGGCGGTATAGATCACCGGAATCCGCCCTTCGGGAAATTCGCAATCCACGGCCGGCCCGGCCACCTGGACCACTTTGCCGACCACAAGTCCGTTGCTGGTTGCCATAGTATGAATCCTTGAACCCTTCTTATTCCGCTCCGGAGGCGCCGCTCACCACCTCGATGATTTCCTTGGTGATGCTGGCCTGCCGCACGCGGTTCATATATAAGGTCAGCTTGTCGATCATCTCCGCCGCGTTGGTGGTGGCCGCGTCCATGGCGGTCATGCGCGCGCCATGCTCGGCGGCGGTCGATTCGAGCAGCGCGCCGTAGAACGCCGCCTCCACATACTTGGGCAACAGTTCGCCCAGGATGACGGCGGGCGGCTGGTCGAAGATATAATCGATCGGCTCGGCGCTCTTGGGCGCTTCAGCGGGCAGCACGCGGCAGACGGTCAGCGTCTGCGCCATCACGCTTTTGAAGCCGTTGAAAATCAGGTAGACGGCGTCGGTTTCGCCCGCGCGGAACATTTCCATGGCCTTGTGAGCGATGGCGGCGATGTCGGCGTAAGGGGCCTTAGCCATGCCGGTATACTCGCCGGAGATGGCGGCGCCGCGTTTGCGGAAGAAATCGCGGCCCTTCCGCCCGACGGTCTCAAGCGTCACCGCCGCGTCCGGCCGTTCCGCCATGAAGCGCTGCGCGGCCTTGATCAGATTGGTGTTGAAGGCGCCGGCCTTACCCGTATCGCTGGTAATCAGAACCAGAAGCACGCGGTGCTCCGGCCTTCGGGCCAGCAGCGGGTTGGCCTCGGTTTCATCGCCCGGCGCTTCGGCTTCCACCGCGGCGGCGACGTTGGCCAGGACTTTGCCCAGGATCGCCACGTACGGGCGCGAGGCGATCACGCGGTCCTGGGCGCGCCGCAGTTTGGCCGCCGAGACCATCTTCAGGGCCTTGGTGATCTGCTCGGTGTTCTTGACCGAGCGGATGCGCCGGCGGATATCGATCAGGCTAGGCATGCGCGGCTACCGCGGGATGCTCCGCGACGAAGCGGGTCTTGAACTCCTGGATTACCGCGGCCAGCTTGGCCCGTAAGGCGTCGTCCAGCGCTTTCTTGACGCGGAGTTCCTCCCACAGGTCCCCGTGCGCACTATCCACGAAGGCATACAACTGCTCTTCGAATTGGCCGCACTGCTCCACCGGAAGATCGTCGAGGTGTCCCTGGGTTCCGGCGAAGATGATGACGATCTGCTTTTCGACGGGCAGCGGCTTGTACTGGCCCTGCTTGAGGATCTCCACCAGGTGTTTGCCGCGGTTGAGCTGGTCGAGGGAGGCCTTGTCCAGGTCCGAGCCGAATTGCGCGAAGGCCGCCAGGGCGCGGTATTGCGCCAAGTCGAGGCGCAAGCTTCCGGCGATCTGCTTCATGGCCTTGGTCTGCGCGTTGCCGCCCACGCGGCTCACCGATATGCCCACGTTGATGGCCGGCCGCACGTTGGAATTAAACAGGTCGGATTCCAGGAAGATCTGGCCGTCGGTAATCGAAATCACGTTGGTGGGGATGTATGCAGAAATGTCGCCGGCCTGCGTTTCGATGAAGGGCAGGGCAGTGAGCGATCCGGCGCCGTTCTGGTCGTTTAGCTTGGAGGCGCGCTCCAGCAGGCGGCTGTGCAAGTAGAAAACGTCGCCCGGGAACGCCTCGCGGCCCGGCGGCCGCCGCAGCAGCAGCGAGATTTCGCGATAGGCCGCCGCGTGCTTGGAAAGGTCGTCGTAGATGCACACCGCATGACGCTTGGTATCCCGGAAATACTCGCCCATGGCGCACCCGGCGAAGGGCGCGATGTACTGCATGGGGGCCGGAACCGAGGCGGTCGCCGAAACCACGATGGTGTAATCCATGGCGCCGTGATCTTCCAGGGTCTTCACCACCTGCGCCACGGTGGAGCGCTTCTGCCCGATGGCGACATAGATGCAAATCATGTCGCCGCCCTTCTGATTGATGATGGTGTCGAGCGCCAGGGCCGTCTTGCCGGTCTGCCGGTCGCCGATGATCAACTCGCGTTGGCCGCGCCCGATGGGAATCATGGCGTCAATGGCCTTGATGCCGGTTTGCATCGGCTCCCGCACGGGCTGCCGCGCCACCACCCCGGGCGCGAGGCGCTCCACCGGGCTGAACTCGGTGGTTTGGACCGGACCCTTGCCGTCAATGGGCCGCCCGAGCGCGTCCACTACGCGTCCGATGAGCGCCTCGCCCACCGGCACGGACATAATGCGCCGGGTGCGGCGCACTTCGTCGCCTTCCTTGATTTCGGTGTAGTCCCCCAGCAGCACGGCGCCAACCTGGTCTTCTTCCAGATTCATGGCGATGCCGGCGACGTCGTGCGGGAACTCGATCAACTCGCCCGCCATCACCTTGTCCAGACCATGGATGCGGGCGATGCCGTCGCCCACGGAGATCACCGCGCCGACTTCCGAGACGTCGATCACGCGCTCGTAGTTTTCAATCTCCTGGCGGAGAATCCCGGTAATCTCGTCCGCTCGAATTTGAGCCATAAATGTTCTCGATCAGCTTTCCGCGCCCAGGCGCCGCTCCAGCGACTTCAGTTGGCCGCGCACCGAGCCGTCGTAGACCGTGGAGCCGATCCGCGCGATCGCGCCTCCGATCAGCGACTCATCGATGGCGAAACGCATACGGACGCGCTTGCCCGTGAGACGGTCCAACGCCCCGTTCAAGGCGGCGCGCCCCGCGTCTTCGAACTCACGCGGCGTGGCAACGTCGGCGCGGGCGAAGCCCAGGCGTTCATCCGCAATCTCTTCGAACCGCTGCGCGATTTCCGGCAGCGCGCCCATGCGGCCGTGGTCCACCAGAACGAACAGGAAATTGCGCATCATGGGCGAGAGCTTCAGGATGCCGGCGATGCGCCCGACCACCGCCCTCTTGCGGTTCACCGGAACCGCCGGGGTGGCCAGCGTGTGGCGCAGCTCCACGGAGCCTTGGATCGTATCCGCGATGGCTCGCAATTCGAGCGCGGCGTCCAGGGGGCGTAAGGCAGATCCGGGGGCGGCGACGACGTCCGCCAGGGCGTTGGCGTATCGCGTGGCTACGGTGGAAAGGGTCATGGGTTCCTAAGCGGTACGGGCTCCGTAGCCGGGCTGTCGAGGCCGCGGACGAACTCGCTCACCAACTCATCCTGCGTGGCCGCGGTCATTCGCGCGCGGATCAACCGCTCCGCCAGCGCCACCGCCAGCTCCGCGGAGTGGCGCTTCAACTCGGCGCGCGCGGCTTTACCGGCCAATGCGATGTCCTGTTCGGCCTGGGCCTGGATCTTGGCCCGTTCCACGGCTGTCTCCTGGGCGATGCGCTCCGCCTCCGCCAGCGCCTGTTTCCGCGATTCCTCGCGCAAGGCGGCGATATCGGTTTCGATGCCGGCCAGACGGCGCTCCATTTCAGCGGCGCGCTGCTCGGCCTGCTTGCGCAATTGCCCGGCTTCAGCCATGTCCTGAAAGATCTTGGCGGAGCGGGCGGCGAAGAATGGGCGGCCGTTCTTGCCCGCCAGATATCCCAATCCTCCGGCCAGGATCAGGAAGTTGGCCCATTCCCACGCTTTGAGGCGGCCTTCGCCGCTTTCGCCGGACTGTTGCGCCGGCTTATCGGCCGCTTGCGCGCGAAACGGCGGGACTGCCGCTAAACCGAGAAGCAGGGCCAGGAACGACAGGGGCCTCATGCTGCGCCCCGCCTCAGAATGGAGTCGGCGATCTGGCCGGCAAGCGACCCCACATCGGCGGCCAGCGCCACCTTGGCCACTTCCACGTCGGCTGCCAGCGAAGCTTTCGCCTCCCGCGCCAACTCTCCAGCCCGCTCCCGCGCCGCCGCCGTCTCGGCCGCTTGGCGCTCCCGCAATTCCTCCGTGGCTCGCTCCCGCCCCTGGTAGGCCTCCGCGCGCGCGGCGCGGATGGCCGCCTCGTACTCCGCGGCCCTGGCGGACGCCAGTTCCACGCTCTGCTCCGCAAGTTTCCGAGATCCCTCGGTGGCTTCGTAGCGCTGTTGCAGCACTTTCTCCAAAGGCTGGAAAAAGACCTTCTTCAGGTAGAAGGCAAGCACAAATACCAGGAAGAACGTGGGCGTAGCGCGTAACAGTATTCCGCCCAGCGCGTGAAGGGTCGATTCCATTGCAGTTCAGAGGAGAATCCGCCGCGAGTCTCTTTGAAGCATTAGCCTAACACCGTGCGAAAACGCACGTCAACCGCGCAATCGCGCAATCTCATCAGGCCCTGTTGCCGCCCAACACCTTGGCGCCGAACGCGCCGCCCGCGACGCTGAGTCCGATAATCAACAGGAACAGAAATCCGAGCAAAAACAGCAGCGCCACCGCCATGCCCGCGGGGCTTTGGAAGAACTGCACCATTTGGCGTTGCAAAGCCGGGTCCTGGGTCGGCGTGTTCTTCATTTGTTCCAGCCACAGGGATCCCCAGCGGCCCGATATCGCATTGACCGCGAATAGCACAGTCCCCAAAGGGAACATCACCAGGCCGGTAATCCATCCCATGTGCACGCCGGCGTTGACATCCAGCAGACGCCTGGTTTTCCGCCGGTAAAGATAGACCGCGAAGAACCCCGCGGCCAGCCAGTTCACGAGTGGCAGAATCAAACACAGGACGGTTGCGGACACTCCCACGTAGATCGCGATGCGCACGGCCACATGGTCGTGAAAGGTCAAGCGCGGCCCGGCGGCCTCCGCGGGCGTAGGTGGAGCGAGAGGCGGCGGGACAGGCGCGGACACGACCTCGGGTGGAGCGTCGGGCGTAACGAGGTCCCGCTGCGGTTTGCCGCACTTATGGCAAAACAGCGCGTCGGGCGGCAATTGCGCGCCGCATGTGCAGAACTCAGGCATTTGTTGGCACTCCTAGTGTGACGCAGGGCCGCCCCAAGAAGCAACTCCGGCTAGCCAAGATCTGGGTCGGGCGTCTACCCTATTTGTTTCCGGTCCCGGATCTGGGTAGAATATCTACCAGTATATATGCCAAAGGAATCTTCCAACCGGATCGACTTGCTGCAAGGGACTCTGGACATGCTGATCCTGCGCACAGTGCTGTTTGGCCCCGCCCATGGGCATCAGATTGCGAAGCATATCCAGCGGACTACGGACGACGTGCTGCAGATCGAGCACGGGTCGCTCTATCCGGCGCTGCACCGGCTGGAACGCAAGGGCTGGATCGCGGCGAAGTGGGAGCCGGCCGGCAAGGACCTGAAGCGGGAATTCAAATATTACCGCCTGACGGCGGCCGGAAAGAGACAACTTACCGCGGAAGAATCGAAGTGGAAGCAAATGACCGGCGCCATCTCCCGCATCATGTGGCCGGCGGAGGAGACGTGAGATGCGCTGGCGGCGAAGCGAGCGCGAACGGGATCTCGATCGCGAACTGCGTGCGGATCTGGAACTGGAGGCCGAGGACCAGCGCGCGAGTGGCCTCTCCGCGGAAGAGGCCCGCTATGCCGCCCGGAGGGCCCTTGGCAACGGGACGCGGGTGAAGGAGGAGGTGCGCGAAATGTGGGGTTGGACTCGTTGGGATATCCTCGTTCAGGACGTCCGCTATGCCCTGCGCGTGCTGCGGAAGAGTCCGGGCTTCGCGGCGACCGCCATCCTGACGCTGGCGCTCGGCATCGGCGCGAGCACGGCGGTCTTCACGGTGGTGGATTCGGTGGTTCTGAAGCCGCTGGCCTACCGCAATAGCGGCGAGTTGGTGGTGTCCTGGGAGCGCGTGGCGTTCCTGGGATCCGATCCCGTCGGGCCCAATCCCCGACACGTAGATCTCTGGCGGAAACGCGCCACCGCATTCACCGGCATGGCGACGATGAGCCAGGGCGCGAGCGGCCTGACCCTGGGGTCGGCGCACCCCAGGCTGGTCGGGTCGGTCGCCTGCTCGGCGAACCTGTTGGACGTCCTTCAGGTGACTCCGCTCATCGGCCGCGGCTTCCTGCCGGAAGACGACGTGAAGGGCCACGACGATGTGGCGATTCTGACCTATCCACTCTGGCAAGCTTTGTTCCAGGGCGACCCGAACGCCATCGGCAGGACTGTCCGCATGGGCGATACGCCCCGGCAGGTGATCGGCGTGCTGCCCGCCAGCTTTCGCTTTCCAAACAAGAATGCACTGCGGTCGTATCGCTCCAAGCAGGCGGAAAGCAGCGTGCCGGAGCCGGCCATTTTCGTCCCCGCCGCGCTCGACCTGAGCAAGTATAGCTGGAACGGCGAGTACGGCAACCGGGTGGTGCTGGCGCGCCTGAAGCCGGGAGTGGGCATCCGGCAGGCGGAGACGCAACTGACATCGATTCAGGCCCAGATCGAGCGGGAAATGCCCGCGGGCCAGCGCTTCGACAAGCCCGGCGTGCTGACGGCGTTCGTGCAACCCATGCAGGAAGCGATGGTCGGCGACGCGCGCACCGGCTTGTGGCTGCTGATGGCCGCGGTATTCGGGTTGATGCTCATCGCCTGCCTGAATCTGGCGAATGCCCAACTGGGACGCGCTCTTTCCCGCCAGCGCGAGTCCGCCTTGCGTAGCGCGCTTGGCGCCCCTAAGTGGCGGCTGGTCTGGAGCTCGCTGACTGAGAATCTGCTGTTGGCCGCGGCTGGCGGGGCGGCCGGCGTGGCACTGGCCGCCATGGGGGTGAGCCTCTTTCGGCGAAGCTCCCCGGTAGACCTTCCGCGGTTGTCGGAGGTTCACGTCAACGTGACCGTGCTGCTCTTTTCCGCGGCCCTTACCCTTGCTTCGAGCGTGCTGTTCGGCATCCTGCCGGCCCTCAAGTTGCTTCGCACGGACCCTCAGGCATCTTTCCAGCAGGGTGGACGCGCCCCGTGCGGCAGACAGAGCAAGCGGCTCCGTACGTGGCTCATCGGCCTGCAGGTCTTCGGATGCACCGTGCTGCTGCTGGTGACCGGCCTCTTTTCCAAGAGCTTGCTGAATCTGTTACATCAGGATAAAGGGTTTGAGACGGGAGAGGTGGCCATCGCCGAGGTCCGTCTGGCGGGCGGCGCCTACGACGCGGACGCAAACCGGGCGGCATTCGACGACGGCGTTCTGCGGAATCTTCGAGACCTCTCGGGCGTTCGAACGGCAGCCCTCGTCAGCGCCATGCCGCTCGAAGGAGAATCCTGGATTGAAGACCTCCATCGAGTGGACCGGCCGCAACAGGAAGGGCCGCTGATCAATCTGCGCTGGGTGAGTCCGGGGTACTTCGAGACCATGCGCGAGAGGCTGGTGGCGGGGCGCTTCTTCGAAGAGCGCGACCGGAATCTGAGCAGCGCCGTTCTATCCGAGGGCGAGGCGAAGGCCTTGTGGCCTGACGAGAACCCGATTGGCGCCCAAGTCGAGACGGAGAACAGAAAGTTCACGGTGATCGGCATTGTGGCCGATTCCCACAGCGCGTCGCTCAAAGCAGCGCCGGTCAAGACGGCCTATCTGCACTACAAGGACCGGCCGCCTTACGTGACGGTCTTCATGGCACGCGGCGAACAGCCTGCGAACGCGCTGGTCACCGTCATGCGCCAGGCGATTTGGAAGTACGCTCCCGATGTTACGATCACGCGCGTTACGGCGCTGGACTCTCAATTGAACAATTCGCTGGCGGCCGAGCGCTTTCAGACGTTTGTGTTGATGAGTTTTGGGACGGCCGCCCTGCTGCTGGCCATGCTTGGCATTTACGGAGTCTTGAGCTATTCGACGATCACACGCAAGCAGGAGATCGGCGTGCGCATGGCCCTCGGCGCAACCCGCCGCAAGGTGTACGCGCTGACTTTGGGCGAGGCGGGATATCCGGTTTTCGCGGGTCTGGCGGCTGGTTTCATCGCCAGCGTCGCGGCGGGAAGGGCGATTGAGAAGCTGCTCTACGGAGTTCGGCCAGTCGATCCATCGGTAATGCTTATGGTGGCTGCACTCTTCCTGGCCGCCGCCGGGGCTGCGGCATCTCTGCCCGCGCGCCGCGCGGCTTCGGTCGATCCCATGGAGGCGCTGCGTTCGGAATGAACCAAGAAAGAATTAATCGCCACAGATGAACACAGACAAACACAGATAAGACCAAACACAAACCACCTTTTACTTTCTTAGTTATTCTTATCTGTGTTCATCTGTGGCCCATTTCTCTTAGTTCGGCTTCCAACGCAACACCGGCTTGCGGGCGGCGGTGACTTCGTCGACGCGGCTGGTGCGGGTGCTGTAGGGCGCTTCCTTGACAAGTTGCGGGTCTGTCTCCACCTCCTTCGCGATGGAAATCATCGCGTCGATGAAGGCATCGAGTTCCGGGACCCCCTCGGTTTCCGTTGGTTCGATCATGAGCGCGCCGTGGACGATCAACGGGAAGCTCACGGTGTAGGGATGGAAGCCGTAATCGATCAAGCGCTTGGCGATGTCTCCGGTGCGCACGCCGCCCGGTTCCTGGCGGGCGTCGCTGAACACCACCTCATGCATGCTGGGAGAGGAATAGGGAAGGTCGTAGTACGGCTCGAGCCGCTTGCGGATGTAGTTGGCGTTGAGCACCGCGTCCACGGTGGCGTTGCGCAAGCCCGGCCCGCCGTGCGCCAGAATGTAGGCTAGCGCGCGGACCAGGACTCCGAAATTCCCATAGAATGCGCGGACGCGGCCAATGGAGCGCTTGCGGTTGTAATCCCACGCCCACTTTTTTCCGGAGCGCTTCAGGCGTGGCGCGGGGAGAAACGGTTCGAGCGCCGTCTTCACGGCCACGGGACCGGCGCCGGGTCCGCCGCCGCCATGCGGAGTGGAGAAGGTCTTGTGCAGGTTGAGGTGCAGGGCGTCCACGCCGAAATCCCCCGGCCGCGCGATGCCTACCAGCGCGTTCATGTTGGCGCCATCCATGTAAAGCATGGCGCCCTTGGCGTGCAGGATTTCCGCCGCCTGCACGATGTTCTCCTCGAACACGCCCAAAGTGTTGGGGTTGGTCACCATGAGCGCGGCCACGTCCTTGGTGACGATGCGATCGAGGGCGCTGACGTCGAGCAGGCCGGCAGCGTTCGATGGGATGTTCTCGACGGCGTATCCCGCGATGGCGGCGGTGGCCGGATTGGTGCCGTGCGCGGAATCAGGGACCAGGATCTTCTTGCGTGGATCGCCGCGCTTTTCGAGCAGCGCCCGGATCAGCAGGATGCCGGTCAGCTCACCCTGCGCGCCGGCGGACGGTTGCAGCGTGACGGCGTCCATGCCAGTGATTTCCGCCAGGATCGCCTCCAGCCGCGCCATGGTTTCCATGCAGCCCTGGGCAAGCGCTTCGGGCTGGTAGGGATGGGCCCACGCCAGGCCGTCGGTGCGGGCCACCACCTCATTCACCCGCGGGTTGTACTTCATCGTGCAGGAACCGAGCGGATACATGCCGTGATCGATGGCGTAATTCCAGGTGGAGAGGCGCGTGAAATGGCGGATGGCCTCCACCTCGCTGACTTCGGCAAAGCCGTCGATGGCAGCGCGCACGTTCTCCGCGCCCAGCGCAGCCGCCGCGTCGACCGGAGGCACGTCCAGGTCCGGGAGTTGGTAGGCCTTCTTGCCCGGCGAGCTTCGCTCAAACAGAAGAGCTTCGTTTTGGGAAGGATGAGTTCGGACCTTGGTAATCATGTTCAGCTCAAGACCTCCGCCAGGGCGTCCATGTCGGCGCGGCGCGACATTTCCGTGGCGCACAGCAACATGGAATCGGCTAGTTCAGGATAGAACCGGCCCAGCGGCAGGCCCCCGATAATCTTTTTCTTGAGCAGGGCTTTGTTGCCCTGTTCGGGCGTTCGGCCTTCCAAGCGCACCGCGATTTCGTTGAAGAAGCCGCCGCTGAAGCGCGGCTTCAGCCTGCCTGCCAGGTAGTGCGCCTTGGCCAGATTCTGTTCGGCGAGTTCGCGCAGGCCTTGTTTCCCATAGACCGTCATAAAGACCGTGGCCATCAAGGCGATCAGGGCCTGGTTGGTACAGATGTTGGAGGTGGCCCGCTCACGGCGGATGTGCTGCTCGCGCGTGGAAAGGGTCAGGCAGAAGGCGCGATTGCCGCGCGAATCGGTGGTCTGACCCACCAGTCGGCCCGGCATCTGGCGCATGAACTTCTCGCGGGTGGCGATGATGCCCGCGTAGGGGCCGCCGTAGCTGGGCGAAATGGCGAAGGATTGCAGTTCGCCGGCCACGATGTCCGCTTCCGGCTGCGGCTCCAGAATCCCCAGCGAGACCGCTTCGGTGAACATCAGGATGAGCAGGGCGCCGGCCCGGTGGGCGATCTCGCCGGCCGCCTTCACCTGATCCACAATGCCGAAGAAGTTGGGCGACTGCACAACCACCGCGGCGGTAGCGCCGTCCATCTTGCGGTCGAGATCCTCCAGTTGGATGGTCCCGGATTCGGGACCATAGTCGAATTCCTCTACCTGCAGCCCCGCGTTCCTGGCGTAGGTGCGTAGGGTCTCGCGGTATTCGGGATGAACCGACCGGGCCACCAGCGCCCTGCGCTTTCCGGTGACGCGCGCCGCCATCAGGACCGCTTCTGGCAGGGCCGTGGAGCCGTCATACATGGAGGCGTTGGCCACATCCATGCCGGTGAGCTGGCAGATCATGGTCTGGAATTCGAAGATCGCGGTGAGCGTGCCCTGCGAGATTTCCGCCTGGTAGGGCGTATAGGAAGTGAGGAATTCGCCGCGCGAAACCACCGCGTCGACCAGCACCGGGCGGAAGTGCCGGTACACGCCCGCGCCCAGGAACGATGAGTAACCGATGCCGTTCTCCGCGGCCCTCTGGCGGAAGTATTCGACGATTTCGTATTCGGAGATCCCCGCGGGAAGATCAAGGGGACGCTTGATGCGCACCGCCTCGGGCAAGTGCGCGAACAGGGCTTCCGGGGAATCGATGCCGCAGGCGTCCATCATCGCGCGGCGTTCGGAATCGGACTTCGGTAGATAGCGCAACCTACTTTTCCGCCTCCACGTATTCTTGGTAGTCTTCGGCGGTCAGCAGATCCTGGACCTCGGCCGGCTCGGTGAGGCGTAGCTTTACCAGCCAACCGGCGCCGTGCGGGTCGCGGTTCAGGGTCTCCGGGGCATCGGCGAGCGCCTCGTTTACCTCCGTCACCTCTCCGCCGACGGGCGAGTAGATGTCCGAAACGGCCTTCACGGACTCGACCGATCCGAGCGACTTGCCGCGCTCGACGCGCGCGCCAACCTTGGGAAGATCCACGTAGACGATGTCGCCGAGTTCCTCTTGCGCGTGATCGGTAATCCCGACCGTTCCGGCAGACCCTTCAACGAGGACCCACTCGTGTTCTTTGGTATATCGGAAGTTTTCCGGGTACATTATTTTACTCGCTTGTAAAATGGAATTTCCACGGTTACCGCATCCACGGGTTGGCCGCGGACGATTACCTGAATGGCCTGGCCAGATTGCGGGTGGTGTTGCGCGCGCTCCACCGGCAGGTAGCAAAGTCCGATGTTCTTGTTGAGCGTGGGCGAGGGAGAACCGCTGGTGACCCATCCGGCGGGGGACCCATCGATCAGCGTTTCATAACCTTCGCGCGCGATGCCGCGCCCGCGCATTTCAAAGCCGGCCAACTTGCGCTTGACGCCGGCCTCCTTTTGCCGCAGCAGCGCGGCGCGCCCCGCGAAATCGCCCTTATCGAATTTGACGATCCAGCCGAGACCCGCTTCGAGCGGCGAAATAGAGGCGTCGATCTCATGACCGTAGAGCGCCATGGCGGACTCCAGGCGAAGGGTGTTGCGCGCGCCCAAGCCGCAGGGCTTGATTCCGAACTCCGCGCCCGCGGCGATGGCTTCGGTCCAAACGCGCTCGGCCTGGGATGGGGCGACGTAGATCTCAAAGCCATCCTCCCCGGTGTAGCCGGTGTGCGCAATGCGAGCCGGGACGCCGCACACCAGGCCATCGGCGAACCAGTAATACTTGATGGCCGCCAGGTCCACCGGCGTCAGTTTCTGGACGACAGCGCCCGCCTTTGGTCCTTGAATGGCGAGCTGGGCGTAGCGCTCGCTCGCAAACTCCACCTGGGCATCGAATCGGTTGATGGAGCAGATGCGCTCGAAATCCTTTTCCTGGTTGGAGGCGTTGACGCAGAGGAAGAACCGGTCGCCGGCGACTTTGTGGACCAGAATGTCGTCCACGAAACCGCCGTGATCGTAGAGCAGGCCGGAGTACTGCGCCTGTCCGATCTTCAGCTTCCCGACGTCGTTGGTGGCAGCGAAATTGGCGAGTTGGGCGGCCTCCGGACCGCGAATCTCGATTTCGCCCATGTGGCTGACGTCGAAGATGCCCACGGCGTTGCGCACGGTGCGGTGCTCGTCGATAACGCCGGAATATTGAACGGGCATATCCCAGCCGCCGAAATCCACCATTTTCGCCCCCAGGGCGCGGTGGAGGGAGTTCAGGGGAGTGGCGCGCAAGGCCGTTGGAGACATGCCTTTTCAGGCTAACAGCACCGAAAAGGGGTGTCAAACGGAACGGCGCTGCTGTCGCGCACAACGCCCGTTTCATTCGACCTCGCCGACGGAACGGGGGTGTCCACTGGCGCCCGTCCTCACTCTTCCCGCAGCGTCTCCACCGGCTGTACCGCCGCTGCGCGCTGCGCCGGGATCAGGCTAGCCGCCAGGCCCGCGGCGGCCATGCCTCCAAGAGCCAGCCCCAGCGAAACCGGATCGCCCGGCTTCAGCCCGAACAGCATTGCCTGTACCGCGCGACCCGCCGCCATCGCCAGCAGCGCTCCAATCCCAAGCCCGACGCTCAGCGTCGTCAGCGCGTCCCGCACAATCATGCCAAGTATGCGCCCCCTGGTCGCGCCAAGCGCCATCCTTACGCCGATCTCGCCCGTCCTGCGCGACACCGTGTACGCCATCGTGCCGTAGATCCCGATAACCGCCAGCATCGCCGCCAGCATTCCGTAGAACCCCGAAAGCGTCGCCATCAGGTTTTCGCGTCCCAAGCCCGCGCGGATGGAGTTCCGCAATACGCTGAAACTCAGCGTGATCGCCGGACTGTTTTTCGCTGCCACCGCCTTCAGCGAAGCTACTAACCGTGCCAGGTCTTCATCGGAGCGAACCACCATCGTGAAGTCCGCATCCGGCGCCGCGTCCTGGCTGCCGGCCACGAACGCGATCGGGCCGTACGGTTCCTTGAGCGTCATGTATTTCGTGTTTCCCACCACGCCTGCAATCCGGTACATCTTGTCCGGCTTGCCCGCCTCCTGCCGCACGCCGAAAAACTCACCCACCGCGCCGCCGTTTCCCAGTAACTGTTTCGCGAATGCCTCGTTGACAATCGCCACCGGAGGCGCGCCCGGCGTGTCCGCGCTGTTGAAGTCCCTGCCCGCCAGCATCGGAACCGCCAGCGTCCGGAAGTAGTCCGAGCTCACCTCGCTGAAATACACCAGCTTCCGCTGCACCGCCGTCCCCGGAATATCGATAAACTCGTTCCAACCGCTGCCGCTCAACGGCACAATTGTGGCGTCCGCGGCAGAGATCACCCCCGCTGTGGCCCGCACCTGCTCGAAGATCTCGCGCTTGTATTCCCGCCGTTCCCCGGCCGCCAGCTTCAACGGCGAAAGGTCGAACTCCGCCACCAGCACGTGATCCTGCGCGAACCCCGCGTTCAAATGCGCCAGATTCTCAAACGTCCGCACGAACAGCGACGCCGTCGCCACCAGGGCCACCGAAGCCGCCACTTGCGCAACCACCAGCATGCGCCCCCACCGCAGGCTCCGCCGCCCGCCCGTCAGTCCGCGTCCGCCCGTCTTCACCGCCGCGCCCGGGTCGGTATTCGCCGCGCGCACCGCCGGAGCCGCTCCGCATGCCACGCACGTCAGAACCGCCAGCCCGGCCATGAACGCCAGCACGCGCCAGTCGGGCGACAGCGAAAGGAACACCCGCTCCTGTCCCGCGCCGATCCCCGCCGCCAGCGCCCTCGACAGAATCTGCGCCAGCGCCCCGCCCGCCGCCGCCCCCGCCGCGGCAATAAGCAGGCTTTCCACCATGAGTTGGCGCACCAGTCTCGCCGGCGACGCCCCAATCGCCATCCGCAGCGCCATCTCGCGCTGCCGCGCGCCCGCTCGCGCCAGGGTCATGTTCGCGATGTTCGCGCACGCGATCAGCAATACCGCGCCGGAGATCCCCAGCAGCAGCCATAGCGGATCTTCAAACTCCGTGCGCAGGTTGGAAACGCCGGTTGCCCCCGGAGCCGCGCGAAGTCCGAATCTCAAGTAGTCCTTCCGCTGGATCGCGTCATAGCCCGCGGGGAGCGTCGCGGCGAAGATGCCGGGCGCGATTGAGGTCAGCCTGGCCGTCGCCCGCTCGACCGTCATCCCCGGCCGCAGCCGCCCGATAACCGCCAGCCACCACGTCGTTCCGCCCTCCGTCCATGCGTCCGCGTGCATTAGCGGTTCGCTGCATAGCGGCAACGCCACATCGAACTTGCGCCCCACTTCGAGACCCAAAAAGCCCCGCGGCGCGACCCCGATAATCGGAAACGAATGCCGGTTGAGCGTGACCCACTTGCCCACCGCGTCCGCGCGTCCGCCGAACTCGCTCTGCCAGAACGAATCGCTGACCACCACGCCCGGCGCGCCGCAGCCCCTCCGGTCGTCGCCCGCCGCAATGAGCCTTCCCACCGCCGGCCGGATCTCCAACGTCTCGAAGAAGTCCCCGCTCACCCACAACCCGTCCGTATACCGCGCTTCCCCTCCGTTTCCCATGTCGAAGCGCTCCGTACTCCACGCTGCCATTCCCGAAAATGCCTGCTGCCGCTGCCGCAATTGCTCCCAAATGGCGCTCGAGATTTCGTGCTGGCGCGAAACGCTGCTCCCCACGCGCCCCCCGTGAACCAGAAGCACGTTTGCCAGTTGCTCCGGCGCCGCCGCTGCAATCGTTCGCAACGCGACCGCGTCGATCAGTTGGAAGATCGCGGCATTCGCTCCGATCCCCAAAGCCAGCGACGCGATGGCAACCGCCGCGAATCCCGGATTCCGGCGCATCAACCGCGCGCCCAACCGTACATCCTTGCCCAGGCCCGCCAGCCATCCACCGCCCTCCTCCGTCCCCGGCGCGACCGGCGGCCTTTCCGGCCGGAACAGTGGCTCCAACTCAGCGCCCAACTTTCCCGTGTCCAGTTCCTCCAGCGCCCGCAGCCGCGCCTCTTCCTCGCTCACGCCGTTTCTCACCAGCTCGGCGTACTGCTCGCTCAGGTGCTCGGCCAGTTCCTCCGCGATCGATTCCTCGCGCGCGTGGTCCAGATGCAGCCGCGCAATGGCCGCCCGCACTTCTTTCTTCCAATCAGGCATGCTCCGCTCCCGCGATCCGGTCGATCGCCTCGGCGAATTCCCGCCACGAGATGCGCTGCGCCTTCAGCGCGTGCCCGCCCGCCGCCGTGAGCCCGTACCGCCGCCGCCGCCGCTGTCCCGCCTTCTCCACCCAGCGCCCTTCAATCAGGCCGCGCTTCTCCAGGCGGTACAACAGCGGATAGAACGAGGCCACGTTGAACTTCAGCGTTCCCCCGGACATGCTCTCAATCAGCTTGCTGATCTCATACCCGTGCCGCGCGCGGTGTTCGAGCAGCGAAAGAATCAGCAATTCCGCGCTGCCCTTCTTGATCTCGCGCTCAAAGACTGTCGTCGCAATATATTTCACTGCAATATATGATAAGACGAGGCGCCGGCTCCGTCAACGCGCCCAGTTACCTTGTGCCGCGCTGGCGTTGGGCTGCCTGAAAGCGTCGCCGATAAAGGTCAAGGGCCGGGCGGAATTCTAGGCGCGCATTGTCCGACATTGCCCACGAAATCGGCTTAAGCGCGTAAGCTGTTGATTTTATTCTGGCGGTGAGGGTGGGATTCGAACCCACGGAGGAGTCACCCCCTCAACGGTTTTCGAGACCGCCCGATTCAACCACTCTCGCACCTCACCGCGTTGGGGACTAGAGGGCTGTTTTGCGCCTTCATTATACCAAAGCCGCGAGCCGGCTCAGGCGATGCGGCGCCCGGCGTCGCGGGCGTCATAACCGCACAGAGCTTCCAATTCGTGACGGAAGGCGCCTTGCGCGATGACGTCCAGAAGGCGCTCCACCGAGGCCAGTTCCATACGCTCCTTGCGCATCACCAGGTCATAGCGTTCCGTGGCCAGCGGAATGAAATCCAGGCCGAAAGCGCGAGCGGCCGAACTGGTGGCCACGCAGCAATCCGCCAGGGCCGCGCGGACCCGCCAGGCGGCCGCTAAATGGCCCGCCGTGGGCTCGCCGTGATAGCCGCCCACGGCGCGCGTCGGGATCCCGGCGGTCTTCAGGCAGCGGTCCAGCAGTTGGCGGCTGCCGGAGCCTTTCTCGCGATTCGCAAGCGTAACGCCAGGATGCGCCAAGTCCGCGACGGCGCGAATCGCTTTCGGATTGCCGCGCGCTACCACCAAACCCTCCTCCCAGGACGCAAATACGAATACCGCCACGCCGCGCCGGGGAAAGGCGGCGCCAATGGCCTCGCGGTTAGGCTCGCCGCCGCTCTCGTCCTTCAAATGTGTTCCGGCCACGTGGACCAGGCGCTGGTGGAGTAAGCGCAATGCCGCCGAGCTGTTCACCTGCGCGGTCACCAGGCCGATGCCGGAGCGCCGCAGGCGGTGAGCTAGCAGTGAGGCGGCCGGGTCGCATCCGGCCAGTAACAGCCGGCTATGGGAGCTCGCGGCGCCCTCTGCATCCTCATTGCGGAGGAATCGGACCGATCCGCGGAGAGGCGTGGAAGCCCGTGGGGGTTTCGCCAGCAGAGCGCCGGCGGGAACCATTTGCCACGGCGCGGGGCTCGCCGGAACCGCTATCAGGCGGCCATCCACGCGGCAGATCTCGACCGGGCTTCCTTCCAACAGATCGCCCCCGCCGATCAGTTCGGCCTGCGCGGTCCGGCGGGGCGGCAACGGCGTGGCATCGAGCTGGAATAGATCTTCGACGCGCGTCTCGAGCGCGCTGGCCAAGCGCAGCGCAACGGCCGTGTTAGGCAGGTAGTCGCCTGCCTCGATGGCGTAGATGGTCTGGCGGCTGACGCCCGAGGCGCTCGCCAGTCCGGCGGCCGCCACCCCACGCTTGCGGCGTATGGCCGCGAGCCGGCTATGGACGCGAGGCTCAGCCGGCGTGGTATGGTCTCCCTTATATGGCATTGTCGTTTATACGATACCACCGCCGTTGGCGCAGGAACTGCTGCCCGCCGTGTCCGCACATATGTGGACAAACTGCCGTTTCCGGCCTGGCCGCCCTGTGTTTATTGGTGTGCGCTGCCGCTTGCGCGCATCCGCCCGCCCAGCCGCGCACCATCGCCATCGCGGCGGCTGCCGATTTGAAGTTCGCCATGGACGGGATTTCCCGCGACTTTCACCGCGCGCATCCGGACGTGGAGCTTCGACCTTCGTTCGGCTCATCGGGCAATTTCTATTCGCAGCTTCACAATGGCGCGCCGTTCGACGCTTTCCTTTCGGCGGATGTGGAATACCCGCGCATGCTGCTGCGGGATGGTATCGGAAAGGCCGATTCCCTGTTCGTCTATGGCGTGGGGCGCATCGTGGTGTGGGTTCCCGCGGCGTCGCCGATTCCCGCCGCAGGCGCGCTGCTGGACGCCGAAGTGAAGCATATCGCCATCGCCAATCCTCAGCATGCGCCGTACGGCCGGGCAGCGGAGGCGGCCCTGCGTTCGATGGGGTTGTACGACAAGTTGAAGCCCAAAATCGTCCTCGGCGAGGATATCTCGCAGACTTTCGAATTCGTGCAAAGCGGCGCGGCGGATGTGGGGATCGTGGCGCTATCGCTGGCTTTGGCGCCGGCGGCCCACGGCAAGTATTGGGAGATCCCCCTCGACGCCTATCCCCGCATCGAACAGGCCGGCTTCATCTTGAAGGACTCGGCCGACACCCGGGCGTTGCGCGCGTTTCTGGTGGGCGCAGAGGGGCGAACGATCTTGAAGGGATACGGTTTCTATCTGCCGGAGAGTCGCTGATGGACTGGCAAGCCATCTGGCTGAGTGTGCGTCTGGCGGCTTCGACCACCGCGATTCTGTTAGCGGCGGGCATGCCGCTGGCATATTGGCTGGCGTTTTCACGGCGCCGCTGGAAGTTCCTGGTGGAGGCGGTAGTGGCGCTTCCGCTGGTGCTTCCGCCCACCGTGCTGGGGTTCTACATCCTGCTCGCCATCGGCCCGCGCAGCCCCGTCGGCGCGGTCTACGCCAGGCTCACCGGCGGCATGTTGCCATTCTCGTTTCAGGGGCTGCTGCTGGCTTCGGTACTCTACAGCCTGCCGTTCACGGTGCAGCCCATCGTGTCGGCGTTCGCCGCGGTGGATGGCAAGCTTCTGGAGGCGTCCTGGTGCCTGGGCATTTCGCGCCTGGCGACGTTCCGGCGCGTGGTGGCGCCGCTGGCTCTGCCGGGAATCGCGACCGGCGCCATCCTCAGCTTTGCCCATACCATGGGCGAGTTCGGCGTGGTGTTGATGGTGGGCGGCAACATTGCGGGCGTCACGCGCACCGTATCAATTTCCATTTACGACCAGGCCCAAGCGCTCGATTACGCCGCCGCCGCGCGGACTTCCATCTTCCTGCTGGCGGTTTCCTTCACCGTCCTGGCGCTCACCTACGCGCTCCAGCGGCGCTTCTGGTGGCGCTTTTGGTAGACATGGCCGATGAATTGATTTGCGCCTGCCGGAAGCGGCGTCCCTCGGGATTCGAGGTCGATGCCAACCTTCGCATTGAGCTGGCGGAGTCTCCGGTGACGGTTCTCTTCGGTCCATCCGGCGCCGGAAAGACCACGCTATTGCGCCTGCTGGCGGGGCTGGAGCAGGCCGATTCCGGCGAAATCCGCTTCCGGGACCGGGTCTGGTACAGTTCCGCGCGCAACGTGCGACTCCCGCCGCAACAACGCCGCGCCGGCTTCCTGTTTCAGGATTATGCGCTCTTCCCGCATCTCACCGTCGCGAGAAACGTAGGCTATGCCGCGCGGCCCGGCAGGCAACGGAAATTGCTGGAGGCGTTCGGACTGGCCAAGCTTGCGGCCGAGTATCCCCGCGCCATTTCCGGCGGCCAGCAGCAGCGCGTGGCGCTGGCTCGCGCTCTGGCCGCCGAACCCGCGCTGCTCCTGCTCGACGAGCCTCTCTCCGCCCTCGATGCGGCCACTCGCGGCCGCGTGCGTCACGAACTGCGCCGCATGCTGATCGAGGGCGGAGTGCCCAGCATCGTGGTAACGCACGACCGCGTTGAAGCCGTTGCGCTGGGCGACCGCATGGCCGTGATGGTGGATGGCCGCATCCGCCAGGAGGGTCCGGTTGACGAGGTTTTTCGCCATCCGGCCGACGCCCAGGTTGCCGAATCGGTGGGCATGGAAAACGTGCTGCCGGTCCAGGTAGTGGATCGCCAGGGCGGTCTGATCACGGTGGATGTTGGCGGCGCCCGATTGGAGTGCCTGGATACCGGGGTCTCGCCAACTTGGGCATGCATTCGCGCCGAGGATGTCTCCCTGGCGCGCCACACGCCGGAGGCTTCGAGCGTGCGCAACCGGCTGCCGGCGCGCGTCGTGTCGGTGCTTCTCGAAGGCCCGTTGGCGCGTATGGAACTGGATTGCGGATTCCCGCTGGTGGCCGCCATTACGGCGCAATCGGCGGCGGATATGAACCTGCAAACCGGCGACCTGATCTACGCGGTGGTTAAGGCCACCGCGGTACACCTGACAGCCTAGTTACCGATGCTTCGCGATCAGTTTGCAGTGGGCAACTTTTCGACGTGGTCGACCTTCACCACATCCACAGCTACCTTCTGCGTCTGCACCCGGAGGCCGAGTTGGCTCTGTAGCGCCGTAAGAAGAGAAAGCCCCGGCTCGAAAGCGGCCGGCCCCGCATCTCCGCCGCCGGGAGGCTGGGGCGCTTCATCCGGCGTCCACTCCAGCTTGATGTCGTATGTCGCAGCGAGGCCGGTTTTGTCCACGACGGGCTGGCCGAGTATGCCCGTGAGCGCCTTGGCAAGTTCCGGCATGGACCGGTTTCCCGAAATCAGCCCCGGCCGGACGGTGAAATAGGCTCTCGGGCCGAGCGATTCGTGGAGTTTGGCTCCGCCCTTCGCAACGAGCAGAGCGTAGCCTGGGGTCAGTTTTGAATCATCATGCGTAGCCAGCTTGAAACGGTCTGCCAACAGATCGCGAAGGAGCGGTTCAAGCTGCGGGTGCTCGTATCCGGCCGGCGGCTTCGCCGTGATATCGAAGGAGACATTGCCCATCCAGCCCGGCCCGACAAGCTGAAAATCCTTCACGCCGTAAGCCGTTTGGATCAACGCTCTCAGAGACAAATTCTCCACCCGAATCAGGCCCGGCGTCTCCTCGATCCCGCTCCGCTCCGTCGGGCCGGTCGTATGGAGCTTCACCGAAGCCACCTCGAATTCCAGGCGCTTCGCATTGTCCTGGGCCCAGGCGGCCCAAGCGGTGAACATGATCGCGCAAGCGCCGACGGCTCGGGTAGCGGTTTGAATCATCCGTTACACTCTGGTCGACGCGCTGACGTTACGGAACAAGCCGCTGCCTGAGCCTTCGATAGTCACGGCGATGGGGGTTTCCCTCTTGTTTCGCACCACCACCACATTCAGCGTCGTCTTGCCGTTTTGCAGCGAACGAAGCGCCTTGGTGATGTCGTCCGTGGAAGAAACCTTGTTATCGCCCACTTTGACCACCACATCGCCGGCCTTAATGCCGCCCTTTTCCGCCGCCGAGTCCTTCTCGACGGATTTCACCAGCACGCCTTCTTTGACGCCGAAGAACTCCGCAAGCTGCTCCTCCTGCCCCAGGGCTTCGCCGACGATGCCCAGCCTCGCGTTCTGCCAGTTCATTTGGAAACGGGGCATATCGGGCATCGTAAACGGCGGGATATTGATCTGCGGCATCGTCAGGACCCGGCCGCCGGGCAGCATCGTCGTCTCGTTCCGGGTTCCGATGGTCGCGGTCAGCGTCTGCGAAGAGCCATTGCGCCACACCACGATTTTGACCTGCCGGTTTGGCGGCGTCTCACGCACCATGCGGACCAGTTGTTCGGTGCCCTGGACCGCCTGGCCGTTAAACTCCATCACCACGTCGCCTTCCTTGAAGCCCGCCTTGACCGCCGGACTGTCTTCGTAGACCTTGGTGATTTCCGCACCGCGCTCTTCTTTCAGCTTGAGAGCCTTGGCGCGGTCCGAGTCGATGTCCTTCGTGCCAATCCCCAGGTAACTGCCCCCGCCATCGGTGATCGCCAGCCGCTGCACCGATCGTGCCCGCGGAGGCGTTGGCGGGGCCGGAGCCGCCGGCGGGGCTGGAGCTGTCGGCGGAACTGGAGGAGTTGGCGGAGTTTGCGCCCATGCGGATGCGCCCGCGAGTAACATGATTCCTAACCCGATTCCGATAGTCATAGAACCCCCTTTATCGACGCTTAAGAAAAATCGTGCCGTCCGCCGACGAGATACGCATCACCGGCCCTCCGCCGTTCACCCGTCCTTGGGCCACTACCCGCGTTCCCAGCCTGTGGGACTGGATCTGCGGGAAGTCGGAGAAGATGCGCCGCAGCGAATCCGCCATCGCGTTCTCGGCTTGGATGGTCACACCCAAGTTAGACGGAATAGCCAGCGTGATGTCACCATCGCCAGTCGTCAGGTAAGAATCGGGCGCGGCGCTCAACAAAGAAGCTACGATGTTACCCATCGCCGTGGAAACGCGCATGATTCCCGATATCCTGCCGAGTTGCACGCCGCCGGCCCCGGACTCGCAGTGCACTCCGCCGGCCGAATCGACGTCTATCATCCCAGCCATGTTATGCGCGGTCACCAGGCCGTTCGCGCTGCCCACCCAGATCAGCCCTCCGCCGGTGGTGGCGTCCACCGCGCCCGCCGCCTTCGCGACCCGTATCGTGCCCGCGCCCGTGTCCGCGCGCAACAGTCCCCAGGCGTCCTGTGCGGCGATGTCGCCGCTCATGGTCTGCAGCACTGCTTCCCCGCGTACCGATCGCACCGTGATGGAGCCGAACCCGGTGGTGGAATCGAGCGTCCCGCCCATCTCACCGGCGTGAATATCGCCGCCGCGCGTCCGGAGCTGGCAATCGCCGCGGATGCGGTCCGCCATCAGTGGGCCGGTGATCGAATCCACCAACAGCGAGCCATCGATGCCGCTTGCCTCCACGGGCCCGTTGGCGGTAACTATGGTTACGGCGGTCAGCCTGGGGCAGCGCAGCTCGAGAGTCGCAGCCAGCGGCTCGCCCGGCGCGGTAAGCACCCACCAGTCGCCTTCCCTGGTCACACGCACCGCGTAGCGTTCCACCATGCGGCGCGCCTCGGCTTCGTTGGCTGCCCGTACCACAACCCTGGCCGTGTACTTCAGTTCTTTCTCAACCCCCGCCTCCAACGTGACAGGGCCGCGCGCCTTGACGCGAAGTTGCGGCCCGATAGCGGACTGGCCGGCGAACACTTCCACGCATTGCCCACGCTGGCACGTGATCGCCTGCTGCGCCCAGCCAGCCAGGGGCAGGGCTGCCAGGATCAAAAGTGCAGGTGGGGCAGGCGCTTTCGCCCGCCAACGTTTGCCGCTAAAAAGTCCCAACAGACGCATTCCAATCCTTCAGCGCCCGCTCGCATCTCAGGCGCACGTAATCGTTGTTCTCCTTCTGTACCAGGCCTTGCAGCATTCCCACCGTGGCGTCGTCGCGCTGCGTCACCAGCAGGTCCACGGCCTGCATCCGCACGGCGGGGTCGTCGTCCGACACCAGCGCGCCCGCCAGCGACTTGCGCACTTCGGGATCGCCCGCCAGCGGTTTGAGGCCTTCGAGCGCCTTCATCCGCACGCTGGCGTTGGAATCGTGCGTCAGGGCATTGAGCAGGGCATCGCGTACGTCGCTCGAACCCGCCCGCTCGCTGAGCAGGCCGACCGATTCCACGCGCATGGCCGGGTTGCTTTCGGTGGCGGCCGCCAGCAGCAGCTTTTGGATGCCCCGGTCGTCCATCGGGCCGGAGACCTCCCGCCGTCGCGTTTCGTCGTAGTCGATCCGCACACGTCCGGCGTTGTCCGGCTGGATGGAGCGAACGGTGGAATAAACCTCACCGCCGGCAGATAGGTCCGGCGCCTGCGCCGCGCCTGGATTTGTCCCCACGAAGCGCGCCGCGAAGAACCCCAGAGCCACCAGGGCCACCGCTCCCACGGGTTGACGAAAGCGCTGAAAACCTGCCAACGTTCCGGCCATGGCTTCCAAAAACAATGCCCACGGGCTCCGGGAACCAGCCGCTCCAAGGTGGGGATCGCGCCCCCGAATCGCCGACAAAAGGTCCGCCCGGCACTCTTCGAGCAGTAGCGAGGGAGGCTCGGCCTGTCTTTGGTCGAGAGCCGCCGCCAGCCGCCGTTGCCGCTCCATTTCGCGCGCGCAGCCGTCGCACCCGTGCAGGTGCTCCTCCACGCGCTCCTCTTCCTCGGATGGCAATTCGCCATAGAAGTAAAGCGGAATCTGCTTCCGAACCCAATCGCAGTTCATACGAAGTCTCCCAATACCGAGCGCATCTTCTGCGTCGCCCGGAAGAGGCAGTTCTTAGCGGCCTCTTCGGTAGTGCCCAGGGTCTCGCCGATGTTCCGCAGACGCAGCCCCTGGTAGTGCCTCAGCTCAAAAACCATTCGCTCCCGCGGCGAGAGATCTTGAAGCGCCCCTTCGATCCTGGCTTTCAATTCCCTGTTCCACGCGGTGCGTTCCGGGTCCGCGTGAGGGGCTTCCTCTTCGAACGAATCCATCCGGTCGAGCGCCCCATCCGCGGTTTCCATAACAGCCGGCTCCTCCTTGCGCACCTTGCGCTTGCGCAGTTGGTCCAGGCAGATGTTCGTAACAATCCGATACAGCCACGTCTGAAAGCTGCAATCGAACCGGAAGGTATCGAGGTTCCGGTACACGCGCAGAAACGCCTCCTGGTAGACGTCCCTGGCATCCTCCGGCGAGCGCAGCAGGTTCATCGCGAGCCGCAGCACACTACGGTCGTAAGTGCGGACCAGTTGCTCAAACGCGTCCTGGTCTCCGCGCTGGGCGGCCCGGATTAGCTCATCGACTGGTATCGTCAAACGGGCGCCTACCGCTTCGGCTACGTGCCCTATTTCCATCCGCCTATGGACTTGGACGCGGCTGTTGCCATTTTGTCACGCCTGTGACAGCAGGCCCTTACTTCAGCTTGGCTAGCTTTTTCCGGACATCCGCCGCGTCCTTGGCGTCCGGCTGGAGCTTCAGGTATTTGGCGTAGGCTTCCCTGGCGGTTTCGGTGTCCTTGCATTTAACCGCCGCCACGGCCAGCCGCAGCCACGCGTCGCTGTTGTCTTCGTTCCACTTGGTGGCGTCGCGATACCGCCCCTCCGCGGAGTGGAAGATGCCCGCCTTGAAATAGTAGTTGCCCACCCGCACGTCCTTCTCGGATTGCAGAGGATTGAAGGAATATTCGGTGACGGCGAGCGATTTGTCTTCCTCGGGCGGGGCCTCGATGGCGTCGTTTCTGGCAGGCGCCGGCCGTTGGGTCTTTAATTCGCCCTGGCCTTGCGCGGGTGGCTGTTGCGGGCTGGAGTTCTGCGCCTGGAGTGCGCCCATAGCCAACAGAATCAGTATCCAGCGTGCCATAAGCCAATCTTACCGCGACGGCCATCGGGCCGGCGCTACACTGAAATCAAAGCCCTTTCCCGATGGAACTCCGCGATAAAGTCTGCCAGCTTCCGTTCGCCCCCGGCGTGTATCTCTATAAGGATGCGGCCGACCGCGTCATTTATGTGGGCAAGGCCAAGAGCCTGCGCGACCGGGTCCGCAGCTACTTTTCCGAGGACAAACTGGCCGACGCCAAGACCGGCGCCCTCATTTCCGAAGCTCGCGATATCGACTACATCCAGGTCGATAACGAAAAAGAGGCCCTGGCGCTCGAGAACAACCTGATCAAGCAGTACATGCCGCGCTTCAACATCCTGTTGCGCGACGACAAGACCTACCCCTACGTCAAGGTCACGCGCGAGAAATACCCGCGGGTGTACGTCACCCGGCGGCTTCGCAAGGACGGCGCCACTTACTACGGCCCTTTCTTTCCCGCCAATCTGGCGCACCGGTTGGTGCACTTCATCCACCGGCATTTCCTGATCCCATCCTGCAAGGTAGATCTGACGCGCTATCACCCCAAGCCATGCCTGCAATACCATATCCACCGTTGCCTGGGACCGTGCGTCGAAGGCCTCACTACCGACGACGCCTATTCCGCCGCGGTCCACGACGTCAGACTCTTCCTGGATGGCCGTCACGGCGACCTGGCGCGAGGCCTGCGCGCGCGCATGGAGACGGCATCCGGCGAAACGCGCTTCGAGCAGGCCGCATCCCTGCGCGACCTGCTGGCCACCGTGGAGGAAATGGACGAACGCCAGAAAATGGCGGCGGCCAGTGGCAGCGACGTGGATATCTTCGCCTGCTATGCCGAACCGCCCCTGGTCGCCCTGAACCTTTTCCATCTGCGCAACGGCCAGATTGTGGACCGCCGCGAGTTCTTCTGGGAGGACCAGGCGGAATTCGACGAGCCGCAGTTCTTCTCGTCGCTGCTCAAGCAGATGTACCTGGACCAGCAGTTCATTCCCGCCGAGATTCACGTGCCGGTGGATTTCGAGGACCGGGAAGCGCTGGAGGAGTTCCTCTCTGAAAAGCGCGGCCGCCGCGTCGAAATCCGCACCCCGCAGCGCGGCCAGAAAAAAGCCCTGATGGCCCTGGTGGAAACCAACGCCAAGCACAGCTTCGACGGCCGTTTCCGCGTACTGAAACCCTCCTCGAAGGCTATTCAGGAAGCCTTGCGGGACGCCTTGAACCTGGCCGACCCGCCCGCGCGCATCGAGTGTTTCGACATCTCCCACATTCAGGGCACGGACAAAGTGGCCAGCATGGTGGTATGGGAAGACGGCCGCATGAAGAAATCCGATTACCGCAAATTCATCATCCGAACCGTGGTGGGCAACGACGATTTCGCCAGCATGCATGAGGTGGTGACGCGCCGCTATTCCCGCTTGCGGGAAGAGTCCAAGCCCATGCCCGGGCTTGTGCTGATCGATGGCGGCCTGGGTCAATTGCACGCCGCGGCCGAAGCTCTGGAAGCCATCGGCATTTCGGATCAGCCGTTGGCGGCCATCGCCAAGCGTGAGGAGATCGTTTACGTGTATGGGCAGGAAGACGAGCCGGTAATCCTGGACCGGTTCTCGCCCATCCTGCACCTGATCCAATCCATTCGCGACGAGGCGCACCGCTTCGCCGTGACCTTCCACCGGTCGCGGCGCAACGCGCGGACGCTGACCTCGGAACTGGACGCCATTGAGGGCGTCGGGGCGAAGACCGTGCAAAAGCTCTTGAAGGAATTCGGAAGTTCCGAGCTGGTGCGCGCGGCGCCGGAGGACCGGCTTGCCGCCGTGGTGGGCCGCGCCGCCGCTCGCCGCGTGCGAGCGCACTACGGGTCGGGGACGACCTTACCTGGCTGCTGAAAGACACGCCGGCGGGTGCAATTTTGGGCAAATGCCCAAATCGGGACCCTAACGCACTGATTCCAATGACGCACCTTCCGAAATTTTGGGCAAAACGCCCAAAATCTACCGGTTCACCCCTTTCTCAGCAGTCTGCCGTGCGGCCTTACGGCGGTTGATAAAATGGACCCATATGCCGCGTCCGGACGCGAGCGCCTCGGTTTCTGTCGAGCGATTCTTCCAGTTCGCCCTGCTGGGGCTGGTGGCCAGCGGGTTTCTGGCGGTGGCGGGATCGGGGTACCTGGATCTCCCCACCGTCGCGCTCACCACCGCGGGTCTGGCGCTGCGCGGGTTAATGGTGGCCGGCTTCCCGCGCCTGGATTTGTCCGACCGCGCGGTCACGGTCATTACGGCGATTTACGCGGCGTTCTTTCTGATCGATTGCTTCCTGATTTCGCGCGACCTGCTGGCGGCGGCGGTACACCTGGCGTTCTTTCTGGTGGTCATGAAGTCGCTCACGGCGAAGGTCGGCCGCGATTATCTCTACCTGGCGGCGATCGCCATGATCGAGTTGCTGGCCGCCGCCCTGCTCTCCATCGATCTCAGGTTTTTCCTGGCGCTGGCGTTGTATCTGTTGTTCGCCATCGCGGCGCTCACGGGCGCGGAAATCCGGCGCTCCACGGAGCGCGCCGCGGCGACTACGGCGCGCGACGGATTGCGAAGATTCCACACGCGCCTGGCGCTGCTGGTGGGCTTTATCGCGGTGGGAATCCTGGGGCTCACGGCCGCCATGTTTCTGATCTTGCCGCGCACCGCGGACGCGGCCTTATCGCGTTTCGCCCGTCATGCCCTGTTTCCGGGATTCGCGGACCAGGTGAACCTCGGGCTAACCGGCGCAATCGAAAACGATTCCCGGCCCGTGATGCACGTTCGCATCTTCGGCAATGCGCCGCCCGGCGTCTTGAGGTGGCGCGGCGGGGCGCTGGCCGATTTCGACGGCCGGCGCTGGTCCAATACGGACCCCCGCAAGACGCGGATCCCGGTGGAGGACGGGCAAGCCGACCTGGAGCGGAACGCTTTCGAACGCGGATGGCGTATGGAGTATCAGGTTTCTTTCGACGCCATCCAGGCCGGCACGCTTTTTTTTGCCGGCGTCCCGGAAAAGGTTGACCTCAGCGCCCCGTACCTGGTTCGCGCGGAAGGGGCCAGCTACAGTCTGGATTACCCGATCCCGCAGGGATTTCAATATGGCGCGTACAGCGTCCTTGAAAATCCGCCCGCGTCTTCGCCGCCGCTCTATCCCAGCCCGGTGCTTCGCCTGGCGGATCGCGAGCGCTACCTGCAACTCCCTCCCCATCTGGACGCGCGCATTCCCGCGCTGGCTCGCGCGTTGGCGGGGCCAGCCACCACGGATCTCGAACAGGCGCGCGGCATCGAGGCGGGCCTGCGCCGCAATTACGGCTATACGCTGCAGCTTCCGAAACGCGAACCGGCCGATCCTTTGGCTGACTTCCTGTTCCACCGCAAGGAGGGCCACTGCGAATACTTCGCCTCCGCCATGACGGTGCTGCTGCGCACGGAAGGCATACCGGCGCGGATCGTCACCGGCTTCCTGGGCGGCGAGTATAATCCCATTACGGACCTGTGGGTGGTGCGGGCTTCCGACGCGCATAGCTGGGTCGAGGCGTGGATTCCTGGCTTTGGCTGGTCGACGTTCGACCCAACCCCGGCGGCTCCCGACCGCCGTTCCTTCGCATTCGTGACCGCGCTGGGGCTGTATCTGGACGCTGCCCAGACTTTCTGGCAGAACTGGGTCCTGGGCTACGACGTAGGACGCCAGGGTGCATTAGCCGACCGCATGGAGCAGAGCGCGCGCGGCATCGGCATCCACTGGTTCGATGCCGCCGCGGCTGTGGAGGCGGCGTGGCGCACCTCGACGGCGGCCATGACCAGGCGCGTCACCGTCTCCCTTTTCGCATCGGTGGGCGTGGCGCTTTGGATCTGGCTGGCGTTGCCGCCTCTCATTCGTCTGATGCGCGTGCGCCGCCGCGTCAAACGCGTCCGCCGGGGCCTGGCCGATATGGGCGACGCCACCATGCTCTACCAGCGGATGCTCCAGGTCTTGAAGCGCCAGGGCTTCCAGAAGCCCGCCTGGTTCACTCCGGTCGAATTCGCCGGCACGCTGCCCCGCGGCGCCATGGCCGACGCCGTCGCCGAGTTTACCTGGGCCTACAACAGCCTGCGGTTTGGCGGCCGCACCGGCGCCGCCGCGCGTCTCTCCGTTCTTCTGGACGCAGTGGAGAAGAGCGGAGCCAGGTCTTCCGGCCGCGCGCCTTAGGGCGCTTAACGTCAGCCGAAAGCGCCTGCCTCACCTTGCGGTGCAAATTGTTGAGCCTGGGTGGTGGGGCAGGCGCTTTCGCCTGCCAACGGCGCTTGGGTAAGCGCCGCGCACCTTCTCGAAACCTATAGTGAAGCGGCCGTTACGCTATCCTGAAATATAGATGCCTCAGACCAGCCCGGAGGGACCCCGCAGCCGGGATCAATTCCAGAACTCCTTGCGCATGGCGACGGATTCCATCCGCTCGCACAAGCTCAGGAGCTTCCTCACGCTGCTCGGCGTCATCATCGGCGTGGCCAGCGTGATCCTGGTGGGCGCGGCCATCGCCGGCCTCGGGGTCTATGCGGAGCAGAGCACCTCGAAGGCGTTCGGGTCGGAGTCGTTCATGGTGGCGCAGATTGTCGCTCAAGGGCGCATGAACCGGCGCGAGTACTTCGACAAGGTCAAGCGCAATAAGCCCATCCGCAACGACGATGCGCGGTTCCTCGAAGCCGTCAACGGCGATACGGTGCTCTACAGCCCCTACCGCCAGCACACTTCCGACATCAAGCGCGACAACCAGACCAGCGAAGACGCCTCCATTCTGGGCGTGTCCGCCGCCATGGCCGATATCCGCGATATCGGCGTGACGGATGGCCGCTTTTTCACGGCGGGGGAGGAACATTCGCGCCCCTACGTGGCGGTCATCGGCGACACGGTGCGCAACACGCTGTTCCCCGGCGATGCCTCCGCGCTGGGCGGCATTGTCCGCATCGAGGGCATCGAGTTCACCGTAGTCGGGGTGTTGGAAAAGCTTGGCTCGGTCTTCGGAAGGGACCAGGATAACTGCGCCTATGTCCCCACCACGGCTTTCGACCGGCTCTACGGGCCAGGCACGGGCTTTGCGCTGTTCGGCCGGCCCAAGCCGTCGAGCGGCCTGACGCTCGACCAGGCGCTCGATGAAACCCGCGTGGCGCTGCGCACCCGGTTCCACACGCGGCCTGGCCAGGACGACAACTTCGACACCCTCACGCCCGACGCCATTCGCGGATTTATCGACCAGGTGTTGGGGATGATCGCCGCCGTGGTGGTGCCGGTCACCTGCATTTCGCTGGTGGTGGGCGGCATCGTGATCATGAACATCATGCTGGTGAGCGTCACGGAGCGCACGCGCGAGATCGGCGTACGCAAGTCGCTCGGAGCGCGGCACGGGGACATCATGCTGCAGATCCTCATTGAGGCGGTGGTGCTGGCGAGCCTCGGCGGCGCTTTGGGCGTGGGGCTGGGCGCGGCGGCCACGGCGATTTTGGGCAGCGTCTTCGGCCTGTCGCTGCACATCACGGCCGGCTACGTGGCGCTTTCGCTGGCGGTCTCGGGGATCGTGGGCATCGCCTCGGGTTGGTATCCGGCGGCGCACGCGGCCAGGCTCGATCCGGTAGTGGCGCTGCGCTCGGAGTAGACCATGAACGTCAGCGCATCGGAAAACATTCAAATCGCGATTCAGGGCGTGTGGACGCATCGCTTCCGTTCGCTGCTGACCATCCTCGGAATCGTTATCGGGATCACCACGGTGGTGACGGTGGCCTCGCTGCTGACCGGCCTGCGGCAAGGCGTGGTGGTGTTCTTCCAGGAGTTGGGGCCGGACAATATCTTCATTTTCAAGACCTCCGGCGACCCCAGCCAGCCCGCTCCCATCAAGGAACGCAAACGCCGCGCGATGAAGCCGGAATACGCCGACTACATCCAGAAGACATGGCCGTCGGTGGAAGCCGTAGGCCTGGAGTTGATTGTTCCAGCGGTTGTGGATGGCAACCCCATCACGGCGCGCGTGCCGGGTTTCGAGACCGACACCATCAACCTGGCCGGCCTGGCGCCGGACATGGAGGACATCGCGCCGCGCGATTTCTCCTCCGGCCGCTACTTTACGCCGGAGGAGAACCAGCGCGCCGCACACGTGATCCTGATCGGCGCCAACGTGGCCGATTCGCTCTTCCCGGACGGGAAAGCGCTGGAGCGCCCAGTCATGATCGATGGCGCGGAATACATCGTCATCGGCGTGTACGCCAAAGCCAAGGGCGGCTTTTTCGGGGAAAACGGCCAGGACGACGCCATCGTCTTCCCGCTGCGCACGGCGGAGAGCCGTTACCCGCAGGTGGACAGTTTCTTCATCACCGCCAAAGCCATGCCCGGCCTGCGCGACGAGGCCTTTGAAGAAGTGCGCGGGGCCATGCGGCGCGTCCGCCATCTGGCCAGCGGCGCGGAGGACGATTTTGCCATTTCCACGCCCGACCAGATTATCCAGCAATTCGACCAGATCACGGGCTTGATCGGCCTGGTGGCGATCGCCATTTCCGGCCTGGGACTGCTGGTGGGCGGCATCGGCGTGATGAACGTGATGTTGGTGAGCGTCACGGAGCGGACGCGCGAAATTGGCGTACGCAAGGCGCTCGGCGCTCGCAGGCGGGACATCATCGGGCAGTTTCTGGTGGAGGCCATGGCGCTCACCGGCGCGGGCGGCATGTTGGGCATTGCCATCGCGGTGCTCATCACCATGGCGCTGGGGGCGCTGGTACCCTCGCTGCCCTCCAAGGTGCCGTTGTGGGCGGTGGTCACCGGCTTCAGCGTGTCCGTGGCGGTGGGGGTGTTCTTCGGCGTCTGGCCCGCCGTGAAAGCCGCGCGCCTGGACCCGGTGGAAGCCCTCCGTTATGAGTAGCGCAGGCTTTCAGCCGGCATGCCTTTAAAGCCATGGCCCTCCTCGAAAGCTGCACCGCCCTTTCCAAGAGCTTCAGCTCGCGGACGCTGTTCGAGAACATCTCGCTGGGCATTTCCGATCGCGAACGTCTGGGCTTGATTGGCCGCAACGGCTCCGGGAAGACCACGCTTCTCAAGATTCTCTCCGGCCGCCTGGAACCCGATTCCGGGGCCGTTTCCATGCGCCGCGGCGCGCGCGTGGGGTACGTCCCCCAGGACGCAGTTTTCCCAGCCGGCAAGACGGTCGCCGAAATCGTCGCGGAACCCATTGCCGGGGAGCGCCTGGAACCTCTGGAACGCGCCGCTCGCATCAACCTCACCCTGGGCCGGGCAGGGTTTACGGACGGCTCGGCGCTGGCGGAATCGCTCTCCGGCGGTTGGAAGCGGCGCCTGGCCATTGCGCGCGAACTGGCGGCGCAGCCGGACCTGCTGTTTCTGGACGAGCCCACCAACCATCTGGACCTGGAAGGCATTCTGTGGCTCGAGAAGTTGCTCTCAACGGCGCCGTTCGCCAGCGTGGTGGTCAGCCACGACCGTTACTTCCTGGACAACGTGGTCAATGACATGGCCGAAATCGGCCGCGTGTACCCCGAGGGCATTCTGCGCGTGGAGGGCAGCTACAGCCACTTCCTGGAGAAGAAGGAAGAGTTCCTGGCCGCGCAATCCAGCCGCCAGGAAGCTTTGACCAACCGGGTGCGGCGCGAACGCGAGTGGCTCAGCCGCGGCGCCAAGGCGCGCACCGGAAAGTCCAAGGCCCGCGCGGAGGAAGCCGGCCGCCTGATCCGCGAGTTGTCCGGCCTGGAATCGCGCGTCGAAAAGGGCCCCGCGCGCTTCGATTTCGCCGCCACCGGCCGCCGCTCCAAACGCCTGGTTTCGGTCGAGGACGTGGCCATGGAGATGGGGGGACGCACGCTGTTCCGCGACCTTACGATTGCGCTGACGCCCGGCGCGCGGCTGGGATTGTTGGGCGCAAACGGCGTGGGCAAGACCACCCTCTTGCGCATTCTGGCGGGCGAACTGGAACCCTCCGAGGGCCGCCTGGAGCGCGCCGCGGATCTGCGCACCGTCTATTTCGACCAGACGCGCGAGCAACTCGACGCTACCCAGACCCTGCGCGAGGGACTTGGCGCGCACGGCGATAACGTCGTGTTCCGCGACCGCCCCATGCACGTTGCCGGCTGGGCCAGGCGCTTCCTGTTCGAAGCGGACCAGCTCGACCGGCCCATAGCGAGCCTCTCCGGCGGCGAGCAGGCGCGCGTCTTGATCGCCCGGCTGATGCTCCAGCCCGCCGACCTGCTCTTGCTCGACGAGCCAACCAACGATCTCGATATCCCCACGCTCGAGGTCCTCGAAGAGAGCCTCTCCGACTTCCCAGGCGCGTTGGTCCTGGTGACGCACGACCGCTACCTGCTCGACCGGGTTTCGAACGCGGTTCTGGGCCTCGACGGCCAGGGCGGAGCGCAACTCTACGCCGACTATTGGCAATGGGAGCAGGCGCAGTTCGTGGCCAAGCCGCCCAAGCCGGAAAGGCCTGCCGCGCCAAGGCCCGAAGCCGGCGGAAGAAAGAAGCTATCGTACCTGGAAGCCCGTGAATGGGAGGCTATGGAAGCCCGCATTCTCGAAGCCGAGCAAGCTGTCGACGCCCTCCGCGCGGAAATGCAATCCCCCGAAACCGTCACCGACGGCCTCCGCCTGGCCGCCTGTTACCAACGCCTGCAATCCGCCGAATCGGAAGTGGAATCCCTCTACGCCCGCTGGGCCGAACTGGAGACCAAGCAGCCGTAGCAAGTGGGGCTGGCGCTTCCGCCTGCCTGTCCCCTATTGCGCGGCCGGGCCGGTCGCTAAATGCAGGTTCACCGTGGCGTGCGCCTTGGGTTCCAGGGTTGTCTTCTCGCCTTGTTTCTCGTAGTCCTTAAGGAAGTCGGGGTCGTTCCACGAATACGGCTCGACATCGTCCCACGCGAACAGCTTGTAGTCGCCGGGAGCGACATCGGCAATTTCATAGCGGCCGTTCTGATCGCTCCTCGTAGTTCGGAACAGACCCATGCGCGAACGTCGCTCCGGAGCCACGACAATGGTAGCGCCGGTAACCGGCTGCAGGTCTTTATCGAGAACCACGCCTTCAACCGTAGCGACGTCGGAAGCAAGCACGACTTCGATGTCGATGGTTCCGGGTCCTGTCACTGTCAAACCGTCGGCCAGCATGTCGGTTTCTCCCGATCGTATGCTCTTGGCATAGAATCCGCTGAGCGCGCTGCCGGTCATCTGCGCTTCGTAGTGGCCGGGCTGCAGGCTCACATCGAAGTTAGGGATCGGGGGCTGGGTGAAGGAACCATCCTCCGCCACCTGGATCAATTCGCTGACCTCCCCGTTCGCGGTGAGGAGCAGCGCCAGTCGGGCCAGCCGCGGCTTCCTATCGCCCTCCACTGTGACTCGCCCCTTGACTTCGGCGCCCGCGGCCAGCGCCACGCGAACGCCTTCCACATCCGATTCGCCGACCGCAACCGAGGCGCTTCCCCTCAGCGATTCCCAAATCACGCTCAACTCATAGGCCCCCGGCGGGACGCCGCGTAACTCGAAGTCCCCGGACTCGTTCTTGGTCTTGGTCGAATTCCGCATAGGGTACTCCATCGTGTCGGCGTTCTTCGCGTCGGTAAGGGAGACGGACAGGCCCGCAGCGGGAGCATTCGACACCCGGCCGCTCACTCGGAAGACGCGTGATCGCAGAAGCGTCACGTCTACGCCTTCGACATTCCCGCCTTCGGAGACCGTGATTGGGGCAGCCAGCGCCAGGTGAGGGGCGGCCGAATAAAACGTGGGGATAAAGACCTCCGCTTGACCCGCGTTCGCGGAATGGTCCGTCGTTCCCGCGACCCAGTCTTCGCTCTGCGCTCCGACGTAGTATCTGCCAGGGCCTAAACCGCGAAACCGGTATTCGCCCCGGTCGTCGGTGTCCGCCTCGCCCCAGATTCCGCTGTGCGGACCGTCGTGGCCGTAAGCGATCTTGGTGAGACTGACATGCGCATTTTCAACCGGCTCGCCATCGCTATCGCGGACGGTCCCCGCGATCACGGCGGCCGGGACCAGTTTGAAGGCAAGCTCCGGCGCCGTTTGTCCAGCTTCCAGCCGCAACACCGCGCCGTCGTCATCATCGGGCCGATGTTCGCCGTAGGACATCTCCAGGTAGCCTCTCCGCTTGGCTGTGACGTGGTATCGGCCGGGGTCAAGATCCACCATCGCGAAACGTCCCCGCGCATCGGAGGTCGTCACCGCTACCGGCGTAGCTTGCCCCTCAGCCGGTTCCAATCGCAACTCGACCTTGTTCAGCGGGTCGCCTGTGACGGAGTCGACCACTGTCCCCGAAAGCGAACACTTGTCGGAGGACGCGGCCTGAAGAGGAAAGAAGAGCGCGAACAAAAGCAGCAGCGACATACCCTTCTCCGGCAGTAGGATAGCAGTGTGCAACCGTATCAGCCCCCCGCATGGCGGGCCATTGGGCAGAAGCGGAAAGCACGCGAGCTGCCACGGCTCACCCCGGAACGTTCGCCTCGATCGCCGGTTTTCCGGCTCCCATCATGCGCCAGCATTCGCGCGCGATTTCCCAATCTTCCTCGGCGTGCAGCACCACCACGCGAACCCGGGAATCGGGCGAGGCGATGTCGCTATCCATGCGCGCCGAGGCATTCTTCGCCAGGTCCAGTTCAATGCCGAGGAATGCGAGGCGACGGCACACCTCCTCACGCAGGGGCGCGCAGTTTTCGCCGATGCCGGCGGTGAACACCAGCGCGTCCAGTCCGCCGAGCGACGCCGTCATGGCGCCGATTTCACTCACCAACCGGTACACATAGACGTCGAAGGCGAGGACGGCCCGCTTATCGCCGGTTTCCATTGCGGCGACGACGTCCCGCATGTCGCCGGAAATGCCCGAAACGCCTTTCAGCCCGGATTCCTTATTGAGCACGCGGTCCAGTTGATCTGCGCCGTACCCGCGATGCCGCACCAGATAGATCAGAATGCCAGGGTCGATGGAACCCGAGCGGGTCCCCATCATGATGCCTTCGAGCGGAGTGAAACCCATGGTGGTGTCCACGCTCTTTCCATCGCGGACGGCGGCGAGCGAAGCGCCGTTGCCCAGGTGGCAGGTCACCATGCGCAGTCCGTCTGGTTCGCGGCCCAGAATCTCCGCGCCGCGGCGCGAAGCGTATTGATGGCTGATGCCGTGGAAGCCGTAACGCGCCACGCCCTTTTCATACCACTCGAACGGAACCGGGTAGACCTTGGCGCACATGGGGAGGGTGGTGTGGAAGGCCGTATCGAAGACCGCCACCTGAGGCGCCACCGGCCCGAGTACGCGCTCCGCCTCTTCGATCGCCTCCAGTTCCAGGCGGTTGTGTTCGGGGGCAAATTCCACGTACTTGCGAATCTGTTCCTTCACCTCGCGCGTGATGCGGGTGGTCGCTTGAAACGCATGGCCGCCGTGGACCACCCGGTGACCCACCACATCGATTTCGCCCGGCCCGCCGATGGCCTTCGCCGGGCCGCTCCAAAGGGCTGCCAGGACGGGTTCCAGCACTGAGGCCGGCGCCTCGACATCCACCTCGGAATCCGCGCGGACATCGTCCGCGGCGCGTACGCGAATTTGCGCTTTCCCTGGCCGGCGGCCCCAATCGGCTTGGGCTTCCCAGAGCGGCGGCGGGGGCGCGGATGGCAAGTTGCCATCCAGGTCGCGCAAGGTCGCCTTGAGCGTGCTCGATCCGCCGTTCAGAGCCAGTATCTTCATGGGGTCTGGAGGCACACGTCGTAACTGCCTTTAATTATGCCTCGTCCGGGGAATTTGCGGGCAACTGGCGGGCTCACCGCTGGGGTCGAGCGAGGAAGCGGTGGAGTTTGGGGCAGCGCACAAAGAAAGCGCGCGGGCGGCCTAGCCGTCCGCGCGCCGGATCGAATCGTCATCGAGCGAACCGATCAGTAACCGGGGTAACTGGGGTAAGCGCCGGCGTAGCAGGGAGCCGGAATCCAATTGCCGTATCCGTCATAGTAGCCACATCCGGCGCCCACATTGTAGCCCCAGCCGAACGGGATGCCAATCCCGACGCCAAAGTAAGGACGGGCCCAGAAGCGTCCGCCGTAATAGTAGCCTCGGCCGGCGTAGAACCTGCCAGGGTAATATCCGCCCGCCCCGCCATAGTATCCGCCGCCGTAGGCGCGGCCCGCGTAAGGAGCGGCATAGCTCCGGCCGACGCCGGAATAGCCGCGGTTCGCGTACGGGGCAGCATAACTGCGCCCGGCGCCGGAATAGCCACGATTCGCGAAGGATGGGGCGTAGGCGCGGCCTGCACCGCCGCCTGAGAACGAACGGCCGGAAAATCCGCCGCCAGCGTGCCCACCGCGTGCCCCGCCGCCGCGCTGGGCCAAAGCGGCCGTAGGGCCAAGCAACATCAGGGCCGCGCCAAGAGCCAACGCCGGCATGGGGGATTTCAATACTGCTTGCACTGTCCGTTTCATATTCACCTCCAACACTTCCGGTTCTGTAATGAGCAAACCAGGCGCCAATTGGAACTGCTGGAAAGTAAACAGCTTACGCCATCGCGATCATGGATCCCCTGGCTGAAAACCACCGCTCGTGGCACACCTCGGCCACTTGCGTGGCGCGGCCGCCTGGAAAGGTACCTTTAAGGCTGCTACGCAGGCGTCCGTGCCGGCGTCATCGATCCGGCCACGCGTCGCACCAAACGAACCCAAAGTCCGCGCAGGCATTTGATTCGATTGAGGTTAAATGGATGCAAGAAACCTGGGGATTGCGGCTTGACCCGGGGTCCCGCCCCACCTGGTGGCAATTCCCGCCGGTCCATCCTGGAAAGGCCCTTGCGGGGCTGGATCGCCTGGCGACCAGCCGCCGCCGATTGCTATTCGGTTTTGAACTCGAAGGTGTCGGTGTTGGTCCGGACTACCAGGTGGCCGGGGCCTAACGGCTTTCCGCCGGTCGGGAAGAAGACGGCCCCGTCGGAGGATTCGCCCGCCGGCAGTTTGGTCTGCGTCAGCGCAACGGCGCTGGCCGCCGCGGCCGCCCGGAACCGGTTGCCTCCGGAGACCAGGGCCGCCTCGCGGCGTTGTTCGTAGCCATTGGTGGAGCGCATGTTGGGGATACCGTAGAGCGACAGTTCGTAGGCGCTCACGAGCTTCAAAACGTCCGACGAGCCGCCCTTCTGGGATAGCATCTGGACTACCGAGTTGGCGGTCGAGGCGCGCATGGCGGTTCCGTCCGCGCGGTAGTAGACGAAGTCCTCCGGCCTGATAATGTAAGGCGCCTGCGACCCGTTCGCCACCGACACCTGGATCACCGCGTAAGCGCGCAACCGGTAGGACAACGTCGCGAACATGAGCGTAACGCCGGACTTGGTCAGCGTCTGGTACTTCAGGCCGTTCGATTCGAACTCGATAACCTGGGGACGGGCCGGATACGCGCATAACAGGATAGCCACGCCGCACGCGCCCGCGAGCCGATGCATGACCCTATGATATTACGACGACGCGCGACGCGCATGACGCCGATGGGAAGCCGGTGGGCCGCCGGCCAATTTCGCGCGTCATGCCTCACAAATTCTTGGTAAAATAGAACTTACCCCCGAACGAGGAGCCACCTTGGCAGATCAGGAACTTCCACCGCAAGGCCCGCCCGCGCCGCCCCCCGCTGGGCCGCTTCCTTTGGGCGGGAATGGTGGGGAAGGCGGCAACAAGAGCCACCTTCCGATCAATATCGAAGACGAAATGCGGCGATCCTATCTCGATTACGCCATGAGCGTGATCGTGGGACGCGCGCTGCCGGATATCCGCGACGGATTGAAGCCCGTTCACCGGCGCATTCTCTATGGGATGAACGACATGGGCCTTCTGCCCACGCGTCCCACCAAGAAGTGCGCCAAGATCACGGGCGAAGTGATGGGCAAGTATCACCCCCACGGCGACGCGGCCATCTACGATGCGTTGGTCCGCATGGCCCAGCCCTTTTCCATGCGCTATCCGCTGGTCGAGGGGCAGGGGAATTTCGGGTCGATCGATGGCGATCCGCCCGCCGCCATGCGGTACACCGAGGCGCGCCTCTCGCGCATTGCCATCACGCTGCTCGAGGATATCGATAAGGAGACGGTCGATTTCCGGCCCAACTACGACGAGAGCGAATCGGAGCCGGAAGTCCTGCCGGCGCGCGCTCCCAACCTGCTCGTGAACGGGTCCTCCGGAATTGCGGTGGGCATGGCCACCAATATTCCGCCGCACAATCTCACGGAAATCGTCAACGCCACCATTCACCTGATCGAGCACCCCCACGCGCCACTCTCGGAGATCCTGACGATGGTGCAAGGGCCGGATTTTCCGACGGGCGGATTCATCCTCGGCAGGCAGGGCATCCTGGACGCTTTCACCAGGGGCCGCGGCCAGCTTAAGATCCGCGCGCGCGCGGCCATCGAACGCCTCGGCAAGGACAAGGAACAGATTGTCGTCACGGAGATTCCTTACCAGGTCAACAAGTCGAAACTGATCGAGCAGGCATCGGCCCTGGTCAACGACAAGAAGATCGAAGGCATCGGCGACATTCGCGACGAGAGCGACCGTGACGGCATGCGCATTGTCTTCGAGCTGAAGCGCGGGGAGCAGGCGGAGGTGGTGCTCAACAACCTCTACAAGCACACCCAGCTTCAGACCGGCTTTGGCATCATCATGCTCTCCATTGTCAACGGGCAGCCCAGGGAACTGGGGCTCGTGGACATCATCAAGCACTTCATCGACCACCGGCAGGAAGTAGTTCGCCGCCGCACCGATTACGAACTGCGCAAGGCGCGCGAGCGCGAGCACCTGTTGCTGGGGTTCCAGAAGGCGCTGGACAACCTCGACGAAGTGATCCGGATCGTGCGCGCGTCCCGGCAGCCGAGAGAGGCGCGGGAGGCGCTGATCGCCCGGTTCGAGTTCAGCGAGAAGCAGGCGCAGGCCATCATCGAGATGCAGTTGCAGCGTCTCACGGGGATGGAGCGGCAGAAGATTATCGACGAGCTGGCCGAAATCCAGCGGCGCATCGCCGGGTACCTGGAGATTCTGGGGTCGGACAAGATATTGCGCGACGTGATCGTCAAGGAGTTGAAGGAAATTCAGAAGGAGTACGGCGACGCGCGGCGCACGCAGGTAATCGAAGATACCGGGGAAATCCTGATCGAGGACCTGGTGGCCGTGGAGGATGTCGCCGTCACCGTGACGCGCGGCGGATACCTGAAACGCACGGCTGTGGATACGTACCGGCGTCAGACGCGTGGCGGCAAGGGCCGCATCGGCATGGGCACGCGCGCGGAAGACGTGGTGGAGCACCTGATTGTGGCCTCTACCCACAGCTATCTGCTGATTTTCACCAGCCGCGGGCGCGCGTACTGGCTCAAGGCCTATGAGATACCGGACGCTTCCACCTCGGGCAGGGGCAAGCACATCTCGAACCTCATCAACCTGCAAACCGACGAGACCGTGAAGGCCTTCCTCTCGGTGAAGAATTTCGTGGCGGACGCCTACATCCGGTACATCGTCATGGTGACCAAGGCGGGTGTGATCAAGAAGTGCGAGCTGACCGAGTTCGATAACCCGATGTCGCGCGGCATCATCGCGGTGGGCCTGGATGAGGGGGATGAGCTGATCTCCGCCAGAACCACCAACGGCGAAAACTACATCTTCCTGGGATCATACAAAGGCCAGGCGATCCGTTTCGCGGAAGGGCAGGTTCGGCCCATGGGCCGGCAGGCGCGCGGCGTTCGCGCCATGCACCTGGATCAAGGCGATTACCTGGTGGGCATGGAAGTGGTGGAGAAGGAGGGACTCATCCTCTCCATTGCCGAGAACGGTTTCGGCAAGCGCACGCCGCTCGAAAGTTACCGGCTGACGGCCCGCGGCGGCAAGGGCGTGATCAACATGAAGACCACCCACAAGACCGGCAACGTGGTGGCCATTCTTTCGGTGAAGGACGATTCGGACCTGGCCATCGTCAGCCAGAGCGGCAAGATTATCCGCATCGAATCCTCCACCATCCGGCAGGTAGGCCGGTCCACGCAGGGGGTCAAGCTGGTGTCTTTGGAGGAAAGCGATAAAGTGGCGGCCGCGTCGCTCATTCCTGAGGCCGAGAACGGCAACGGCAACGGGCAGGAGGATTTGCCGCTTCAGTAAGGTAAAGCTATGGAACTGGCTACCGTTTCCTCAAAGGGGCAAATTGCTATCCCCAGGCAGGTTCGGGAGACCCTCGACCTCACGGAGGGATCGAAGCTGACCTTGGAAATCCGGGGAAGTGAAATTGTCCTATCGAAGGGCGCCGCATGGAAACGGCTCCAGAGGGCCGGTGGCGACCTGATGCGGGCGTTCGCGACCTTTAGGTTTAGGGAGCAGGAGCGCGAGCGTGAAGACTCGCGTCCTTGATTCCTGGGCCATTTGGGAATGGATCAGCGGCAGGCACCCCGCAACTCACAGCGGGCGTCTCATCCTCGGCCGATGCTCTTAAGGGCCTGGATCAAATCCCAGCTCATCCGCGGGAGGGCGTGCTCCGTCATTGCGAATGCCACATTCCGGGAGCCTAATCCGGCAGATCCCCATTCGGCGACCAGCATGATGCCGTGCAGTCTCCTCAACGCGAAATCGTTCGGATTCTTGAGGATCTCCTCATCGTACTCCTTTGCGCCGGACCGAGCCGTCGCATCCGCCAGCAACATAGACTCGCTGCCGCTGTCGACAGCGAGGATGTTGAGGGCGCCTTCAACGTACTGGTGTTTTTTCCTGCGCGCCACGTCCGAGACTTGCTCATAAGAGTGCCTCCCTTCGATCAGGGATGTATCGCCGAACGTGACAAACCCGCCCTTAGCCGCTCTCGCAGCCGCCTCGTCAAGCCCGTCCTGCTCCTTTCGGTTGAAGTGCTTGACCTCGGCAAAGAACCTTGCGCCTAGCCAACCGATTTCGAGGTCAGGGCTGTCACGCATTGTAACCTGAGCGCCACTCTCAAGAAACATCAGGGCGACGCGCGCCTCGGAGAGGTGGTTGACGACCTGAACGGCATTCGGGGCGTTCTGCCGGAGCTTCAGCTCGTAGGCATCCACGTCCAGCGCACCCGCTCTCCTGAGCGCCGAGGCCGCGTGCTCAATGCGGAGGCTTGTGAGGTCGTGCTGGGTGTTCGGACCCGGACGATGCCTGAAATCCTGATCGGTCGGCATTTCACCTCCGGAAGAGCAGAATGAGCACACCGACCAGCGTTAGCGCTGCCCAGACGACCAGAATACGCTTGATGGTCCCGACGGCATCATTGATGGATCGGAGATGGGAAGCAATCGCTGGATCGGACGTTGCTGTTGGATTGCGGCGCGGTTCTCGGCGGCCTGGAGCGGCGGAATACCAAACACATACCCGCAGTCGCACTGCATCGCGTTCGGCGGGTTCTCGAGTTTGCACGACGGACACTTCATTCTCTGGACGTGGAGTATAGCACGCCGCCGCTTCCGTTTTCCGATCGACATACTTCCGTACGCGAATCCGCACCGAGCGCAGTTCCGCTAAACTATTCCTATGGCGGCACTCGTGGGTATTTCCGATTCGGTCCAGCTTCGCGAGAAGGAGGAGCGGCTGTTCGCGACTCTGCGGGGCATGGGCCGCGTGATTGTGGCTTTTTCGGGGGGCGCGGATTCGGCCTATTTGGCGTGGGCCGCGAACCATGTGCTGGGCACGGGCGCGGTGGCCATGACGGCCGATTCGGCTTCGCTCCCGCGGTCACACAAGCTCGATGCGGAGGCTTTCGTCGCGCGGTTTGGGATTGCCCACGAGTACATCGAGACGCGCGAATTTGAAAATCCGGATTACGCGCGCAACAGCCCGGACCGCTGTTTCCACTGCAAGGACGAGTTGTTCACCCGCCTGGAGCAGGTGGGCCGCGAGCGCGGCTACGAGCACATCGTCTATGGCGTGAACGCGGACGACCTGGGCGACTATCGTCCGGGGCAGAACGCCGCCCTGCAGCACAAGGTCGCCGCGCCGCTGGCGGATGCCGGACTGACCAAGGCGGAGATCCGCGAGTTGTCGCGCCTGGCGGACCTGCCTACCTGGGACCGCCCTGCGTCGGCGTGCCTGAGCTCGCGCATCCCGTATGGAACGCCAGTAACCATCGAGACCGTGAAGACCGTGGAGACGGGCGAGGAAAAGTTGAAGGCTCTCGGCTTCCGGCAATTCCGCGTGCGCTTTCACGGCGAGGTGGTCCGCCTGGAAATTGCCCGCGAAGAGATGGAAAAGGCCCTGACGCTGGCGATGGCGCGCCGCTTCACGGAGATCTTCAAGGGCCTTGGATTCAAGTACGTCACCCTCGACCTGGAAGGCTACCGGCAGGGATCGCTCAACGAAGTTCTGAATCTGAAGGGTCCGGCCCGTTAACCCGGCGTCGAAGCCGAGTCCGATGCCGCCGCCGGTGTGTGGAGCAGTGCGACCACCCGGTCGTTAAGCTTACGGCGCGTTTCGAGGCGCTCGGTGGCGCGGGTGACGTAACGCACCACGATATCGATGCCTGAGGCGCCCGGGCGCATCTCCACCGCGGGCTCCGCGCTCAATTGGCCAAGGGCGCTCTTGGTTGAGTCGCCCTTCCATTCGGCATCGGCCAGGCGGGTGTCCGCGGCGGTCTCCTCGACCACGGCTTGGTGGATTCGCTCGATCAGGCCCTGCGTGTCGCCTTCAGCGGGGATGCCGAACTGGATCTCGTCCCACATCCACTGGCCGGTAGTCGAGAAATTCAAATACTGGCCCCGGATGGCGTAGCTGTTCAGAAACGTGATGCGCCGGCCGGTAGGGTGGCCCTTGTCGGTCCAGTTGCCGGTTTCGAGCATGCTGGTGCGGAAGAGGCCGATCTCCACCACCTCGCCGGCCACGCCGTTGATTTCCACGCGGTCGCCAATGCGAACGCCGTTCTTGCCCATCAGCACAAACCAGCCGAAGAAGGCGATGATGAAGTCCTGACAGACTACCGTGATGCCGGCGGTGGTGATTCCGAGGATGGTGGGCATCTGGCTGGGAACGCCGAAGACAACCAGGAGGATGATCAGGGTCCCTCCGAGTTCAATGCCGAGTTTGGAGACGATGCGAAGCGTGTGCGCCCGGCGGCGGTCGAGCGAGGGATGCTCGACGAAACGGCGCGCCAAGGCCTCGAGCAGAATAAGGCAAACGACGATGAAGACAATGAGGGCGACGGATTGGACCAGCAGGTGCAGCACAATGCGGTGCTGCAGAACCAACTGAGCGGCCCACTTCTGGTATACCGCGGCCAGTTGGGTCTGGCTCTGAATCCGGTCGTCGTAAATCGCCAGAAGCTGGCTCCGCGCGCTACGGTCCCTGATGGCGGCAAGTGTGGCGGCTTTGTCGAGCGGGGCGGCCGGCCGGTTGCCGGACGAGGCCCCGTCGGCCTGGCTCTCAAGCTTCTGGTGCTGGGACGTCAGCGCGGCCGCATCCGCATTGGCCTGCGCCATGGCCTGCTGCACCAACTGGGAACGGGTGCGTTGATCGAGCAATGCCGTGAGGCGCCCGTAAAGGCTGCCGTGGCGTTTGGCGGCAGCGATGGCGCCTTCGCCCTGGCCGCCGGCCTGAGCGTCGGATCGTTTGACGGAGGCCTGGTACGCGGCAAGTTCGCGTTGGATGCGCGGGCGGTCGTCGCCGCCCGCCCGGCCAAGGTCGCGCTGAGCGTCGGCCAGTTGGTCCGAGTCCAGACCCAGTTGCGCCTTGGCGATGTCGATATCGTCCGCGCCGTCCGCGGTGGAAGCGGTGGATGGCTTGGCCGCCTTGGCGATGCGGTCCACGCGAGCCTGGTCGTCATTGACGGTCTGCTGGAGTTGTTGGACCTTTTGGGAAAGGGCCAGCGCCGGGCCGCTGAGCGAGTAGTGCTTCATGTCCGCCTCGCGCAAGGCGGCGGTGAAGGCCTGGTCCACTGCCTGGCCGGCGTCGCGCTCGGCCTCGCGCGCGTATTCGGTCTCTTCCGTTGTTACCGCCATGGCCGCCAGCGCCTGGGCGGTCTGCCAGGGACGCTGATCCACAAGCTGAGTTCTCGGGCCGGCGGCGGGAGGGCTGGCTAAATTGGAACCCTTGAGAAAGGGAAGGTGGGTCATGGCGTCGCGCGTGTTCCAGGAGAACGCGACGCACGAGGCCAGCAATGCGAGCAGTCCCACGATGATCCAGAACCTCGTTCCGCCGAGGATGCGGGCGCGCCGGATGAACTCGGAAATATGGCCAGGGAGCTTGGATGCCATGGATTCTATTTTGGCAGAGAAGGATTTGACGCGGAGGCGCAGAGACACGGAAGAAAGGCAGAGCGAAGGAAAACCAGGCGCCTTCAGGCGGGAAGAACCGGGATCCAAGTTCCGGAAATGGGTTTCTCCGCGTCTCCGCGTCAAGGCCTTTGACCTCGCTAGAATGGAATCAGAGTGCTGGTGTCTATCGCCCCAATCGGTTCCCCTGAACGGCCCAAGTGGCTGCGCGCCCCGGCGCCGGGGGGAGAGAATTACAGGGATGTAAAGGGCCTCATCGAGCGGCTTCGGCTGCACACGGTGTGCGAGAGCGCGGCCTGCCCCAACGTCGGCGAGTGCTGGAACCATCGCACCGCGACTTTCATGATCCTGGGCAACGTGTGTACGCGGCGCTGCGGCTTCTGCGCGGTGGAGAAGGGGGCCCCACTGCCCGTGGATTACGACGAGCCGCGCCGCCTGGCAGAAGCCGTGGAAGCCATGGGGCTGCGATTCGCGGTGATCACAAGCGTCAACCGCGACGACCGCCAGGACGGCGGCGCCGAGTTGTTCGCGCTGACGATTCGGGCCATTCGGGAGCGCGTGCCGGGTTGCGGGGTGGAAGTGCTGACTCCGGATTTCCAGGGCAGCCACCCGGCCGTCGAGACCGTGATGCAGGCCGCACCGGACGTCTTCAACCACAACACCGAAACCGTGCCGCGGCTCTACCGGCAGGTGAGGCTGGGGGCGCGCTACGAGCGATCGCTCGACGTGCTGGCGTATGCCGGCCAATTGGCTCCTGGCATTCCCACCAAGAGCGGGCTGATGCTCGGATTGGGCGAAACCACGGCGGAAGCGCTCGAAGTAATGCGCGACCTGCGCGCGCACAACGTCGGGATTCTGACGATTGGGCAGTACTTGCGGCCTTCGCCGAGGCACCTGCCCGTGGTGCGCTACGTACCGCCCGGTGAGTTTGAGGAGTTGCGCCGGGCCGGTTACGAGATGGGTTTCGCGCACGTGGAATCCGGCCCGCTGGTGCGCAGTTCCTATCACGCGGAGAGGGCGGTAACGTGACGGGGCAGCCTCAGTAGAACAGGTACTTGCGCCACTGGGCGTCGCTGCGGCCCAGCATACGCATGAGGTGACGGCTGGTGTGCAAGCTGAAGGGTTTGGGCTGGCGCGCCAGTTTCATGCCGGCTTCCTCGGGGGTGCGGCTGCCCTTGCGGTTGTTGCAGGAATGGCAGCAGGCCACCAGGTTCTCCCAGGCCGACTCGCCGGCGCGCGACCGCGGGACGACGTGATCCAAAGTCAGCTCGGAGGAAGGCAGCGTGCGATGGCAATACTGGCACGTGTAGCGGTCGCGCATGAGGATGTTCTTGCGCGAGAGGGCGCGCGTCTGGTGGGGGATGCGGCGGTACTCGAGCAGGCGGATGACGGAGGGCAGCGGGGAGGCTGCGCGCGCGGAATGCACCACGGCATTCAGGCATTGCTCCTCGGCCGCCGCCACGCCTTTGAGCACCAGGACGAGGGCGCGCCGAGCCGCGCAGATGTTGATCGGCTCAAAGCTGGCGTTCAGTACCAGGACCGGCCGTTGCAGACGATCGGTTGCCATTCAGGCGAGTTCCTCCCTTGCGGAATGCATGGCGGCGCGCGAGGCGTCCATGCGCCGGTCGACGCGGGCCACGGTCAAGAGCGCGACCCTGGCGGCTCCAGCGCGCTTGAGAGCCAGGGCGCAGGCGGCCGCGGTGGAACCGGTAGTCATGACATCGTCGACCAATAGGATACGTTTTGCCTGGATCTGGCGGGCCCACTGGGCGCGGCAAACGAACGCCCCAGCCACGTTTTGACGCCGGCGGGCATTGTTGAGACCCGCCTGCGCGGAAGTGGAGCGCAGGCGGCGCAGGGCGCGGACCACCGGAATGCCGGTACGGCCGGCGATATTGCGCGCCAACAGGTCGGACTGATTGAATCCCCGCTGCCACCGGCGAAACCAGTGCAGGGGCACGGGCGCGACGGCGTCGAACGACTCGTCAAGGGGCAGCGCTGCGGCCAGGAGATTGCCAAGCGGACGCGCCAGGGACCTGACTCCGCCGTACTTGAAAAGGTGGATCAGCTCGCGGAGGCAGCCTTCATAAGCGCCGAAGCAATAGGCTGCGTCGAAACCCCGAAGCCCGGCGCGGCAAAGGGCGCAACGGCCTTCGGAATCGAGCGGAAAGGCGTTCAAGAACGGCGTCCGGCAAGTGGCGCAAAAGAACTCGGCCTCAAGCGGCCGCAAGCCTTCGAGACATGCGCGGCAGACGGGTACGCGCGAGACGTCGCGCAAAGGGGCGCCGCATACGCGGCAATCGTCAGGAAAGACAAGGGAAAAAAAGGCGCGCGGCAGTGAGCGGACTACCGAGGGACCGAGATTCGCCGTTGTGGCTGGTCCGATACTCGAGAAGACCCACCTCCACTAAACTACGATTGTACACGAAATCGCCGGGCGCGGACTCTGGTTGGTGCTAGACGACACTTCTCCTATATACGGCGGAGGAAAGTAGCAGTACAATACGAACCAGAGGAACTGGGGATGATCTGGCGACGGGATGTCGCGGCGGCGCTTGCCGCTCTGGCGCTGGGGCTGGCCGCAACGGCGCACGGGCAGGTCGCCATGGTGGAGCGGCCGAAAGGCGCGCCTGACGGTACGGCGCCGCCAAGGGCCAACTTACGCGCCGACATCAACCTGGTGCTGGTTCCGGTAACGGTCTGCGATCCGATGAACAGGCCCGTGACCGGCCTGGAAAAGGAACATTTCCGGGTTTTCGACGACAGCGTAGAGCAGAAGGTCACGGCGTTCGTCCAGGAAGACGCGCCGGTGGCGGTCGGGCTGGTATTCGATACCAGCGGTAGCATGGGGACCAAACTGCGGCTGTCGCGCCAGGCCGCCGCGGCATTCTTCCAGACCGCTAATCCGGAAGACGAGTTCTTCCTGGTGGAGTTCAGCGACCGGCCGAGGCTGGTGGTTCCAATTACCAGTAACACCCAGGACATCCAGAATCAACTTACGTTTTCGGAGTCGAAGGGGCGCACGGCGTTGCTCGACGCCGTGATCCTGGCGATGCACGAGCTGAAGAAATCGACCATCGGCCGGAAGGCGCTGCTGATCATTTCCGATGGCGGCGACAACTGCAGCCGGTACAACGAGACCGAGCTGAAGAAGATGGTGCGCGAGAGCGACGTGATGATCTATGCGATCGGCATCTACGGGGGCGCGGCCACGCCGGAGGAAATCGCGGGGCCGGGTCTGCTGACGGAGATCGCGGAGCAATCGGGCGGCCGGCAGTTGCCGGCGGCGGGGCCTGATATTCCGGACATCGCGGCGAAGATCGGCGTGGAGTTGCGCAACCGCTACGTGCTGGGATATTCGCCCAGCGCGCCGAAGCGCGACGGCCGTTATCATCCAGTGCAGGTGAAGATCGTTCCGCCGCGGGGGCTTCCGGCATTGCGGGCGTTTTGGCGGCGCGGATATTACGCGCCTTCGGAATAGGAAGCGGGCGCAACCGCTCTTACGTTCGTGGCTCGGTCAATTGTCTGTCGGGCGATGGATGCTATCGATCGCGAGGACCGGAAGCGAGGCCTTGCGGGGCTCGAGTTTAAGCCCGAGTTGGTCCCGAAGGGCGGCGGCGAGGGGCGGCTTGTCGTAGTCCGGCGGCGCAGTTTGGCCCCTAGCCTCGTAGACGTCGAAATTCAGCAGCAAATCGTAGTCTCCCTGGATCCCGGTCTTATCGAAGACGGGCTGGCCCGCCGGCCGCGTTAGGAAGGCGGCTAACTGCGTCATCGTACGGATCCCGCAGATCTCGGAATTATCCCCTCGGCAATTGCTCCGGTCGCCGGGCTTCAAGGCTCTGATTTTGGGGCCGCCATTCGCCACCACCAAGTCATAAACGGGAAACTCCTTGGCCTCCTGACGAATCTTGAGCTGAAACCGTTCGGCCAGCAAGGTTTGCAGCATCAGCCGCATCTGAGGTTCGCCAGCGCTGGGATCGGCGGCCTTGGCATCGATGTCGAACCGGTCCGACGCGATCCAGTCGGGGCCGCCGGAAACTTGATAGTCCTTCAACTCGTAGGCCTGCTCGACGAGATACTTGACCCAGGTGTTGGTCGCGCGAAATCTTCCGCCCGGGAGGAATTGGAAAAGGTGGGGGGAGGCGCCGTGATGGGGCTCGATGGATGCCACGTCGAACGACGGGGCGGCGGACTGGGTGAAGCCGCTGGCCGACGCCAGCAGAAGGAGTATCGCGGCTCGGGTCATGTTGCGCTCCTCTGTTACGACGGTTCGGGAGGCCAAAACGTGGAAAGCGGATGTCACGGCGGAACCGCTCTCTTACGTTCGCGGCTCGGTTGGTTAGTTCGCGGGTTGCGGGTTGCGGGTATTACGCGCGTTCGGAATGAAGAAGCAAGAAGGCAGACCAGGAGGTCCGCCCCACCTAGTTTGCGGAAGGCTTTTCCACGTGGTCGATGACCAGGACGTCGACGGGGGCCTTGGTGGCGACCAACTTCAGCCCCAGTTGCTCCTGGATGGCGTTGAATAGATCGGGCGGCGCGGTGGCAGGGTCGGCGGGAGGCGTTACTTTGACTCCGAGGCCGGCGAACTGGAACTCATCGGGCGTCCACGTCAGGGTGAAATCCCACCGGCCGGCGATCCCGGTCTGATCGACAACCGGGCGGTCAAGCACGGCGCTCTGCATGGTGCCGGCGAAATCCGCCATGGTGGCATTGGTGACCGGCAGGCTTCCGAGTCCGCGGAAGAACAGGCCCGGAAGGCCATTCGGATCGCCTGCGCTCTTGGTGAGCTTGGGACCAGTTTTTCCAACCTGAAGCGCGTAGACGGATAGCTCGCGCTGATCGTGATGGAAGGTGAGCTTGAAGCGATCGGCCATCAACTTCTGCATCATGGTCTTCCACTGTTTGTCGTTGGGTGTGCCCTCGCCATCGGGCTTGGCGACGATATCGAACTTGTCGGATTCGAACCAGGCCGGTCCGCCGACGATCTGCCGGGCGTGAAGCCCATAGGCGAAAACCATCATGTCGCTTAGCGAGGTGTTGATGGTTGAGAACTCACTCCCGCGCACCCTAAATCCTTTGCCCTGGAGGGAGGGGTCGCTCGGCTTGATGGAGGCGGCGGCGAACTCGGGGTTCGCATCCGCGGCCATCGGCTTGGGACGGACTACAACTGGAATGGGCCAAGCGGCCTCTTCGGAGACGTGCTTGAGGTTCAGGGGCATTGGGGCCCCTCCCTGAGTCCAAGTGCCCACCAGGAAGACGCCGTCCGAATCCAGCTTTCCTTCATACGCGCCGCCGATTCCGGGGACCGCGACTTTTACGGCCGAACCTTGCACGGTGACCGATCCGGCGATGGGCGCACCGCCCTGGTCGATGCTGTACATGGCGACCTTCAAGCCGCCCGCATCCGCCTTGGAGACCTTCATCACGATCCGCAGGTCTTGTTTGGCGTTTGGCACAGTTAGCGTGCCTTGCCAAGTGCCGGTGATATCCTGGGCCAGCAGCGCGCCCGCCGACAACGCCGCGAGAGCAACGATAAGTATCCACTTCCGCATAAGAGACCTCCGGGAGAAGACAACTGCGCCTATTATACTGTGATAGGGGGCTCGCGATGGTTTCGCGGCAATTTGTCGGAGCGGCGCTCGGACTGGGCCTGCTGGCGGGCATCGCGATCGGCCAGGAGCCTGCGCAATCGGGGGCTATTCTGCGCGCCGATACCAACCTGGTGCTGGTTCCCACCAGCGTATCCGATCCGATGAACCGGCCCGTGACCGGTCTCGAAAAGGAGAATTTCCGGGTCTTCGACAACGGCGTGGAGCAGACCATCACCCAGTTCGCCATGGAAGACGAGCCGCTGGCGCTGGGGTTGATCTACGACGTCAGCGGGAGCATGGGGAAGGGGCTAGGCAAGTCGCGCATCGCGGCGCAGACGTTTTTCCAGACCGCAAACCGGGAGGACGAATTCTTCCTGGTTGAGTTCGACGACCGCCCCAGGCTGATCATGCCGCTGGGGCCTGGATTGGGGCGGCTTCAAGAGGACCTTGTGTTCAGCAAGTCAAGCGGCAGCACGGCGCTGATCGACGCAGTGGTCATGGGCCTTCAAGAGGTGAAGAAATCCAAGCTGACGCGCAAGGCGCTGCTGATCATCTCCGACGGGGGCGAGAACAACAGCCGGTACACGCTGAAAGAGATGCGCAACATGGTGCTGGAGGGAGACGCGCTGATCTACGCCATTCTGGTGGAGGATCAGGAGCGCGATGGACCGTGGTACCTGAGACAGATGACGGAAGATTCGGGCGGGCGGGTGGTGCCTTACGGGCAGGACGCCATCGACCCGATTACGAAGATCAGCGTGGAGCTGCGGAACCGGTATCTGCTGGGCTTCTCGCCATCGAATGAGACGCGCGACGGACGGTATCATAACTTAAAGGTGACGGTGGTCCCGCCGCGCGGCCTTCCGAAATTGCAGGCCAGTTGGCGCAAGGGATACTACGCGGCCGGGGATTAGGGGCGCTTAGCAGTGGTAGCGTTCCATGGTGCGCGGGTTGTAGGCCCAGTGGAACTCCAGTTCGTAGCCGAGGGATTTTGCCAGGCCGTCCAGGTCCGGAAATAGCGTTGCGTAAGTGATGTTCATGCGGTAGAGCTCGCGCATTGCCACCTCTCGGACGGCGTTCTTGAGGACGATTTTCGCCAGGATATTTTCCTGGTCGGCGTCCTCCAGCATTTCTTCGATGGGCACGTTCAGGACGCCGGGCACGGCGAAGGTGCCGGATTGCGCGATGAGGCGCCGGTTCATGGTGTGCGGCTCTCCCATCCAGATGAAGCGGTGGCCGCCTTTGAGGAAGTAGCGGGCGAAGTTGCCTTTGGGCCGCGGGTCCATACGAGTGCGATGCGGCGCGTGGCTGCTATCGATGCGCGCGGGGTTCATGGCCCAGACGACGCCATCGGCCAGGGTTCGCTCCAGGGCGAAAAACGCGGCCACGTAGGGCGACCAGGTGAAATCGATGAGCCGCGTGGGTGCGCCGTGGTGCTGCATGAGCGCGAGCCACTGGAAATCGTCATCGAGTTCGGGAGGCTTGGCGATGAACTGGTGCGCTTTGCGTTTGAAGATGCGGAGAATGCGCGATTCCTGCTCCGGCCATGCCGGCGGCGCGACGCCAAAGTTCCTCAGGTAGCGGGACAGGGAACTTTGGAGCGGCCAGCGTTCATCGCGCTCGCCGCGGAAGGCCCAGTTGGAATAGGGGGGCTTGGTGATCAGCCCGAGAAACGACTCCCAGGATTGCAGCCGGAAGACGCGGTACCGGTTTCTGGCTTTCTTGCGCGATGCCATCCACTAGCTATCGTAGCGGTATAAGGCCTGCGCGATAGAGACGCCCCGGACGTCGATGCGCCCCAGATCTGCCGCGCCCACGCCGTGCCCTTCGGCGAGGAGCAGGGTGTTGTCGCAGGTTTGGAATGGCGCGGCGCCGCGCGCGGCGCGGGGATTGTAGCCCATGACGGCGGCAGCGACGGCGTCGGTGCAGACCGGATTCAGGCCCGCGAGCAGCACTCCCGGCTTCACGGTGCGCACGCCCTGTATCCACGGCCCTTCGCCGCCGGCAATGGATTCGACTCCCTCGATGACGGCCAGATGGATGGGGCGCGAGGCGGAAATATCGGCGACGATGTGAGGCACGCGATAGCCGGGATCGTGATTGGCGCCGAAATGCAACTCCTGCGGGGCAGATTTCGATGGCTGGCGACGGCCCTGATGGCCGACGGCGTTGCGGCCGGCGGTGGGATTTTCGTTGGGCTCGTCCACGCCGGCGTTATCGCCGTAAATCGAAGCCGGAAGGCTGCCGAAGCAATTCTTCAGCGACAAAGTGACGCCGCAGGTGGCGTGGTTCTTCAGCTTGGCGAGGCTGACGAAGACATCGGTGTCTTCGAACGCGCGGTTGAGGTCGTAAGCCGGGTACATGTAGGCGTCGCCCGGGACCTGGAAGCGCGCGTAGGTCTTGCTCTTGCCGAGCGCGTTGGTGTTCTCAAACTCCACGCCCGCGGCGGCCGACTGGAGAGCGCGCACATTCCAGCCGGAATCGAGCATGGTTTCTTCCAGTGGCCCGGAGGTGGCCCAGGCGCTTTCAACGAACCGTATGCGGCGCGCGCCGGCCTGACCGAGGTGGTAGGCCAAGCCTCCGACCACCTTGGGGTGCACATAGTGAGTGACGGCGGGCGCAAGGCCTTGCAGGCGTATGGAAGGTGCGCCGGTCATGTTGATCTTGACGGTGACGGTCTTGCCGCGGACAAGACTGCCGAGGCCGCCCAACTGGTCGAAGAGGAGGCCGAGTCTGGCGGTGACATCCTCGTCGTAGGAGGCGCATTTGGCGATGGAAACGGGGGCGACGGGTGCGGCATCGGCCGCGCGCAGGAGGGGCGCCGCCGAAATCGCCGCGATCCATTCTCTACGGGTCATCATGTCTATTGCTCCAGTCTGACGGTGGCGCACACGTTCACCTTGTCGATGTCGGCGCCCCAGCCGTCGTCGGTCTTGTAAAGTTCGAGCGGCTTGTCGACGCCATCCGGCGTGAGCAAAGCCGCGTGTTTGTAATCGCCCAGAAAATGTACGGAAACGTTTTCGACGGGATAGTCCGAGTAGTTAACGAGGTTGAGGACGGCGGTGCGGCCGTCGCTCGAAATCAAGAAGTTGGAGAGCATGGAGGCGGCGTTGAACAGGCGCACGCCCAGGTTCCTGCGGCCCACCATGGAATTGACCTCGCGCCAGATATCATTCAGGCGTTCGAGTTCGGACCGGTCGAGCGTGATTGCGTCTCCGGCGGGCGCCTGGTCGGTCCATCCGGGCGGTCCGGTGAGGAGGGTGCCGCCGGAGCGGGTAAAATCGTGCAGCACGGCCTGTTCCTCGGGAGTGAGAGAGGCGGCGTCCAGGTTGACGGCCATGCTGGCATCCTTGAGCGAGCCGGGTGTAAGGCGCTGGCGCGGGATGGGACGGACGGGCGTCTGCTTGACGGCGATCATGTCGAGAATGCCGCCCGAGAGCAAGCCACCCTTGGCGGGGTCCTGAACCAGGGCGAGCTTGCCGTATTCGCGCATTTCGCGCCACTCGGGATGGCGCTCAAAATAGCCGGCCAGGGACAACATGCGGGACCAATCGGCCAGGGCTTTGGGATCGCGCCGGGCGAGCCGCGCGGCAAAATCGTCGTCCAGCGCGACGACCCAGCGGGCGCCCGACACGCCCGCGTCGGCGATGGCCTGGAGATAGCGTCCGGTGGTGACGACGGTCTTGGCGGGCGGTCGATTGGCGATCCAGAGCGGCAAGTCGCACCAGGAACGAGCGGCGCGGATGAAGCCGGTGTTGGTATCGATCCAGACGGAGCCGCTGGGACCGGCCCGCAGGCGTTCCGTTTCCGCCATGCCGGGCCACACGCCCTGATAGGTGGCGAGAACAGGTCCGGCGGAATTCGCCAACATGCGGCTGCGCGGCGCCAGTTCCACGACGGGAGCGGCGCGCGCGAGTTGGCGGACCGCGGCGGCAAGGTCCTCGGGGAAATCGCCTTCGAGAGCGATGCCGGTGACCTTGGCGGAAAGGGCGCGGCGAACGGTTGCCAGGACATCGTCCGAAGGAACGACAACGGCGAGAGTCGCAAGGCCGCGACTGGCGGCAGCGGCGGCGAAGTCGGCGGTAACCGGGCGCAAGAGCAGGCAATTGAGGGGACCGGCGGCGACGAGATCGAGCGAGGCGGCGTCCGGCCATGGCCAGCGGGCGGGGACCCAGTCGGCAGGTTTGGACCACCGAGGCGGGACGGCGGACTGGCTTCGGGCTAACCCCGACAAGGCAAGACAAACCAGGACACACAGCCAACGTTCCCCTCGCATCCGCATCTACTTACTACTGTACGATAACGGGGGCGCGGCGGGATAGCGCGGCTTCGATCAATTTTTCGGCGCGGCGATGGGGTAACCTTGCCATAGATATTCGAGCGCCTCGGGAAGGGTTTGCTGCTTCACGGCGCCATCGGTATGGCCCGCGTTGCGGGCGAATACAAACTGATAGTGGTAGCCCTTGGCGGCCAGCGCTTTGGCCATGTTCTCATTGGCGAGGACCCAGTCGTGCATGTCGTCGCGCATCACATTGGGATTGTAATTGTCGCGGTCGCCGACTTCCATCCAGATGCGTAGCGGCTTGGCCGGAGAGTTAGGGATGAGGTGTTCGTGAAACTCCCATGCGCCGTGGGGAGTCTGGGGATTGGAGGGCCACTGCTGATTCACGTAAGTGCCCGAGTAAGTGAGAACGCGGTGGTATAGCTCGGGGTGATACCACGCCATGATCAAGGCGCACGAGCCGCCGGAGCTGCCGCCCATGGTGGCGCGGCCTTCGGGATCCTTGGTCAGCTTCACGCTGTATTGCTTCTCGACGAGCGGCAGCAACTCCTTCTCGACCCACTCGGCGTAGAGGCCGGACATGGTGTCATATTCCAGGCCGCGCTCACTGCCCTGGGCATCGCCGCTGCCGTTGCCTATGGAGATGGCAATCATGACGGGAACGCGATGCTGGGCGATCAGGTTGTCGAGGGCGGTGAACAGCAGGCGGTCGGGGCCGTCGGCGCCGATGATGAAAGGGGCCTCCGTGCCGGGGACGTATTGCTTGGGAACATAGACAGAGACGCGGCGGGTGTAGGGAGCGGAGTGACTGGTAGTGACGATGAGTTTGGCAGGGTCGTTTGGGTCGGGCGTGCCAAACGTGCCGGGTTCGCGCGCGATGCCAGGGTAAATTTTGCTGTCGGCGGAGGACATGGTGAAGTTGTTGACGTCACCCTGCGGGACGCCTTCCTGCGCGGTCATCTCCGGCGCGCGGGTATGGGTGGGGCCGATGATGAAGTTCCCGTCGGCGGTGGCGACCGGGATGGTTCCGTCGGGCAGCTCTTTGGCAGTGACGTAGCCGGGAGTGTGGGGATCGCGAGTGGGCACTTGCGGGCGCGTTGGGGGCGCGGGCGCGGCGGGAACTTGGGGTGTGGCCGGTGCTTGGGCCAAGGCCGGACCGGTGGCAGTCATCAGGACGGTCAGGAAGGCGATGATTAGAAGACGGGGCATTGGGGGCTCCTTTTTCTCTTAGTCATGGCGATTCCGGCCGGGGTGGACACAGCAACCACGGGAGAAATCATGACCAATCTTACCTCAGCTTCGGCGGGTCCGTTGTCGGCCTTGGTCCGTCTGCAGCCTGTAACCATATGGGTTACACTTAAGGTTTGGCGATCAAGGGCTTTCGGCACAAAGGAATCGAGCGGTTCTTCGGCACGGGGAGCACGTTGGGAATTCAAGCGAAGCACGCGGAGCGGCTCCAGCTCATCCTTGGCCGCCTGAACGTCTCAGCCAGCCCGCGTGATATGAACCTTCCCGGCTTGGATCTTCATGAACTCCGTGGCTCCAGAAAGGGCACTTGGGCCGTGAAGGTGAGCGGCAACTGGCGCGTGACGTTCACTTGTGCGGGGAAGGACGTAGACCGCGTAGACTACGAGGATTACCACTGAGGTGACCATGAAGATGCATAATCCGCCGCACCCAGGCGAGGTGCTTCGGCAACTTTGTTTGGAACCGCTTAACCTGACGGTCACGGATGCGGCGAGGTCGCTCGGCGTGAGCCGGAAGGCGCTGTCCAGCATTCTTAACGGACGCGTGGGCATCAGCCCGGAGATGGCTGTCCGTCTCTCGATGGCCTTCAACACCACTGCGGAAAGCTGGCTTAATCAGCAGCTTCAGTACGATCTGTGGCAGGCGGAGAAAAATCGGAAACGGCTCCGCGTCACGAAATTGTACGCGGCATGACGCCGCTTGAGCGCAGAAAATGCGTCCGTCCCCTTTTGTATACTCAGGTCTTGAAGCTTCTGGTTTTTTCGGACATCCACACCGATTGGAAGGCGCTCGAAGCGCTGCTGAAGATCGAGGCGGATTACTATATTGCGGCGGGGGATCAGGCGACTTGGTCAAAGGGGCTGGAACGGTGCGGGTCCATCCTGAAGGCGCGCGGGGATAAGGTATACGTGCTGCCGGGGAACCACGAGTCGGCCGACCAGGTGGCGGGGATGTGCGCGCGGTACGGGCTGCACGATTTTCACGGGCGGCATTTTCAGGCGGGGAAATGGTGCGTGGCGGGACTGGGTTATTCGAACCCGACGCCGTTCAACACGCCTGGCGAGTACAGCGAGATACAACTGGCCGAGCGGCTAGGGCGGTTCGCGGATTTGAAGCCGCTGGCCCTGGTGTGCCACACGCCGCCCTTCGGAACGGCGCTCGACGAGATTCGACCAGGGCTGCACGCGGGATCGACGGCGGTGCGCGATTTCATCGTCGAGCATCAGCCGGAGTGGTTCTTGTGCGGGCATATTCACGAGGCGGAGGGCGCGGAGATCACGATGGGCCGGACGCGCGGGCGCAATGTGGGCAAGGCTGGGTATCTGCTAGAATTGGACTGAAATCCCATGACTTTAGAAGAGTTGGAACGCGCATACATGCCCCTCCGCGAACAGGCCCTGGCCGTGCGGAGGTATCTTTGACGTCTCCACGCAGAAGCAGAAGCTAGCCAAGATCGAAGAGCAGACCTCGGCCCCGGACTTCTGGGCCCAACCTGAAAACAGCCAGAAGGTGATGCGGGGGCGTAAGCGGCTGGAAGAGGCCATCGCCAACGACGAGAAGATACGGTCGTTGACCGACGATCTGGATACGATGTTCGAATTGGCCCGCGAAGGCGAAAACGTGGGCGGCGATATCGAACGCGAATCGAAATCCTTCGCTGAGTTTCTGGAGCGCATCGAGACGGCGATGCTGCTCTCGGGCGAGAACGACGCGCGCGACGCCATCGTCACAATACACCCCGGGGCGGGCGGCACCGAAAGCCAGGACTGGGCCGAGATGCTGCTGCGCATGTACCTGCGGTGGGCCGAGCGGGAAGACTTCAAGACGGTGGTGACGGACCGGCTGGAAGGGGAAGGCGCGGGCATTAAGTCGGTGACGTTCGAGGTCAACGGCGAGAACGCGTACGGGCTGCTGCAATCGGAAATCGGGGTACACCGGCTGGTGCGGATTTCGCCGTTCGATTCGGCGGCGCGGCGGCACACGTCATTCGCGTCGGTGTTCGTGTATCCGCAGGTGGACGACGAGATCAAGATCGAGATCGACATGGACGACGTGCGCATCGACACATTTCGGTCGTCGGGGGCCGGGGGACAGCACGTCAACATGACGGATTCGGCGGTGCGGATGACGCACTTTCCGACCGGGATTGTGGTGCAGTGCCAGAACGAGCGGTCGCAGCACAAGAACCGCGACAGCGCCATCAAGCAGCTTCGCGCGCGGCTCTACGAATTCGAACTGGAGAAGAAGCGCGTGGAGACGCGCAAGACCGAGGATTCCAAGCTGGAGATCAACTTCGGCAGCCAGATCCGCAACTACGTGCTGGCGCCCTACCGGCTGGTGAAGGACCTGCGCAGCAAGCTGACGATTGGCGACGTGGACCGGGTGCTCGATGGCGACCTGGAGCCATTGATGCACGCTTATCTGGTTTGGCGGAAGACCGGAAAGATAGCCGGCGACGACAAGGACGAGACACCGGAGTGAGCGTCGAACGCGCGGCCGAGTTCATTCGGGCCGGAAAGCTGGTGGCGTTTCCCACCGAGACGGTGTACGGCCTGGGCGCCAATGCGCTGGATGCGGCCGCGGTGGGACGGATTTTCGAGGCGAAGGGGCGGCCTCGGAATATCCCGCTGATTGTGCATGTGGATTCGGTGGAAATGGCGCGCGGACTGGCTTCGGAGTGGCCGGATGCGGCGGAAACGCTGGCGCGACGGTACTGGCCGGGGCCGCTGACCCTGGTGGTTGCCAAGCGGCGGGAAGGCAGAGCAGGATCTCCGCCCCACATTCCGGACGTTGTCACGGCTGGGCTGCCCACCGTGGGTCTGCGAATGCCGGCGCACCCGCTGGCGCTTGCGTTGATCGCCGCGGCGGGCGTGCCTATCGCGGCGCCGAGCGCCAACCGGTTTACGGAACTTTCCCCGACGGTCGCGGCGGATGTGCCGGAGGCGCTGGCGGATTACGTGCTCGATGGCGGGCCGGCGCGCGTGGGGATCGAGTCCACGGTGCTCTCGCTGGTGGGCGCGCCGGTGCTGCTGCGGCCCGGGGTGATTCCGCTGCCGGAGATTGAAGCGCTGATTGGGCCTGTGGGGATGGCCGCCGATCCTGGCGAAGGCGCGCACGAAGCGCCCGGCATGCATCCGCGGCACTACCGGCCGGCGACGCCGCTCTATTTGCTTGGCCCTGGCGAAGCTCCGCCCGCGGGCAAGGGGGTGTGGCTGCGCATTGGCCGCGAAATGCCGGCGGACCCGCGCGCATACGCCGCGGCGCTGTATGAAACGCTGCACCGCCTGGACGAGCGGAGGCCGGATTGGATTGCCGTGGATCGTCCGCCGGATACTCCGGAATGGGCCGGCGTGCTGGACCGGCTGCGAAGAGCGGCGATCGACTAATCTGGTCGTATGGGCGCAAGACTGGCCTTTGGCTGCTGGGCGGCGGTGCTCGCGGTGGTCTTTGCGGCGCAGGGGGCGGACTCGGGGCAGGATCTTCTGACGGCCGCGCGCAGCGGCAATACCGGCGGGGTGCTCGAGCTGCTGAAATCGGCAGTCAACCTCGAGGCTAAGGGCAAGGACGGAAAGACTCCGCTGATCTGTGCAGCCGAACAGGGGCGCCCCGATATCGTGCGGCTGCTGGTTGCGAAGGGCGCGGACCCGCTGGCGCGCGATAAGGAAGGACTCACGGCGTACGACGAGGCGCTGCTCTCCTCGGAAGGCAAAGCCGAGGCGACCCTGGCGCTACTGCCTAAGCCGGAGCGCGTGCGCATTGAGGTGGATGCTCTATGGCTGCCGGTGAACATGATTGGCTCCTGCTTCGAAAGCCGCGGGCAACTGGCGCGCAGCATTCTCACCATCGAGCCGGACGCGATGGCGCTAGGCGCGTTTGCGGAGTACGCGCGGACAGCGGGCAAGGACGCGGTGGAAATTGTCCGCGCCAATTCCGAAGGGCTGAAAGCGGACGCGTCCGCGATGACGGCTACGGACGCGGGGGCCACGGTGGTTCTGACAGTGCGGCCGGGAGTGTCCTGCTCGCAGCAAGCCGACCATCTGAGCCTGGCGATTGACGTTCGCGCGATTCGCGGAGGGCAGCCGGTCTTCAAGAAGACTTTTGGCGGGGGCCTCACGGGCCTGCATGAGCAAACCGCGACGAACCCGGCGCAGTATCGGGCGTTCTTCGACGGGTGGGCCAAGGGACACGCGAGCACGATTTACTGGGATGTGCTGCGGGCGCTGCTGCGGCAGTAAAGAGGGTCGGGCGTGCCCGACCCCTACGAAGCGGGCGTAGGCGCCCTTAATTCTGTTAGACTCGAAATCCTATGCACCGCCGAGAAATGCCAGCCGCTTCCTTCGCCGTGGGGGCCGCGTCGTCCGGCGCCAATATGCCGCACGTGAGTTATATGCTGGCGTTTGAGAACCTGGCGGCCCGCGGGAAGCTCTGGGCCGTGTTTCAGGCCAATCCGGACTGGATCAAGCTGAAGGCGAGCGCGGACTATTCCTCGCCCTCGCTGGTGATCGATATCAGCAACGCCATTCTGGCGCCTGTGGCGGGATCGGACATTCGATAACGGGAGGCCGAGGATGAGGCTCGCGAAAAACGCCTTGCTATTGGCGGCGATTCTGGTGGCGCGCGCGGCGGTGGCGCAAAGCCCGACGGTCGAAAGGCTGCGCTGCGAATACCTGGCGAATCCGCTGGGGATCGACGTAGAGCAGCCGCGCTTGAGCTGGATTTCGGTTCAGGGCGCGCGGGGATGGCGGCAGACGGCTTACCGCATCCTGGCGGCGAGCACTCCCGAGAACCTGCGGAATGATGCCGGCGACCTATGGGACTCGGGCAAGGTCAGCTCGGACCAATCCACGTGGGTAACTTACTCGGGCAAGCCCCTGACCTACGGAATGCGAGCCTACTGGAAGGTGCGCGTGTGGGACGGCGCCAACCGGGCGTCGCCGTGGAGCGAACAGGCCATGTGGTCGATGGGGCCGCGGTCCACGGATTGGAAAGCGAGATGGATTGGCGAGGCGCGCCCCGAAGGCGCCAGGGAAGGCGCGCCGCTCCCGTTTCCGTGGCTCCGCAAGACGGTCACGCTGGCGAGTAAGCCGGAGCGGGCCATGGCCTATGTCAACCCGCTCGGTTACTTCGAGCTGTACATCAACGGCAAGAAAGTGTCGGACGATGTACTAAGTCCTTCCGTAAGCGATTACTCCAAGCGCAATTTGTATGTAACTTACGATGTGACCGACTATCTTACGCCCGGCAAGAATGTCGTGGCGTTGTGGCTGGGACGCGGCTGGTACGTCAGGGGACACCCGGGTGTGATTCACGATGGGCCGCTGGTGAGATCCCAGGTGGACATCACGCTGCCCGGCGGCGCCGTGCAGGTGGCGACAGACGACACGTGGAAGCTGCGGGAGAGTCCCCTGACGCCGCTCGGACGGGGAACGGCATTTGGCGATTATGGGGGCGAGCGCTATGATTCCAGGCTGGAACTGGCGAACTGGAATGGCGTGGAGTTGGACGATTCGGACTGGAAAACGGCCGCGGTGTTCGACCCTGCGCCGGCGATTACAGCGGCGCAGATGGTGGAACCCAACCGGATCATGGAGACCATCCCCGCGGTTAGAGTGGACTCGCTGGCGGCCGGCGGCTACCTGATCGACATGGGCCGGAACTTCACGGGCTGGCTGGAGTATCGCATCCCCTCGGGTGTTCCGGCGGGGACTACAGTCAGGCTCGACTACGCCGATGCCGTGCGGAGCGCGCCGGCGAACGGTGGATTGCAGACACTGAACCAGCGCGACGAAATCGTGACCGACGGCGCCGCTCTGACGTTCCGTTCGCGTTTCAACTATCACGGCTTCCGCTATGTCCGAGTGACTGGGCTCGACCGGGCCCCGGTCATAGAAGATGCCACGGGTTATCAGATCCGCACGGCTTACGATCGCGCGGGTGATTTTGTCTCTTCAAACGAGCTAATGAACCGGATCTACCAGTTAGTCACATGGACTTACCAGCAACTCAGCCTGGGGGGCTATGTGGTGGATTGTCCGACGCGCGAGCGGCTGGGTTATGGAGGCGACGCCGGGACATCGCTCGAAACGGGCATGTTCAATTTCTCGAGCGGAGGGCTGTACAACAGGTGGCTCTCCAACTGGCGCGACGCGCAGCAGCCGGACACGGGAGAGTTGCCGCACACCGCGCCGAACTACCAGGATCAGGGCGGCGGCGGTCCCATGTGGGGTGGTTTCACGGTCACTCTTCCCTGGCAAATGTATCTGCAATACGGTGACAAGCGGGTACTCGAAACCAACTATCCCATGATGCGGAAGTGGCTGGGATACCTGCAATCGGAAACCGTGGGCAACGTGCTCGAAAACCACAAGACATTCGCGATGCGGATGCAGCAGTGGAATTTCCTGGGAGATTGGGTCACGCCCAGCCCGGTGGGAGGCATTAACGGCGACCGGGGCGACCCTCGCAGCGTGCAACTCATCAACAGCCTGCACTATCTGTACCAGGTGCAGATCGCGGCGAAGGCGGCGGCGATTTTGGGCAAGAGCGCAGATGCGGCGATGTATCGAGCGCTGTCGGCGGATGTTGCGCGCGCGCTGCACGGGAAATTCTATGACGCCGCGAACGCCAGCTACGCCACAGGCGAGACGCCTTACCTGGCTTTCCCGCTGCTGGTGAACGTGGTTCCTCAGGAGTTGCGCAAGGCGGTGGCGGACAACCTGGAACGCACGATCCGCGTGAAGAACACGGGGCATCTGGATTCCGGCATGCATGGAACCTACTTCCTGTTGAAGTACCTGATGGAAGCGGACCGCAACGATTTGATCTACCTCATGACTAGCCAGACGGATTTTCCGGGTTGGGGGTATATGCTGGCGCAGGGCGCTACGACGAGTTGGGAAGACTGGCGGGGACGGCAGTCGAACATTCACGACACGCTGATTTCGATCGGCTCGTGGTTCATTCAAGGGATCGGCGGCATTCGCGCGGACCCGAGGGCGCCGGGCTTCGCGCACTTCCTGATCGAACCGGCGCCGGTAGGGGATTTGACGTTCGCCCGCACGAGCTACGAATCGATTCACGGCCAAATCGTGAGCGACTGGAAGATTGAGAACGGGACGCTGCACATGGACGTGACGGTACCGGCGGGGACAACGGCGACGGTGTACATCCCCACTTCCGCGCCCGGCTCGGCGACGGAAGGCGGGCGTCCGGCCGCGCGCTCCCCCGGCGTGAAAGCCGCGCCGGGGGAGGATGGCAAGGCGGTGTTCGAAGTGGGTTCGGGGAAGTATGCCTTCGCGGCTTACCAGTCCATTACCAAGTTGTAGGCGTTGACCGATCCGATCCCCGTCGCGAAGCTCCAGCCGGGGACGGTAGGCGCCGAATAGGCCGGCGAGTAACTCGCGCTCGACGTCGAGAGAGCGCCATCCAGGTTTTGGGTGGTGGTTGGGTGGCGTCCGCCGGTCGTGCTGGTGGTGGAGCCGTAACAATCGACGGACCCGCCGCAGTTGACGTCGTTATCGCCTTCGGTGACGGCATAGAAGATGCAGCCCGCCGTGCTGGTCGTCGAAGAGTTGCACACGAACGCGGGGTTGGCCGCGAGTGAGTAATACACCGCGTTCGGGTTACCCTGGCGACCCGCAATGGGATTTATAAGCGCCTGCTTCTGATTTACGAGCGCCTGGATTGCGGCCATAATGGGCGATGAAAACGAAGTTCCTCCGGCGCCGGACCAACCGCTGGGAGCCCCGGAGCACTTGGCGCCACCCTGCCGGACGTCCGACCAGCAGAAGACGTAATAGTGTCCCCAGATGCCGTTGGCCGCGAAGAGAGACACATCCGGAATGTCGCGCACGCCGTCACCGAAGCCGGCCTGCCAGGACGGCTTGGTATATCCCTTGCAGGTCCCGCCCACCACGCCGGGGGTGGATGGCGCCCCGGTCGCGCAGCCGCTAGGACCGCCGCTGCCCGCCGCCACCACCTGCAAACCTTCCGAAATGGCCGTGCTGCTGTTGCAGAACCCCTTCGCACCGTACGTCGTGCCGCTTCCGAGGTAGGTGGCCAGGAGCACGCTGGCGCAGGAATCGTTCCACGGGATCTCCGGTATGTAGGACTTGGCCGAGCCGTAAGTGGAGGTGTTGGTCGAGTTCCAATAGACGCTATTAGTACCAGCGGCGGAGTCGCCGAAATCGGTTCCGCCCACGGCTACGTTATACGGAGTAGAGGCGAAACCGCTGACGCCGATGCCGTGCGTGGCGCCGGAGGCGCCCGCATCGCAACTGGCAGCCCCTTCATCGCCGGCGGAGACGAACACCGAGACGCCTTCCGCGGCGGCCTGCTGAAACGCGGAATTGAACGCCGCATTGGCAGCGGCGCCGTTTTCCGCCTCGCATTCGCCGTAGCTCATGCTGACGACAGCCGGAGGGTTGGCGTTGTTGACAAGGTTTTGGATGGCAATCAACCCGCCGAAAGTGGTGCTGGTATCGCGGCAGGAGGCCACTTGGATGGCTGCGCCGGGCGCGGCCGCGCTGGCCCATTCGGCATCGAGAATCGCTTCGCCGTCATCGCCTCCGGAGGGAACGCCGGGGTCGGTACAGTTGCTCCTGCCGGTGGGAGGCGCCGGATGGACCGTGGCCAGAGATCCGGTAGTGTAGCTGGAAAGCCCGAACTCGCTACGGAACGTGGTCCAATCGGTTGCGCTATAGAGGTCGGTGTCCTCGACCACCACGATGGTCTGGCCCTGGCCCGCGATGCCGGCGGCGAACAGCTTATTCAGGTTGTAGATGGTGGCCAGATCGGCGGGGACAACCGCCTGAATGGTCTGCTTGCCGGAGACGAAAGTGTAGTCGGGACGAGGCTTGCTCATGGGGTGCGGCCGGAAATCGTGGAGGGAAACCACGCCCGCCACTACCGGCGCCAAGGCTTCCGGAATCCGCGGGTCGCTCATGTTCGCGAGGTGGGACTGTCCGCTGACCTGCAGGTGATGAATCTCGGTGTGGAAGGCGGCGCGGATCTGCCCGGCGGTACCCGAGAAATCGATCGACATGCCGCTTGGGTAGACGGAATTCACCGTAAGGCCGTGCGACAGGAGCCACGCGGAGATGGCGTCAAGGTCCGACTGAGCGGCCCCGAACCTCTCGCCGAACTCGGCCGCAGTGAGCCACTTATGGAAGTTCGGGGAGGCGGGGTCCTGGAGCGACTCGACGAACTGCTGGACGGCCTGCTCCTGCGGGGCGGAGCGCTGCAACTGGAGCAGCACGTGATCCATGGAGAGGTCTTCGGGCGCTAAGCCACGGTCGTTTTGCGGACTGGCCTCAGGCCGGGTGTTGCCGGCGATGGTATGCAGGCTGGTTTCATCGATCCGGCCGGCAATGAGCCCGGGCGCGTTACGTCCGGTCAGGGCCGGTTGGGCCGTGAGCATTTCGGGAAGAGCCAACAGGGAAACCCCAAGAACGAGACAGCAAGAATAGGGCCCAAAACTCCTGGACATGGTTTTCCTCCTGGGAACAAGCTTACACGATAAACAGCGGCGTCGCACTCCCTTTGGGTGCTTAACAGGCCGGTTCAAAAAACCTTAAGGCGCAAAGATGGGGCGGCGGACCGAATCGCGGGTTGGGCCGCCGGCAACGACCGTCACCCGTGAGAAGCCTTCGTCCACGGTGGGCGGCGTAAGCTTACGCGCCATTTTGGTCATGGTTTCCTCCGGAACCACGAGGTTGCGCCGCCGGTTACGGTCGCGGCACACGTCGAGCGGGACGTCGAAGAACACGGCTTCGATCTCGCAAGCATACGATTTGGCGATGGCGATGTAGGGCGCGCGCTCGGCGGGCGTCAGGTTGGTCGCGTCGATGGCGGTGGCCGGGCGTCCGATCTGGAGGCGCTGCTTGAGAAGATAACGGAGGGTCTGGAAGACGCGGCGGTTGACGGTCTGGTCGCCTTCATCGTCCGCCAGCAGGCCGCGTATGGCGTCCGAGGAGAGCCCGCCGGCGCCGGTACGGGCGAGCCACGTGGATTTGCCCGACCCCGGAAGTCCCACCAACACCACGATGCGCATCAGGGACATGATAGCTCGCGGGGGCCAGAAGCCTCGCGCCACTGTAAGCTGGAGGGAGACCAATGAAGATCGGGATCGACCTTGGCACCACCAATTCGGCGCTGGCTTATATTGACGAACGCGAGGCGGAGGACCGGGACTTCCCGCCGGTGCATGTTTTCGAGACGCCGCAGCTTGTGGCGGCGGGACGCACGGAAGCCCGGCGGACGCTGCCTTCGTTCTTGTTCCTGGAAGAGGGGCAGCCGGTGGGCGCTTACGCGCGCGACCAGGGTGCGCTGGTGCCGACGCGGCTCGTGCATTCGGCCAAGTCCTGGCTTTCCAATCCGGACGTGGACCGTACGGCCAAGATCCTGCCATGGGACTCGCAGGAAACCGGGCGGGTGCTTTCGCCGGTGGAGGTGTCGGCGCGGATTATCGGCAAGTTCCGCGAGGAGTGGGACCGGGCGATGGGCGCGCCGCTGGCCGGGCAGGAGATTGTGCTCACGGTTCCGGCGTCATTCGACGAAGAGGCGCGTGAACTCACGGTGATGGCGGCGCGGGACGCGGGCCTGGAAAAGCTGACGCTGCTGGAGGAGCCGGCGGCGGCCTTCTACTCGTGGATCTCCAACAACCTGGCGCTATCGCGCAAGAAGCTGTTCGACGGACAGACGGCGCTGGTGTGCGACGTAGGCGGAGGCACCAGCGATTTCAGCCTGATCCGCGTCTCGCGCGACGGCGACCTGGTCAACTTCACGCGCACGGCGGTGGGCAAACACCTGCTGCTGGGCGGGGATAATCTGGACCTTACGCTGGCGTGGCTGGTGGAAACCAAGCTGGGCGCGCAACTTTCCATCCGGCAGCGGAGCGCGCTGCGGCGGCAGTGCTCGGCGGCCAAAGAGAAGCTGCTGAACGATGGGAACCTTAAGAGCGTCGAAATCACGGTGCTGGGGACGGGGACGGCGCTGATCGGGCGGTCGCTGAAGAGCGAGATTCTGCGCGAAGAGGCGTTGGAGTTGGCGCTCGAAGGGTTTCTGCCATTCACGGAGCGCGGCGAGGCGCCGAAGGAAGAGAAGCGCAGCCTGTTCCGGGAGCTTGGGCTGCCCTACGTTTCCGACGCGGCCATCACGCGGCACCTGAACGCATTTCTGGAGCCCACGGGGCAGACGCCGGACGCCATCCTGTTCAACGGCGGGTTCTTCATTCCGGAGATCCTGCGGACGCGGGTGGCGGATGTGGTGGAGCGGTGGTACGGACGGCGGCCGGAGATTCTGGAGAATTCGGAACTGGACCTGGCGGTGGCGCGCGGGGCGGCCTATTACTCTTACGTGCGGTCGACGGGCAGCGGCATCCTGGTGCGCGGAGGATTGCCGCGAACCTATTTCATCGGCCTAGGCGAGCCGGGCGAAGGGAAGTTTCCGGCGGTGTGCCTGGTTCCGCGCGGCGCGGAGGAAGGAGCGGCCATCGAGATCGATAACGGCGCGCTGCAACTGGTGGCGAACCGGCCGGTGTCATTCCGTCTGTACAGCTCGCTCAGCCGCACGGGCGACCGGGTGGGAGACGTCGTGGAGTTCGCGGCGGACGATGCCGAACTGCACATGCATGCGCCGCTCGACGCCGTGATCCGCTACGGCAAGAAGGCCGAGGAGCGGCTGATCCCGGTGAAACTGGGAGCGCGGCTGACGGAAATCGGGACGCTCGAAACGTGGTGCGAGGCGAAAACGGGAGAAAACCGCTGGAACCTTCAATTCGAGCTGCGCAAGAAGGCGGCGGCGGTGGCCGAACGCAAAGCGGCGGCGGTGGTGAGCGAGCAGGCGATGCGGAATTCGGTGGAGCTGATCCAGGCGGTGTTCTCGCCGAACGCGAAATCGCCGGTGGCGCCGGAGGAGGTCCCGGCCAAGCTCGAACAGAGCATGGGGCTGGGAAGGAATTCGTGGCCGGTGTCCGCCATACGGCAGATTGCCGACGCGTTTCTGGCGATGGCCGATGGACGCAAGAAGAGCCCGGCATATGAGATCCGGTGGCTCAACCTGTGCGGGTTCTGCATGCGGCCGGGGTTCGGGTATCCGGGCGACGATTTCCGCATCGAGCAGGCGCGCCGCGTGTACGCTGCCGGCCTGACTTACGCGAACCAGGCGCAGTGCGAAATCGACTGGTGGATCTTCTGGGGACGCGTGGCGGGCGGGCTGAACCGCAATCAGCAGACGGACATCTACCAGAGGCTCTCGGCGAACCTGCTGCCGCGCGGCGCCAAGAAACCGCAGCGCATCAACGCGTCGCTGCTGCGCGAGATGTGGCGCACGGCGGCGAGTCTGGAACTGTTGCCGATCGGCACGAAGACGGAACTGGGGGAGGCGCTGATCCGGCGCGTGAAGGCTGGGGATTTCAAGGAAAGCGAGCTGTGGTGCCTCTCTCGGCTGGGGGCGCGGAAGCTGTTTTACGGGCCGATCAATCTGGTTGTGCCGCCTGCGACGGCGGCGCGCTGGGCCGAAGCGCTGCTAAACGTGGCGAACGCGGGCGATGCGCTGGCGGCCCTGGCGCGGCGTTCTGAGGATGCCATGCGCGATCTGCCGGCCGTTACCTATGAGAGCGTGAAGCGAAAGCTCGCGGCGATGCCTCATGCCGAGCGACTGCTGGCGGTGCTCGAAGGCGAAGCCGGAGACGAGCGGGCGCTGGAGCGGATTTTCGGGGAAGAATTGCCGTCGGGGCTGGTGCTGGCGGAGTAGGCAGGCGCCGGCGCGGCCGTCAGGGCGCGCGGTAGACATCGCGCCATCCACCGGTCGGGATCAACACTCCCACGATAGCTCCAACGATGGCTCCGACGGGAGTAATCACCTCTTTGCCGGCGTTGGGCGCGATATTGAAATAAGAGCCTTCATCGTGGCGATCGACAGCGGCGCCAATGGCGAGACCGGCGCCGGCGCCGACGGCAAGGCCGATTAGCGTGTTCCGCCCGCGGTGCGACCTGCCCTTCAATTGCACCCTCCGGATTTGCGCGCGAGATAGGGCCTGGTGGCTTGCCCCCGTCTGGATTGCGAGCGAATCGGCGGTGACGCCGCTGAGGTTTCCGCGAACCGTTCTCCCGCCGGAGAGCGTGACACGGATCGCGGCGCCGGGCGCCACTTGGTTGAGGCCGGCCCAGTTGCCCGTGGACGATGATGGTTGGGCCGAGGCGTTGCCGGCAAGGCCCGCGACCCACAACGCCGCTAATCCGAACGCGATCCCTGGTTTAATCACGGACTCGATCTTTCCGCCGCTGATTTGGCAAACAATTATATCAGCCGCGCGAAGCGCTATTTGAGGTAGGCGCGCAGGGCCGCCACCAGGTCGTCGGCGGCGCGGGTTTGCTCGTCGGTCGCGGTGTCATCGGTGGCAAGAATGTGAAATCGAATATGGCCTTCGATCACCTCCGCCATCAGCGCGTCCATGGCGCCACGGCAAGCGGAAATGTTGTGAAGCACCTCGGCGCACTCCCCTTCCTGGTCGAGAGCCCTCTCAATCGCCCCTACCTGGCCCATGATTCTGCGGACCCGGTTTAATAGCCTCTTCTTCTCCTCTTGGGTATGCGCCATGTGAATATTCTGTCACAAATCCAGGCGTAAATTAGCTTGACGCGGATACCCCGGCCGGTATACTCTATTTTTGGGGAGCCCCATTGGGGCAGCCCCATTCCAGGAGAGAGGAGGCCCATGCCGTCCGGCGAAGGCAACAGTCGATTGCGCGAACAGCACTGTACCGAACCGGCGGAGCCTCCGTCACTGGATCGCTCCTCCCTCTGACTCCTTAGTGGTGGTGTTACTCAAGTGTCTTAACCGCTTGGCAGCTCACGGAATGTCAAAACAAGAAGGCAGGCCAGGAGGCCCGCCCCACCGGAGCGGCAAGGTCGGTAGCGAGAAAAATGACGATCAAGAATAGACCAGCCTGGCTTCTCACGGTGGCATTGCTGCCGCTAGCGTCGGCGACGGCGCAGTCCCCCGCCGGCGACCAGATCCCGGCGCCGGAGCGCTGGAACCTGTACTACCAGGCCACTTCCATCGGCCAGTATCACGGCAGCTTTCCGTCGCCGTATTCCAGTCCGTTCAGCCTGCAGGGTCACCCCGAGGCCGAAGCCTCGCTGACCACCACGCTGTTCTTCGGACTGCGCCTGGCGACAAACACGCTGCTCTATTTCGACCCCGAGATTGCCGGTGGCCGCGGCTTCAGCGGCACCAATGGCCTGGCCAATTTTTCGAACGGCGAAATGCCGCGCGTCGCCAAGGCCACCCCCACGCCTTACCTCGCGCGGCTCTATGTCACCCAGGACTTCGGTTTCGGGACGGCACGCGAAGCCACCGAAAGCGATGAGAACCAACTGGCCGGCAGCCGTCCCATGACGCGTTACTCCATCACCCTCGGCCGTTTCTCCGCCACCGATTTCTTCGACGACAACCGCTATACGCACGACCCGCGCACCCAGTTCATGGGCTGGGCCATCATGTATAACGGCGCCTGGGATTATGCCGCCGATACGCGCGGCTATACCTGGGGCTGGGTCCACGAGTTCCACACGCGCAACTGGTCGGTGCGATACGCCAGCGCCGCCATGCCGCGCGTGGCCAACGGGGAACGCTTCGACCGCCAACTGTTCCGCGACCGCAGCGACATGTTCGAAGGCGGGTTCCACGCGAAAATCCGCGAACACGAAGGCGCCGTCCGCCTGCTCTCCTATATCAACCGGTTCGATGGCGCCTCCTACGCCGACGCCATCCGGCGCGCCCAGGCGACCGGCACGCAGCCCAACATCGCGGTCGATCAGAGTCCCGGCACGCTCAAGTACGGCTTCGGGATCAGCGCCGATCAGGAGATCCTGAAAGACCTTGGCGTTTTCGGGCGCCTCGGCTGGAGCGACGGCAAGACCGAGAGCTTCGCCTTCACCGCCATGGACCGCCTTGCCACGCTCGGCGTTTCTCTCGACGGCTCGCGCTGGCATCGCCCCGGAGATACCGCTGCCACCGAGGTCACCGTCGGCGGCCTTTCCGCGGTGCACGCCCAATACCTGGCAATGGGCGGCTATGACTTTTTAATTGGCGACGGCGCACTCCGCTACGGCCCCGAAACATCCTGGGAGACATACTATTCGGTGCGCGTCATGCCGTCTCTTTTCGCCACATTCGGACTCGACCACGTCGATAACCCCGCCTACAACCGCGACCGCGGCCCTGTGTGGATTGGCACGTTCCGCCTCCACGTGGAAACGGGCAAGAAGTGACGGCCGGATGCGGGGCGCCTATTGCGAGGCAATGTGGACCACGAAGGCCAACTGCGCGACCGCGTCCAGTTTTTCCACCGCGATATGCCCGGTTAACTCATTGCCCTCCTGACCCGCGACGGTGAAACCGGCTTTGCGCAATTGCTCGAGCGAATCGGCCGGGGCGTCCGTGAGGGTGATGCGCACGTTGGTCTCGCCGGTACGCATGCGCTGGACCAGCGCGAGGAGCGCCGGGTCGATTTTCGCGGTCACCTTGGCGGCGGGAGCCGACGATGCGTCGGCCTGAGCCTGCGGCAGCGGAGCAGGCGCAGGGGCGGCCATATTCGGACGCACGGCCATCGCGGACATAGCGCCGCCCGCGGCCTGTTCGGCAGGCAAGACGCCGCCCACGCCCACGGGGCCGCCCCCGCCTCCACCTCTGCCGCCGCGCGCCTGGCCCAGTTGGCCCGCGGCGAGCGGCCCAGCCCGCACGAGCGCGGTGGCCGCCAGGGGCCGGGGAATTTCCGGACGCCCCACGACAAACGCGCGCTCGAAGGGAGGCGCAGGGCCTTGCGTCGGCTTGAATGGGGGCGGCATCAGCATGGCGGGCGGGTGCGCCGCTGCCTTGTTCACGCTTTCGAGGTCGAAGATGCGGCGGGGACGCGCCGGCTCAGGCGGCAGCGACCCGTTCACATCGACCCTGTTCGGCTGGGTCGCCACGACTACCACTCGCGGCGGTGTAAAGTGCACCTGCCGCGCCATGTATCCGCACAGCGTCACGAAGCACGCCACGGCCGCGAGACCCACGGCGTGCCCCCACATCCAGCGCGCCGCGCGCTGCCGCCAGGTTGCGGGCGCCTCGCCGAGCGCCGCCAGCAACTGCGCCTTAACGGCCGGGTCGCGCAACAGGTCGCGGAGGGGCTGTTCTTGCGCCAGAGCGTCAAACAACTGCTGGTCCTCCAGCGCGGTTTCGAAAAGCGCGCGACGCTCCTCCCCGGTGAGCGTGCCGGTGGCGTAGCCTCCCAGCATTTTCCGCACTTGATCCCGGCTCATCGCTTTCCCGGCTCCCACTGGCCGCCCATCAACTCCAGCAGGTGCTTGCGGCACCGGTGGTCCCAAGTATAGATCGTGTTGACGGCGGCCGCCCCCATGATCTTCTGAATCTCCGGAAACGACTTCCCCTGGAGCTTCAGGCGGATCAACTGGCGGCAGCGTTCTCCCAATTGGCCCACGGCGGCGGTCAGGCGATCGAGCATCTCCTTTCGCTCCAGGTAATCGGCCGGGTTGGAATCCAGATCCGGCAGCGGAATATCGGCGACTGAGACCTGGTTGTACTCGCCCCGGCGGACCGCTTTCCGGCGCAGGCTCATGATCTTGAACCGAACAATCTGCAGGGAAAGCGGCAGCAGGTCTTCCGGGCGCTCGAGATACGCGTACTTCTCGTGGAGCAGCATGAGGGTCTCCTGCGCCACATCCTCAGCGACATCTCTCGATACATGAAATGCCGCGAAGGCGACGATCCTTTCACGAAGCTTGGCCAGGACTTCTTCGCGCTCCACAGGTTCAGTGAAATCATAGCACCGTCGCGCGGCGGAGCCGATCCGCTCGGGCCAGCAGGGTATGCGGATTGACGCGTGCAAGCTCCGGGCGTTACACGTTCAGCTTGGAGGAATTCCCATGCCGGAGAAAAAGGTGGTAATCCTGGATGGCGCCGGAGCCGGGGATGGCGACCTGGCGCCAATTCTTCGCGAGCTATCTCAAGCGCTCGAAGCCGGCGGAGCGCAGGTCGAGACTTTTCCCCTGCGCGAAATGAGACTGGCCCACTGTCTCGGTTGTTTCGATTGCTGGGTGAAGACCCCCGGCGTGTGCGTGGAAGCGGATGCGGGCCGCGAGATCGCCAAGGCGATGGTCCGCAGCGATGTAACGGTCCTCTTCACCCCCGTGACTTTCGGAGGCTACTCGCCGGAGCTGAAGAAAATGGTGGACCGGTTCGTTCCCCTCGCTTCCCCTTTCTTTCAGATGGATCATGGGGAGGTTCACCACCCGCCGCGCTATGCGCACCTGCCGCGGCTCATGATGGTGGGCGTGCAGCGCCAACCGAATTCGCATGAAGCCCACATCTTCAAGACCCTGGCGGGACGCAACGCGATCAATTTCCATCCGCCTAGCTACGCCGCGGAAGTGGTTCCCGCCACGGATGACGCCGACGCGTTGCCCGCGCGCTTCGAATCGCTTCTGATCCGGTCCGACGCCCTGCCATTCGGCGATGCGGCCGCGTCGCTCATGCCGGCGCCGGTGGTGGCTGGTACGGCAACGGAACCGGCCGGCGCGCGAAGAGCGCTGTTGATCGTGGGCAGCCCCAAGACGAAAGAACCCTGCACGTCGGGCGTGTTAGGGGGCTACCTCCTGGACCGTCTCAAAGAGCGCGGCTGGGAGACCCAATCGCTAACGCTTCGTGCCAGCCTGAATCGCGCGGAGGGTGAGCGCGAACTGCTTTCGTCGGTGGACCGCGCCGGGCTGATCCTCTTGGCGTTCCCTCTTTATGTGGATGCTTTGCCGCATCTTGTGACCAAGGCCCTGGCGCTGATGTCGGCCCACCGGCACGCGGATCGCGCGCCCTCCGTGCAGCGTCTGGCGGCGATGGTCAACAGCGGCTTTCCCGAGACGCACCAGAACGCCGTGGCGCTAGCCATCTGCCGCGAGTTCGCGGCTCAAAGCGGCTTCACGTGGGCCGGCGGCCTCGCCTTGGGCGGGGGAGGCGTAATCGGCGGCCAGCCCCTAACAGGTGCGAACGGTCCGAACGTCCAATTTGTCACCGCGGCCTTGGAGATGGCCGGCGCGGCACTGGCCGAAGGACTGCCGGTGCCGGCCGAGGCGGTAATGACGATCGAAAAGAACCGCATCCCGTTTGCCCTGTGGCGGCGGCTGTACGCCTGGATGGGCGGCAGAGGCTTCGAAAAACTGGCGGCGAAGAACGGGATCGGCAAGGACCAGTTGCGGGCGCAACCGTACGCGCTGTAGGACGCGAACGTACTAAAACGATCCAATTTGCAAGATCTAGTTTGGCGGCCTGTGATAAGATGCCGGTAAATTCGGAGCCGGCATGGGAATCCGGCTTACGATTCACCACGTAAGGAGGGGGATGTATGGCCGCTCCAGCAATTCGCATAGGCGCGCATCGCGCGATGCCGCGCTATACCAACACAGCCAAGGCTCGGGGATATGCCGGAGGCGGTTCGAGCGAGCAGAACTGCGCCGTCTGCGCGGCTGCGGGGGCGGTGAATCTTTCTCGCGGGCGTTCGGTGCTGAACACCGGAAAGGTGGCGGACCAGCTCAATACCTCCGACAGCAAGATGGGGATGGGGTCCTCTGTGGATACCCAGGCTGCCAATATCGCGCAATTCGTCGAAAGCCAGACAGGACGGCACTCGCAGATTACCGGCTCGATGGACGCCGGCGTGGCTTACGCGGAGGCGACTGCGCGGATGCAGGGGTACCCTGACGGAACCGTGTTCGCGGTTTGCGTCTCCGGCATGCTTGTGGGCGAAACGACGGGCCGCAAGTGCCATTGGCTGAATGCGCTGAAAGCGGGTGGGAACGTCCGGTACTTCGATTTTCAGTCCAACCGGACATTTCGCACCACGACGCCAACCGGAGGGCAGAACCCGGCAACTTCGACGGTGCCCATAATCGGAGTGGTCAGTCAATTATCCACGGGCGTGACCAATTCGAAAATGCATAGCGCGGATCAGCCCGGGGCTTTCGCGACGGGCACAGTGGACTGCGTCATCGTGGCTTTCCCAAAGAGCTGACGGCAACTCAGCCTCCGGCTTCCGCGGCATAGCCCCCCGCCTTCTTCATCAGCATCTCCGCGTTCAGCGCGCCTTCCGGCGTCTCTTCGTGCTTGAACATCAGGTACAGGTCGCGGCCGGCGGCTAACAATTCCTTGGCGCGCGCGGCGATGGCATTCACGTCGGCTTCGCTATAGTCCGGCTTGCGCAGGCGGTAATAGGCGAAATCGGCTGTGATTACTTCGGGGATCTCCAGTTTCTCGGATTCCGCCAGGCAGAGCGCCGCGTTGCGCTGCCGCAGCTCGCCGTATACCGGCTCCGTGAGCCAGGACTCGTGGCGAAATTCGAAGGCGTAGCGCATGCCGGTGGGGAGCAGCGCCAGATAATCCCGCAACGCGGCGACGTCGCACTTCATGTTGGGCGGCAGTTGGAACAGCACCGGGCCCAGCCGCCGCGAGGTACGCAACGGATCGATGGCCTTGAGGAATACGTCGGTGGCCTGTTCGGCGTTCTTCAGCCGCAGCATGTGCGTGATCCGCATGTGCGCTTTCACGGCGAAGACGAACCCGGGCTGCGTCGCCGCCACCCAGGCTTCGAGCGTCGCCGCCGCGGGCAGGCGCCGAAACGTGTAGTTGATCTCCACGCAATTGAGGCGTCGGGAGTAGAACGCGAGGAATTCCTTGGCCGGAAGCTTAGCCGGGTAAAACGCCGGTTTCCAGGCCGGATATGCAAAGCCGGAAGTTCCGGCAAAAAGCGTTGCCATGGCTTATCATTATCTCTGTCTGGAGAGCGGAATGTTAGTACATATTGCTGCCAGTTGGCTGGCCAGCGCCCTGGCGTTGTGGATTGTCGCACAAATCGTTCCGGGCATCGAGGTTCGGGGCTTCGGCGCGGCTCTGGCAGCCACCGTCGTCATCGCCTTGGTCAATGGGACCATCGGCGTGGTTCTGAAGTTTCTGTTCTTCCCCGTCACGCTGCTGACGTTGGGGCTTTTTCTGCTGGTGCTGAACGCCCTGCTGCTGAAGCTCGCCTCGCTGTTCGCGCCGGGGTTCGCCGTACACGGGTTTATCCCGGCCGTGCTGGGTTCCGTGGTATTGACCATCCTGGGCAGTCTGCTGCGGCACATGCTGGTTCCCGGCCGCCCGGGCACTACGTATCTATAGAACATGACGGCCCCGCAAACTCCCGGCGAACTGGCCGCCGCTCTGGGCGACGCCGCCGCGCACGGCCGCGCCATTTCCATCGAGGGGAACGGCTCGAAGCGCCTGATGGCGGGCCCCACAGCGCCGGCGGAGTGCGCCATCGCCACCGCCAAGATGAACCGCGTGATCGAGTACGAACCGCGCGACCTCACCATCAGCGTGGAGGCCGGGCTGCCATGGCGGGAATTGACCAGCCTGACGGGGCGGAACCGGCTGATGGCGCCGCTCGATCCGCCGTTCGCCCCGGCGGCCACGGTGGGCGGCGTGATCGCCTCAAACGGAAGCGGCCCGCGGCGGCGGCTCTACGGCACGGCCCGCGACCTTGTCATCGGGATGACGTTCGCCACACTCGAAGGCAAGCTGGTGCAATCCGGCGGCATGGTGGTGAAGAACGTCGCCGGCCTCGATATGGCCAAGCTCATGATCGGCTCCTTCGGGACGCTGGCGGCCATCGCGTCGGTCAATTTGAAGCTGGCGCCGGCGCCGGAAGTGGAACGCAGCTTCCTGCTGGCATTCGATTCGCTTCCCGGAGCCATGGCCGCGCGCAACGGCATCCTGGCCAGCGCGCTTCAGCCGGCTGCCGTGGATCTGTTGAACCAACGTGCCGCAGGCTCCATGGGGACGCCGCCGTGGCTCCTCGCCATTCGTACCGGCGGCAACCGGGCTACGGCCGACCGTTACGAGCGGGAATTCGCGAAACTGGCGGAGTGGGAGGCCCTCGAAGGCCCCCGCCACGAAGCTCTTTGGAATACCATCGAAAGCTTCACGCCCACCTTCCTGGAGCGGAACCGCGACGGAGCGGTAGTGCGCGCCTCGTGTACCCTGAAAGGGTTGGAGGAAGCGATGGCCTCCTTCCCGGGCCCGGCGCTGGCGCGGGCGGGTTCGGGGGTTTGTTATGGGTACTTCGAAGAATCCGAAGCGGCGGCGCGCTGGATGGCGGATGCCGCCGGACGCCGTTGGAAGGTTGTGATCGAGTTTTCGCCCGAAGAGCGCAAGGGGACGCTCGACTTGTGGCCCGCTCCCGGGCCGGATTTCGATCTGATGAAGCGGCTGAAGGGGATGTTCGATCCCTCCAATCTCCTCAACCGCGGTCGGCTCTATGGCCGCATCTGAACATAGCGCGTACGGTCCGCAGCAGGTGGATCTGGACCGCTGCATCCACTGCGGCCTGTGCCTGAACGCATGCCCCACCTACCGCGAGCTGGGCCTCGAAATGGATTCGCCGCGCGGCCGCATTTACCAAATGGTTCAGGTATCGAATGGGGCGGCGATCGCGCCCTCCTATGTGGAGCATATCGGCTTGTGCCTGGCTTGCCGCGGCTGCGAATCGGCATGTCCGTCGGGCGTGCGCTATGGCCGGATGGTGGAAGGCGCCCGCGCGGAAATCGAAGCCAAGGTGAAGCGCGGGTGGCTGGCGAACCGGGCGCGCCATTTCCTCTTTGCCCACGTGCTGCCGTCGCGAGCTGCGCTGACGTTGGCCGGGACGCTGGTTTACCTATATGAAGCAAGCGGCGCAAAGGCCCTGATGCGGGCGGCGGCTCGCCTTAAGCTACTCGGCAGGCTGGCAGATCTGGCCCAACTGGCGCCTTCCGCCGAGCCGCCCTTCTTTTTCAGGGAGATCGGCCGGACGTTCCCGGCGCGCGGCGCGCGCCGGTATCGCGTGGCCTTTCTGTCCGGCTGCGTGGCCAACGTACTCTTCGCGCGGCTCAACGAGGCCACCGTGCGCGTGTTGCAAACGAACGGCTGCGAGGTGGTGGTTCCGGAGGGCCAGGGCTGCTGCGGGGCGCTGCACGTTCACGCAGGCCTGCGAGAGGAGGCGCGCAGACTGGCGCGGCGCAACATCGACGCTGTGCTCGCGGGCGAATTCCACGCTATCGTGACCAACGCCGCGGGATGCGGTTCCACTCTCAAGGAGTACGGCGAGTTGCTGGCGGAAGATCCGGTGTACGCGAAGAAGGCAGCGGATTTCGCCGCCCGCATGATGGACATCACGGAATTTCTCGCGGCCATCGAACTAAGCCGGGACATAGGGCGGGTGGACGCCACCGTTACCTATCAGGATTCGTGCCATCTGGCGCACGGCCAGCGCATCCGTACGGCCCCGCGCCAATTGCTGGCGGATGTGCCCGGCCTGACGTTCCGCGAGATGCCGGCCTCCGATATTTGCTGCGGCAGCGCCGGCGTCTATAACGTCGAACGGAGTGAAATGGCCATGCGGATTCTGGCGCATAAAATGGAATCGGTGAATTCGAGCGGCGCGCGGATCGTGGCCACCGCCAACCCCGGCTGCATGTTGCAGCTTCAGGCCGGAGTGCGGTTGCACGGCTCCGGCCAGCGCGTGATGCACGTGGTGGAAATCCTGGATTTGGCGTACCGAAATTTCCGTTGAGGCGGCATGCAGCGGGCGGCTACCATTGAACTGATTCTGTGCTGGCTGGCGTGGGCCTACCCATTTGTGTTCCGGGCCCCGCACTACCAGAAGCGCGCCTCCACCGTGGCCACCGCTTCGACGCTGGTTGGCCTGGCGCTCGAATGCGCCGGAATCTTCATCGCCGTGAGGTTTTATTGGCGGCCCGCCAGCCAGCCTCCCGGGATCGCGCGCATCCTCGGGTCCATGGCACTCGGCCCCGTGGGCGCCATCCTGGCGTGGACCGCCGTCAAGCATCTCGGCAGGCAGTTCCGGATTCGCGCGGGCCTGTATGAGGATCACGAACTGGTTCGCAGCGGGCCGTACGCTGTCGTGCGGCATCCCATTTACGCCTCCATCCTCGCAATCCTCTTGAGCACGCTGCTCTTATTGACTCCCTGGCAGTGGATCGCCGTTTCCCTCGCGCTGTTCGCCGCCGGCACGGAAATCCGTGTCCACGTGGAAGATAAACTGCTGGCCTCGCGCTTCGGCCGGGATTTTGAGGATTACCGCCGCCAGGTCCGTGCTTACGTGCCGCTTGTGCGCTAAGAGAGCGCCCGCCGGGCCGTCTTCTGCATAGAAGGATTCCGCTTCGGAAAGGCGAAGATCGCATCATGAGGAGACCCCTGGGGATTACCGCGGCGATTCTGGCGTTGGCGGCGTGCTCCGCGCTGAGCCAGACCCCCGCCGCGGCGCCGGCCTTCGAAGTCGCGTCCATCAAGCCGTCTCCGCCGCTCGATGTGAACGCCATCATGTCGGGCAAGATGCACGTCGGCATGAAGACCGACGCGGCCAGGGTGGATATCGGATTCATGTCGCTGGCGGACTTGATTCGCATCGCCTACAAAGTGAAGCCTTTCCAGATTTCCGGTCCGGATTGGATGGGATCCCAGCGGTTTGATATTCAAGCCAAAATGCCCGACGGCGCTTCCACGGATCAGGTCCCCGAGATGCTCCAGGCGTTGCTGGCGGACCGGTTCAAGCTGGTGTTGCATCGCGACACGTCGGAGCACCCCGTGTATGCGCTCATCGTAGGGAAGAGCGGGTCCAAGTTGAAGGAGGCCGCGCCCGATCCGTCCCCAGACGCGGCCCCAGCCGAACCTCCTAAAGGCGCCATCACTATCGGGTCTGGGAACGATCAGATACAAATAACTCCCCAGGGCGGCCAAGGCGTCGCGATCTCGAGCGCTCAAAGCGGAAAAATGCGGATGACGATGAACGCCGAAGGGACCATGCAACTGGCAATGGAGAAAATGACCATGCCGGCCCTGGCCGACGCCCTGACGCCGTTCCTCGATCGGCCGGTGATCGACATGACCGGGCTGAAGGGCAATTACCAGGTGACGCTGGACCTCTCGATGACGGATTTGATGGCCGTCGCGAGAACATCGGGCCTCAGCATCCCCGGAATGCCGTCCATGCCCTCCCTCCCCGTGGGTTCCGGCCGGCCGGCCGACGCGGCTTCCGACCCATCGGGCTCCGCAATCTTTGCGGCCGTGCAGCAGCTAGGCCTCAAGCTGGACCCGCAGAAGCAGCCGGTGGAGCGCCTGATTGTCGATCGTCTTGAGAAGATGCCATCCGAAAACTGACCGTACCGCCGCCGGTCTCCGCCGGCGGTGTCCTCCGCACTTGCAACACTCCGCCCCCTTCCAGCGTCTAATAATCAGCGCGCATGGACGACCATCGAACAGTGCGTCCACCCTTGGCTTGCCGGGCGCTGGTTCGCGTGGCAAGCTGGATTGCGCCGCCCCATGCGCGCCCCGCGTGGCGCGCCAAATGGGACTCCAACCTGTGGAACTGGTGGGTTCTTTTCGAGCGCGGCGAGCTGACCGGCCGCGATTCCGCCGAACTGATCCGCTACAGTTGGGGCGCCTTGGCAGACGCCTTTTGGCTGCGGTTCAGCCGGGAATACCTGCGGCGGGCCATCCGCGGCCCGGGGTTCGTGCTGGCGGCCGCAGCCGCCATGCTGCTGGCCATGGCCGCGGTAACCCACGGTTTCAGGGGACCGCGCGCTCTGTTCGTGCCCTTACCGCTCGACGATCCTGGTTCGTTGGTGGCCATTCAGTATTCCGGCGCCATGAACGAGCCTTCCGGCGTTCCTCCGCGGCTGGTTCCGCTGTGGCGCGCGAAGTCGGCGCTGCTCTCCGGTCTCGCCGGCTATTGGCGCCCGCAAGGTACGCCGCGCGCCTGGGTGACCGCCAATTTCTTCTCCCTGCTTGGGGTGCAGCCGGCTCTGGGGCGCACGTTCCGGCCCGGCGACGGCAATGTGGCCGTGTTGAGCGGCGCGGCCTGGCGGACGGTGTTCGGCCGCGATCCACGCGTCATCGGCAGAACCATCGACGTCGATGGAGCGCCGTACGCCATTATCGGCGCCTTGCCGGACACGTTTTGGGCCATCTCACGCAGCATCGATATCTGGACGCCGTTGACTCTTGAGCCGCAACCGTCCCCCGGCGTTCCGTTCCTCATTGGCGCAGTGGGCAGGCTGAAGCCCGGCGCGTCGGAGGACGCCGTACGCGCCGAGCTCTTCAATATCGCCCTTAGAGCCAACCAGTTCCTGCCGCGGCCGCCGCAGGTGACATCGTTCAACGCCTTGCCGACGCTCCCCTACGGCCCCTACATGTTCGCGCTGTTGTTCGCGCTGGTGGCCGGAGCGCTGCTGGTGGCCAGAGCGCTTCCGCCGCCCACCAGCCGCGGATTGAAGGGCTGGTCGTTCCTGGTGTCGAAGACCTTGCTTGTAGTCGCGGTCCCGCTGCTGCTATGGGTGGAGATCGATGGCGTCATTCTTTCCGCCGTGCCCGCGAGCCTTCTCCGCAACATGATTCTGGTGGCGTTGACGCCCGCGTTCATCTTTATCTGCGCGTTTGCCGTATGGTGGAGCTTCGCCGACCAGCGTGGCCGCTGCCCGGTGTGTCTACAGCTTCTAACCATGCCGACATCCATCGGTTCCTGGAGCAGCGTGCTGGACCCCGCTACCACGGAACTGATCTGCGATTCCGGCCATGGCTCACTCGCTTTTCCCGAAACCGAGGGCGGTCTGCCGGACCGGTGGACGAACCTCGATCCCTCGTGGAGCGAGCTTTTCCGCGGAAAGCCGTAGGGGTCGGGCATGCCCGACCCCTACCCGGCATCACGTCGCGATGTTTATTCGAATCTGCTCGCAAAGTCCTCGAAATCCCGCCGCAGATCCGCCAGCGCCGTCTCAAGCGCCGCGATCCGCTCACGGTCCGACGGGCCGCGCTCCGCAACCGGCGGCGGCGCTTCTATCGCTGCAAGCTCGCCCGACAGCAAGTGCCCCCAGCGCGGCTCCTTCAACCCCTGCTGGCGTGGAAGTTGCTTCGCGAACCCCATTTCGGCCAGATGGTTGAGCGTCGCTTCCACCGCTTCCAGGTCGTCGAACGGGTAGAGCCGTTCGGTGCGCCCTCGCAATTCCCCGGTGGTCTGAGGCCCTCGCAGCATTAACAGGCACATCACCGCCGCCTCCCTCCGCCCCAGGTTGAACTTCTCGGTGAACCGCTGGGCGTGCTTGGGCACGCGGCTGTCTCCGCCGGTGATCCGCAGGGTCAATCCCTGGGCCCGCAACTCCGCCAGGGCCTCTTCCACCACGGCTTCGTCGTAGCTGACCACCGGCTCGCGGTTGGATTTCTGGTTGCATCCGTTGACCAGGGCGTTGAGCGAGAGCGGGTAATAGTCTGGCGTCGCGATTTCTTTTTCCAACAGGCAGCCTAGCACGCGGGCTTCGGCGGCGCTCAGTTGCCAGTCCATATATCCAGTCTACGTTGTTATCATGAGAGTTCGGCCATGCCCTGCGAACGCTTGGAACCCGCATCCACCTCCGTGCTCGACGGAGTTCAACTCGCGCTGCGGCGCTCTTCCGAATGCCTGTTTCAAAAGCAGGCCGGGGAGGGCTTCTGGTGCGGCGAACTGACCGCCGATACCACGCTCGAATCCGATTACATCCTGCTGCAGCTCTGGCTCAACCAGCCCGAAGGCGCCGCATGGAACCCGCCCACGCGCCACCGCATTGCGCGCGCCGCGCACTCCATTCTGGAGCGGCAGTTGCCCGACGGCGGCTTCAACACATACTCCGGCGGCCCCTCCGAGATCAGCGCCACGGTGAAGGCGTATTGCGCCCTGAAGCTGGCGGGCATCTCGCCGGACAGCGAACCGCTGCGGCGCGCGCGGGAGCGCATTCTGGCGCTCGGCGGCCTGCAGGCGGCCAACAGCTACGTCAAGATCAACCTCAGCCTGTTCGGCCTTTACCCGCGCAAGCACGCGCCGTCGGTTCCGCCGGAAATCGTCATGCTGCCGGGAAACGTGCTGTACGAGATGTCGTCGTGGACGCGCTCCATTCTGGTGCCGCTCTCCATCGTGCAGGCGCGCGGAGCCAACCGGCGCGCCCCCGCTGGCTTCACGGTGGAGGAATTGCTGCTCCCCGGCGTCAGCCTCAAGCTGCCTACGCGCAAGGGGCTTTCCATCCTGTTCCACCACCTGGACCGCGTGTTCAAGGTCTGGGAGAAGCGCGGCTTCGAGCGCATCCGCGGCGCCGCCATTCGCGAAGCGGAGCACTGGATTCTGGACCGCACCCGCTTCACCGAAGGCCTCGGCGCCATCTACCCCGCCATGATGTACTTCATCATGGCGCTCGATGCGCTCGATTATCCCGAGGACCATCCCGACCTGGTGGACGCCATCCGCCATTTCGAATCGCTGCTGATTGAAACGCCGTCGCGCTTCATCTTCCAGCCTTGCGTCCCGCCCATCTGGGATACCGCCATCAGCGCCTTCGCGCTCGGCGAGGCGGGCTGCGCCGACGACCCGCGCATGACGCGCGCAGCCGACTGGCTCATCAGCAAGGAGGTCCGCCGGAAGGGCGATTGGTCCGTCAAGCGTCCCGACACCGAACCCTCCGGTTGGGCCTTCGAATTCGCCAACGAGTTCTATCCCGATATCGACGATACGGCCATGGTGCTGCTCGCCCTGATGCACGCCAAGGCGTCCGACCCCAAGGCGCAGGCGGCCGCCGAGCGTCGCGCCATCAACTGGCTGCTCGCCATGCAATCCGACGACGGCGGCTGGGCGGCGTTCGACGTGGACAACAATTGGGCCGTCCTCAACCGCGTGCCTTTCGCCGACCACAACGCCATGCTCGACCCCACTTGCCCGGATATCACCGGCCGCGTGCTGGAATGCCTGTGCCGGCGCGGCATGGCGGATCACGAGGCTGTGCGGCGCGGGGTGGCCTATCTGCTGCAGGCGCAGGAAAAGGACGGAAGCTGGTACGGCCGCTGGGGCGTCAACTACATTTACGGCTCCTTCCTGGCAATGCGTGGGCTGGCCGCCAGCGCGGCGGAGACGCCCTCCGCGCCGGTGAAGGACGCCATCGCCAGGGCCGCGAAATGGTTCACGGCCATCCAAAACCCCGATAGCGGTTGGGGCGAATCCTGCGCCAGCTACGACTGCGACACATTCATCCCCGCGCCGAGTTGCGCGTCCCAGTCCGCCTGGGCCATCCTGGGCCTGCGCGCCGCGGGCCAGGCCGATTCCGACGCCGTGCGCCGCGGCGTGCAGTTCCTGCTCGACCGCCAGGGTCCCGAAGGTTCGTGGCCCGAAGACGCCACCACCGGGACCGGATTCCCCAAAGTCTTCTACCTGACGTACGGCATGTACCGCGACTATTTCCCGGTGCTGGCGCTGGCGGGGATGTAGGCGTGCTTCGTTGTACACTCGAAGAGACGGTCCTCGGCGCGCGCCCGTAGCTCAGTTGGATAGAGCGGCTGGCTTCGAACCAGTAGGCCGGGGGTTCGAGTCCCTCCGGGCGCACCAGATTTTAAAGGATTTATACCCTAATTCACCCTCGAAACGGCCGGTTTGGTAGCAACCGTGGTAGCAACCGGGGCGAGGGCTGCATCCATCTTGATCGCGGTCTCCCTCTTCGTCTCTTCCAGCAGGTGACCGTACACCTGGAGGGTGAAGGCTACCGAACTGTGGCCCAACAGTTCGCTGATGGCTTTGACATTTACGCCTTGCGCGATCAGGATGGCGACGGCGCTATGCCGGAGGTCATGGATGCGCATTTTGGGCAAGCCGGCCATAAGGAGGATACGCTGAAAGTGGCGCGGGACCCCCCTCTCATCCAGCGGCGTTCCGAGCCTCGTTGTGAATACAAGGTCCCATTGATTACGTCACCTGGAGCCGGCCCATTTGCGATCCTCCTCCTGTTGTATCTGGCGATGACGCAGGGCGGAGATTGCAACCGCGGGCAGGGTCACGACGCGATTCGAATATCCGCCTTTCGGCTCCACGAGTTGAAGACCGCCCTTCTCCGGATAGAGTTTCTTGTCGATTCTCTGAAGGGCCTGATGGACGTTGAATCTGCCCGTATCGAGATCCAGATCCCGCCACGGTACCCCAAGCCCTTCACCCAGGCGCAATCCGAGGGTAAGGACCGTCGCGAAAAGCGCGTACAGGCGGTCTCCCTTGGCCGCCTCCAGAAACTGCCGTGCCTGCTCGACGCTGAAATACTGAATGGAGGGTTGAGGTGACCGCGGAGGGTCCACAAGAGCAGCGACGTTGTCGGCTTGTTTCGCAAGGCTGCGGCGAAGGCCGGTTTGCGCTTCGGCGTGACCGAGCACGTTTGGGGCAGCTACAACTGGTTTGCCACCAACAAGGGCGCTGATAAAGAGGGTACCTACGCCGGAGTGCCTTACGACGGCAACGACCCGGCGAACTGGGATCTCTACCACCAGCCGCACGACATTCCGGCGCGCGCGAGCGCCTGGGCCGAGTTAGGCAATGAGCCGGTCGCCTGGAAGCACGAATGGCTGACGCGCATCAAGGATCTGGTGGACCAGCACCAAACGCCCAAGACCATCATCGACATGCTTATCGACATCGTCAGCCGGAACGGCAACCTGCTATTGAATTTCCCCCTGCCCAACAGCGGCGAACTGGATGCCGAGGAACTGAAAATCCTGGATGAGATCACCCGGTGGATGGCGGTGAACAGCGAGGGTATCTACAGTACCCGTCCGTGGAAGATCTTCGGAGACGGGCCGGCGGCGTCGGCGCCGGCGGGCGGGCGCGGCGGATTCAACGAGCAGTACCGCCAAGACTTCACCGCCGAGGAGGTGCGCTTCACCGCAAAAGGAAAGGCCATCTACGCTTTTGTGATGGGCTGGCCGGAAAGACAAGCCGTGATAAAGCCCATGGGTACCCGCAGCAGCGTGGAGAAGGTCAAGATCAAGAACGTCGAACTCCTGGGTTTTAGGGGCAAGGTGAAGTGGACCCAGGATGAAAAGGGCCTGACTGTGCGGATGCCAGAGCAGAAGCCCTGTGATCATGCCATCGCTTTGAAAATCATGGCCGCGTAGAGCGACGCGGGCGGCGACGCAGCGGCCCCGGCGTTCCTCGGCGGAGCGTACGATGCGCTTGGGCGCTTCGTCGACAACGAACGCCAGCGTCCTTCGAAGCCCCGCGGCCCCCTGATCAGCACCCGGACACGGCCGGTGAGTGAATCCGCCGCGATCGAGGCTTCGTACGGCGGAGCGAGGCGCTGGCCGGCGGCCACGGCCTCGACGCGCTCACGGCGGTCCGCCTTGCGCCCTCCCCGCGGACGGTCACCTCGGCACCGCCTTCGACCGGCCCACAGCCTTCCGCGGCGCAACCGCCGGCGTTGAGTTCTTGGCCTTGCTTATCCGGCCAGAGCGCTTCACGCGCGGTCTCGCCGCCGCCGGCGTTGCCGCCGCGGACTGGGCAAGCCGGCCAGCCGCCCACCGCTTCCTCTATGGCGGCCATGCGCCGGCGCGCGGCGACTCGTGTGACGCGCTTGGGCGCTTCGTCTTGTTCGGGTTGACGTTGCCAGCTAATACTTCTTTTCGGCCTTGAGGTGGATAAGAACGAGGACCAAACCCAATAGGGCTAACGACAATCCCGAAACGACAGCCACATGTCTCGCCGTAGTGCTGGATGAAAGATACTCCTTGGAGAGCGCTGCCGCGAACGCACCGACTAGGATTGACATAATCCCAATCGGCAGTCGGGTCCGCTTCCAGGGCATATCAACGCGAGTCTAGCACGCGAACTGACGGCATGTTAGATATCCAGCACCATGCCGGCACCCCGACCCTCTTCAGGGACTCTCGTAAGCCGACGGGAACTAACCACCGCAGGATTGCGTCAATGCGCGGCGGGGCGCGATCAAAAGGGGCATTGTGGACGAAACACGGAATCTCGGAAACTCCGCCGGCTTGCCCGCTTAGTCCGCAACACGAACGGCTTCGTCTGAGCGCCTCCCCAGTCGACTTTCAGGAGGCTGTCGGACATTTACCTCTGCCGCGGTAGGCCAGTGAACATGTGGCGAGCTCGACGTCTTCGAGTGCGCTTCCGATCCGCGGCGTTTCGGAAGCCACTCTCTCCCGAGAGCGCCGTGGTAAATGTTCGTACAATGCAGGCAGCCGGCGATATGGGAAAGGATCGGTTCGCTTGGCGTCAAGACAGCGGCCCGCACCAAAAGATCCGGAGGGCACGCCTCCACGGGATTCAGGGCTTCTCGATGGTTCTTCAAAACGGCACGTTCGCCGATCTCCACGTGGGAACCTCGATTGACAGCCACGGTCTCTCGAAGCAAGGGTAGCCGCAGTGCCGAACGTGTCGCAATCGCACTTATCAATGACGGTGGCGTGCCCATTTTGGGGGATACCCGCTGGTGGACGCCCCGGCTAGATCTTCGGCCCCGGCCCGGGCGGGAGCCAGCATATAGTTCCAAACAGCCTGTAAGAATCGGACCGTCGGGTCTGCGCCAATCGTCCGTTGGCCGCAAACCCGTCCTTGTGGACGAAAACGGACTCCTTCCTTTGACCCTTTCGGGCGGGAAAGTGGACCGGCGAAGTTTGGAATCGAGAGGCCAATGGAAAGGAACCCACATATCGTTCCCGATGATGAGAGCCTGCGCTTCGTTGACCGCGAACGCGTCCGCCTTTCGAAGCCCGCGGCCCGGTGACGAGAAACGGGACGCGGCCTGGAACGGGTCCGCGGCGATCCAGGCTTCGAACGGTTTAGCGAGGCGCTGCCGGCGGGCGGCAACGGCCGCAAGAAGGCTGTATTGTGGCTGTTCAGCCGCGAAATGTGCTGTAGAAAAAATAGCCTAAGTTATTGATTTCAGGTGGTGGGGTTTTTCGCTTTTCCGCCCCTCAGATTGCGCTGTCGGGTGTCGGTTTTCAGTTCTCGCCGTCATGGTTGAGTCGCGGGCGAGGTAGGGCACGATCTTAGGCTCCAGTTTTCGCATCTCCCGCAGGCATTCGGGAAACCTTCGCAAGGTCCTGATTCCAGGTTTCGGGAGGTTTCCGGTATACGACGTATTGTCCGAGAATGGTGCTGGTTCGCCGCCGCACAGCGCGCCCGAAATCCCCATTTGCCAAACGGCCGATTTTCCAGGAGGTTTTCTGGAACCGCGAAAACCTCCAATCCGAGGGTTTCCGGGGAAGTTTCCTGCGCTGCGGAAACCTCCAATCCGAGGGTTTCCGCGGAGGTCACCGGCACCGCGAAACCTCCCAAGCCGGGAGTTTCCGCCGAGGTTTCCCGTGCCGCGGAAACCTCCAAATCCGGAGTTCTCGGGAGGTTTCTTGCACGCACCTCCGGCTTCCCCCAACGTCGTCGCGCCGAACGCGCGTAAACCCTCTCGATGAGTTGCGCTCGGGGCAGGGCAGTGCGTGGAGTATGCTGCCCGGCGCGGCTGGGCCATCGCCATGGCGATTGGTTCATATAATACGGTCGTGCCCTCCTTTACGCGCAAGGAATTTCTCGGTATCGCTGCCGGCTCGCTCTCGCTGGATCTGCGCGCGGCCCCGCCGCCGCAGCGCCGCCCCAAAAACGTCCTCCTCGTCATGTGTGATCAGCACAAGCACCAGGCCCTGTCCATCGAAGCCGATCCCGTCGCTCACACGCCTAATCTCGACGCACTGGCCCGCTCGGGTACCCGCTTCGGTTCTGCCTACTGCTCCAATCCGGTCTGCGTCCCGGCGCGCGCCTCGCTCCTCACCGGCCTCTACACCCACCACCACCAGACCTGGAACAACAGCACGCCATGGCCCTTCGAGCACAAAACCATCGCCCACTACCTCGGCCGCGCCGGTTACATGTCTGCTCTCATCGGCAAAATGCACTTCGTTGACGCCCAGACGCATGGCTTCGATTACAAACTCGATTTCAATGACTGGTTCCAATACCTCGGTCCCAAAACCCGCCTCTGGGCCGACGAGCTCGGTCAGCCCAATTCCGGCTCCGGCCAGCCGCAGATCGATGATCTCTGGGGCGATTTCGGTGATCCCTGGAAGGGCATGCGCGATCCCGACGGCCGCCAAGGCACGGTCTCCGTCGGCGGTATCTCCAAGATCCCCGACCGCGATCAGTTCGAATCCTTCGTCGCGCGCGAATCCATCCGTTTCCTCAAGGAGCATGGCAAGCAGCAGCCGTTTTTCCTGGTCACTTCTTTTCTCAAGCCGCACGATCCCTTCATGCCCTCCGCGCGTTTCGCGACCAGGTACCCGCCCGAATCCATGCACCTGCCCGACACCTGGGGCAAGGTCGATCTCGATACCGTGCCGCTTGAGATCCGCAACTCCATCACGCTCGACCGCCCCACTCCCGAGCTGAAAGATCCAGCGCAGGCCAAACGCCGCATCTCCTATTACTACGCCAGCCTCGAGCAGATGGATGAAGCCGCCGGCCAGGTCTTGAAGGCCCTCGACGATCTTGGCCTCGCCGAGGACACCTTGGTGGTCTACACTTCCGATCACGGCGAAATGCTCGGCGAACACGGCCTCTGGAACAAGTTCGTCTTCTATGAACCCTCCGTCGCCGTGCCCCTGATCTTCCGCGTCCCCGGCCTTACGCAGGCCAACGCCCGCTGCGCCACACCCGTCAGCATCACGCAGGTGATGCCCACGATCCTGGAGATTTGCGGCGTTCCGGTGCCTTCGGGCATCGATGGCGAAAGCCTGGTGCGCGATCTTCGCCAGCCCGCTGTCACGCGCCAGACCACGGTTTATTCCGAGTACGCGCTGCACAGCCCGCCCGCCAAGTACATGATTCGCCGCGGCGATTACAAATACTGCCACTACGACAACGACACACCGGAGCTCTACAACCTTCGAGGCGACCCCAAGGAAATGCACAACCTCGCCGCCATGGAAAAATCCCGCGCCGCCGAGATGGACGCCGAGATTCTCTCCTGGCGCGCGAAATAAGAGTGACCGCTGGGACGCGGAAACACCGGGATCTTTTGCGTGGCGGGCCCGCTCCGAGCGACAGCACCCGCCCGGGTGGGCGTGGCGCATGCACGGGAAAACGGAAATCGGCTGGGGCGACCGGCAACCGCGGCCGTACGCGCACGCCGAACGCGACCGTCCTTTCGAAGCCCAGCGGATCGGTGATGAGCACCCGGACGCTGCCCCGAGCCGGGTCCGCGGCGATCCAGGCTGCTTACGGTTGAGCGACGTGCTATCCGACGGCCTCCACGGTCGGCTCGAGGCGCTCCCGGCGGGCGGCGGAGGTTCCGTCGCAGTCCGAACAGGGCTAGGGGCAGAGACGGCGCATTCCCGGCCACGCTAGCAGCCGGTAAACCCGACTATTCCCGACGACAACGCCTCGGGGCTTCGCGCTGCTGATGCCGTGGCGGCGCGTCCGGTTGTTTGACGAAAGGGCCTGGGGGAATTTGGATTCAGCTAGAAAGAACCCGTGCGATTTTGGATATACTCGTAGACCTCCAGAAACTACGAGGGGGACGCCATGGCTACTCAAGGGTCGACAACTATCAACATCACCAACAACACGGACGGCAACGCATGGATCGCCCTGTTCCACAACAATTCGAGCAACGGTACGCAAAGCGGCAACTGGAACGCATCGCCCGGCCAAACGGTCGGACCGTTGACGGTCTACTTCGAGACGGGCTTCGGCGCCGAGATAATCGAAGACTACTGGTCCGTGCTGCTTCAGGTACAGGGCGGGTCGACGCCCGGCTTCTACGTTAGCCGCGGAACGGACATCGATCCCTATTGGAAGGAGTGCCAACTCCAGGATAAGGATGCGGGCCAGACGCTTACCGTGTCGGTAAGCGTGTCCGCGTTCCATGTCGCCCTCGATTCGGGCGGATGCACGGGGGGGATGACGAGGCTCGCGCCTTACTCGCCGATCACTAACGTATTTGTGGTGATGCTGGAGAATCATTCGTTCGACAACATGTTCGCGATGTCGAAGATCCCGGGGATCACGGCGGCGTCCACCAGCAACTCGAATTCGTACAACGGCAACACGTACACGGTGCAGTCCAGTGCGCCGCTCAGCATGCCGGCTGATCCCGGCCACGAGTTCGCCGATGTGCTTGAGCAACTCGCGGGGCAGGGCGCCATCTATCAGCCCGGCGGAGCCTATCCATCGATCGACAACTCCGGCTTTGCAGCCAATTACGCTACATCGACCACCGAAGGCCCGACACCGCCCGCGCAGGACATCGTTGACGTGATGGCGTGCTTTGCCACGAGCAACCAGTTGCCCGTACTCTACCAGCTCGCGACTGAGTTCGCGCTATGCGACCACTGGTACTCGTCTCTGCCGGGACCGACCTGGCCCAATCGCTTCTTCCTTCACGGCGCTTCGTCCGCCGGCCTTGACGACAGTCCGACAACCGAGGAGAAGGCGAAGTGGGAATTTCCCGATGAGGGATTCCAGTATCCAAACGGGTCAATCTACCGCGCGCTGGCGAACGCGGGCATTCCGTACCGCTTCTACAACGATTCCAACGGCTTTCCGCAGGAGTTAAGCCTCTACAGCGACGACCCGGGTAACGGCTCGCCGGCCGGCGCCGTTCCTCAAGTCTCGGCATTGAGTGGCGTGACGCTATTGGACTTCAATTCCCTGCAGCACTTCGCTTCCGATCTCCAGGGCCCTTATCCATACCCGTACACGTTCATCGAGCCGCATTACGGAAACGTCACGGACGGAACCTACGCGGGTGGTTCGTCCCAGCACCCGATGGACGACATCTACGGCGGCGAGCATCTCTTGGCGAATGTGTACGCGGCGATTCGCAAGTCGCCCTATTGGAACACCAGCCTCTTGATTATCATTTATGACGAGCATGGCGGATTGTACGATTCCGTAGCGCCGGGTGGCGCAACCGCACCAGGCGACAATCCGCAATACGGTTATAACCTTCACGGCTTTACCTTTCAGCAGTACGGAGTCCGGGTTCCCGCGGTCATCGTCTCGCCGCTGATCCCCGCCGGAACGCTCGCGCACACCGTTTACGACCATTCCTCGGTGCCGAAGACACTAGAGGAGTTGTTCGGCCTGGCTTCCCTCACGCAAAGGGACGCGAACGCCAACGGTCTGTCGCAGTTGCTTTCGCTTACGGCTCCCAGGGACTGCCCGACGTCGCTCGCCAGTCCGGCGCCCTTGCTGAAGGCAGCAAAACCACGTCTTACGCCCGAAGACCGCGCTCGGCTTGACGCACAGCCCGTGCCGCGATCCGGCGCCCTGGTGGGCACGTTGGAGATCCTGAAGAAGACGGAGATGGAACTGTCCGGGGGGACGCCGTCGGAGATCGCGGCGGCCAAAGCGAGGTTTACTGCCATCCAGACGCGAGGCCATGCGAGGGCCTATGTTGCGTCGGTGATGGAGAAGGTGGGAATCGCGAGAGAACAGCGCAAGGTTGGCGCGGGCTGGGACCGGTCGAGGCGAATCCGGTAACTTCCGCGGCGCCCGAGCCGAAGACGGCACAGACGGGCAGTGTTAGTGTTATCGAAGCGGTATTGCCCAGCGGCTACCAGCCGTGCTTCGCGACCGCCCGCCGGATGCGCTCGATCCTCGGCAGGATGGCTGCGTTTATGCCAAGAATTTCGCGAGCGGCTCCCAGTAATGCGCCTTCCATCCAGACGCGAGGGTTTCCGCGTCGCCCTTGGGAAAGCCCGCATGATCAAAGACGATTCGGGTTCCACCGCCCAGCTCGATGAGTTCGAATTTCGCGATCGAGTACGCACCTGGATCCCAGTAGCGCACTCGCCAGGCCTGGACGATGCGCGTGTTCGGCACGAGTTCGATCTGTCGTCCGAGAATGGTGCCGCCGAACAGCGAGAACGCACCGCCCACATCGGGGCTGATTATTGTCGGGGCCTTCTCCAGTGATACGGCTGGGTCCCTAGCGGCGGCGATCTTTGTGACCTCGTTGAACTGCCGGGCGTCGGTCAGCGCTTCGTACACGCGCTTCCGGCTCGCGTTAATTACGGTTTCCTGATGAATAGATTCCGCAGTGTGCGAAATTTCCGCCGCGGCTTGCGCCAAGATTTGCCGTGAGCCTGTGGCTAGACTACCAAAAGCGATGGCCACTCGGCTGAGAAGCCGTCGTCGAGTCGGCGTGGCTGCCGGTGCGATCAGGTTCATTGGTTCTTTCATCGTTGTCCTCAGGGATTCCGTGGCGCCATTTCTGGAAGGCATCGAACTCAGTACGCCCGGCCATCCCGGCGTTGCAAAGAAAGTCAGCCGCATCGTTGGCGAGTCGGCGTACTCGCCGCTTCCTCCGTTGTTCCAGCGGTATAGCGGTGGACGGAGTCGTACCCCCTCCCACAATCGCCGCCCGCTTCCAGGTAACCAGTATACAAATTCAATGGCTGTTAGACGGACTCATCCAATTTCGCCGGACGACGGGCCTAGCCAACCGCCCAGCCCGGCGTGATGGAAGGAGTCCACTCAACGCCAGTCGTCGATCACATAGGCGTCGGCCCGATTGAAGCCGTCTGCGTGGGGACGCTGCGTGGCGACGCCGCGCGCTCCTTGCGGCTCAGGCGGCGCTTTTTGCCGTGGAATCGGCGCCCCTTTGGTTTCCTGGCCGCCGCCCAGCGTTTCCTCTGGGCGGCGGCCGTTCGCCGGCGCGGGGCGGGGCTCACGATGCGCTTGGGCGCTTCGTCGCGCGCGAACGCGACCGTCCTTCTCGAAGCCCGGCGGGCCGCCGGTGATGACAACAGGGACGCCCCGGAACGCTTCAGCGGCGATCCAGGCTTCGGACGGCTGCCCGAGGCGCTGGCCGGCGGCGGAGATTCCTGCCGGGCGTTCCCTTGCCCCATACCCACCAAGCCGATAAAAGCAATTTGGCCCCGCCATGTGCGAGGGGGTGTAGGATGGATCACAGCAACACGTCTTCGATGGAAGGATCGAGGCAAATCCAGTCACATGCCGACACCGAAACTCACGAACGAAATCATCGCCGCCGCCGTGGAGGGCCACGAAGCCCAGAGGGTCCGCATCGACGGCAAGATCGCGGAACTCCGTGCGATGCTTCCCGGCGGCAGTCCAGAGGCAGCCGCCGCGCCGGAACCGACAAGGTCGAAGCGCCGCAAGATGAGCGCCGCTGCTCGCAGGGGGATTGCTGAAGCGCAACGCAAGCGGTGGGCGGAAGCCAAGAAGGCGACTGAGCCATCGCCCAAGGGAGCTGCCAAGCCCAAACGCCGGATCAGCAAAGAAGGGTTGGCGAGAATTGTCGCTGCCACGAAGAAGCGTTGGGCTGCGGTGAGAGCGGCCAAGGCGCAACAGCAAAAAGCAGCGGCCAAGAAGATGGCCGACAAGAAGACGACCGTGCCAAGTAGAGACAGCAGTCTGGGAGGGACTGAATAGCCATGAACTCTTCACAAGGTTCGACCAGCCGTCGTGACTTCATCAAGACCAGCGGTAAATCGGCCGCAACATTTTCGGTCTTGGCCAACGTTGCGATTCCCCCGGTTCACGCAGCGGGCAGCGACCTTATCAAGGTAGCGCTCGTTGGCTGTGGCGGGCGCGGCGGCGGCGCAGCGGCGAACGCACTAGTGGCCTGTCGCGGTGAATTCGTTAGCATGGCCGCACCCGACGACGGGCA
>CAYWHA010000013.1:0-111364 GCA_964457555.1 uncultured Solibacteraceae bacterium
ATCATGTGATTGGCCCGTTCGCGCGGCGTCATGGAATCGATAATGGCCACCACGCGATGGATTTCCTTCTCGTCCACCTTGACGTTCTTCAGGTCCTTCAGCATGCCCACCTTCGGCATCATGTCCAGCAGGGACCCGAGCGAGCCCAGCTTGCTCACCTGCTTCATCTGGTCGCGAAAGTCATCGAGCGTAAAATCGTCCTCAAGCAGCTTTCGCTGCATCTCGACGGCTTTCTTCTGGTCGATTTCCTGGCCCGCCTTTTCAATCAGCGAGAGGATATCGCCCATGCCGAGAATGCGGTTGGCCGCGCGGTCCGGGTGAAACGGCTCCAGCGCGTCCGGTTTCTCCCCCACGCCCACGAATTTCAGAGGCTGGCCCGTCACGTGGCGGATCGAGAGCGCCGCGCCGCCGCGCGCATCCCCGTCCATCTTGGTAAGGATGACGCCCGTAATGCCCAACCGCTGGTGAAACTCGCTGGCCGATTTGACCGCGTCCTGCCCGGTCATCGCATCGGCCACGAAGAGGATCTCGACGGGGTTGAGCTCCGCTTTGAGCTGTTGCAACTCGGTCATGAGATCTTCGTCGATATGCAGACGTCCGGCGGTATCCACCAGCACCACGTCGCGCCCGGTCTGGGTGCATTCACGCCGGGCCCCGCGCGCCAACTCCATGGGAGTCCGCTCCTCCGGAGTGCCCTCGTAGACGGGCTGGCCCACCTGCTTCGCGATCACCTTGAGCTGTTCCCGCGCCGCCGGCCGGTAGACGTCCACCGACACCATCGCCGGGCTGTGCCCGTTGCGCGACAGCCAGCGCGCCAGCTTGCCCGTGGAAGTCGTCTTGCCCGAGCCTTGCAACCCCACGATCAGGAACACGCTGGGCGGCTCATTGGCGAAACGGAGCTTGGATTCGTGGCTGCCCAGAATCTTGACCAGCTCTTCCTGTACGATCTTGACCACCTGCTGGGAAGGCGAGAGCGCCGTGAGCACTTCCTCGCCCATGGCCTTCACCTTGATGTTCTCGATGAGCTGTTTGACGACTTTGAAGTTGACGTCGGCCTCAAGCAGCGCCAGGCGGATCTCCCGCAGGGCGGCTTCCATGTTTTCAGCCGATAGTCTTCCTTCGCCGCGCAGGCTCTTGAAAACCCGCTGCAGCTTTTCCGATAAGTTGTCGAACATGAATGATGAACGGTACGCCCGAACGCTAAGCCCGGGCGCGGGATATCAGGAATCTACCAGTATAGCGGTTTATTGCGGCGGAGTAGCGGACGGGATGCGGACGCTGCTGGCGGCCATTTTGCCGGTGCGGTCCATGCCTAACTCATAGACCACTTTGGCGCCCGGCCGCAGATCCGTGGCTAGGCCTTCCACCAGGCGCGAGACGTGGAAGAATATGTCCCTTCCGCCGTCGTCGGGCCGCAGAAAGCCGAAGCCCTTGGCCTCGAAATAAGTCACCACCGCGCCGGTTTGCTCGCCAGTCGGCGCTTCGGACCCGCCTTCGCCGCCTGCCCCGGAGGAGGCCCGGTCCGGCCTGCCGCCGCCCTTATCGCCCACGCCCTGCTTGATCAGGGCCAAGTCGGCCTCGGTCCACTCCGGCGTAGCCTTGCCGGCCGGCATCTTAAGGTCCGGGTTGCGTTTCCGGGCCTCTTCGAACATGCGTTTTTGAAGTGCGTTCAAAGAATGGTTCCTCGATTAACCCGCTCTTACGCCACCACGGCGATCGCCACGACTTTCTTCTTGCGGGGTCCCTTCTTTTCGGCCGGCGGCTGCCGGTCGCTCTTCTTTAGATTGCCGATCACCATCGTGGTGACAAATTTTTTCTCGCCGTGGTCGTCGAACTTGATCACGATGCGCTCTTCACTGCTAGCCATAACAGTTCCCAGCCCGAACTTCTGATGTTCGACCTGGGCGCCCTGGGAAAAGCCGTTGGAAGCCATAGATCTCCTAACTAAATACTCCGAGGATTGCAGGCGGTGTCCACCGTCGATGCGATGAAGAGGGAAGGTTTCGGCAGAGTGCCACACTAATTCTAAGCTTTATCTTACCAAATCGCCCGCTGCTTTGTCGAGCGGGGTGGGGCGGCCCTCCTGGGCTGCCTTCTTATCGCTTGACGGCGCCGCTAACAACAAGAAGACCAAGAAGGCAGACCAGGAGGTCCGCCCCACCCGCGCCTACTGACCAACCGCGTCCGCGGCTGGAGCCTTGCCAGCGAGCATTTGCTCCAACGCCGCAATCCTAGCCTCAAGCTCCCGCACCTGCCGATGCTCCTTCTGCAATTCGTTCAGCAGCATCGAATCCAGCACCTGATACTTCACGGTCTCAATCTGCCCGTCCGCCGAATGCGCGACCAGGTCCGGGTAGACCTCGGCTACCTCCTCCGCCACCAGACCGTATTGGACCGGCTTTGAACCATCGTTGAACGGCTGTTTGTAGCGGAAGGTGACGGGCCGTAGCCGCAGCAGGCCGCTGCTGGTATCGCCCATATCCTTGATCTCTTCCTTGAACCGCCGTGAAGAGCTGACCGTGCCCAACTGGCCGTTGTCATCGATGACGACAGGAACCGCATCGTTGTCGCCCGTGGTGGCGCCGCGAATGCCGGCCGCGAAGAACGAAGTTTGGGCGCCTGGCGATCCGATCCTGATGGCGCCGTTGTCGCTCGACCCACCCGGGCTGCCTATGTGAATGTTGTTGCTGTTGGCGCCGTTGACGTTCTGCGCGGCGCCTGATCCCACGGCGACGTTGTTAATCCCGGTCGTGTTGCCCTGAAGCGCACCGGCGCCGATGGCCGTGTTCCCGCTCCCGGTGGTGTTGTTCTGCATCGTGCCGACGCCGCTGGCCGTGTTGTTGCCCCCAGTGGTGTTCAGCGCCAGCGCGAAGTTGCCGCTGGCCGTGTTGTAGCTTCCGATGGTGTTGTTCTGCAGCGCGGAGGCGCCGCTGGCTGTGTTCGTGCTCCCGGTGGTGTTGTTCTCAAGCGCGCTGACGCCGCTAGCCGTGTTGCCGCCCCCTGTGCTGTTATTCGCCAGAGCATTGACCCCGCTGGCCGTATTCTGGGCCCCGGTGCTATTGTCCTGCAGCGCGCCGTAACCGCTGGCCGTGTTGCTGTACCCGCCGGTGTTGTACCTCAGGGCGTTGACGCCGTTAGCCGTGTTGGAGGCCCCGGTGGTGTTGTTCCCAAGCGCATCGACGCCGGTGGCCGTGTTTTCGGCCCCGGTGGTATTGACCGCCAGCGCGCCAATTCCCAAAGCGAGATTGCCGTTCAGGTCGGTGGGCGAGGCATAGTAGCCGTTGATGTCAATCACCAGGTCGGTGTTCGCGCTGGCGTACACGTCCACCCAGCCGTTGACTCCTGCCGCCACGACAGCCGCATTGCTCACCAGCAGACTTTGCCCCCAGATCAGGGTCGCGGCCAGGGGCATCGCCGTTCCCGCCGGGTAGGCGGTAATGTAGCCGCCGGCCGCTGGAGGGACCACCGATATGTTGAACGAATAGGCCTGGGCGTTCGAGGGAACCGGACAGGTGGTGTTGGACGGAATGGGAAAAATCCGGCCCGTCGCGCCTGCCACCAGGCTCGGCGGCCCAAAGGCGCCCGTAAAGCCTTGAGAGGCTATGGTGTCCGCGATGCGGCACGGCGTCATGGCCACGAACACCAATGCATTCGTGCCCAGTGCCAAAGTGGCCGGCGTCGCTGCTTGCGCGCTGGAGGCTTCCCGCTCGGCTTGGGTTGGCTGCCAATACAAGGGAGCCGCCCAGTTCTGTAGCATCGGTCGATCGGGGCGCTGCTGCAACTGAGCAGTCAGCGCCAAAGGTATGACAATCAGAAAGGCAACGGTACGGGCCAAACCATTCGCGTTCATTCGAGTTCCCTCCTTAGGACCGGCCAATATCCTAGCGCCGCTCGAAGAACCGCGCAACCGATTGTTTGGAATCGTTTGGACAAGGAGCATCCGTTGGCGGCGCAGTTCGACTGCCGGGTAGGGGTCGGGCATGCCCGACCCGTACGGCGGATGCGCAATTACCTGTGACGTTCTGTTTACCCCACCATCCCGACGCCCCGCTCGGCGGCGGATTCGCGCAGGCTGACTAGCGTTTCGGCCAACTCCATTTTGTCTAACGGATTGAGTTCGGCCGTGGAAGCCGCCAGCATTCGGGCCGCCGCCTGACAGCGGCGCAGTACCGGTTCGAAGGTCGGCTCATCGGCATCCGCAAGCTGGGGCCGGACGCGGCGGAGCAACTCGTTCACGGCGGCCGCAACCTCGCCGCCGTTATGGTTCAACAGCGGCACTACGGCGCCGTCGAGGCAAACGCCCCGGTCGTCCACCGACTCGGCGATGGCGCGGTATTCCTCCGGTCCGATGTGAGCGACCTGCGCGATGTGGAAATAGGCCGTACCGAATTCGTCCAGAAGGCGGATGTATCTGTCCACGTTTCTGCGGCTCGCGCCCAAGCGGCCGGAGCAGAATTCGTCCCAGTTGCGGGCGACTCCCCGATAAAGTTTCTCCTCTCGGATGTGGCGCAGGCTTTGCGCTTCAGCGGCGGAGCAGTGGCCCGCGACCAGCCCGAACGCTTCGCGGCGGCCCATCCAACGGCCCAGTTCGACCTCCTCCGGCGACGGCTGGCCGGGGACGGAGACTTCTGCTTGATCTTCTTCTTGCATGGCGTCTTCACTGTGTTTTGGGCAAAATGCCCAAAAGCCCTTTCGTAAGTTGTTGATGCTACGTGATTGGGGAGGAGGATTTGGGCAAATTTGCCCAAATCCTCCTCCCCAATCCCATCTTGCGCTCGGGCACTGCCGCGGACGGCCATGGGGAAACAGCCATTTCCCGCCAGCCCTCGCCATGCACGGCACTTAAGAAATTTGCAAGTCGGTGTGACTGGCCGAAGAAGGCAAACCAGGAAGCCCGCCCCACCTTTGGGCCATATCACCCACCCGCCGCAAAGCGCGTCCGTTAAGCGTATGATTAGAAATGTGCGTTCCCGCAGCCTTCTTTGGAAGGCGGGATGCACGCAATTCCAAGTTCCCAGTTCGCCGTTATGTTTCGCTTCGACCAGTTGATCCGCCGGGATATGATTATTCGCGATGTGAAGCGTCGCTATCCTCAGACCATCCCTATTTTCGAGCAATACCGTATTCGCCCGGCGTGCGACGACTGCGACATCGAAACCGTCGCGCGTAAGAACGGAATCAATTCCCTGGACGTGGTGGAAGCCCTCAACCAATCCGCGTTCGGGTCCAAGGCGGATACCGAAAATGCAAGTGACGACACCCTCCTCTAAGAAGAAACTGCGCCGCGTAAAAGGCAATCAACCGCTCGACGTTTTCTTTTCTCCGAAAACCGTCGCGGTGATCGGCGCCACCGAAAACGCCAATTCCGTCGGACGCACGGTCTTGTGGAACCTGGTTACCAGCCCGTTCGGGGGCACGGTTTACCCCGTCAATCCCAAGCGGCCCAGCGTATTGGGCGTGAAGGCTTACAAATCGATATCGGATATTCCGGAGCAAGTGGACCTGGCGGTGATCGTGACGCCGCCGCCCACCATTCCGGGCATCATCCGCGAATGCGGCGAGAACGGCGTGCGCGGCGCGGTGGTGATCTCGGCCGGCTTCAAGGAAATCGGTCCGGAAGGCGCGCTGCTCGAACGCAAGCTGCTCGAAGAGGCGCAGGCCGCCAACATCCGCGTCATCGGTCCCAACTGCCTGGGCGTGATGAGCCCGCTGTCGGGCCTGAACGCCACCTTCGCCACCACCATCGCGCGGCCCGGTTCGGTGGCCTTTCTCAGCCAGAGCGGCGCGCTGTGTACGGCTGTGCTGGATTGGAGCCTCAAGGAAGTGGTGGGCTTCAGCGCGTTCATCTCGATCGGCTCCATGGTGGACGTGGGCTGGGGCGACCTGATTTACCACCTCGGCAACGATCCCAAGACCAAGTCCATCGTCATCTACATGGAGAGCATCGGCAACGCGCGCTCGTTCATTTCGGCGGCGCGGGAAGTGGCGCTCAACAAGCCGATCATCGTCATCAAGCCGGGGCGCTCGGCCGCGGCAGCCAAAGCGGCCGCCTCGCACACGGGATCGCTGACCGGAAGCGACGAAGTTCTGGAAGCCGCCTTCCGCCGCAGCGGCGTGCTGAGGGTCAACAACATCGCCGATCTCTTCTATATGGCGGAGACGCTCTCCAAGCAGCCGAGCCCCAAGGGCCCGCGGCTCACCATCGTGACCAACGCGGGCGGACCGGGCGTGCTGGCAACCGACGCGCTGATCATGGGCGGCGGCGAGTTGGCCGAACTCACTGCGGAAACCATGGAAGCCTATAACGCGGTCCTGCCGGCCACCTGGAGCCACAACAACCCCGTCGATATCATCGGCGACGCATCGCCCGAACGCTACGCCAAGGCTCTCGAAATCGCCGCCAACGACCCGGGCAGCGACGGCATGCTGGTGATTCTCACGCCGCAATCCATGACCGACCCCACGCGGATCGCCGAGCAGTTGAAGCCGCTGGCCAAGCAGGAAGGAAAACCGGTACTGGCAAGCTGGATGGGCGGGGTGGACGTGGCCGCCGGCGAGGAGATCCTCAACCGCGCCAATATCCCAACCTTCCCCTATCCCGATACCGCCGCCCGCGCCTTCAACTACATGTGGCAGTACAGCTACAACCTGCGCGGGCTTTATGAAACGCCGTCCCTACCCGACGATTCCGCCGAGTGGGCGCCCGACCGCAAGCTGGTGGAAGACACCATCAAGACATGCCGCGGCGAAGGCCGCACCATCATGACGGAGTTCGAATCCAAGGAGGTGCTGGCCGCGTACGGGATTCCCGTGGCGAAGACCGTCATCGCCGCGGATTCCGCCGCCGCCATGAAGGCCGCCGATGGAATGGGCTATCCGGTGGTGCTCAAGATCTACTCGGAGACCATCACCCACAAGACCGACGTCGGCGGAGTGCAGTTAAACCTGGGCAGCGCCGAAGCTGTAGCCCGCGCGTTCAACGCCATCCAAACTTCCGTCACGGAGAAAGTCGGCGCGCAGCATTTCCAGGGCGTCACCGTGCAGCCCATGGTCAAGCTGAAGGACGCCTACGAGCTGATCGTCGGCGCCAGCATCGACCCGCAGTTCGGCCCCGTTCTGCTGTTCGGTACCGGCGGCCAGCTTGTCGAAGTGTTCAAGGACCGCGCCCTGGCGCTGCCGCCGCTGAACTCCACGCTGGCGCGCCGCATGATGGAGCAGACCAAGATCTACAAAGCCCTCAAGGGCGTCCGCGGCCGCAAGCCGGTGGACCTGGTTGCGCTCGAAACGCTGATGGTTCGTTTCAGCGCGCTGGTAGCCGAACAACGGTGGATCAAGGAAATCGACATCAACCCGCTGCTGGCTTCGCCGGATGGGCTGATCGCGCTCGATGCCCGCGTGGTGGTGCATGGGCCGGAAGTCCAGATGGCGGATATCCCCAAGACCGCCATCCGCGCGTATCCCAGCCGTTACGTCACGAAGTGGACCATGAAAGACGGGACGGCGGTCGCCGTAAGGCCCATCCGGCCGGAGGACGAGCCGGCCATGGTGAAGTTCCACGAGACGCTCTCCGAGCGCAGCGTGTATCTGCGCTACTTCCACCTGATGAACCTGGAACAGCGCGTGACGCACGAACGCCTGACGCGCATCTGCTTCATCGACTACGACCGCGAAATGGCGCTGGTGGCCGAGCGGCGCAACCCGGAGACCGGCGAGCCCGAGATTCTGGGAGTGGGCCGCATGACCAAGGTCCACGGGACCAACGAAGCGGAAGTCGCGGTGCTGATCAGCGACCAATGGCAAGGCCAAGGCTTGGGCAAGGAACTGCTCTCGCGGCTGATGGCCGTTGGCGCGGATGAGAAGCTCACCAAGTTGACCGCCGACATCCTGCCGGACAACCGCGGCGTGATGCGGATTTGCGAAAAGCTGGGCTTCTCGCTCAAGCATTCGCTCGAAGACGAAGTGGTGAAGGCGGAATTCAAGCTGTAGGGCGGGCCTTCTGGCCGGCCTTCTTGGCTGGGCATGCACGTTCCGCCCACCCCGCGCGTCATTCCAGGCAGTGAGCCGAATCTGTGTGTTGCTGGCGTGGGCCGCTGCCGCCCTTCACGCCGCCACGCTGAACGGGACCGTGCTGGAGAACCAGACGTCCAAGCCGTTGTCCGGCGCTCAAGTAGTGGTGGAACCGGTCGGGAATGCGGGAGGCGCGCGCTCCATCCGCACCGGCCGTAACGGCGCCTTCGAGTTCCCCTCGCTGCCTGCCGGTTCCTACACGATCAAAGCCTCGCGGCGCGGTTTCATGCCCATGGAGTACGGGCAGAAGCGCTGGAACTCCGCGGGCTCGGCCGTCGCCGTACCCGAGAGCGGCCTCTCCGTGACCCTGCGTCTGCCGCGATGCGGCGGAATCACGGGGACCATCGTCGATGAGAACGACGTTGGGTGGCTGGAGGGCGACGTCCTCGCGTACCGCTACGCCGAGGGCCAGCCGCCCGTGCTCGCAGGGCGCGGGCGCAGCGACGAGCGCGGCGCGTATCGCATCTCCGGCCTCGAGCCCGGCATGTACCTGGTGCGGTCGGCGCCGATGAAGACCGAAGACGCCGCGTATCTGCCGACGTTCTCGAAAGAAGCCGTGAAAGCGGAGGAGTCCCGGCCGGTCGAGGTCTACCTGGAACAGGACACCACCGGCGTGGACGTGCGGCCCGCCGAAGGCCGGCTCTTCACGCTGACGGGCAGCGTCGGGCCGATCCCGCCGAACGTGCCCGTTACGATTACGCTGGTGTCGGACATGGGGAGGCTGACCAGCCAGGGGTCCCTGTTTCGGTTTACGGGCCTGGCTCCCGCCCTTTATGAAATCTACGCCGAAACGTCGGCAGACCCGCCTCAGGTGGCGTACCAGAATCTGGGCAGCCTGACCCACGATTCCGGCGCCGAGCTTCGCATGTTTCCCATGCCGGACCGGCGCGTGGATGTCAGCCCCTCGCCTCCCGGAGGCACGCCGGCCGTTCAGTTTCTGGCGCGCCGCAAGGATCTGGCGGGCGTGGGAGAACCCGAGGCGCTGCACGTGGTGGACAATCGCACTCCCGCGAGGCCCGGCCGCTGGGAGTTGATGCTGGTTCCGCCGGTTGGGTATTACGTTTCCGGCTTCGCCGGCGGGCCGATGGGCGCCGGCGCCGCTTCGCGTCCCGAAGGCTGGAACGAAGTCTTGCCCAACAGCGCGATCCGGTTTACGCTATCCTCCGGCGGGGGCGCGGTGCATGGCGCGGTGAAATCGTCGGGAGAACCCGCGGCAGGCGCTCCGGTGTACCTGGAGGCTTACGACCCGGCATCGCGGCGGCGCCTGGAGTTTACCGCGTCCTCTCGACGTTCGAGTACCGGTCGCCCGATGCCGCGCAAATGGAAATGGCCGGCGCACAGACGGTCACCGTTGCCCAAGCCGGCGATCTGACGGCGGATCTGGATCTGTACGAGATCCGGTAGGGCCTACCATAGGCGTTAATATAAACCCGATTTCCGGCGCAGGACCGCGAGCTGTCTCGGCCTGAAAAGTCGGCTCGACAGCCGACTCTGCAAGCCTGGCGGCTTGCGCCACGAGTCTATTCGCCGCCGCGCTCGGCCGTCTTTGTGACCGCGGGGACGACCGGCGCCGGCTCGGTCTGGAAGTGGCTGAGGCTCTCGGCGTAGCGCGAGACGCCGCGGTAAAGCGCTTCCGCCAGCTTCTGCCGGTAGTCGGCCTTCTTCAACAGGGCCTCTTCCTTGACGTTCGTCAGGAACCCGATTTCCGCGAGGACCGAAGGCATGTGCGCGCCAATCAGGACCACGAACGGCGCCGATTTCGTCCCACGGTCCTTCGACCCTGGGACGTTGCGCTCGGAAAACGCGTACAGCGCCGCTTGAATCCGCGCGGCGAACTCCTTGGATTCCTGCGCTTTATCGTCCTTGGCAATCTGCTCGACGAAATCCGGCAGGTCGAAGACCGAGTTCTCAAGACTGGCGTTCTCGCGAGCCGCCACGTCCATGGCGTACTTCGTGCCCTTCAAGCCCAGGTAGAAGGTTTCGATCCCGGCTACCGGCGCCACCGGCGAGGAGTTGGCGTGAATCGAAAGAAACAGGTCGGCCTTGTTCTCATTGGCCAGAGCCGTGCGGGCTTGAAGCGGGATGAAGGTATCGTCGGAGCGCGTGTAAATCACCTCGGCGCCCATGCGCTGCTCGATCAGCGCGCCGAGGCGCTGCGACACGTCGAGCACCAGGTCCTTCTCAAGCAGCCCGTGCGGTCCCGCTGTGCCTTGGTCGTGGCCGCCGTGACCGGGGTCGATCACAATGCGGGTCAGTTTCAGCCCCAACGCGCGGACCAAAGAACTGTCGCCCGCACTGGTGCGCCTGGCAGCTTTAGCGATCTCAACCGGCGCGGCCGGCGGCGCCGCGGCAACCGTCTTCGGAGCTACGGCGTCCGGGTTCGGCTCGCGCTTCGGCAATGCCGGCTTGGATGTAGCCGCCGCCGTCTGGTCCGCAGGGGGCGTCGCTGGCGCCTTGCGCACGGGCGGGATTTCGACAGGCGGAAGCACCGGCCGGACGACGGTCTTGCCAGGGCTTGCAGTCTCCACCGGAACCGCCGGCGCTCCCTGCGGCCGCAATTCGATCATGAGCCGGTCCGGGTTGACCAGCCGCGAGGCAGATATGGTTGTCCCCTCCGCCAAATCGAGCACTACGCGCGTCACATCCGCCTGGTTTGGCGCCACGTGAATACGGCTCAGCAGCCGGTCTTCGAGCGCCTCGGTATAGACAGCCCCCGCATGGAAACGCGGCACGGAGTTGAGGATATCGAAGTAGACCCGCTCCGGGTTATGCAGGCGGGCGGTGCGATAGGCGAAGTCGCCGGAGACCTGGACGGCCACCCGCGTGGCGTCGGTCAGGGACCAGTACCGCAGCTCGGTAACCGAACGCAGAGGCTCGCGGCCAGCCTGCGCCGCCAACACCGTAACCGACATCGCGAACGCCGCCAGCCACTTCATGCCAAGAGCCTCAGCGCGTAACGTAGCGCACGCTGCCGTCCGCGGCCACAATCTCCTCAATGTGGCTTGGTCCGGCCTGCGCCGCCTCCACAGGTTTGACCTCCGCTGCCGGAACCGGCGGCGCCGCGGGCGGAAGCGCGTGTCCCGCCAGCCGGTTCGCCACCAGCTTCACATAGTTCCTGGTCTCCTCGAACGGCGGCACGTCGCCGTAGCGCGCCACCGCGCCTTCACCGGCGTTATAAGCCGCCAGCGCCAGCGTCTGGTTCCCGCTGTAGAGATTCAGCAGATACTTCAAGTAGGCTGCCCCGCCCCGTATGTTGTCCTCCGGATCGAAGGCGTCCGAAACTCCGAACCGACGCGCCGTCGCGGGGATGAGCTGCATCAGTCCAAGCGCGCCCTTGGGCGAGACGGCGTAGGGATTGTAGTCGCTCTCCACCTGGATAACCGAGTGGATCAACTCCGCCGGCAGCGCATGTTCCAGGGCGGCGCGGTCCACTTCAGCCTTGAAGGACTGCACGCCGTGCGATTCCCTGGCGGGCCGCGCATCCGGCGGCGCCACCACCACCCGCATCAGCTTGCCGGTACGCAGGTTGGCCCGCACCACGCTCGAAACCCGCGCCGGCCGGACGCCCTTGCCATCGGGCGCGCCGGCGGCATGGACCAAGGCCGCCAGCGCCAGCCCAAAGCCAAGTTTAAAACAAAACCGCATCGAAATGTTTCACCTCAGTATAAATCAAACCCGCGGCGTCCGAAACCCAATGTTATCATTTCCCTGTGAGCCGGGCTGGGTACGTGCTGGTGGGAGGCCGCAGTTCCCGAATGGGGCGCGACAAAGCGCTGCTGCTTTTTCGCGGCGCCCCGCTGGCCGAATCCGTGGCCCGCGCCGTGGAAACGGCCGCGGGCAGCGTCACGCTGGTCGGACATCCGCGCCGCTATCGTCATCTCAGTTTTCCGGCCATTGCAGACGCTTTCCCCGGCCAGGGCCCGCTTGGGGGAATCCTCACGGCCTTGCGCCATACCGGCGCCGATTGGAACCTGGTGGCCGCTTGCGACATGCCCGGTCTTTCCGCCGAGTTTCTGCGCCGCCTGGTGGACGCCGCCGAACGCTCCGGCGCCGTTGCCCTGCTGCCCGCCGGACCATCCGGACGCCCCGAACCGCTGTGCGCGGTTTACCGGCGGAGCCTCCTGCCGGCGCTCGAAACCGCCTTCGCCGGCGGCGCGCGCAAGACGACCGCGACTCTCCAAGAGCTTGGGGCTACCGTCCTTCCGATCCTCGAAGTCGAGCCTTTTCAGAACGTTAACACCCCGGAGGAGTGGGCCGCGCATGCCTCCTAGCGACCCCTATCCACACTATATCGAGTTCCGCCACGTCTATAAGACGTTCGACCAACCGGTTTTAGCCGATGTCAGTTTCCACGTGGACCCCGGCGAGACCGTGGCCATTATCGGCCGCAGCGGCGTCGGAAAGTCCGTGACCCTGGCCCACATGATGGGCTTCCTCAAGCCCGACCAGGGGCGCGTGATCGTGGCGTTTGAGGATGCCACGGACCTGCCGGAATTCGAATGGAACCGCATCCGCAAGAAGGTGACGATGGTCTTCCAATCCGGCGCCCTGTTCGATTCGCTCACGGTGGCCGAGAACGTCCTTTTCTCCCTGGAACTGCGTCAGGATTACGACGAACACAACAAGGAAGACGTGGTGGAAGGGCTGCTCGAAATGGTGGACATCGCCAGCTCCCGCGACGTCTATCCCGCCGACCTTTCCACCGGGTACAAGCGGGCCGTGGCCATCGCCCGCGCCCTGGCCGCCCAGCCGCAGTGCATTCTCTACGACGAGCCGACCACCATGGTGGACCCCATCATGTCCGACCACCTGGCCGGCCTGATGCTGCGCCTAAAGAAGCAACTGAAACTGACCTCCGTGGTGGTAACGCACGACCTGGACCTGATGTATAAGGTAGCGGACCGGGTAGTTTTTCTTTGCGATGGCGGCGTGATCTACGAGGGCCCCGTGGCCGAACTGGCCAAATCGGACCATCCGCACATCCGGGAATTCCTGGAGATGGACCGGGTGGTGTAGCCGCTACTTCTTTTCGTCGGCGCCCGGCAGCGGCGATACCGGCAGGTCGGTTGCCATCGACAAGGGGATATCCACCAGGACCGCGTTCTTCGACTCTTCGTCCATCAGGCGCAGTTTGTAATGCTTGGGCGCCACGTCGAAGGCGATGTTGCCCTGCGCCGCTTCGGCCGTCTTCACTTCGCGCAAAAGCCCGATCCACTGCGGCGCGCCCTGGGCATCGGAGAGTTCGTTGTAGGTCTTGCCCTGATCGTCCTCCAGGGTCATGGGCGGAATCATGATGGGGGCGTTGCTGCTGTTGGCCGCGCTAAGCCGCACCAGGAAATAGCGGTTCTGAGGGACCTTGGCGGCCACGCCCTCGCCGATCTGCGTCAACCACTGCGTGTCGAACACCGTGTAAATGACGTGACCCAGCTCGACCCGCTCACCCAGATTGACGGTGCGCGTCTCGACCCGGCTGCTCGAACACCCGGCAAGCGACAAGGCGGCCACGAGCGGCAGCAACGGACGGAAAATTCTCATATATTTATTAGAAGGCTCATTGTTACGCCTGGACTTGTGGATGTCAATGCGGCCAAGTACTTAGCGTACTTAGCCGGGGAGCAGCTCTACATCCCCAGACTCTTCCGCACAACCGAGAAATCGAAAGCGACGTCCCCATCCCGCCGGATCCGCTCTTCGGCGTTTTCCATGGTGCGAAGCAGATCCTCCAGCGCACGCCGTCCCATTACCGAGCGGGCCGCCTCTCGCGGGGTCTGCCCATCGAGCGCCGGCAGCCGTTCATCCACCCAGCGCTCATAGTGCTCGTTCTTGATCTTGCTCAGAATTTCACGCTCGACAGCCGGCGGCAAGCCGGACTGGCGCTCCGGCTTGCGTCGCGGTCTTTCCTCGCGCACCTTCCGCTTCATCGCATCCAGCGATTGGAACGAGTCGCCCAGATGTCGCAGCCATGCGCCGCCATGCTGTTCCACCAACTGTCTCCCGGTCTCCAATCGTTTTCGCGAATTGCACTCCAGCCGGAGCTGGCCGTCGCGCACCTTGATGTGGCCGTAAGACCGGCGAGGCCCATCGGTTCCGGCCTCAAGCCAGGCGAAGGAACGAACGCCGGAATCTTCCCGTTCCTCGATATCGAACGGCCCCGCCGTCGCGAGCGCGGAAAGGAGCGGCGCTTCGTCTTGAACCTGGTATACGGCCGCACAGAAATCCAAGTCGTCGCCCTCCGCGTTCACCACGCGCAGGTCCGCAAATTGCTCCCGCGCAATCTCGTCTGCCCTGCGATGCCACTGGTGGCTGTTGGCGCGCACGAACGCCGCGGCAGGCACGCCGGCCTCGCGGCTTTCCCGTTCGATTTGTTCCATCAGTCTTGGCAGCAGCGTGCGGGGAATGCCGATCCCGCTGCCTGCCAGATACCACCGGCCCTCCGATCGATAGATGCGGCTAAGGATGCAGTCCCATTGCACCAGGGAGCGCGAGCAGCTTATGTCGTGAACGAAGAATCGATCTCCCGCCACCAAATCTCGCAGCTCAATGCCCTCGCCTTCCTTAATCCGTTCCACTTCCCAGACTCCGAACCGCGCATCGCGCCAGGCTTCGAGCAATTCGCGTTCGGCGGCGGTGAGCCGCATCGTGCGCCGCAGGTATTCCTCCAGAAGCGTCCGCCGTTTTGAAGTCGGCCGGAAATCGTGAAGATACCATTCGAAAAATCCGCCAAGGAGCGCTCCATCGGGTCGGGGGCCTAACTCCTCGAGCCGGTGGCCGAAATAGATCAGGGCAGCATCCTCCAGATCGGCCTTGCCGCGCCATTTCTGATCGCAGGCGATGAGTTCTCTGTGCAGCCTGGCGGCCAGCGGCTCCGGGGCTGGCGGCTCCGCCGGGCCAGTGCGTTCTGAACGGTCTGCCTCTTCATCGGCGGCCAGATGGCACTTCTTGTATTTCTTGCCGCTGCCGCACCAGCACGGATCGTTGCGCCCCGGTCTGACGGGGGCCACAATGGGCGCGATTATCTCGTCTTCTTCTTCCTCTTCCAAGCCCTCTTCTTCCTCCACATCACACATCAGGATGAGATCCGAGCAGATCTCCTCGATCGCGATCCCATCGATCTCCGCCTCGTTCAGCCTCGATACAAACTCTTCATTGGATATTCCGAGAATCCATTCGCGGTCTTCGATTGACAGCGAGCCACGGAATTGGCGGAACATGCGGCTCGCTTCGTCCGTGCATCCCAGCCCCCTCAGCGCTTCCATCGTCGTGGCGAGAAGGTGCGCCGCATCGCGTTGTTGGGCGAAACCGGCAAAACCATCCAACAACCCGATCAAAGCCTCCTCGATACCTGGCATCTCGGGCAGCAAATCCATCTGTTCGGCCAGAGCGCAACGCAGATCCACCGACGCCCCCGCTGCCGCCGCCCGGAATCTTGTCAGGGTCTCCGCCGGAAAGCGTTGGCCAATTCTCCAGACGGCCCAATTCGCATGCAGGAAAACAGTGGGATCTTCAAGGTCCAACAACTCCAGCAAATCCTCCAGAACCTCGGCGCCAGCCGTTTCGCCAAGCAGGGCAATCGTCAAACCGGCCGCGTCTATGGACAGCGCATCGGGCCGTTGCGCCCATTCCCGTAACGCCGCGCGCCAGAGCGGAATCAAACGCTCCGAATGCGACAGGCTGTCGCGCAACAGGTGGTCATCCATTCCTTCCGCGGATTGACGTTGGAGAAGGTTCAGAAGTTCGAATGGGGCCATGGCGTCGCGAAACTCCGCTGGAGTTTCCGCTTCATCCTCCATCGCACCGGCAAGCGCTTCGTATGTCGCAGGGTCTGTGAAATCGATGTCCAGATTCATTCGTTCGCCGAAGGATCGCGCCACTTCGCTTGGAATCTGTTCGCTCAGGGCCAGCTTCCAAATCCCCAGCAGCATGAGACGTCGCGACAGCGGGTCATCCGGGCCGTGATGCTTGCGGCGGATATCCGAGAGCGACAAGTACGGGCTATAGTCGCAGGGCATCCGCTCAAGCGCCTTCCAGCAGCAGGACTCGGCTGCAACTAAATCGCCAGCCGCGGATTTTCCATTGGCGAGCATCAGAAAGCCGCCGGCGAAATCGGGGTCGGCGTCGATCAGGCGCGCGCCGGCTTCCAACTCTGTGATGTTGCCGGCATGGCACTCGCGCGCGATTGCCGCGCACCTCTGCCGTAAGGGTTCAGGCGTGAATAGCATGGATAAGAACAGCGTACTACCACGGAGACCGCGGTACTACTGGCGTTATCAATCCGCGCAACGGAAGGAGCTAGGACGCTGGCGCGCGGCCTGCAAGCAACATCCCTACTTAGGCGGTTCCTGAAGCAGGCGCTCGAACTTGGCCTTCTGCGCAGGGGTGAGCGATTGCTCCAGCCGTTGCTTGCAGTCGGTCAGGACCGTGCGGTAGTACTGCCAGAAATCGTTTAGGGTGGATTCCACCTGTTGCGATTGGGCCGGAGTGAGGTCAAGTTCTTTCTGCAAACGCGCGAAAGTGGCGGCCTTCCCCTTGCCTTGGAGCGTTTCAAGGGTCGCCGTGCCCTGCTTGGGGTGAACGCCGAAATCCATGGCCAGCGCGCCAATCACGGCGCCGCAGAGGAACACCAGCGCCAGAGTGAGCGCGCCGAGAACCTTGGGATTCCAGTCGAATCTCGCCGGCGCGGCCGTCGCCAGGTTAGCGCTCATAGGCCGTGAGGGTGACCAACATCTGATCCTGCGCCGGCGCGGAATCGAACGCCGGAGACTCCTGTTGCGCCATCACCGCTTCCGCGGACGGTCCGCCCTTATAGGTCGCCTCCCGCGAAACCAGGTAAGTCCCCAGGACGGCCAGGGTCAGCAGCGAGGCAAACACCAAACGGCGGCCGAGGGCCAAATCCAGGGCGAACCAGCCGGCGAACACGGGGACGGCCCTGCGTTCATCCACGCGCCGCATCACCGCAGCATAGAAACCCGGCGCCGGCTCCCCGATTTCCTCGGAGCGCAGGCAGCCCAACCACTGCGAAGTCTCCTTCAGCTCCGCGATTTCGTCGCGGCACGCCCGGCAGGCGACCAAATGCGCGTCGATGGCGCGCCGATCGGCCGGTTCCAGCGCATCGGCCAGATACGATTCGAGGCAATCCACGATTACCGCATGCATGATATTTCTTCCCTTACGACAGTGAAAACCACTTCACCGAACCCAACCCGCCGCGGATCTATCGCCCGCTTCCGGGTACCCTTTGCCTTTAACCCGATACCAGACCGGGAGCGCGGTCCAGGCGTTGCGCCGCCTTTACCAGCTTCTGCCGCGCCCGGAACAACTTCACCTTAATGGTGTTCTCGTTCATGCCGGTCCGCTCCGCCAATTCCTCGACGGAATATCCCTCGACCTCCTTCAGCATCAACAACATACGCTCTTCTTCGGAGACCCGGGAAAGGAGCTTCAAAATGTAGTCGCGGCGTGCGAGCGAGGCGTCGGCCCCTTCCTGGCGGTCGACCTGCGGCTGGATGTTCTCCACCCGCCGCGATTCGTCCTCGCTTAAATCGCTCTCATAAACCAGCTTCCGGACCTTCCGCTTGCGCAAATAATCGAAGCATTCGTTGACCGTGATCTTGTAGATCCAGGTGATCAGCGAACTGCGGAAATCGAAACTCCCGATGGATAGGAAAACCTTCGCAAATACTTGCTGTGCAATGTCTTCCACGTCGTTGCGCCGGCGCACGATGCCGTGGATGATGGAAAACACTTTGGACTGGTAGCGTTCCACGACTTCGCGAAACGCCGTCTCGTCGCCCGCCTGGATGCGGCGAACAAGCGCCCCTTCCGGAGTATTCTGGTAGTCCACTCTAGACTTCGCCGCAGTTCCGTAGCCGATTCCGGGGAGGGCCAGAGCGCCGGTAAACGTTCCCATACACCGCTTCCGACGCGCACGGCCCTGTGCCGGTTTCAGCTACCGCGTGAATACACTTGCACCATAACACAGCCGGGAGGCTTCCCCGGTTCAAGCTCTAAATGGACCGCCGGAGTCCACTTTCCCGCGACCTGAGCCGCGCACCGATCATCACATACAGTGAAAACCCGGAGCGGCGCGATCCCACTGGTATAATGGGACGGCAAGCTCGGAATCAGGAGTGTTTAACGCATGGTGCAAATAACGGAAAAGGCAGTAGGGAAAGTCAAAGAGATCATGGCGGCCCAGGATCCCGTCCCCGCTGGCTTGCGCATCTCGGTGGTGGGTGGCGGGTGTTCCGGATTTAGCTACTCGATGGCTTTTGAGAACCAGCCGAATATGTTGGACAAGAGCTACCAGTACGATGGGCTGAAGGTCTTCATCGATCAGGCGAGCTTGCTGTACCTGGACGGCGCGGAGGTCGACTACGTCGAATCGCTCGAAGGCGCCGGCTTCAAGTTCAACAATCCGCACGTCAAATCGACCTGCGGCTGCGGGAGTTCGTTCCAGGTTTAGAGAGGTGGACAACACGCTTTGAGGCGCTACTCCGCGAGGGGTAGCGCTTTTCCAGTTTCTAGGAGCTGACATTGCGCATCCGGCGCGTTCTGACTGTCGCCTCAATCGTGGGTCCTGTCGTGCTCGGAATTTTGGAAGCGCCCACAGGGCAAGGCGCAAGCTTAATCCGCCGCCGGCCCGGAGTTCGAGGTGGCATCCGTCAAGCCCTTCAAACCAGGATCTACAGCGGAAAATCGCACGATTGTCGCTTCCCACGGCAGTCTCACCATGCGACAGCAAACCCTGCGTGAATGCATAGCATGGGCGTACGGCTTAAACGGCGCTGGCGAGATCGCTGGACCTGCCTGGCTGGATGAAGAGCAGTACGACATTGCCGCCAAGAGCGCCGATTCCACCACGCAGGACCAACTCAGACCGATGCTGCACACGCTGCTGGCACAGCGATTCAAACTGGCTCTGCACAGGATGACGGAGCAACGTCCGGTATATGTATTGGTCGTGGGAAAGGGCGCTCCCAAGCTGCACGAAATGAAAATTGAGCCTGTCACGGGGGGCCCATATAGGTTCAGAGGACGGATTCATGACCATACAGATGGTCAACAGGATTCCACGACTGGCCGAGTTCTTGAAGATCTTCCTGGATCATCCCGTGGTAGATGAAACTGGGATGACCGGAGTCTATAAGATCAACCTCCGGGTTGAACTCGATGATTCGCAGGCGGGGCCGCCGCAGGCTGGGCAGCCATTTACGGGGTTCGGACTGACGCCAGGGGTCTTCCCTGCCGTCGAGCAGCTCGGCCTGAAGCTGATGCCGCAAAAGAGCCCGGTTGACGTCCTCGTGGTCGACCACGCAGAGAGGCCGTCGCCGAACTAAATCGGGTCGAGGGGCCGCCGCTCCGGGAGCCGGCAGCCCCGCAACGCCGTTCGCTCATTCGCCGGCTACGGTTCCCGCCGGAGCCGCGATCTTGGCCGGCGCCGCCGACGCTTCCCGCGCGCCGCGCTCGACCTTCGACCCCATGGTTTGGGATGCGTCCCACTGCCCCGCGACCACGATCGAGCTCAGCACCATGGTCTTGCCGAACTTGTCGAACATCACCTCCGACCGCTGCGGCAAGGCTTGATTGCCGGCTTCAGCCGTCCTGAAAAAGACCCCGGCATTCCCGCCAAGGGACCTCATCTGGAGGAGATTTGTCTCCGTGGTAGGCAATATCTCGTACGCGCCCGCGGGCAGTTGGGTGTTCTCCACATAGAATGGACTGTTCACCGTGAATCTGAGGGGCGTCATTACCTGGGCGGAGGCCATGCCCAACCCGATCGACAACACCCCAGCAAGTGCGATTAGCGTTCGTTTCATACTGATTCTCCCTCCGGGAACTTCACCGATTTCCGTGAGTTCCTTCAACCGAATAGACGACCGTTTCCGGCCGTAGGCATCTACCCTCGAAACGGTATTGACTGGCTGGGGAAGGCGGTATGAGTCAAGCAACCGCTCTCTGACGTTCGCGGCTCGGTTCGAAGTGCATGATTTGACGAGCGCAATGCCCGGCCTTCAGGCGATGACACCCTTGCGGACGGCGTAGAGGATCAACTCCGGAACGCTATGCAGGTTGAGTTTTTCCATGATGTTTCCCCGGTGCGTCTCGACGGTATAGAGGCTCAGATTCAGCATGTTGGCTACGTCTTTGTTGCTCTTGCCCTCGGCGATGAGTTGAAGAAGCTCGCGCTCCCGCTGCGTGAGCAGCTCATAGCTGTCTTCCACGTCCTTATCGCGCAACTGCCGGACGTAGTCCTCCACCAACATGCGGCTGACCGCCGGACTGAAGAATGCCTTGCCCTGGCTCACCGAGCGGATCGCCTGGATGAAATCCGCCTCGGGGGATTCCTTTAACAGGTAGCCGCGCGCCCCTGCCTTGAGGGCGCGAAGCACATAGCCCTCGTCCGAATGCATGCTCAGCACCACGATCGCGACGTCCGGTTGCTTCGCGCCGATCTGCCGCGCGGCCTCGATGCCGTTCATGTTGGGCATCGTGATATCCAGCACCGCGACGTCGGGTTTGAGAGACTCCGCCAGGGCCACCGCTTCCCGCCCGTCGCTCGCCTCGCCCACGACCTCAAAGTCCGGCTGTTCTTCGAGCACCAGACGCAGCCCGCGCCTCATGACGGCGTGATCTTCCGCGAGAATGATCCGTATCATGCGATGTCCTTCAGTGGCGCCGACCCGCCGTTGGCGAGGGGAAGACGAATCGATAGGAGCGTGCCGGCGCCGGGCTTCGATTCGATCGTAAACAGCCCGCCGAGGCGCTCCACTCGCTCCGCCATCCCCAGTAACCCTATCCCCTTTTCCCGCCTTGGTTCGAAGCCAACCCCGTCGTCCCGCACCGTCACCGAAAGCCCGTCGCCGTCCCGGTGCACGGCCACGCGGACCTCGGTCGCATGCGCATGCGCGGCGCAATTGTTGAGCGCCTCCTGGACGACGCGGTAAATGCAGGTCCGGAGCGAGTCGGGCAAATCCTCGGCTATTTCGTCGGCCGCCATCTTCACCTTGAGACCCGACCGGCGCGTCACTTCGCGAGCCTGCCATCGGAGAGCGGCCACCAGGCCAAGATCGTCCAGCATGGAAGGGCGAAGCAGCAGAGCCATGTTGCGCACCTTGCCGACGCTGTCTTCCGCCATGCGGCGAACCGAAGCGAGCCGCTCGGCGCGGGTCTCGCCATCGGGCGCGGCTTCGAGCCTCCCCAACTCAACCAGCATGGCCGACATGGCCTGCCCGATCTCGTCGTGCAACTCGCGCGAGAGGTTGCGCCGTTCCTCCTCCTGCGCCGTGACAAGCAGGCCAGAGAGTTTATGGAGCTCACGGCGCGCCTCTTCCACTTCCGCATAGCGCGCTTTCGCCTCCCGTTCGAGACGCTCGACGCGGCGGACACTGGCCGTGGCTAGAATCAGGCCAAGCATCAGAGCGAGGACGGAGGTGACGGTCACTCGCGTCCGAAAGCGCGACTGGACGGCTCGAATGCGATTTTCGCCCGCGTCCAGATCGCGGTCGTTCAAAACGGTCACCTGCCTTGTCAACTGGACGACGTTGGCGCGGAAGGGCATGATGACGTCTTGCAGGAAACGTCCGCCATTGGCGCGGCGTTCGGCTGCGTCCCATTGCAATGCGGGCGCCAGCGACTCCCAATACGATTCGAAATGGGTGCGCAGATCCTTGAAAGCGACACTTTCCGTGTCCGGCAGTTCCTGTTCGTAGCTGCGCAGAGCATCGCTTAACTGGACTCCGAGAAGCTCCAATTCCGCCTGATAACTCGCGGCCCGCGCGGCATCGGGATCGAGCAGGTAATCGCGCACAAGCGTGGACGAGCGGTAGATATCCGCGCGCAACTGATCGAGCAGGCTATCGCGCTTACGGGATTCCGTTCGCAAAACCGCGGTACTCAGCTCGACGACGCGGAGCGATGTTACCGCGTCGATGGCCATGATCGCCATGAGGAGAAGCAGACCCGTGAACCCAATCCCGAGCGCTCTCGCACGCGCCGACAGAAACCTGTCGATCCCCGAAGCCGCCATTCTCTGGACTTGACCCTACCCAAATTGTACGCTGAAGGGCGAGAGGAGGGGACCGCTCTCTTACGTTCGCGGCTCGGTAGGTAAGAGAGTGCCCATGGGCGTGCGGCCCACCAAAATCGATGGAGACGCGCCTCCAGGAGCGGTTGCTCGGGCGTTCAGGAAGATTCGCGCCCGTCTTCCACCATTCGGAGGCGAAGTTCCCTGAGGTCCCGGAGGAGAAAATCCGGGTGGCCGGCGGCCAAGACCTCCGGCGGGGTGATGCCTGTCTTCACGGCGATGGACCGTATCCTGTTGCGGCGGGCCGCAATAATATCGGACGGCGCGTCGCCGATCAGGGAAACCGGCGACCCGCGAACGATCCACCCCCTGCCACGGGCTTCCCGGATGGCGATCCTGGCCAACCCCGCGCGCGTCGTGGCCATCTCGCCGAAGGCGCCCATCCGGAAATAGTCGCGCAAGCCGGCGCGCTCCAGCTTGCGCCATCCGATGCGGGTCAGGTTGCCCGTCACCAGCCCCAACAGATGGCCGCGGCGGGACAACCGGTCGAGCGCGGCTACCACGCCCGGGCAAAGCTTGCCGCCAAGCGCGGGGCAAACCCGTAAATAGTACCTCTCGGCCGCGCGCAGGATGGCCGGCATGGACTCGCGGATGGTCTCCCGATCCGCGCCCGCATTGCGCATCATGGCCGCCAGAATCTTGGGGTCTAGCATTCCCTGGACCGGGATGCCCTCGGTCGTGGTTTCGAGGCCGGCCACCCGGCGAATGCCGTAGACCAGCGCCGCCCGGTGGTGGGGTCCGGCACGCCGCAGCAGCGTGCCATCGATATCGAAAAGAACCAGGCCGCGATACATGGGAAACCCAATCATAAACCGCTTTCGCCGCCGAGCGGGGAGAGCAAAACCTTGAGAGCAAGACCTTGACGCGGAGACGCGGAGACGCGGAGAAAGACGTTAAAGAAGGGATCGCATCCGTCTCCGCGTCAAAGATTCTCGCCGCATCTGACAGACGGATTCGGAACAAACCCGACCCCGTCTTCGTATTCCTCCCTTCGAGGTGCAAATGCGCGCGAAACTTCTTCTCATGCCTCTGGGCTTGGCCCTGCTTTTCCTGACAGCCTGCGATATCGAGGATTTCGGTAGCTTTCAGCGGTTTCAACGCGACTTCCACTACAGCTATCCCCTGAAGAGCGGCGGCAGCCTCTCGGTGGAGGGCTTTAACGGATCGGTGGAGATCTCCGGATGGGATCAGGACTCCGTGGATATCAGCGGAACAAAGTACGGACCCACACAGGAGGCCGCCGATGCGCTCCAAATCGACGTCCATAACAGCCCCGACGAGGTCTCCATCCGGGCCATCCGCCCCTCCGACCGCCGCAACAACGAAGGCGCACGGTTCACCATCAAAATCCCGCGCACGGCGGTGCTCGACCGGATCACCACCTCCAACGGCTCCATACACACCGTGGACGGTAAAGGGCCGACGCGGCTAAAGACATCGAATGGCGCGATCCGCGTTCAAGACCTGGCGGGCAGCCTGGACGCCACGACGAGCAACTCCAGCGTTGAACTGGTGAACGTGGCCGGCGACGCCACGGTCCACAGTTCCAATGGGCACATTCATGCCGAGCGTCTGGGCGGATCGCTCGAAGCCACCACATCGAACGCCAGCATCACCGCGAGCATCGGCGAGTCTCAGAGGCCGGTGCGTCTGGAGACCTCCAACGGCGGCGTCGATCTCACTCTGCCGCCGCATTTCGCAAGCGACGCCCACGTGAACTCCAGCAACGGCCCCGTGACGCTGCATCTGCCCGACCAGCCCAACGCCCGCCTGATGGCGCACACCAGCAACTCCTCGATCACATCGGACTACGAAATCCGGACGCAGGGCAAGTTCGGCAAGAACGAGGTCGAAGGCGCCCTGGGCAGCGGCGGAGCATTGATTGACATCGGCACTTCGAACGGCAGCATCCGGTTGCTCAAGATGTAGGTGCGGGGGGCACATGTATCCCCCCGGTGTCCGCGGAACACGGCCTTCAACCAAAAGAATTTGTATCCTGACGAGCCGGCGCACCGTCGAAATATTGGGTGATGTGCGTAGGGATCTGGCGTGCAATTCCTTGCAAAGACTAGTCTTCCGTGGCTCCCGCCGATAGCTGAAGTTGAGCAGGCTGATTTTTGGCGCCGCACTACCCAGTGACGGAAGTCACAATTCACCAGGAGTTCGGTGTCAAATGTCTTTTCGCACGCTTCGTCCGATCAGCCTCTTCACTTTAGCTATTGTTGGTTTACCAGCCTTTGCGGCCTCACGCTCAGTCCCCGGAATCGACAGGTTTTATCAAGTCGGTCCAAACGTCTGCCGCGGCGCGCAGCCGACCGATGAGGGATTCCGGTACCTCGCCAAGCTCGGCGTCAAGCTGGTACTGGACCTGCGCGAACACGATGACCGGTCGCTCGCCGAGGAGCGGGTTGTGACCGCCGCAGGGATGCGCTACCTCAACATCCCCATGACCGGGATGACGCCGCCCACCCCGGCCGAAACCGGCGCCATTCTGAAGCTGCTGGAGGACGTGGCGTCAGGTCCCGTGTTCGTGCATTGTAAGCGGGGGGCCGACCGTACTGGCGCAGTGATCGCCGCGTATCGAATCGATCATGACCGCTGGGACAACGCTCGTGCTTTGCGCGAAGCAGAGGACATTGGGATGGGTGCGCTGCAGTTCGAGCGGCGGGCATTCATCCGGTCTTATCAGGCTGGAACCCGTGCGGCCGCCGGCTCCGCGCTCTTAAACCCAACCGTGGCCGTCTCCATGCCCGCGGGCGCCGGGAAATAAGCTCCAGCGATTCCGGCCCGCCGAACAACCGCCGCAGTGCGGTCATGGCCGCAGGATTTCGTCGATCCGGCTCAGTTCGGCCGCCGAGAACTCCGTGTTCCGAGCTGCCGCGACGCAGTCTTCGATCTGCGCCGGCCGGCTGGCGCCGATTAACGCGCTAGCCAGGGCCTTTTGGCGCAACACCCACGCGACCGCCATTTGCGCCATGCTCTGCCCGCGTTGTTGCGCGATCCCGGCCAGCGCGCGCACCTGCGAAACGCGCTCCGGCGTGATGTGGCTCTGGTTGAGAAAGCGCCCATCCTTGCCGGCTCGCGAATCGGCGGGGATGCCCGTCAGATACCGGTCGGTGAGCATCCCCAACGCCAGCGGAGAGAACGCGATGCCGCCGATGCCCTCCGCCTCCAGCCTCTCAAACAGGCCCTCCTCCGGCTTTCGCACGAACATGGAGTACTTCATCTGATGGATCACGCAGGGCGTCCCGAGCCTACGCAACTCCGCCACGGCCAGAGCCGTTTGCGCGGGATTGTAATTGGAGATGCCGGCGTAGAGCGCCTTGCCGGAACGCACGGCGCGGTCGAGCGCGGACATGGTTTCCTCCACCGGCGTCTCCGGATCGGGACGGTGCGAATAGAAAATGTCCATGTACTCCAGGCCCATGCGCCGCAGGCTCTGATCGAGGCTGGCCAGCAGGTACTTGCGCGATCCCCAATCGCCATACGGGCCCGGCCACATATCGTAGCCCGCTTTGGTGGAGACGATCATCTGGTCGCGCCATGCGTGAAGGTCGGCGCGGAGAGCGCGTCCGAAATTCTCCTCGGCCGATCCGTACGGCGGTCCGTAATTATTGGCGAGATCGAAATGCGTAATGCCAAGATCGAACGCGCGGCACAGCATGGCGCGCATGTTCTCAAAGGCGTCCACGCCGCCGAAGTTGTGCCAGAGTCCCAGTGAGATGGCAGGCAGCTTGAGGCCGCTCCTGCCGCAGCGGCGGTAGACCATGCTTTCGTAACGATGTTCGTCGGGCGTGTACACGGGCTTCTCCTGGAAAGGCTACGTTATCACAGCCCATCGGCGCCGGTCTTCGCATTTTGATGTAGAATCGGGAGGTAGTTTATTTTTCCGCTGGTGATCGGGAAGCCGGTGAAAGTCCGGCACAGCCCCGCTACTGTAAGCGCGGAGGCCCCTCGGAAGATGCCACTGTTCCGGCAACGGGATGGGAAGGCCGGGGGTTCCGTCGATGCGCAAGTCAGGAGACCGGCCAGCGTGAGAGGTTCGCACAGCTCTCTAGGGAGGAGCTTGGAATGCGTAAAAACGTTGCAATTCCGCTGGCTTGTTGCCTGTTTTTTTCCGTGTGCCTTTCCGCCGCCGAGGTGAAGGGTACGATTGTCGATCCATCCGGAGCGCGCGTGGCCGGCGCCCGCGTTTCTATCGTCACGCCGCTGGGCGTGGAGCGCAGCTTCCCGTCGCCGGACGGCGCCTTCGCATGTTCCTTGCCGCTCGGTTCCAAGCTGGTAATCACCGCCCCCGGTTTCGCCGATAAGTCCATCGCCGCCGCCGACGCCACACCTGAAATGACCGTGCGCCTAGCTCTCGCTCCCATGGTGGATTCGGTCACCGTGGCCGATTCGGCGATTGACGTAGAAGCCAGCCGTCAGGGAAGCAGCGTCACCATCATCCCGCATGAGGAGATCGAGCAGCGCAATGAGCCGCTAGCCGAAGACCTGTTGCGCGATGCGCCCGGCGTGGCCGTCAGCCAGACCGGACCCACCGGCGGCATCGCGGGCCTGTATATACGCGGCGGCGAACCGGAATACAACCTGGTCGAAATCGATGGCGTTCCCGTCAATTCTTTCGGCGGCGATTTCGATTTCTCGCACATCCCCACCGAAGAGCTGGATCACGTAGAGGTGATTCGCGGTCCGCAGTCGGCTCTCTACGGCCCGTACGCGGTGAGCGGGGTGGTCAACTTCGTCACGCGCGACGCCGATTCACCCCCAAATCTGGATGTGGTGGCCGAAGGCGGCACCTACGGGGAGAACCGCTTCGGCATTTCCGGCGGCGGCACTGTCGCGGGCTTCGGCATCGTCGCCTCCGCCTCGCAGATGAAAACCAACGGGCCGGTCCAGAACAGCGACTACCGCAACCAGGACCTCATGCTCAATGTCGTGCGCCATTGGAAGAAACAATCGCTGTTCATCCACGGCGATTTCGATTCGAGCGCCAACGGCGTGCCCGGCCCCTACGGCTCAGACCCGTTGAACGACTACACCGGCATCGACACCATCAGCCGCAACAAGAACAACTTCTCCGATTATTCCCTGCAGTACCGGGCGGACCTGAGCGACCGCGTGCGCCTGGAATTGTCCGGCGCGTTTTTTCTGAACAACAACGGCTTCACCAGCCCGTACGGCTTCTCATTCAACAAGGACCTACGCGCGCAGTTCGAGGCGCGCACCATTGTGAAGGTGGCCAGTTATTACACCGTCGCCATTGGCGCGAGCGGCGGAACCGAACAGGTCACGAACACCTACATCACGGACGCCGATTCCAACACCTTTCCCATACGCCGCCGCGACGAAGCGCTCTACCTGGAGAACCGCTTCGAGTTCTGGGGGCATCTCTTTCTGAACGCCGGTGTGCGCGCCGAGTTTTTGGACACCGGCGCGATCCCGACGGATGGCTACACGCGCCCGTTTTTTCCGGCCCAGAGCATCGCCGTCGCGAACCCTAAGCTCTCCGGCGCATACGTGCAGGGCCGCACCCGCTTCCACGCTTCCTTTGGGACCGGCATCCGCCCGCCCGACGGGTTCGACCTTGCCTACACCAACAACCCCAACCTCAAGCCGGAGCGCACCCGCGGCGGCGACGTGGGCGTCGAGCGCCGGCTGTTTCACGACTGGCTCTCGCTCGACGCCACCTATTTCCGCACACGCTATTACGATTTGATCGTGATTCTGGGAGGCTCGCTCGCCGCACTGAGCCATTACGAATCGGACAATCTCGCGAACTCGCTGGCGCAAGGCGGCGAGTTCTCGGCGACGCTGCGCCCCAAGCGCTGGCTCTTCGTGAACGCATCCTACACCGCGCTCCAGACGAGGATTCTATCGCTGAACGACGACCCCGGCGTGGGGACGCCGCCATTCGAGGTGGGACAGGAACTGATCCGCAGGCCCGCCAACTACGGGGCCCTTACGGCTTCAGTGCGCCGCGGCAAAGCCTCCATCACCATATCGGGCGTGTTCCGCGGCTCCATTCTGGACGTGGAACCTACCTTGGGCGCCGCCGCCGGCCTCTTTCACAACCCCGGTTACGCCGATGTGGGGATCGGCCTGAACTACGCGCTGCCCCGCGGTCTGACCGCCTACGGCAACCTGCGCAACGCGCTGAACGAGCATTATGAAGAGGTCTACGGCTACCCATCCCCGTTGCTGAATTTCGTGGCCGGAATGAAGTGGACGCTGTCGGGGGTGAAGTGAGGCAAACGGAGGTCCCATGAGCGAACCATTCGATAAACCCCGCATCGCCGTGAACCGCGTCTACACCCGCGGCGGCGACGGCGGCGACACCGGCCTGGCGGGCGGCCAGCGCCTTCCGAAGGACGCCCCGCGCATCGAATCCTACGGCCAGGTGGACGAACTGAACGCCTTCGTCGGAGTGGCGCGCGCCTCGGTCGAAGAACTCGCCGCCGGCCAACCCGCCCTGGCCCCTCTCGGCCCCATCCTCCTGCGCGTGCAGCACGAGCTGTTCAATCTGGGGTCCATCCTGGCCACGCTGCCCGAAGACGTCCATCCCCGGCAGGCGCGCATCACCGGCGCCGAAGTGACGCGCCTTGAAACGGAAATGGACGCCATGAACGCCGGCCTCCCGCCGCTGCGCTCGTTCGTACTGCCGGGCGGCAGCCGCCTCAATGCGGAATTGCACGTCTGCCGCACGGTCTGCCGCCGCGCCGAGCGGTCCCTGGTATCGCTGGCGCGCGCCGAAACCATACCGCCCGAGGCGCTGCATTATCTGAACCGCTTGAGCGACGCGCTGTTCGTCTGGAGCCGCTGGGCCAGCCGAGCCACCGGTTCGCCCGAAACTTTGTGGGAACCGAACCGCGCCGCTTCGGGGATCTCTGAGTAATAATATAGAAACGAGGAGAATACGATGGAAACCAATTCCGCTAGGCCATTGGCCACCGGCTTGACAATCCTGGGAGGGGCCGCGCGTTTGGCGCAAAACTTCAACTTCGCCCCGGTGGGCGCACTGAGCCTGTTTGCGGGCGCACGCCTTAGGGGATGGCGCGCCTACCTGCTGCCCATCGCGCTCATGGCCGTCACAGACCCGCTGGTCTGTCTGCGCTACGGCTATCCACTGCGAAACGCCTACTCCTTCGCGACGCCGTTCATCTATGCAAGCTTCCTGATCTACGCATGGATCGGCACGCGCCTGCGCCGCACGGAAAACCCCGGCTGGATCGGCGCCGCGGCCATCGGCGGGAGCGTGCAGTTCTTCCTCCTCTCCAACTTCGGGACGTGGCTCGCCCCCGGCAGCCAGTACGGGCACACGTTCGCAGGCCTGGTCAACTGCTACATCGCGGCCATTCCGTTCTTCCGCAATACCATGGTTTCCGACCTGGTCTACGCGGGCGCCTTCTTCGCGCTGCACGCGGTCTTAAGCCGCGTCGCGGTCCGTTCGGAGCGCGTGGCGGCGCAAGCGGCATAGCGTGAAAGCCCTGCTGGCCTGGAGTTCCGGCAAGGACAGCGCCTGGAGTTTGCACGTACTGCGGCAGCGCGGCGTGCAGGTGGCGGCGCTCCTCACCACCATCAACGAAAGCGCCGATCGCGTGGCCATGCACGGCGTCCGCAGGTCCCTGCTCGAAGCCCAGGCCGAAGCTGCCGGCGTTCCCCTGCGCGCCATTCCCCTGCCTTGGCCGTGCACCAACCAGGATTACGAAGACCGCATGGCCGAAGCTTGCCGGCTCGCCGTAGCCGATGGCTTCGACACGATCGCATTCGGCGATTTATTCCTTCGCGACGTCCGCGAATACCGCGAACGCCAGTTGGCCGGCTCGGGCCTCACGCCGCTCTTCCCGATCTGGGGTCTGCCCACCGCCGCGCTGGCCCGCGAAATGATCGATGCCGGCCTGCGCGCGCGCCTTTCGTGCATCGATAAGAATGCCCTCGACGCCGCCTTTGCCGGCCGCGAGTTCAACCACGCGCTCTTGCAAGACCTTCCTCCTTCGGCCGATCCCTGCGGCGAGAATGGCGAGTTTCACACCTTCGCCTACGCCGGCCCGATGTTCCGTGCGCCGCTCGACATCGTAGGCGGCGAAACCCGCGATACCGGCGGCTTCGTCTACGCGGATCTTCTGCCTTGCTCCGAATCGTCTGCGCTAAAATGAACGTGTGACATGGCGTTAATCGCCGTATCGGGCCATCCGGGATGCCGTTTTGAAGAGGTCGCGCGCCTCGCCGCGCAGCGCTTGGGATTCGAGTTGCTCACCCAGTCGCGGATCGCGGCCCTCACCAGCGAAGAATTCGGCTCCGAGGCGCCCGTCCCCGATAAAGCCTATTCCAGCCTGGTAACGTCCGTCCTGGCGCGCCTCGCCACCGGGCATCACCTGGTCTGCTGCGCCGCCGGCGGCGAATTGCAGGCCCGCCATTTTTCCGGCATGTTGCGCGTGCACGTGGTGGCTCCGGAAAATGCGCGCATCGGCGCCCTCATGCTCGATAACCAATTGGAACGCCCCGCCGCGCGCCAACTTCTCCTCGAACTCGAAGCCGCCGACCGCGCCGATCGAAAAGCTAAATTCGGCAAGGCCAAGGCCACTGCCGACCTGTTCGACATGGTGCTGAGCGCCGAATTCCTGAATTCCGACCAAATGGCGGAGCTCATCGAAACCGCCGTTCGCTCAACCGGCCTCGCCGAGCGCGGCCTCCTCTCCGCCGCCGCCGAAGCCCAGCTTCAGTTCCAAATGCGCCTCAAGCTGGCCCGCTACGGCATTGTGCCCCCCGCCAAGGTGACCCTGCGGCAAAAAATGTTCGCCCACCAGAGCGAGGAGATGTTCGCCAACCTGCTCGACTTCTACCGCATCGCCTGGGAGTACGAGCCGCGCAGCTTCCCCATCCAGTACGGCCCCGACGGCGCGCCGCTCGAATCTTTCACGCCCGACTTTTTTCTCCCGGAGTTCAACCTCTACGTGGAACTCACCACCATGAAGCAGTCGCTCGTGACCCGCAAGAATCGCAAGGTGCGCCTGTTGCGCCAACTCTATCCGCACATCAACATTCAGGTGTTCTACCAGAAGGATTTCGAAAACCTGATCTTCAAATACGGCCTGGCTGAACGGGTGCAAGCGTGAACCCGTCCGCCATCCCCGGCCTGGACCGCGTCCTGTTTACGGAGGAGCAGATCGACGCGCGCATCCGCGAAGTGGCCGCCGAAATCACGCGCGACTACGCAGGCAAATCGGTCAAGCTGATCGGCGTGCTCAAGGGATCGATATTCTTCCTCACGGCCCTGGCGCGCCACATCGAGATACCGGTCGAAATCGATTTTCTGGGTATTTCCAGCTTCTCCAACCGCAGCGGCGCCCCCGGCCTGGTGCGCATCGCCAAGGACCTTGACGACAGCATCGAGGGCGAAGACGTGCTGTTAGTGGAAGACATCGTCGACACCGGCTTCACGCTGCGCTACCTGCTGCAAACCCTGGCCGGCCGGGCTCCCAATTCGCTCGCGGTCTGCACCCTCCTCGACCGCCATTCCCGCCGCATCGTGCAGACGCCCATCAAATACCGCTGTTTCGAGATTCCCGACCGCTTCGTCGTAGGCTTCGGCCTCGACCACAACCAGCTCTACAGGAATCTGGGATATATTGCGGTGATGAAGCCGGACAGGGCGTAGAGCGGCCTGCCCCCGTCATCTGTCAGCCCGGCCGGCGTTGCATCGGAGGCTCAACCGGCGTGGCCAGAATCGCCCGGACCCGCGCTTTGAGAGTCCCGCCGTCGAAAGGCTTCGGCAGGAATGGCAGATTGACGTTTTGGCTAACGATTTCTCTTATGTCCGCGCCGGACATCATCAGAACCTTGATTCCCGGCCGCTCTTCGAGCAGGTGAGCGCACAAATCGGCGCCATTCAGCCGGGGCATCTGCATGTCCGTGATTACCAGGTCTATTGCGCCGGGGTATTGGCGCGATAGCTCCAGCCCCTCGTGGCCGTCGGCGGCCGACAGGACGACATACCCGTCTTGTTGCAGAAGCAAGGTAACCAGGTTGCGGATTAGGGCCTCGTCGTCGGCGACAAGAATGACGCGTTGGCCTGATCCCGCCGATCGGAGGTCGGGAAGGGTGACGGGCGCACGATTACCACCATCGTTCGGCCCGGGTTTAGCTCCAGGCATTGTCTTGGGTCAATCTCCGGCAACCCGCCACTGGGGATTTGAGCTGACCGTGGCCGGCAGGTTGCGGCGGCGCCGCCTCGAGGTCGGTCCCTTATCGATAGCCGTCACGGATTGCTGCTCTCCGTTCGCTGCCCCGAACCTGAGCCGGGCGGATCGCTCCAGGCGGAAGATGTCTCGTTCGACGTCTTCCCGTTCCGAGAGAAGCTCCGAAATCAATCTTGTCACGTCCATTGGGTCGCCGCCGGCCCCCCGGCCACCCGTATACGGGCTGATTGACTGAAGGTAGCATGACCAGACATCTTGGTATGTTCAAAATTGACCACCCGGGCAGTTTGCAACGGCCCCTCGACTTGAACTATCCTCTGGATGAAAGGCTGTGCGGAAATGAAGGCCAAGGCCAAGCCTGACTTCGATATTATGAGCTTTTTGACCAAAGCCCCTGGACGGCGTGGGACCGAGTACCGCGCCGGCGACCGCATTTTTGACCAGGGCGACGCGGCAAAGGACGTTTTCTTTATCAGGGCAGGGAGGGTCAAACTCAGCGTCCTCTCCAAGCAGGGAAAGGAGGCGGTCGTCGCCATTCTGAAAGACGGGGATTTTTTTGGCGAGGGATGCCTGGCTGGGCAGTTGGTGCGCATGGCAACCGCCGTGGCGATTTCGGATTGCTCTCTCACGAAGCTGGAGAACGCGACCGTGGTTCGGCTTCTTCACGAAGAACCAGCGTTTTCGGAACGGTTCGTGAGCCATCTTCTTTCCCGGAACATCAAGATTGAGGAAGACCTGGTGGACCAGTTATTCAACTCCAGCGAAAAGAGGCTGGCGCGCGTGCTTCTGCTGCTGGCGCACTTCGGAAAAGAAGGCAAACCGGAGTTGGTGATTCCGAAGATCAGTCAGGAGACACTGGCTGGAATCGTCGGAACTACCCGCCCCAGAATCAGCTTTTTCATGAACCGGTTTCGCAAGCTGGGATTCATCGACTATAACGGGGGCCTCGAAATCCACAGTTCCTTGCTGAATGTCGTTCTGCACGACTAATGCGTGAAGAGCGGAGTGTGCGACCCGTCCGGTATCACCCTGCGGCAGTGCGCGCCTTCTCGGGGTGCGGCGCCGCCAACAACTCCTGAACTGCGTTTGTGAGCGCCTTGGCCGTTATGGGCTTCTGGAGGATCAGGACCGAGGACGACCCGAGCCTGTCCAGATCGTCGGCATCCGAGTCACGCCACTCGGTCTCGGGATAACCCGAAATCAAACACACGGGCAAGTCTGGAATCTGCGATCGAAGAAGCAGCGCGACTTGTATGCCGGAACTCTTTGCCAGTCTCACGTCGGTGACTAAGACGGCGATCCGGCGGTGAGCATCGATGAAGAGCCGAAGCGCCTGCGCCGCCGTGGCAGCCTGAAGCAGTTTGTATTCCTTCAGCCAGAGCGCCATAAGCCTTAGAACCGACAACTCGTCTTCCAGCACGAGAATCGTTCCCACAATGCCCCGCGTTCCGCGCGATGCCGCTCCGCAACGGCAGATAGGCTCACGACCGCATCCGTTCCGCCCACTCGCGCACTGCCCCTGTGATACCACGTTCGGCCAGGCGCCCGCTGTTCAAAATTGACCACCCTCACTCGCGCAACCCCGGCGCCGGAATCTCAAACTTCGCGTGAGCGGGTGACGGGTGGTTCACCTTGGAGCGCCTGCCATCCGCCTGCATCCGCCGGTGCGCTTCACGCCAGTCAGGCTCTTTCTCGCTCTCCTGCTCCCAACGCACAACCGCCGCTTCGTCGCACCATTCCAGCAGTCGACGCATCACTTGCCCATGCGGCGGCGCGAGCATGAAAGTCTTGACGGCGGATTCCGTCTCCCAGACAGTGCGAGTCCAGAACGTATTGCCAGTGTCACGAAGCAACGATACCGCCAGGTTCCCGGGGGCCGTCTTCGTCTGTCTCAAAACGCGCAGGGAGTAGAAGATAAAGGATGCGAGATATCGCCACGACCGGACGCGCAGCCGTGTTATCGCAACCACCGCCACGGGTCCATTATAACCGGATCGCGCGCGCACGCACGGTGAGGCGGGCCGGTGGGGCGGGGCGCCCACAGACTTTGTGGGCCCGCCTGCAACCGGCCGAAAATTGACAAGAGCCGGCGCCGGGTCGCCGCCTTCCCCGTCGACAACCCGTGCTTCGGTTCCCCACTTTTCCACGAAAAGGAGGTCTTTCCGGGCTGACGGAAACGCCAGCGCAACGGCTAACCGCTTGGTCTGACCCGTCGAAATGCTACAGTGGTCTTCGATTCCGGAATTGGAAAGGGGCGTCATGAGCGAGGCATCCAGCCGGCCGGTGGCCGTGGTCACTGGCGGCAGCCGCGGTATCGGGCGCGCTGTGACCGTGGAACTGGCGCATACTCACCAGGTGGTCGCCACCTATCGCACGCGCCTGGATTCGGCCGAGCGCCTGCGCGAAGAGACCGGCGCTCTGATCTTTCCGTGCGATCTTGCATCGGCTGCCGACCGCGCCGCCCTAGTCGAGTTCACGCGCGAAAAACTCGGCCGGATCGATCTGCTGGTGAATAATGCGGGCATGGGGCCGGCCGAGCGGCGCGATATCCTGGAGGCGAGCGAGGGAAGTTTCGACGCCCTGATCGCGGCCAATCTGAAAGGCCCGTATTTTTTGACGCAGCTCATAGCGCGCTGGATGCTGGAGCGGGGCGCGGGCCGCATCGTGTTCGTTACGTCGATTTCGGCCTACGCCGCATCGGTGAATCGTGGAGACTATTGCGTGTCCAAAGCGGGCCTGAGCATGGCCGCCGCCCTCTACGCCGCACGCCTCGCGCCACACGGCATCCCGGTGTTCGAGATCCGCCCCGGCATCGTCCGCACGGACATGATCGCCAAGGTGGAGAAGGCCTACGACGAGCGGATCGCATCCGGCCTGCTGCCCCAAGCCCGGATGGGCGAACCGGAGGACGTGGCACGCGCGGTCCGCGCCATCGCCGGCGGGCTGCTCGATTACTGCGCCGGTCAGGTCCTCGACGTGGATGGCGGTTTCCACCTGCGCACCTTATGAAAAGATTTTTTGGCCACAGATGAACACAGATAAGAAGGATGTTAATCAAAACCTAGACCTCGCGTCGCTGGCGGCTCGGGAGGATGCCCAATTACCTATGGCGTTCTGTCCAGTTCTTTCTTATCTGTGTTCATCTGTGGCCATAAATTTTAGTCTTCCATGCTCCCAACTTCCCTAAATCCCGACGACGCCCTCTTCCGCAATGCGCTCGATTTCGCGGCCTGCCAGGTGCGCGCCCTCATCCAACGCGACCCGGACTTCTATCCCATGTACACGCACCACGGCCGCTGGAGGCACGCTCTTCCGGCATGGACCCACTGGTGCGACGGGTTCCTGCCCGGGATCATGTGGATTCTCGAATCCCGGGGCGATCATTCGTGGCGCGAACCCGCCGAACGCTACACCAGGCGCCTCGAACCCCGCCAATTCGACCGCGAGGTTCACGACCTCGGCTTCCTCTTCCTCTCCACGTACGCCCGTTGGCACGCCATCGCCGGCGACCCCGCTCTTCAGGCCGTGCTCGTTCAGGCGGGCCGCACCCTGGCCTTGCGATTCCGCGAAAAGGGCGCCTACCTGCGCTCGTTCCTCGCCGAGAATTCGCTGTTCATCGACATCATGATGAACGTGGGCATTATTTTCCATGCCGCCAGCCAAACCGGAGACCAGGCCCTGCTCGATATCGCCATGCGGCACTGTCTCACTACCCGGCGCGTACTCGTGCGCGGCGACGGATCCACCGCGCACGAAGGCCTGTTTGACCTCGAAACGGGCGAATTCCTGCGCCAGACCACGCAACAGGGATTTCGCGGCGATTCGTGCTGGTCGCGCGGCCTGGCGTGGGCGCTCTATGGCTTCGGCACGGCCTACCGGTACGCGCCCGATGCGCGTTTCCTGCGGACCGCCGAAGCGTGCGCGGATTTTTATCTCGCTAATTGCCCGGCCGATGGAGTCCCGCCGTGGGATTTCGATGCGCCCTCCGAGAGCCGAGCGCTGGTGGACACATCGGCGGCGGCCATCGCGGCTTCGGGTTTGCTGCAATTGGCGGACATCGCCGGCGATGCCGTGAAGACGAAGCGCTATAGCGATGCCGCGCGACGCATTCTAGTCACACTTTGCGAACGGTACCTGGCGGCGGGCGATCCCTCCTGGGAGGGCATTCTCAAGGGCGGCGTTTACCATTTACATAAGGGGCTAGGCGTCGGCGAATCCGTGATGTGGGGTGAATATTTCTTCGTGGAGGCGCTCGACAGGGCGCTGGGACATGCGTAAACAGGCTGCCGACAGAAACGGTTTCAACTCCGCCGAGCGCGCGATTTTCCGCCGTCTCACTACGCCTGAGAAAATCCAGCGGTACCTCGATTGCGAAATCGCGTATAACGTGGAGCCGGACGGGCCGACTTGCCGGTCGCCGAGGCGGTTGATGCGGGAACAGACCGGGCACTGCATGGAAGGGGCCCTGTTCGGCGCGGCGGCCTTGCGCATGTTGGGCTATCCGCCGCTGCTACTCGACCTGGAAGCGGTCCGCGACGACGATCACGTGCTGGCTATCTTCCGGCAGCGCGGGCATTGGGGAGCGGTGGCCGCCTCCAACTATGCGGGGCTGCGCTACCGCGAGCCGGTATACCGCACGCTGCGCGAGCTGGCGATGTCATACTTCGAGGATTATTTCAATCTCCAAAAAGAGAAAACCCTGCGGCGGTACTCGCGCCCGGTGAACCTTCGCCGCTTCGATTCCATCGCGTGGATGACGGCGGAGGAAGACGTGTGGGCCATCCCCGAATACCTGTTGGGCATTGCGCACTGGCCGCTGCTGGGCCCCGGAATGGCCGCGCGATTGGGACCTGTGGACGAGCGGCTATTTGCCGCCGGGATGGTCGGACACGTGAACGGAACGCCCCCACCGGGACCGGGCGGTCTCAATCATGGGGGGGAGCAGGGAGACCACGATGACCGTTAGGATTGCGTAATCGAAGTTGCGCCTGATGAAGTCGTACTTGCCTAATTGGTAGCCCAGCGTGGTCATCAGGAAGACCCACCCGATCCCTCCGCATACGCTGTAAGGAAGGAAGCTCAGGTAGGGCATTTCCATCACTCCGGCCACAAACGCCGCGAACGTGCGCACGATGGGAATGAAACGCGCGTAGATAATGGTCTTGCCGCCGTGGCGCTCATAGAACTTCTTGGTGCGGGTGACGTGCTCGCGCTTAAACAACCTCGAATCCGGGCGGCTGAAGATGCGCTCGCCGGTCTTGCGGCCTAACAGGAAACCCGTGGAATCGCCCAGCAGCGCCGCCGACATCAGAACCAGGTTGACCACAATAATATTCAAATGCGCGGCCCCCGTCGCCCCCGCGCCCGCCACCGCGCCCACGGTGAACAGGAGCGAATCGCCGGGAAAGAAGAAGCCCGCCAGCAGTCCGGTTTCCGAGTACACCACCCCGAACAACATGGCGTACCCCCACCATCCCGAAAGGAAAGTGTTCAGAAGCTGCGCGAGGCGCACCGGGTCGGTCAGCGACCGAAGGAAGCCGAAAGCGGCGTGGATCATCCGGTTAGCTCTGCGTGCTGTAGTTGGAAATGAGGCGTTTGAGCACCGCCTGGTGGACTTTGATCTTTCCCTGCTTGATCAGGGCGTCGCGTACGCCTTCCGCGAAGAGGGTCTCCCTGTCGCGCATTTTTTGGTTCTTGACGTCGTCGCGGATGGACGCGGCCTGCTCGGGGAGCTTCGACATGTCCGCCGGAATGTGTTGCACCACGCGAGCCACCACCATGCCGTCTGGTACGCTGATGGGCCCCAAAACGCTTCCGTCGGACCGCGCAAAGGCGTCTTGCAGATAGCTGGCCGATCCGAGGCCTTCCACCGTTCCGCTGCGTGTGAACTCGTCGGAGGTCTTGATTTCCAGTCCGGCCGCCTTCGCCGCCTTCGCCAGGTCGTCCGCGGACTTGGCGGCGCTGAATAGATCTTGCGCATGTTTCTGCAATGCGGCCGCGCTGCGGTTCTCGACCAGGGTCTGGCGCACCTGGCTCTCCACTTCCTCAAGCTTGGCCGGCCGGCTGGGCGTAACGGCCGTCACGATGGCCAGGACGATCCTGTTATCGGTGATGGCGACGGGCTGCGATACCTCGCCCGGTTTCAGCTCGGCGACGGCTTGCCCGAAATCCGGATTCGATCCGATTTCCGGCAGCATCTGGTCGGGCAGGTAACCGGAAACGCGGGCCACGGGCATAAAGTACTTGGCGGCCACCGCCTCCGGGTGCAGCGGGTCCTTCTGGAACTCGGCCTGGGACTTGTCGGCGACGTTCTGCATGATGTCGCTGACGCGCTGCTTCTTCCATTGCTCCGCCAGGTCGCTTTTCGCTTCGTCGAAGCTGCGCATGTGAGCGTCCTCGTGCGCCAGCACCTTGATGATCTGGTAGCCGTACGAAGCCTTCACGACGCCGCTGACCTGGCCGGGCTTCAGGGCGAAGGCTGCGTCTTCGAATTCCTTCACCGCCTGTCCGCGGACCAGCCAGTCCGACATCTCACCGGGGTTCTTCGTGTTCTTCGCCGAGGGGTCCTCGGAGAACTTCTTGGCCAGGTCGGCGAAACTCGCTCCGGCGCGGATCTGCTTGAGCAGGTCTTCGGCCTGGGCCCTGATCTTGGGATCGTCGGCCGGCGGCTTGTCCGTGGTTTTCAGCAGGATCTGCTGCACCCGGATGCGCTCCGGCACGCGGAACGAATCCTTATTCTGGTTGTAGAGGGTCTGCAGATCGGCGTCGGACGGGTTCAGGGTCTGCTCAATCCTGGCCGGGTCCGCCACCAGGTATATCAGGTCCTTCTTCTCGGGAATCTGGTAGCGCGCCGAGTTGACTTTGAAGTAAGCCTGCACATCGTCCGCCGACGGCTCCGACTCGCTCTTGTACTTGTCCGCGGTGAGCTTGACCCATTCGACCTTGATTTTGTCGTTCTTCTTCCGGTACTCCTCCTGGATCTCGGCGGGAGTGACGACGATCCCCTCCAGAGCCACGGCGCGCAAACGGCCCATCAGCAACTGGCGCCTCAGATCGTCTTCGAACTGTCCGATGGTGAGGTCCTGCTGCGCGAGCATCGCCGCATAAGCGTCCCTCCCCACGAACTTGCCGTCCTGAAAGAGGCTGGGGATAGTCTGGCGGATCGCGTCGGTCACTTGCCCGTCCGTCACCTGGAATCCGAGAGACTGCGCCTCGTAGGCCAGCGCCCGCTCCAGAATCATCTGGTCCACCATCTGGGGAATATAGGCGGGCAGAATCGATGGGGGGATCTGGCGTCCCCGCATGGTCTGTTGAAGGATAGTCTGCACTTCCGGCACGGTCAGCGTGTCTTTGCCGATCTGCGCAACCACCATGTCCGACGTGTCGTTGTTCCCCGTATTGAAATTGGGGATCAGGTAGGTGAGCATGGAAAACGACACGACCACCAAAATGGCGCCTAAGAGGATGCGGACGGCTTTATCTCGGCTTCGGAACAGATCGAACATGGTCTATGAAAACTCCTGGTTTGGGGGGACGCCTTCAGTATATCAACAAGCCAGGCGGCTGAAGTTGGGAGGAGACAGACTATACGACGGCTGCGGAAACCTGCCGAGCCCGTGGCCGCGAACACGCGTAGCTCAGGATGCGGCGCACCTCCGGTTCGTAGAAGGGCTGCGCCAACAGATCGTAGGCCCCTAGGTTCAGGGCCTGGGACCAGAAGCGGGCATCCGCCTGCGGGTCGGTCACAATCAGTACGGGGTCGCGATAGTCTTCACGGGCAAGGCTCAAAGCGTCCAGCCAGCTTCCATCGGGCAAGGCGGCTTCCGTAAGAACCACGTCGTACTCCGTCCGTTGCATCCGGGTGCGCGCCTGCCGCAGATTCTCCGCGTGATCGAGCGCCAGCGGGAGAGAAGACAACATTTTAGAAAGCCGGTGAGCATCGTCCGGATGCCCGGAGAGGAACAATATGCGCGATGGTTCCATATCGCCTCCAGATTATTTGTTAATCTTCCTTAATTATAGTTCTGGGACAGGCAACTAGCTATGACGGTTTCCTGAATATTGGGAGAATTAACTCGACTGCGCGCCTATGGGTGTTACCCGTAGCACACCCACCGAGCCGGGGTGTGAAACGGGGGAATTTACGATTTTCTAGTTCGATATCGGGCCGCCTTGACTTATCCGCGATGGCGGACGCAACAATAGCAAGCGGAGGGAATGGAGCTATGAATCGCCGCCAATTCATCGGCGCGGGCCTGGGGATGTCCGCCGCGGCCTTCGCGCAGGACCTCGCCGGCCAGAAGCCGAAGCGCGTAGGCATCATCGGACCGGGATGGTATGGGAAGTGCGACCTGTTGCGCCTGGTCCAGGTGTCGCCCATTGAGGTGGTCTCCATGTGCGACGTCGACAAACAGATGCTGACCCAGGCCGCGGATCTGGTGGCCACGCGCCAGGCATCGAAAAAGACGCCCCGCACCTTCACCGATTACCGGGAAATGCTCAAGGAGAAGGACTTGGACATCTGCCTGGTGGCCACGCCGGACCATTGGCATGCGCTGGCGACGATCGCCGCCGTGCAATCGGGCGCTGACGTGTGGGTTCAGAAGCCCATCAGCGTGGATGTGGTGGAGGGTCAGGCCATGCTTGCCGCGGCGCGACAGCACGGCCGGGTGGTGCAGGTGGGCTTGCAGCGGCGCAGCACGCCGCACCTGGTGGAGGCGCGCGACGCCATCGTCAAGGAAGGCAAGCTCGGCAAGGTCGGACTGGTGGAGATTTACTCCTATAGCGGCGGTGGCGGCCAGGATCCCCCCGAGGTGGACCCGCCCGCTTCGCTCGATTACGAGATGTGGACCGGCCCGGCGCCCATGCGGCCTTACCTGCGCGGACAACACCCCATGGGCTGGCGCGCCTACATGGAATACGGCAATGGAACCCTTGGAGACATGGGCGTACACATGTTCGACATGACGCGCTGGTTCCTGGATTTGGGATGGCCCAAACGGATCAGCTCTTCAGGCGGCATCCTGATTCACCCGGGAAGGAAGTCGAACATCCCGGATACGCAGACGGTGGTCTTCGACTACGGCGACATGCAAGTGGTGTGGCAGCACCGCTACTGGGGGTTGCCGCCGGACCCGAAATATACCTGGGGCGCGACTCTCTACGGCGACAAGGGCACGCTCAAGGCCAGCGTCTATAGCTATGACTTCACGCCCACGGGGCAAGGACAGGCCGTACACAAGGATGTGACGTACGAGTTGGACAAGTACCCCGAAGATAACACCGAGCCGCGCCTGGAGAAGCAATGCGCCCCGGCCATCCGGTATCACATGAAGGACTTCCTGGCGGCCATCGCGTCGCGTGGGAAGCCGGTAGCCGATATCGAACAAGGCTACATCTCGACGGCTTGCTGCATCCTCGGCAATATTGCGCTGAAGGTGGGGCGGACGCTGACGTGGGACGCGGCGAGAGGGCAGGTGGCGCAGGACGACGAAGCCAACCGCCTGCTGCGCCGCCCGTACCGCCAACCCTGGTTGCATCCGGAACCGGACAGAGTCTGAAACGGGCTAGTCCCGCGAAATATGGACCAATTCCGCCTGGCCTCCGGCCGACCGCAGGGCTGTGCTACTCAGGTCTGAGATCGCCTGCGTCATGGCAGACAGGGCATGCGCCTGTTCGGTGGATGCCTGTGCAATCTGCGCCACGATTCCATCCACCTGCTGCGCCTTTTCGTCGATTCCGGCGAGCGACTGCGCCACCCGCGCCGCCAAGTCCACGCCCTGACGGACTCCCGTAATGGACTTTTCGACCAGCTCCGAAGTCTGCTTCGCGGCTTCGCCGGCCCGGCCAGCCAGATTCCGCACCTCGTCCGCCACAACCGCGAAGCCGGCGCCGGATTCGCCGGCGCGGGCCGCTTCCACCGCCGCGTTCAACGCCAGAATGTTGGTCTGGAAGGCGATTTCGTCGATTGCCTTATTGATCCGCGTAATCTGCTGGCTGGTTTCCTGAATCTCATGCATCGTTTCGTTCAAGCGCCGGATCTCGGTCACCTGGCCGCCGATCGTTTGGCGCGTCGCGTTCGCCAAGGTGCTGGCATCGGTGGCATTGCCCGCATTGGACTTGGTCTGCCCCTCGATCTCCGTCATGGTACTGGACATCTCTTCTAGGGACGCAGCCAGCTTGGAATGCAGATCGCTCAACTCATTTTGCGCGTGGACGTCGGTCACGATTTCCACGTGGCCCAGGCGCTTGCCGGACTTGTCCGCGATGTAGGACGTATCGACTTGCATGCCGCGGGAAGTCCCGTTCCCCATGTCCTGCATGTAGTTGGTTCGAGGACGGCCGTTGCGGAGGCTTGCGATACCGCACTTGTCCGTGTTGCAGATGTGCGCGCGCCACTCCGAACAGTGCCTGCCCTGGACCTGTTCCCTGGTCTTTTTGAGCAATTGCTCGGTGGTTTTATTCACGAATACCCAATGCATGTTCAGATCGGTGACCGTAAGAGGCTGCGGAACGGCGTCCAAAGTCCCTTCGAGGAAAATCATGCGCCGTTCGATGGCGAGAGTGTGGCGAACCGTTAGCCAACCCAGGCCGCCACAAAGAAGCAGCGCGACCGGCAGTAAGACCCAGTTGCCGGGGAACACGAAAGCAAGGAGGATTGCGGCGATGGACAAGCCGAAACCCGTAATCAGCCGATTTACCATTGCGGAGAGTCCTTTCCTAAGGCTCACTTATCGGCAGAAGACGTCGGACGCTTAACGGCAGATGGTGGGAATCTTCGGGGGCGGGCCACGTCTTTGGGAGTGGTGAGACGTTGACGGGGGTGCGGCTATCGCCGTCTGTTCGCGTTTGGTAGACTCGTGGTTGAAGTATGATTGGCACGCTCAACGACGTCCTGCAAACTCTACGGGATCACGAAAACGAGTTGAGACGGCTGGGCGCGTCGCATGCCGCGGTGTTCGGCTCGGTCGCGCGTGGAGAAGCAGCGCCTTCGAGCGACATCGATGTACTGGTCGATCTCGATCCCGAAAGACCCATGGGGGTCTTCCAATATGCCAGACTGAAGCTCTACATCGATGAGATCCTCGATGGCGCCGTTGACGTGGTGAACCGAAGAACGCTTAAGCCGCTACTCCGCGAGAGCATCCTGCACGACGCCGTCGATGCCTTCTAAGAACCCCGCGGCCAAGTACAATATGGCGCTAATCCCACCTAGAATCGTCGCAATAGCGAGAACTGGGCCTATCACGCTCAAGTGCGGATTCTAGCACCCGGCGGACGCGTACGGAGCCCATCGAGGGGAAACGGTGGTGAAAGGGGAAAACGGGCCTTTCTTCCTGCCCCTACGGGTTCAGGACGTATTCTTTGCCGAGGGGGCCGGCGCCGGGCTGGTACTTGCGGGCGCGGGCCAGTTCGGCCACCTGCCGGATGTGGCCGAGATCGTGGAGGGCCCAGGCGTGGAGCATCTGGGCTAGGGTGATCTCGCCGGCTTGTTTGTGGAAGGCGACGCGGCGGCCGGCGGTGGAGGGCAGGCTGCGCAGGTATTCGAGGTTGGTATCGCGCTGCTCCTCGAAGTGGGCGAATTCCTCTTCGGGATCGGCGTCGCGATAGCGGTTCAGGTGAAGCTGCGCGTGATCGGGGTCGAACTCGGGGCGCTCTTCGTTCACGAAGCGGTCCACGCGCATGCGAAAGCAGTGGCCTTCGGAGTGCGAGAGGTGCGCCAGGACTTCGGCCACGGAGAAACGATCGGGCGCGGGCTTCCAGCGCGCGTCGTCCTCGGACAGGTCGCACATGAGGCCGCGCAGAACGGCGGGCGTGGCTTCCAGAATCTCCAGGCAAGGCAGTCCGTTGTCTTCCATGAAGCTATCCTACGATGTTTTCGCCGCCATCCACTTGCAGAGTATTGCCGGTGAGCCAGTAGGTGGCGGGGTGGCACAGCGCGGCGATGGTGCGGGCCACGTCTTCGGGGGTGGTGAGGCGTTGATGGGGATTGCGCAGGCGGGCAATTTCCATCAGTTTCTCATGTCCCGGGATGAGGCGCAGGGCGGGGGTATCCGTGACGCCCGCGAGAATGGCGTTGGCGGTGATGCCGGCCGGCGCCAGTTCCACGGCAAGCTGGCGGATGTGCGCTTCGAGAATGGCCTTGGCGGCGCTGATCGGGCCGTAATTCGGAATGGCCTTCGTGCCGCCGCTACTGGTCATGGCGAAGATGCGGGCGCCGCGTTCGAGCAGGCCCAGGCGAAGGCACTCCTGCACCCAATACACGAGCGAGTGTCCCATGGTATCGGCAGTAATCTCGATCTGCTTCCTGGACGCGATCTGTTCGGCGCAGGTGAGCGGGCGGAGCGTGCCCCAGGCGAGTGAGTGCATGAGAACGCGCAAGGCGCCGGGCGGGTCGGCCAGCTTTTTCGCGATCTTCTCCATGGTGTCCATGCGCATCTCGTCATCGGAGGCGTTGCAGTTGAAGAACTCGGTTTCGCGGCCCAAGGCCCGAATCTGGTCCTGGATTTCCTGCACGTGCGGCAGCTTGTCGCGGCGATCCAGGTGGACGCCGAAGATATTCATGCCGGCGCGCGCCAGTTCCAGAGCGGTAGCTTCGCCAAAGCCGCTGCTGGCGCCGAGGATCAGAGCCCAAGGTTGTTTGCTCATATTGGTTGGATGACTTCGATTTCCCTTTCGTCGTTTTCGAGGACGCGGATGCGGATTTCAGTGCGTCCGGCGGGCAAGAGTTGGGGGAAGCGCTCGCCCCACTCGATGAGGACCAGGGCGTCGCGATCGAACAGATCGTCGAGGCCGAGGGTGGCGACCTGGCGCGGCTCGTCCAGGCGGTAGAGATCGACGTGGTAGACGCGGCCGCCGCCGTATTCGTGGATCAGGGTGAAGGTGGGACTGGTGACATCGTCGGGATCGGCCGCGCCCAAGCCCTTGACGATTCCCTTGGCGAGGGTGGTCTTGCCGGCGCCGAGGTTGCCGATGAGGAGAGCGACTCCTTTCGGAGGAAGGGCGGCGGAGAGACGTTCGCCCAGGGCGATGGTTTCCTCTTCGGTGGCGGTTCGGTAGGTCGGCACGTTCCTCAGGGGCGCTCCGAAGCTTGGCACGAAGAAGGCAGGCCAAGAGAAGAAGGCAGGCGGACCCACGAAAGCGGTGGGTACCCCGGCCCGCCCCACATGGCTTTGGGGAGGTACTTGAGGATATCGGTGGCGATTAGGCACTTCTCGCCTAGGGCGCGGGCGCCGATTTCACCGGCGAGGCCGTGGAGATAGACGGCGGCGGAGACGGCGGAGACGGGATCGTTGAGGAACTGCGCGAGAAGGCCGGCGATCAGGCCGGTGAGGATGTCGCCGCTGCCGCCTGTTCCCATGGCGGGCGTGCCGGTGGGGTTGATGGAGACGCGGCCATCGGGAAAGGCCAGGATGGTGCGCTGGCCTTTGAGGACCAGGATTACGGCGTGTTCGGTGGCGAAGGCGCGGGCGGCGGCGACGCGGTTGCTCTGGATTTCGGCGATGGATTGGCCGGTGAGGCGGGACATTTCACCGGGATGGGGAGTGAGGATCAGGGGCCGATCAGGGGCCGGGGGCCGGGGGCCGGGGGCCAGGGGAAAGCCAGCGAGCCCATCGGCATCCAGGACTAGGGGTTGGTTCAACTGCGTTACGGCGTGGGATACCAGGGCATTGGTGTCGGGATTGCGGCCCAGGCCTGGGCCCATGGCTACTACTGTCTTGCCTTCGGCTAGGGCGTCGAGGCCGGCCTCGAGCGACTCGGTCATGAGTTCGGGCGCGGCGGGGATGGCGGCGGAGGAAGCTACGGTCACTAATCCCGCGCCGGCGCGGAGAGCGGCCAAGCCGGACATGGCTGCGGCGCCGGTTTTTCCTGGGGAACCGGCAACTACCAGGACGTGGCCGAAGGTTCCTTTATGGCCGGAACGCGGGCGGGGCGCCAGGAGATGGCGGAACATGGCGGGCTCGATCAGAGAGAGGTAAATGGACGGGTCCGCCTCGAACAATTCCGGTGGGCTGCCGATGGGCGCGATGATGAGTTCGCCCACGCCATCGCAATTTGGCGGCAGCGCGTGGGCCAGTTTGGGCGCGGTGAAGGTGACGGTGCAATCGGCGCGCGCGCATTCGCCCGACGATTCGCCCGAATCGCTCGACATGCCGGATGGGATGTCTACCGCTACGACTTTGGCCAAGGGGAAAGCGCGGTTGATTTCGCGAATGGCATCCAGCATGGGGCCCTTGGCGGGACCGGCGATGCCCGTGCCCAGCAAGGCATCGACAACCAGGGTGGCGTTGTGGGCTGCGGGCGGGATCTCCGATAGAACGGGACAGCCGCAGGCCTGGAGCATGCCATAATTCGCCGCGGCGTCGCCCTTCAGCTCATCGGGCGCGGCCAACAGGACCACGTGCAGCGCGGCGGGATGGAAACGCGTGTGGAGTTGGCGGGCAACGGCCATGCCATCGCCACCGTTGTTTCCCTTGCCGCAGAGGATGACGATGCGTCCGGCGGAAAGCGGGGCGAAACGTCCGGCGAGAAACTCCACCACGCGATGCGCGGCGTTCTCCATGAGAACGATGCCGGGAATGCCCAGCTCGACGGTGCGGCGGTCCACCGCGCGCATTTGGGCCGCGGTCAGTACTTTCATACGCGGCGAGCGACGATCATGGTCATATCGTCCTGCAACTCTGTGGAGCCGGTCCACTGGATGACCGCTTCCATGGTCTTGGCGATGATCTCGGACGATCCAGCGCGGGCGTTGCGCAGGATGAGATCCTTCATGCGGTCTTCCCCGAACATCTCGCCGTACGGATTCTCGGGTTCGACGATGCCATCGGTGTATGCCACGACGATATCGCCCTCCTCGAGTTGCACGGTCTTCTCCTCGTACTTGGCGAAGGGGAAGGCGCCCACGACGGTGCCCGTGGGATTCAGCTTGGTGAACTCGCCATTGCGCATCAGCATAGGCGGCAGGTGCCCGGCGTTGGTGAAGGTCAGGGCGCGCAAGGCCTCATCGTAGATGGCGAAGAAGAAGGTGGCGTACTTTTCGGGCGTGGTGGTGTTGTAGAGCTGCCGGTTCAGTTGCGACACCAGTGTGGCCGCGGAGAAGTGCGGCGGCCCGGCGCCGTTGGAGGCGCTCAACTGGGTGCGCATGGCGGATTGGATGGTGGCCATGAGAAGGGCTGCCGAGATGCCCTTGCCGGCAACATCGCCGATGGCGAAGGCAAGCTCCGAACCGGGCAGCGTCATGAAATCGTAGTAGTCGCCCGAAACCACGCGCGCCGGACTGCAGATGCCTTTCAGCTCGAGCGATTTGGAGGAAGGCACATCCCTGGGGAAGAGCTGTTTCTGCACTTCGCTGGCGATCTCGAGTTCGGACTGCAAGCGCTCCTTTTCCTTGGCCACGACGATCAACTGGCCGAGGTTTTCGGTCATGGTGTTGAAGGAAGCGCCCATCTCGGCGAGCTGGTCGTCGCCCTTGACGGCGATGCGGTAGGAGAAATCGCCGTCCTTGACGTGCTGGGTGCCCTGATAGATCTCATGGACGGCGCCGGTCATGGAGCGGGAAAGCCGTATTCCGGTCCACAGCGAGCCGATTTCGACGAACAGGAACAAGGCGGCCACGACGATGAGGGAGTCCTGAAGCGCGCCGCTGAACTCGAACCTCTGCCCGGGCCGCTGCTCAAAGATGATCCCAAGCACCGCGGAAAGCCGGGTGTTGACCGCCAGCAACGCGTCGATCTGATGCTGATCGTCGGGGGAATCCCAAGAAGAAATCTGCAATGGGTAGAAGCCGCCCACTTTGAAGTCGAACCAGTTCGCGGCTGTGGGGATCTGCGTCCCCTTCGCCTCGCGGACGTACGGATACCCGTCCTGGTTGAGAATCCTGACGTTGCTGAGACGGCGCTCCAGGCCTGCCAGCAGGTCGCTGGTGAGAGGAACCAGGATGGTGACCTCTCGGACTTGCCCGCTGGTCGGCACCTCGTGTGCCCAGAGATAGAAATGGCGCTGGCCGTCCTCATCTTTGAAGATCAGGCCGCTGGCCTGGGCCGACCAAGATTGCGGTGGGGACTGAATTTTTGCGTCCGCGGGAAAGCGCAACTCCTCGGTGGTCTTGATGAGCACTTCCGAACCCGGGAAGCGAGATTGCGCGTATCTGCCTTGCTGGTCGAAGAAGAAGGCGCTCTCGGAGGAGCCAGGCGCGCCGGGGGTGGCCGGAACGAACCCCCGGCCAGATTGCGGCGAAGCACTCCGACCCGCCGCTCCGCGGCCGAAATCCGGGGGTCCGCCGCCGCGGCCGAACCCGCGACCGCCGCCAAAGCCCCCGCCGCCGGAATCGTTGGGAAGACCGCCTGCATTGGGGCCGGGTCCGGTCCCGTTGAAGCCGCGACCGCCTCTTCCGGGCATTACCCCAGCCGCTTGTTCGGCCTGACGAAAAACCTGGGTTTCCCGATTGGCCAGATCGGTTCGGACGAAGTAGGCAGCGACCTGACCGATGAGGATGTATCCGGCCAAGCCCGCCAGCAGCGCGATCAGGACTATGGGAACCACCGCGATAAAGAGGTAGGACACAATCAGGCGGTTGCGCAGGCGCCAGATGGCTTTGCGCGTCACGCTATAGGTCAAGCGGACGAGCGCAATCGACCCGAAGATGAACGCCGCCAGCGCGGTGAGGGTCTGCCAGGTGGGGGATTGGCCGATGAACCTCAGCGTGGCATAAATGGCCAACAGGACGAGAAAAGTCTTCTCACTCCAGCCGAGCCGGCCGAAATATTCCCGGTAGCGTTGCCGCATAGCTCCAGACTAGCCTATCTGAAACCCCCTATGGTACAGGCGATTGGAAGAGACAGGCCGTTACCGTGGTTCCCACGATAGTGTAGCGCAGGGCGTTGATTTCGCGAGGAGGAAGATTTATTATATGCCCTAGCTTGACTTCCAAGGAGACCACATGCTTCGCGAAACCTCGCTGATTTCATGTCTGGCGGTCGCCGCACTGGCCGCCGGCTGCTCGAATGCGCCCCTTCCAACTCCCGACACGCGCGCCGCCGATGTGCAAGCGGTCAAGGACGTTGAGGCGGCATGGCTCAAGGACTCCAACTCCAAGGATCCGGATAAGTGGGCCGGCTATTTTGCAGAGGATGGCTGCGGTCTCTACCCGGGGGCCGGGATCTTGACTGGCAAGGCGGCCATCAAGGCTGCGATGGCGCCTTTCCTGGCCGATCCCAATTTTGGGCTGAATTTCCAGTCCACGAAGGTGGTGGCTTCCAAGGGTGGGGACATGGTTTATACGCAGGGCACGTACACGATGACGATGACCAACCCGAAGACGAAGAAGCCCATGACGGATAAAGGAAAATTCCTTACGGTCTATGGTAAGCAGGCCGACGGGACCTGGAAGGCTGTCGCCGATACCTACAATTCCGATTCGCCGATGTAGCCCGCGGCGGCGTAGCAGCAAAGAAAGCAGGCGCGGCGGAAGAATGAGGCAGGGTTGAAAACCCCGATGTGGGGCAGGTTGGCCGGCACACCGCGGGCCGATCAATCGGCCCGCGCGGCGATTGACGATCGCCGCGCAAGATATCATCCTGCCCCAACGGAGCTGCGAGGGTTTTTAGGAACTCGGCGAGCCGCAGGCCCATGGGGACAGGCCAAGAAGACAGGCCAGGAGGTCCGTCCCACTAAGCTGCAAAGCATTGGAGCAAAGGCTTTTAACCCGGCAACTTCACCAGAGTGAGCCAGAATTCGCCGGTGGAGCGCACTACGGTAAGAAATTCTTCCACTTCAACAGGCTTCGAGATGAAGCAGTTGGCATGCAGGTCGTAACCCTTCAGAATGTCCCGATCGGCTTGCGAACTGGTCAATATGATGACCGGGATGCGGCTCAAACGCGGTTGTGCCCTGATCTCTTCGAGCACTTCGAACCCATTCTTCTTCGGAAGATTGAGATCGAGCATGATCAGGTCGGGGCGGGGCGCGGCCGCGTAGCCGTTTTGGCGGTTCAGAAATTCCATGGCCTGCTCGCCATCCACCGACACGCTGATATGGTTCAACAACTTTCCGCTTTGCAATGCTTCGCGAATCAGCTCCACATCGCCCGGATTGTCCTCAATCAAGAGAATCTCGGCTGCTTTACTGTGTCCTTCCATATTGCGCCTCCATTTGCGATTTCGGCAGGGTGAAGCGAAAATCCGATCCGACGCCCGGTTGGGATTCCATCCATATCTTTCCTCCGTGCCGCTCTACGACTTTCTTGCAGACGGCTAGCCCGATCCCCGTTCCTGGATATTCCGCCCTGGTGTGCAGACGCTGGAAAACCTGGAAGATTCGGTCGGCTTGCCGCGGATCGATTCCGATGCCGTTGTCCCGCACGGAGAACAGCCAGTGCGCGCCATTATCGGCGGCAGTGATGCAGACTCTCGGCGCTGCCGGTCCGTGGAATTTGATGGCGTTGGCGACGAGGTTCTGGAACAACTGGCCGAGCTGCACCGGGTCCGCCATAAGAACGGGCAGCGGACTCGATTCGACCTCAGCGCCGCACTCGTCGATGGCCGCCCGCAGATTCCCGAGGGTTACCCGGAGCACCGCCTCGCATTCCGTCGGCCGGACTTCGAGTTCCTTGGTGTTGACCCGGGAATACGCCAACAGGTCGCTGATCAGTTGTTGCATGCGCTTGGCGCCGTCCACGGCATAGTGGATGTATGTGTCGGCTTTCTCATCCAGTCGTCCGTTGTAGCGTTTGGCGAGCAGTTGCGTGAAGCTGGCCACCATGCGCAGCGGTTCTTGGAGATCGTGGGAGGCCACGTAGGCGAAGCGTTCGAGCTCCTCGTTGGAGCGCGCCAGCTTCGCGGAATGGGTGCGGATGGCTTCCTCCATGCGCTTGCGCTCGGTGATGTCCGTGTCCGCGCCCCGATATCCAAGCAGGTTTCCGCCGGAGTCCAGCCTGGGAAGTCCGCTGCTGGAAAGCCATACGGCACGCCCGTCCTTATGCAGGTCGCAGTTAACGCGATCCCGGAACGGCTCTTTCGCGGCGATAATCGCCAACGCGGCCGCCTTGTCTTTTTCCTTGTCCTCCGGATGAAAGAGATCGTAGAAGTGAAGCCTGCCGACGAGATCTTCCGGCTTGAAGCCGAGCACTCTCTCCACAACCGGGCTGGCATAAGTGTAGATGCCGCGCGAATCCACCTCCCAGAGCCATTCGCCCGCGCTCTCGGCCACCTGTCTGAACCTCTCCTCACTCTCCCGCAGGGCCTCCTCCGCCCGCTTGCGTTCGGTGATGTCGAGCAGGGCCGTGCGAATGCCGACTGTCCTACCCTCCGCGTCGCGCACCAGTACGTCGTGGATTTCGACCAACAACTCGCAGCCGTCACGCCGGAGGAAGCGGCGCTGGGTGGGTGTCCGGGGTTGTTCCCCGGAGAGTTTCCTGCGGATCGCCTCTTGGCTGACTTTCCGATCCGCCGCGGCGATGAAGTTCGAGATCGGCCGCCCTAACATCTCGACCGCCTCGTAGCCAAGCAGGGTGCAGTCGGCCCGGTTCACCCGGCGCACCACGCCTTCCGAGTCCAATTCGTGATATGCCACCGGAGCGCCGTCGAATAGCTCCCGGAACCTCGCATCGCTGTCTCGCAGATCCCCCTCCGCCCGCTTGCGCTCGGTGATGTCGCGGACTACGGCGTAGTAGAGGACCTCGCCACCGACTTCAACGGCGGTGGAGCTGATCTCAACGTCGACCAACGAGCCATCTTTGCGTTTGTGACGCGTCTCGAAGTTCGGTGGGAGTGTCTTGACATCCCGCATCATTCCCAATACCTGATCGCGAGTGAACTGGCTGTCCCAGTCCCAGACATGCAACTGAAGTGTCTCTTCCAGGCTGTATCCGAGCATGTTGGCGAAGCTCTGGTTCGTTTCGCGCACCTTCCCGTCGCAGTCGAAAATCACGATGCCGTCCCTGGATTGCTCGAAGATTGTGCGCCGCCGGAACGCCTCTTCGGCCAGGGCAGCCTCGGCTAGTTTGCGCTTGGTGATATCGTGCGACACCATGAAGATCGACTTCTCCTCCGGCACGGCGGTAGCGGAACAGACGAACCAAACCAACGAGCCATCCTTACGAAGACCCCGGCATTCGAACTCCGCATCGCCGCCCCGGGTAACTAACCTCTGCACCTCGGCCTGCATCGCCGGCCGGTCGTCCGGATGAAAGAACTCGATCGCAGGGCGCGCGGTCAGTTCCTCGGGGGTAAATCCCGAGGTCCGAAGGAGCGCATCGTTGAAGCGTTTGATGCGCCCATCGAAGCCGAAGACAGCCATGGGCGAGCGGCTCGTCTTGATGAATTCCTCCAGAGCCGCTTCGGCGCGTTTGCGATCGGTGATGTCAAAAGTGACTTCGGCTCTCTGAACGATCCCGCCCTGGCGATGGAACTTTCCCCGGCACAGCAGCCAATGGATGGTGCGGTCCGGCCAGACCACGCGAAATTGCACGTCGTAAGATCTACCCTGCTCCATGGCAAGGGCCTGTTCGGCCTGGACGCGTTCCCGGTCCTCGGGGTGAATCGACTGCAGCCAGCGTTCGCGCGAGATCCATTCTTCAGAGGGTTCGAGACCGTACAAGCGGAACTGGTGTTCGGAGGCGACGGCCTCGCCCAAATCCCGATAGCAGAGACCGGTTCCAGACGCATCCAGAGTGAACTTCAGCCACTCCTCGCTGGTGCGGGCGGCCTCCTCCGCGGCCCTCTGGTCGGTGAGGTCCTCAATCACGGTGACAAAGTAGAGAGGTTTCCCCTGCGCATCCCGCACAATCGTCGTATGGACCCTGACCCAATACACCAGGCCGTCCTTGTGCACATAACGTTTGGTTATATTGAAGCTTGGTGACGCGCTCGCCTTCATTGCGCGGGCCAACTCCAGGCTCTCCCGAACGTCGTCCGGGTGAGTGATTGCCGCGAAATCCTTTTGCAGCAACTCCTGTTCGGCAAAGCCCGTCATCCGGCAGAGGTTTTGGTTTACCTGCAGGAAGGTTCCGTCCAGGCTGACGACAGCCATGCCGAACAAGGTGTTCTCAAACGCTGAGCGGAACCGCGCTTCGCTATCTTGCAAGGCAACTTCGGCCTGTTTCCGCGCAGTAATCTCGTGTGCGGTCGAGAAGATTACCCGCGCACCATCCTGAATAGCGGCGCTCAAAAGTACCCAGCGGTACGATCCGTCCTTGCATCCGACACGGCACTCGAAACCCGTGAGTTTCCTGGAGACGACGAGTTGTTTGAACTCGGCCGCGGCGGCCGCGAGGTCCCCAGGGTGGACCAGGTCAAGAACCGGCATCCCTTCGAGTTCCGCCGACGTGAATCCCAGTAGCGCTTCCCAGAGTGGGTTTGCTCGCTGGATGCGGCCGTCGAAATCCCAGACGGCCATCGGCGAAGGCGATGCCGAGAGGAACCGATTGAGGGCCACTTCGCTCTGCCGCGTCGCTTCCTCAGCGCGCTTCCGCGCAGTAATGCCGGTAAAGTCGACCACCGCGCCCCTGGCGGAGCCACGTATGACCACAGGCTGGACGGAATACCGCACCGCAAACGAAGTCCCGTCGCCGCGGCGGAATGCATCTTCATCCACCTGCAAGGCCGACCCGCTGTCAAGGGCCTCCCGGATTCGGCACTCGTGCTTCGCAACATCCCGTGCTTCGCTATGAATCCCGTGGACTAAGGCGTCCAGTTCCTTACCGATACATTCTTCCCTGGCGTAGCCGAGCATCCGGCAGGCTGCCTGGTTAATCAATACGCAGCGCGCCTCCAGATCGATCGCAAAGACGCCGGTCCCGACCGCGTCCAGGGAGGCCGCTACATCTTCGTCGTCCCACGGTTCCGCGATCGGCGCGGGGGCGAGCGTTGCGCCGCAGCTCAGGCTCAGGCTACTCGGCGGAGGTAGTCGCACTACGAAGGACTCCTGACAGAAATGGGAATTTGCGCTTGGGCGCCGGTGTGTCCGCCGGCTTCCCCGCGCCTGCGATTCCGGCAGCAAACTGCGCCAAATGCTTTTGAAACTTCCGGCTTTCGCCCAGCCGTTTACCGTTCTCCATGCTCTCCTCGAAATCCTGGCCACAATCCGGCAGGATTGCCGCCACGGACACTCCCAGCAGCTTTTCCAACTCGCGCTGCGAAAAGCCAGGCCGCGCCGGGGCTCGGTTGAGGACCAGGGCAAGCCGGTCTTTATCGAAGCCTAGCTCGAAAAGCGCTTTCACGTTCGCTTTCGCTTCGTTGAGTCCCAGAAGGTCGAGCGTGCTCACAAGATAAAGGCGGCTGACCTCCTTGGCTACACTCGCCGAAAACGGGTTCAAGCGACCGAAATCCACGACTATCCAGTCGTATAGTGAACTGACGAAGCGCAGGACGAAACGGATGTGTTCCGCTTTCGGCTGATCTTCCTCACGTAACACCGGACCCTTTGACGGAATGACATCCAGCCCCCCGGACACTTGAGACACCAGTTTCCTCCAGCGACACTCGTCGAGGCGTACGATGTTGTCGGAAGCATCGCGTATGCCGTAAGGGACCACCGTTTGCGTCAGGAATGCGATGGCGCCACCCGCCAGATCGAGGTCCATCACTAGAACCCGCTCCCCGCTCTGGCGCTTGAGTTCCGCCGCAAGATGACAGGCGATGCGCGTGCTTCCCACGCCTCCCTTGGCGCCCAGAAGGCCCAAAATCCTGGCTGGTTCCCGACGGGAGGTGGAGAGAGGAGATTCGGCCTGGGACTGCTGCCGTACCATCGCGTGTTGCAGGGTGCGCACAAGGGCCGGCCCGAGAAGAGTGCCTTTCACCACATATTCCTGCGCACCGCTTTGCATGGCCCGCAGCGCAACGGATTGGTTATCCAGCCCCGTCAACAGCACCACCGGAAGATTGGGCGCATGGGTGCGGATTGCGGTTAGGCCGTCCAGGCCGCTACTGTCAGGGAGTGAAAGGTCGAGGAGAACCAGGTCGATATTCCCGGCAGCCAGTCTGTCGAGACCATGCAGAAGGGTTCCAGCGCAGTGGACCTGAAACACGGCGTCGCCAGCCTCAGCGAGCGTTTCCTTGACGAGCTCGGCATCGCCGGGATTGTCTTCAATGAGCAACACGCGAACCACAGATATAGACAAGATACAAGGGACTCCAAGCCCTTAACCACACTTTGTGTGACCTAAGACTCACATTCGATGGCCGCGCAGAGATGTCGCAACGACTCTCACCATTCGCTCACGCTGGGCATCGATTTGCGGATCGCCCGGCGTAAGGCCCATGAAGCGCACCCATCGTGCCATGTCCCAAATGGTAAAACGGGGCCGCCGGGAATCCAATACTCCAAATGGCCATCATCGCTACTCCAAATGGTCAACATCGCCAGCGCTTGACAAACGCGCGCCCTCCATGCATTGGCAGGCCACGGAAAAAGGAGGACGGCAAGAAGACAGGCGGACCCACGGACTGCGTGGGTACCCCGGCCCGTCCCACTAGGAGAAGTCGATGCCGGCGATGACTAATTGCGGGAGGGCCTGATTCCAGGAATCGGGGACGTCGTCGAAGGCAAGGCGGAAGGGCTTGGTTTCGCCAGGGGCTAAGCCTCCCGTTTTCCCGCTCACGAGGGGCACGCGCTCGCGCAGGACAATCTGGCCATAAGGATCGTAGAAAACGCAATTGATCTCGACGGTGCGGAGGATGCGGTTGCCCTTATTGCCGAGTTGGCCGGTGATCTCGACAACCTGCTGGCTCAGGTAACTTTCGTGGGCCTCCATGTTCACGCCGCTGAGGGCGAGGTTGATGACGTAAGCCTTGGCGTCGCCGGTGAGCGGCGGCGGCGCTTTCGGGATGATCGGACGATTGAGATACCAGAAGCCGGCTGAGCCGATAGCGACGGCGGCGAGAATGACGATCGCCATGGGCGGGATGGAGAGTTGTTTGCGGCTGGGCTGTGCGTCAATGCCTGTCATTGGATAGCCTCGAAAAGCGGCTCCAGGGGGACCCGCGCAGACTTGGGGGTCTGCCCCACTGCGTCGCGTGGCCGCGCCCGAAGAAGGCAGGCGGACCCGCCAAGGGGTCCCCGGCCCGCCCCACCGAGCGCGCCGGCTTGAAGTACCCTACTATTTTCCGGCAACGGTCATTTCTCCGATTTTGAGGGTGGGGGCCGCTGTTGCGCCACGGAACTCCAGATCGGAGCCGATGGCGTCCAGGCCCAACAACATGTCCTTTAAATTCCCGGCGATGGTCACTTCGGAGACGGGGAAGGCCAGCTCGCCGCCGCGAATCCACAAGCCCGCGGCGCCGCGCGAATAATCTCCGGTGACGACGTTGACGCCGAAGCCCATCAGCTCAGTCACGTAAAACCCGTTGGAGACGCCGGCCAGAATGCTCTCCGGGGTTTGGACGCCGGCTTCCACGAAGAAGTTCCCGTGGCCGATGCCCGCGTTGCCAGTCAGGCCCCGCGATGCGTTGCCGGTGGTCTTCATGCCGAGCTTACGCGCGGCGTAGGAGTTCAGCAAGTAGCTTTTCAAGACGCCGCGATCGATCACCACGGTGCGCCGCGAAGGAACGCCCTCATCGTCGAAGGGCTGGGCGCCGAAGAGGCCTGGAAGCGTGCCATCGTCAACGACGGTGAGGCTGTCGCTGGCGACCTTTTCGCCCAGTTTCCCGGCCAGGAAAGATTCATGGCGGTAGATGGACATGCCATGGACGGCCTCGAAGAGGTTGTCGAGCAGCGAGCGGGCGACGGTGGATTCGAAGACGACGGGAACGCGCTGGGTTTCCACCTTGACCGGATGGAGCCTGCGCAGGGCGCGCTGGGCGGCGGTCCGGCCGACGGATTCGGGCGGCTCAAGGCCGGAGAACCCGCGCGCCAGGGTGTACCAGTGATCGCGCTCCATGGAATCGCCGTCCTTGGCCACGGGTGCGACGGCCACGGAACAATAACTGGCGCGGTATTCGCCGAAGAAGCCGCGCGAGTTGGCGAAGATGTGACGGCCGACGTGGGAATCGAACGAAGCGCCTTCGGAATTGACGATGCGCGGGTCGGCCTCCAGAGCGGCGGCTTCGGCGCGGCGGGCGGTTTCGATGCGGACGGGCGTTTCCAACTGCTCTACGTCCGGGGAATACAGGCGCAAATCGCCCTCGATGGATCCCAGCTCATCAGGATCGGGCAGGCCGGCGTGGGGATCTTCGGTGGTGACTTCGGCCAACTCGATGGCGGACTTGAGGAGCAGCGCGATGCCCTCGGAAGAGAAATCGGAAGTGTAGGACGAGCCGGTTTTGCGTCCGATAAGAATGCGCAGGCCGGCGGCGCGCGATCCGGCTTCCTTGATGCTCTCGATCTCCTTCATGCGGACGTTGGCCGAGAATTCGTCACCCTCGGCGATGGTACACTCGGCGTCGGTCGCGCCGGCGGCCAAGGCGCGCTTCACGACGCCCTGAGCCAGTTCCCGCAGACAGTCTCCGTTCAAGCGGTTCCTCCCACGGTCATGCGGTCGATGCGGATGGTGGGGATGCCGACGCCGACGGGGACGCTCTGGCCCTCCTTGCCGCAGGTACCGACGCCTTCGTCGAGGCGCAGATCGTTACCCACCATGCTGACGTATTTGAGCGCCTCCGGCCCGTTGCCGATTAAGGTGGCGTTGCGGACCGGGCGCGTGAGCTTGCCATCCTCGATGAGATAGCTCTCCGAAGCCGAGAAGACGAAGTTGCCGCTGGTGATATCCACCTGGCCGCCGCCGAAGTTGACGCAATAGATGCCCTTGGGGACGGAGCGGATGATGTCCTGGGGATCGCTTTCCCCGGTCATCATGAAGGTGTTGGTCATGCGCGGCATGGGGATGTGGGCATAGCTTTCGCGGCGCCCGCTGCCGGTGGAACCCGTCTGCATGACGGAGCTTGAAAGGCGGTCCTGGAGGTAACCGCGCAGCACGCCATTCTCGATGAGGACGTTGCGCTGGGTGGCGTGGCCTTCGTCGTCCACATTGACGGAGCCGCGGCGGGAGGCAATTGTGCCGTCGTCCACCACGGTGCACAATTCGCTTGCGACCTTCTGGCCGATGCGGCCGCTGAAGGCGGAGAAGCCTTTGCGGTTGAAATCTGCCTCGAGGCCGTGGCCGACGGCTTCGTGCAGGAGGATGCCGGGCCAGCCGGGGCCGAGCACGACGGTGGTTTCGCCGGCCGGGGCCTCGACGGCGTCGAGCATGACGACGGCCTCGCGCGCGGCTTCGGTGGCGAAGCGCTCCGGGGGGTGGTCCGTGAGGAAATAATCGAGATCCACGCGGCCGCCTCCGCCGGCGCGACCTGCCTGGGGCGGTCCGCCACCCTGGCGCGCGAGGGCGGAGACGCTCATGCGCGCCATGGGTTGACGGTCGAATGTAACGCCGCCGTCACTGGTGGCGATCATCACGTATCGGAGGTTATCGGCATAGAAGGACTGCACCTGGAAGATGCGCGAATCGTAAGCGCGGGCGGCGCGGTCGGCGCGCTTCACCAAATCGACGCGCTCGGCGAAGGCGGTTTCGGTGGGGGCGACAAGGACGGGGTAAAGATTGTGGCGCGCGCCCTCCTGAAGATCGAACTTGTCGACCTTAGCGGGGCCGGCCGCGATACACGCGGCGACGCGCGCAGCCTTGCGGATCTTTTCGGGCGAAAGGTCGTCGCTGTAGGCGTAGCCGGTGCGTTCGCCGACGATGACGCGCACGCCGACGCCCATGGAAACGCCTTGGGCCGCGCTCTTGACGATGGATTCGTCGAGGCTGATGGAACTGGTCAGGAGATATTCGAAGTAGAGGTCGGCGTAATCCCCCCCTTGGGACAGGGCCTCGGCGAGCCAGGATTCGAGGTCCCGGCTGGTAATGTTGAAGCGCGAGGCGAAAACGGAGTCGGAGAACTGCATGAATTCAGGCTAGCAGATGAGGGGGCGAACACGACGCGGAGACGCGGAGGCGCGGAGAGGGCATAACGTTGGTGTCCGGCGTGCATGGCGGTTCGTGGACTTGCCGGGAGAGCCAGCCGCTATGCTGTTGTGGCTTCGGGTATATCCGCCGGGGGCGAGGTGAGGTTTGGACGTTGATAACCCTGATGGGGAAACGCCGACAGCAAGCGAATCCCGTCGAAGATTTCCGTTATCAGGCGGTCGGCCGCGTCTGGATCGTCGTCCGTAACGTATTCGCTGATGTTGTCGAGGCGGTCTTCTCCATCAGACGCTGGCGCGCTTCCTCGCCGTCTATGAGCTGCACCTTGCCGCTTTCGAGGTCGTCAAAGCGCCGGTCGAGCGTCTCGCGCGTATGTATCCTCGGAGGAGGAGCTGCTGAGATGGAAGTGCGTGTCCGCCCCGAGGTGCAAGCGGAGCTCGAACAGATGGTGCGCGAGAGCGGACGCCCCACTGACGAACTGGTTGAGGATGCGATCATCGGCTGCTTCGATGAGCTAGCCTCACTGTTGTGCCGGACGCGAAAGCAAAGCCGAAGAGGGCAGACGGGCCCACAAACGCTGTGGGAGCCCCGGTCCGCCCTACCTTGCGGCCTCGAAATAGCCGTGGGTGTGCGGCTCGGCGGCGGCGTATTCCCAGTAGAAGCGGGCGGAGAAATATTCTTCGCCAAACGGGCCGGAGAGGGTGTAGGACGCCGGGAGAAACGCCCAGTCGCCGTAGAAGGGGTCCCAATACCAGCCGGCGCCGTGCCAGTTAGCCGGGTCGGTGCCCACCAGGGCTTGAGCGGTATTGACGCTGGCTTCGGCATTGGCTTCGGCGCGCTGACGGCTCCAGGCATAGAGGGGGTCGGCGGCGAGGCTGGCGCGAGCGAGCTTGCTTTCTTTGCCGGCGGCTTCTCCGCTCCAGGTCAATTCGCTCCCCTTGCCCAGCTCAACGGCATGGTCGTTCGACTGGACCCGAGCCTTGCCGACGATGACTGCCACTACAGGCTGGCTGGCGTGGAACTCATAGACGCCCGCGGACTGGATGGTGGTGCGCACCTGGCCGTCGAGTATTTCCAGGCGCCCGGCTCCAAGCTGGACCACCTCGACGAGCGCCGCCCCATGCAGGAGCTCGAGGCGGGTGTCCGTGGCGGAGTCGGTCGACATCTTGATGGCGGTCTGGTCTCCGAGCCGCAGGAAGGCGCCCGGCGTAAGCAACACTTCAGCCTTACCCTGCTCGGTGGAGAGCGTCTGGCCGGCGACCGCCGCAATGCCTTCCAAGAGTCCCGCGGCCAACGGCTTGCCCTCAAGGGAAACCTGGCCTTCGATATGGTTGACCGCGCCTGAATGGCCGGCGGTCCCCTGAGCGGCGGCGCCTGCGATGGCAAGCAGAACTCCGGCTGCGCTTCTCCAACCCACACACGACATGTGCATACCTCCTGCATGTGGCGATGCGGGAGCGGATTGACGCGTTGCTGGCCCCTTGGGGCCTGTTCCGGGCGCGCAAAGGGGCTATTCGACGGAGAAATAGCCTTCGCGGGCGCGCACCTTGCGAGGGATGCCATCGCGCAGGACGATTTGGAGGCTGCGCCACTCGTGGTTCTCATCGGCAGCAGCCGGTTGAAAGGCGAGAAGGTAGCCGTGGAGGAGGTCCTGGGTAATATGGTCGAAGACGGCGCCGATTCCGCTGGGATCGTTAATGGCAAACGATAAACCTCCCGTGGCCTTGGCGACGCTTTCCAATTGGGCCATAAGTTCAGGATTGCTGAGCGCATCCCCATGGGCGACGGTGTAGACCGCTACGTTTTCGGTCTTGGCGCGGCGGATGACGGCGTCGGGAGTGAGGGTACTGACGTTATCGCCACCATCGGTAAACACGACGACCACCTTTTTCCCGGGCCGGCCGGAGAGTTCGCGGGTGACGTGTATGAGCGCGTCGTGGAGTCCGGTCTTGCCGGAGGCGCGCGTGCGCAGGACAGCGTGCTTCGCGAGGTCCTTCTTCTGAGTGAAGGGCTGCAACTCGGAAACGGATTCGTTGAAGCTGTACACAGCCACGGTATCGACCGAACGCAGGTCGTCGATCAGCTTGAGAGCGGAGCTTTTGAGCGCGGGGAGGGCTTTGGTCATGCTGCCGGTGGTATCGAGCACGAGCGCGACGGACACGCCGGTGGCGTGGTTTTCGAAGGCCCCAATCTCCGCGGGCTGACCGTTATCGAGCAATTTGAAATCGGCGCGGCTAAGTTCGTCGACGTAGCGTCCACGATCGTCGGTGATGGTGGCGTAGATCTCGACCATGCGCGCGCTCACGCGGAAAAAGGCTTCGGTGGGACCGGGCGAAGGCTCGGCGGGACCGGCGAGCGGCGCGGTGGAAGCAGCCAGCTCGGCAGCGGTAGAGGCCGACTGAGGGAACTTGCCGCGGGCCAGTTTGGCCGCGACATTTTCGAAATCCGCGAAGCCGCCGGAGAAGTGAGAACTCCCGGCCTCGTGGAAGGTCTTGAAACTGGACGCGGTGAAGACGCCCGCGCCGGCCACATCGCCGAGGAAGGCGTGCTTGGCGGGGAGCAGGGGATCCTCGGAAACCAGGAGGATATCGGGATCGAGCACGGCGGCGTAGACTTGGCCGGTGAGAGCCGCGAGCGTGCGTTCGTTGGAGGCCGGCGCGAGAGGAGGGGTCAGCTCGATCTGCTTGAGCCGGTCGAAGGAGGCGCGGCGTTCGCCCCGGAGGCGTAGGAGGCTGGCGGGCACGGCTTCCTCGAGGTTGTCCGCGCCGCCGGCTATGTCACGGAGCGCGGCCAGAGACTGGGCGGAATAATCCGGCGCGGAAAGAGCTTCGCAGACGCGGCGAAAATCGCGCGCCGCGGCGTCGGCGCTCAGGGAGCCGGCCGCGGTCCCCAACTGAATCAGCTTCACCAGGGAGTGCCATTCGCCGAGGACGGTGTTCTGGAGATCGCGCGGGCGGGCGGAAACGCTCTTTTCAAAGGCCGCCAGCGCTTCGAATTCGGTCGGGCCGAGCGCCGGCAACTTCTCGAAATACGGAAACAACGAGCGCCAAGCGGGGTAATGACCGGCCAGCAGGCGGGCGGAAGCCTCGTCAAGCGGAACGCTGCGCGCGCGTTCCACGCGGGCAACGGGAACCAGAGCCTCAAGAGCGGGCAAGCCAGTCAGGAGGTCCTCGTCGGCGCCGGGCGCGGAAATCCAGGCAGCCTTCCCGCCCGGATAACGAACATTGCCGTCAGCGTCGAGGGGCAATTCCTGAAATAGCTCCGGGCGCCAGGGGGCGTACTGGGGGCGCAAGCGGGAGCGAAATTCGTCGGAATCCCGGTACCACTTGTAAAATCGCTCGGCGGCGGCAGGGGTACGCATGAAAAAGCGCTGGTGGGCGGGGTCGGCGCTGGAGAGGACGAAATAGAAATCGATGAGTTTGCCCTGATCCTTGGCGAGCACAGCGGCGAAAAACGCCTTGGCGTCGCGCGGACTGGCGCCGGCGAGGTGTTCCCAAGCGGCATCGGCCGGGGCGCCGCCGGGAGACGCGGCCCTGGCATCGGAAACGGAGAAGGCCTCGCCATAGAGCCGGAGCGAATCGGCGTATCTGCTCACCAGTGTGCGCAGTCCCACAGCGGAAATCAGGGCGGATGCGGCGCCCGGTCCCATGGAAGCCAATCCGGAGTAGGCGACGGCATACCGCGGGTTACGGACGAACGTTTCGGCGTAACCGCCGGGCGGCAGACCTCCCAACAAGGCGCGCCACAAACGCGCTTCGAGGAGCGGGGCTCGGGCGGAATGGACTTCAAAGTGAAACGAGGAGCCGCTGGCAAGGGATTTCGCCACTTCCAGTTCATCGAGGCCGAGGGCGGCGGGTATCAGTTGGCGGAGCGAGTCCGCCGGCGATTCGCTGAGCTCAATGGTGGCGCCGGGGCCGTTGGGAGTCTCCTTCCAGCCGAACAACCTCAAGATGTCGGGGGTCTTGGCGCCGGGCGAGACTTCCGGAGACAACGCGATGCGGCCGGCGCGGTTCCCGGCGAGGCGGGACATTTCCACGGTGGCCGCGAGATAGGTCTCGATGCCCTCAACAAAGCCGGGATCGCTCGCGAGGGCTTCCGGTTCCGTCCCGGCGGCAATGGCGCGGCAGTATTCCCGAAAGAAATCCGCCGGGGCCGGAGTAACCTTAAGGTGCGCCATGGCGGCCAGCGCCTGCAAGCCTCCCGGCACCGCGACCTCACTAGCCCCTTCCGGGGACCGGTCCTGGGACGCTCCGGCCGGCAAAATGCCAGTGGCTTCGGCGGCCTCAGCGGCGGCCGCGGCTTGGAGCATCCTGATGCGCGAGCGAACGGCGGCGGCTTCGGGCGCGTGGGGATTGATTAGGAGATAGCGGCGCAGGTGGGCGATGGCCGAGGTGTAGTCCTGCGCGTCGGTAAGAATCAATCCGAGCACATACTCGGCGTGCGGCCACCGATTGTTCTTGTCGAGCGCGATGGCTTTTCGGGCCGCGGCTTCGGCGCCATCCTCGTGCTGGTGGACGAGGACTTCGGCTAAATCGAGGTAAAAATCGGGGTGAGATGCCAGGGCGTCAGCCTTTACCGCCGCGCGGGCGGTGCGTTCGGCTGCCTCCCAGTCGCCGGCGTCGCTCTCCAATTGAATCAGAGGGGCATAGGATTTCAAATATCTGGGGGCCAACTGGATGGCGCGCTCGAAGGCCGGCCGCGCATCCTCAGGGCGCTTTGCATTCAGGAGGGTAAAGCCCAGTTCCTCCCAAATGGGGCCTGACTTGGGATACTGATCGAGGATGGCGCGCAGTTGACGTTCCGCGTCGGACCACTTTTCGGCCTGCATGGCTTTGTAGGCGCGCTCCCGCAGAGCGGCGGCGCCGGAAGGCACAACCGAGTTTTCCGTGCGAAGGACGATATTCGGGAGGTGGTTGCTGGTGTCCATCGTTTCCAAATCCAGCTCGTCGGATTCGTAACCGGCAAGGGACGCGCGCAGGAGGCACTCGCCGGCGGACCACGCGGCCAAGGTTTCCTCCCACCTGAACTCCCCTAGAAGATTTGTGGTGCTGACCCTGATAGGGGAACGGCCGCCGCAGACTCGCTCGATGATGACTGGCTTGGGAGGCGCCGAGCCGTCTTCCATGACGACCTTCCCGATGAAGTTGCGATCCACCTGCCCGTGGAGGCACGGGATTAGAGCGGATAGAACGGCAACGCCAGCGACGATCGCGCGCACTTTGGCACCGGACATAGTCAGACCTTGTCTCCGGTTAGTGTAGTGTCCGTCGGGGGGGATTAGCAACAACAATCGCGCGGGAGACGCCTCACGAGTCCGCAATGGCCAGCAATTCGGCGGGCTTGGGCATGCCGCGGCGGGCCAGGCGGATGAAGCCATCGGGGCCGATCAGGTAGACGGTGCGCTTGACGATCAGGCCGTCAGCCTGATACAAGGCCGCCACTGTGCGGCCCGGGTCGACCAGAAGGGGAAACGGGAGATGGAACTTTTCGCGGAAGCGGGCATGGCTGCGCGCGTTCTGGGGGTTCACGCCGAAGACCCGGATTCCGCGGGCGCGGACGGACTTCCAGGAATCGCGAAACTCGCAGAGCTGTTTGGTGCAGCCGGGGGTATCGTCGCCGGGATAGAAGACTAGAGCGACGTAATGGCCGCGGAGGGCGGAAAGCGTCACGGGGCGGCCGGCATCGTCCAGGAGCGAGAACTCCGGGGCGGGCGAACCGACTGGGAGGGGATCGGAGAAGAGCCAGGAGAGCATTACTGCATCGTAATATACGAGGGAGCGGCGCGGCTTTGGCCGGCGGAAGCGCCTGCCCCACTTGGCAACTTGACTATTGCGGAGCCGGCGCGAATTCCAGGGTAGTTTTCACCTCGACGTGGGTGTACTGCATGGGGAAGCTGCGGGCGTTGTACCAGGCGGTCCACTGGTCTTTGTAGTGGCTTGAGAAGATCTGGCCGGATTGGCCGATTTGGACGTTCAGGAGCGAGCGGTCCCAATCGCTTAGGTCGGCGTCCATCCGCATGGAAGGCGCAAGGGTGCGGGTGGTCTGCTTGACGGTGCTTGACGCGCCGCTCATGGGTACGAGGCCGATATCGAAATATTTCCCGACCAGCGGAACGCGATGGATCACGGGGTTGTCGATGGCGACGCGCCACCAGGCGCCATACTGCCACTTGCGAATGTCGGGACCTTCGATGCGGCGGGCTTCTTCGACGGCGTCGGCCAGGGCGCGCAACAAGGTCTCATCGTAATCGCGGAACCAGCCGGGGGGGCGCTCGCGGAGCAGTTTTTCGAGGGCGACCGGGGCCAATTGGAACTGGTAGCGCGAGCCGCTGGAGGGCGCGGCGCTCTCGGCGACGGCAGTGCGAAGGTACTGATAGGCCAGCGCGACCACGAACGGCGCGGCTTGATCCTTGGCCATTTGGCCGTTCCAGGTTCGCAGCAGCGCGATTACCTGGTCTAGGCCCGGGTTGCCCGCGTGGCGACGGTCGTAGGCCGCCACCACTTGAGTGGCCAAGAACTTATTGAAAGCCGAATACACATCCGTCTGAACGGCCAACAGGTCCTCGGCGCGCCATTTGCCGTGCGCGGAGATGAGGTCGCGAATCTGGCGGGCGCGTCCGGGCGGCGCGAAATTGCCGGTGAAGGGGTAAGGGAAATCCGCGGGAAAGGTATTCTGGTTGGCGCTGGCGATGATGCCGCTGGGCGGATTGAACGCGGAGGGAAGCTGGTCGAAGGGAACGGTACCGTCCCAATCGAAGTCGCCCGATGATCCGTCGACCGGCACGTCGCCCTTGTAGCCGCGGCGTTCGGGCAGCTTGCCGGCGACATGAAAGCCGATGTTGCCGGCGGTATCGGCGTAGACGAAGTTCGATCCCGGACCGGGAAAGCGTTGGAGAGCGGTGAGGAATTGGGGCCAGTCCTGGGCGCGATCGATATCGAGGATGGGATATTGAATGGCGCCCGGTTCGGCGGCGGCCCAGCGCAAGGCCATGTGGTCTTTGCCCTCGGTGACGTAGAGCGGGCCGTGGCGGGTGACCCAGACGACGATTTCAGCCGCGGGCTGACCCTTGACGCGGATCAATTCGCGCTCGGGCCGGGCCTGCTCGACCTGGCCGCGGTAGGAATAGCGCCCCGTGCGGTCGTCGAACTGCTCGATGTAGAGGTCCTGCACGCTGAACTGGAGGTTGGTAATGCCCCACGCGATGCGCTGGTTGTGGCCCACCATGACGCCCGGGGCGCCGGGCAGCGCGACGCCGGACACGTCGATCCCCGGCGCCTGAATATGGGTCATGTACCAGATGCCTGGCAAGGAATACTCGAGGTGCATGTCGCTCGATAGCAGCGGTTTGCCGGAAGCGGTCAGACGGCCGGCGATGGCCCAAGAATTGGAGCCGGGCTGCGGACCGGCGGCGGCGTCCACGGGAAACAGAAACTCCACCTTGTTGCGGTCTCCGTTGGCGAGCATGTCGCGCTTGAGGAGCTGGTCGCGCCAGGTGGTGGTGAGGTCGCGGTACATGTAGAGGCAGACCAGGAGGGAATCGACCACGCTCCAGGGGCGTGGTTGATAGCCGAGGAGGGTGAATTCGAGGGGCAGAGTGCCGGAATGCGTGGCGATGAAACGATTGACGCCGCGGGCATAGGCGGCGAAAGCGGCCCGGTCGGAGGCGGGCAGCGTGAGGTAGGAGGCCTCGGCGATGCGGCGCATGCGCAGGTAGCGCGAGTCGCGGTCGGATTCGAGGTAGGCGGGGCCGAGGATCTCGGCGAGGTCGCCGGCGGCAATGCGGCGGAGTCCGTCCATCTGGAAGAGGCGGTCCTGCGCGGTGACGTAGCCCTGAACGAAGAGCGCGTCTTCGAGGGTGGCGGCGCGAATGTGCGGGACGCCCAGCGCGTCGAACGATGCGGCGGCTGCGGCGCCGATGGGCGCTTCCACCCGTCCCGAGCGCTGCGGCAGAGGACGCCAGGCGTACCAATAGACGAGCGCGAGCGCGGCCGCCAGCGCGATGCCGATGGCGATGTTGACAGACCGGACGATGCGGGCGGCAAGCGAATGAGGCATCTGAGGGCGCAAATCCAATGATACTGCCGGGGCAGCCGTAGCGCCGCCGGTCTCCGCCGGCGGTGTTCGCCGGCCGGAATTGAAATCGGCGCCGGCAGAGACCGGCGGCGGTACTGGGGTTAGAATATCGTACTAGAGGGTCTTCTATGCGACCATTTCTGCTAGTTGCCTTACTTCCTGCCGCGATGTGCGCCGCCGCAACGCTGCAGATTGTCAAGCCGGTCGTCAGCCAATCCGATGGCGGAGACGCGGATACACCCGGTTTCGAACATGTGGCCGGAGAGACGCTGTTCTTTACGTGCCGGGTCGACGGGTTTACGAAGACCGACGACAAAGTTCACCTGACGACTTCCGTGCAGGCATTCGATCCCAGGGGCGTCGCCCTTGCCGAGGCCGACAACAATGCCGTCTTGGAACAGGTGTCGGCGCAGGATAAGGAGTGGGAACCGAAGATCACGAGCGAGATCGAGATTCCACCGCTGGCGCCGGCGGGAGAGTACAAGATCCTGGTCAAGGTGAAGGATTATTATTCGGAGGAATCCGCGGAACTGCCGGTGACGTTTCGCGTGCGCGGGACCCGCGTGGAGCCCAGCGACCGGCTGGTGGTGCGGAACTTTGGCTATTACCGCGCCGCGGAGGGCGGGCAGGCGCTGGCCAGTGCGATCTTCCACAATGGCGCGACGCTCTACGCGAGGTGGGTGATCACCGGCTACAAGTACGGAGAGGGCAATAAGATCGACCTCAACTGGACCGTATCGATTCTTAGCGGCGACAAGGTGCTGAAGACGTTCGATACGGCGGCGGACCAGAGCGACGGCACGTTCTATCCAAAGCCATGGGTGGAAGGGGAGTTCGAGGTGCCTCTGCAAAAGGTCCTGCCGGGCGCGTACACGCTGCTGATTAGAATCAAAGACGTGACGGGCAAACAGGATATTGAATCGCGGCATCCGTTCTCGGTGGAATAGGAGTCGGGCGGACCGGGGAACCCTCAGCATGAAGCTTCCGGCTACCCTGCGGGCCCTCGGTTATCGCAATTTCCGGCTTTTTTTCGGCGGCCAGCTCATTTCGCTGGTGGGCACGTGGATGCAGAGCGTGGCGCAGGCCTGGCTGGTCTACCGGCTGACGAAATCCTCGGCGTTGCTGGGCGCGGTGGGGTTCGCGGGGCAGATTCCGGTTTTTCTGCTGTCCGCGGTGGGCGGCATCGTGGCGGACCGGTACAGCCGGCGCAACATCGTCGTCGCCACGCAGACCATGTCCATGGCGCTGGCCTTCACGCTGGCGGCGCTCACGCTGACGGGGACGGTGCGCATCTGGCACATTTTCGTGCTTGCGTCCCTGCTGGGCGTCACGAACTCCTTCGATATTCCCGCGCGGCAGGCTTTCATCGTGGATATGGTGGGCAAGCGGGACCTGATGAATGCCATCGCGCTCAATTCTTCCATGTTCAACGCGTCGCGGGTGGTGGGGCCGGCGGTTGCGGGACTGCTGGTGGCGGGCATCGGCGAGGGGTGGTGTTTCTTCGTCAACGGAATTAGCTTCGTAGCGGTGATCGCGGGACTGCTGCTGATGGACGTGAAACGCCGCGAGCCGCTGAACCTGACGGCTTCGCCCATTTCGCGCTTAGTGGAAGGGTTCCGGTTCGTGATCCGTAACCAGCCGGTTCACACGATCCTGATTCTGCTGGGCATTGTGAGCGTCACGGGCATGCCATACACGGTGCTGATGCCGATATTCGCCGACCGCATCCTGCATGGCGGGGCCAAGGCGCTGGGCGAACTAAGCTCGGTGGCGGGCGTGGGCGCGCTGGCTGGGGCTTTCCTGCTAGCCAGCCGCAAGGACGTACGCGGCCTGGGACGATGGGTGGCGGTGGCGGCGCTGGGCTTCGGCGCGAGCCTGGCGGCGTTCGCGGCGTCGCGGCAGTTGTGGCTGTCGGCCGCAATCCTGGTACCGGCGGGATTCTCGATCATGATCCAGATGGGATCGTCGAACACGCTGATTCAGAGCATGGTGCCGGACCACTTGCGAGGGCGAGTGATGTCGGTCTACTCGATGATGTTCATGGGGATGGCGCCGATCGGCTCGCTGATTGCTGGGGCGGCGGCCGCGCGCTTCGGGGCCCCCGCAACCGTGGGCGCGGCGGGCGTGGTGTGCATGGCCGCGGCCGTTATCTTCCGGGTTCGGCTGCCGAAGATCCAAACGGGCGTACGCAGCCTGATTGTGGCGCAGGAGATGGCCGCCGGCATCCCGGCTCAAGAGGCGATTGGCGGGAGTCTGGAATTGGACCCGGAGTAGGCGGGAGAAGGAAGGCTGCGCGGTTTAAAGGCTACCTCCCCCGAGATTTACCTTCCGGCCGCGCAGCCACCTGACTAAAGAACGATCTTCCTTTTGTAGCGCGCGGACCCCGCAAAAGCCACACGGATTCGCGCGGCAGTGGACCGTTTTCAACAGATTCTTTTCGCTAGCGAACCTTGCACTTATCTCGTACGCCGTGTGGAAAAGTTGGGAATAAAACGGCGGGCGAACAAACTGTTTCGGGGCCGGAGACGGCCCGCGGGGACTATACTGCAAGAGAAGCCGCAAATGGAACTGCCAGCCCGATTCGGGAAGTACTTGCTCGAGGAATTTCTGGATGGCGGTGAGGTGGAAGCCTACCGCGCGCGCGATACGGAAACCGGCCGCACGGTGGTGGTGAAGATCCTGACGGAGGCGGCGTGCGCCGACGCCGAGGTAAAAGAACGCTTTCTGGAGGAGGCGGAGGGTTACGAGCACGGCGAAAGCGATGAGGGCCAGCCATTTCTGGTGACGGAGACATCGGTTGCGCCGGGGCCGGCGCTGCGGATTGTGGCGCGCAAACCCGCGCCTCCGGCCCGCCGGAGCTCGCTGGTGAAATGGATGGTAACGGCCGTGCTAGGCGCTGCGATCCTGGGGGGCGCGGGCTGGTATTTCCGTTCGCGGCCGAAAGCGTCGCCTGCCGGACCGGCGTTAGCGGCGAGCGTGGTCACGCCGTCCGGCGCGATGGTCCTGGTCCCGGCGGGAGACTTTCTGTTCGGGGAAGCGAAGGACCCGATCTGGCTGCCGGCGTTCTATATCGACAGGACCGAGGTCACCAACGCCGCCTACGCCGCATTCTGCAAGGCCGTGGCGCACGACCTGCCGCCGGATTTCCCGGCGGACAAGCCGGATTATCCCGTGGTGAACGTCTCGATGGAGGATGCGCGGGCTTTCGCAGGGTGGGCGGGCAAGCGCATTCCTAGCGGGAGAGAATGGGAAAAGGCGGCGCGCGGCGAAAAAGGGCAGACGTTCCCGTGGGGCGACGAACCGGACCGCTCGCGCGCCAACGTGGGACTGGTGACGCTGCTGCCGGCTGATGCTTTCCCCAAGGGCGCGAGTCCTTACGGCGCGCTACAGACGATCGGCAACGCGTGGGAGTGGGTGAACGACATGCGGAGCCCGACGCAGGAGGATGTGGACGATTTCGTAAAGCGCGTTCAGCCTCCCCTGGCCTCCGACGATCTGTGGTACGCGGTGCGCGGAGGCGGCTTCGATTCCCAGCAACTGACTCCCTTGCTGATGACGGATTCGAAGGCCGCTCCGCAGCGCTGGCGGAGCAACGACATCGGCTTCCGCTGCGTAAAAGACGCGCGGTAAGAGCGCTATAAGGCGGTATAATAGCCGCTTCGGGAGAATACCTTGTGCCGGACCTCATCATCAGACCCACTACCAAGTTCATCAAGGCCGGGACCATCCTGACGGCCGTTGTGGTTGTAGCGTTGGATATCCTCTACTGGGAGAACTACGGGAGCGGCCCGCACTGGTGGTTGGTGGCGCTGCCGCTGCTACTGTTCCTGTGGCCCGCCATGCGCCGGTTCCGGCTGCAATATACGAAGACGACCATCGCGGGAGACCGGCTGCGTCATGACGCCGGCATGGCTTCCCGGTCCACGAGAAACATCCAGCTTTCGAAGATCCAGGACGTTCGCGTGGATCAAAGGGTGACGCAGCGCATGTTCGGCGTGGGCGACCTGCATATCGAAACGGCGGGGGAAGCCAGCCGGCTTACGCTCGAAAACGTGGACAAGCCGCAGGAACTGGCCGATGAGATTATGAACCGGGTTCCCAAGAGCGCGGGGCTGTAGGGCAGGGGGCGCGCTTAAGGCAGCCAAGAAGGCAGGCGTGCCCACAAAGGCAGTGGGCGCCCCGGCCCGCCCTACCTAATTCGGTTCGCCTTTTTTGCGGATCTTGATATCCAGGCGCTTGATCTTCTGGTTCAGCGTGGATAGCGGGACGTGGAGGCTTTCCGATGCTTCGGTCTGGCTCCAGTTGGACTGTTCCAGACGCTGGATGATGACCTGGCGTTCGTAATCGTTCACAATCTCGAACAGGGACGCGTCCCCGGGCAGAGCGCTGCCTTCGGCGCGAGAGAGACGGACTCCGTTGGCCTGAAGCAGGGAGTCGGGAAGCACTTCGACCGGCGCAACGGCGTCGGTAGCAAGCACCACTGCGCGTTCGACCACGTTCTCCAACTCGCGCACGTTGCCGGGCCAGGAATGCTCCATGAGGATCTGTATGGCCTCGGGCGCGAAGCGCAGAACGGAATGGCCGGCGGAATCGAGGAACTTGCTGTTCTCGCGGCAATAGTAATCGAAGAAATGCTCGACCAGCAGAGGGATGTCTTCTTTTCGGTCGCGCAAGGGAGGCAGGGAGATTTTGATAACGTCCAGGCGGTAGTAGAGGTCCTCGCGGAACCTGCCCTCCTTGACGAGTTGGAAAAGGTCGGCGTTGGTGGCCGCCAGAATGCGAACGTCCACCTTGATGGGCTCGGTGGCGCCGAGCGGGGTGAACTCCTTCTCCTGAATGACGCGGAGCAGCTTGATCTGGGTTTCAGGGCCAAGGGTGCCGATCTCATCGAAGAAAATGGTGCCGCGGTCGGCGACTTCGAAATATCCCTTTTTGGATTGAACCGCGCTGGTAAAGGCGCCGCGAACGTGGCCGAACAGTGTGGATTCCAGCAAATCCGGCGGCAGGGATCCGCTGTTGACGGCGACGAACAACTGGCCGGCGCGCGGCGAGTTGGCGTGGATGGCCTTGGCGACGAGTTCCTTGCCGGTGCCGGTTTCGCCGGCGATCAGGATGGTGGAGCGGGCCGACGCCACCTGGCCCACCAGGTCCAGCATACGAACCATGCGCTCGCTCTTGCCGATGATGTTGGGGAAGCTGTAGCGCTCGACCAGCGCGCGCTTCAGATGAATGTTCTCGGATTCGAGACGCCGCCGCGCGATCATGCGGTCGATCTCGATAATGAGCTTTTCGTTGTCCCAGGGTTTGGGGAAGTAGTCGTTGGCCCCGTTTTTGAGGGCGTCCACGGCGGCTTCGATGGAGCCGTAGGCGGTGATCATGAAGATTGGAGTGTCGCGATCGCGCCGGCGGACTTCCTGGAGGACCTCGGCGCCGGTGAGGTCCGGCATCATGAGGTCGAGCAGGACCAGATCGTAGGCGCGGGCTCCCATTTTGTGGAGGCCTTCGACGCCGCACTGCGCCAGATCGACGGCGTAACCGGCGTCGGTCAGGAGCATGTCGAGGCTTTCGCGGATGTCGAGTTCATCGTCGATCACCAGCACGTTGCCTTTAACCTGGGTTGCCTCGGGGGCGACGGTATCAAGCGGCATTCGCAGGAGTCCTCGCCGACGGAATCATGGCAAAAGGCAGCTCGATGCGGAACCGGGCGCCGCCATCGCGCCGGTTGGAGACTTCGATGGAACCGCCATGTTCTTGAATGATACCGTACGTCACCGAAAGCCCGAGGCCGGTGCCTTTGCGCGCTGCCTTGGTGGTGAAGAAGGGATCGTAGATGCGATGAACGTTCTCCGGGGCGATGCCTTGACCGTTGTCGGCCACTTCGATCCTGGCGCCCGCGGAGCAACGCGACGTGCGCACCTCCAGCCGCCCGCCGGCAGGCATGGCGTCGCGCGCATTGAGAAACAGGTTGAGGAAGACTTGTTGCAGTTTGCCCGAATTGCCGTGAATGGGGGGAAGGTTCGGGTCGAGACCGGTTTCGACCGCGATGCCCGATTTCTGAAGCTGGTGCTCAAGCAGCGACAGCGTTTCCTGAATCACGCGGTTGAGGTTCACATCGCCGAGCGAGGTAGTGGAGGTGCGCGAAAAATTCAACAGCGAATTGACGATTTCGCTGGCGCGGAACGTCTGCTTGGCGATCTTCTCGAGGATCAGCGATTTCTGCGAATCGTCGGCCACCTGTTTCGCGAGCATCTGCGCATAGGTGGAGATCACGGCGAGCGGCGTGTTGACCTCATGGGCCACGCCGGCCGCCAGCAGGCCAATGCTGGAGAGTTTGTCGGCCTGAACCAGGCGGCGTTCCAGCTCGGCGCGGTCCGTCACGTCGTCGAAGATAATCAGGCGGCCAATCTGCTCCTGGTCCTTGGAAACCAGGGGCGCGATAGCAATATTCAACGTCGCCTCGCGGAGTTTGGGCGAATTGCCGTTGCCGTTGGCAGGGGCGGCAGCGGCGGATTTCAGCACGAATTTATAGATGTGGTGAATGCCGGTCTCGCCGCGCACGCGATCGAACTGGCCGGACAGTTCCGCGGGGAACAACTCGGAAAGACGGCTTCCCAAGGCGCGGGCCCGAGGAATTCCGCTGAGTTGTTCGATCTGCGTGTTCCAGCTCTCGACGCGGTCCTCAAGATCGGCCGCCAGGATGCCGACATTGATGGATTCGACAATGTTCTCGCTGAACTCTTTCAGGCGCTCGTACTCCTCGACTTTGCGTTGGAGCGAGCGATAGAGCGAGGCATTCTCGATGGCGGTTGCCAGGCCCCCGGCCAACGTGGTCAGGAGCTCCACATCCACGCTGGACAGATAATCGCCGTCCGCCATGCGGCTGACCCCCAGGTAAGCGACGGTGCGGTCGCGAACCGTGCACGGGAAATAGTAGTTCAAGTCCAGGTCGGCGATGGTGTGCCGTACGGATGCGGGCCAGGAACGGGAGACGGCGTCCAGCAGGTGGCGGGTGCGCTCGAAGAACAGGTATGGCTGGGCGGTTCCCGCATCCAGGAAGCCGAGATCCAAGCCGCCGACGTCCGCGAGGCGGGGATTGGGACCAATGGCGTGCTTCAGAACGAAGCGACGGCCTTCGGGCTGCTCTTCCGCCAGGAAAAACGCCAGATGTTTGACTAAAAGCGTCTGCAGGAGGCGCTCGCCCACGGAGGCAAGCATGGTGTCCAGGTCGGTCTCCGAGCCGAGCGAGCGCGTGAATTCCACCAGGGTGCGCCGGTAATCGTAGCGGTCGCGATAAAAGTAGCGGTCCAGGCGCTCCTGTATCCAGTTGCTGATTGGCTGGAAGAGAAAAGCAGCCACCAGAACCACGGCGGTAAGCCCAAGGTTGCCGAGGCCGGTATAGTACTTCTGGACCAGGTTGCCTAGGGAAATCACGATGCTCCAAAACCCGGCCATGACGCACAGCGTGGCAAGCGTGTAAGCGTAGCCCCGGCGGAACAGAATGTCCACGTCCATGAGGCGGTAGCGCACGATGGCGTACGCCAGGGTAAGCGGAATCAAGGCCACGGAGAGCACGGACATCTTCATGCCCTCGGTGGGAACCCAGCCCATGGCGTACGGCAACACATAGAAGAACGCGAAAGGCAGGGTCCCGAGCAGGGCGCCGTTACGCAGCCACTTCAGTTGCTGGCGCACGATGGGGTCGTCGGCGGCGCGGTATCCGGCAGCCAGCACCAGGCCGCCGGCGATGTAGGGCACGGTCCAGGCCGCCATCCAGATGCGGTCCAGCATCCAGTTCAATTCGATCAAGGGGATGGCGGCGATTACGCGGCCGGACGAAAAGGCCAGATAGACCAGGAACAACGCTCCGGCCGGCGCGTATAGCAGCGCCAGCCTGAAGGGACTTCGGAACCACTTGAGCGGCTCCGGAAACGTGACGCAGAAGTGCAGGAACACCGCCGGCGCAAGCAAGCCGGCGCCAACGTTTGCGAAGTAGACAATCTTATCGAAACCGTTGAGTTTTCCGGTGTAATGAAAGCAGAAAAAAATAAAAGACGCCAGGCACAGGATGTAGAAATGCCGCGCTTTGGGCGCGCTGCCGCGGCGGAAATAGACGAACAGCCCGATCCCCAGGTAGGCCAAACCGACCAGGTACTGGTACACGATCGAGCGATCCCGCGGGGCCTCCTCGATAATCACCGTCTTGGAGGGCAAATCGTAGCCCCCGCGGTTCAGCAGGTAGTCGGCCTTGGTCCAGGAGCCGAGCGTGACCAACACCTGGGCAACGTTGGCGGCCTTGACGATCTTATAGCCATCGATGCTCCGCAGCCGGTCGCCGTCGTGGATTCCGGCCTTGCCGGCGCCGCTGGCCGCTGCCACGTACAGGGCCTCGACTCCCGGCGCGCGGTCCACCCAAATGACGCCATCCTCGGGAAGGCGGAACTTCTCCTGCTGCTCGAAATTGATCACCGCTGCGGCGGCGGCGCCTAGCGTAAGTATCGTCAGGATCGCGGTCGAGAGCTGGAACTTGAGCTCTTGCAGCATGGTAAGCGCTCGTTATCCGTCCGTGGACAAACCTGCCCGCCCAGCTCGTTGCACGTTTAATGCCGCATCCGATTCCGCGGTCCTCAACTTGAGCGGTCAGCCTTCTCTATGACTTACGGAATGGCGCGGAAATGTCCTCCGCATTACGGGAGATTGACACTATGCTCAGGTGTATCCGAGTGGGACACCGGCCCCCCTCGAGCCCGGATGGTACTAGTATACCTGCCTGACCTAACCTATCCTACCCTAACCCAACCGATGATAATATCGCACTCCCGCCGGGCGGGTGCGGTAAAATGGAGAATTGGTGAGCGCCTGCGGCGCGGCGCTGTCGTATTCTGCCCCAACGGCTTGAACTGGCCGGCGCGCAGTTTCACGGCCTCCCAGAGGAACATGATGAGCAGGGCAGTTCTGTCCGTACTACTGGCGATCGTGCCGTTGTTGTGCCTGGAAGGCCAGGACCCCACGGCTCCCCTCGCGGGCCAAACGCAACAACCCCCAATTCAACAGACGGCGCCCAGCGCTCCCGCCGGGGCAGGGACCGTTGTTGCGCCGGCGCCGGCCGGAACGCCCCCGGCGGCGGCGACCGATGCGGCCAAGCCGGCCGAGCCCAAACCGCCGGCCGACGCCAAGTTTCCGAGGCCGGTGCCGGTAGACCCAAACACATTTGTGATTGGGCCCGAGGACGACCTAAGAATCGACGTATTCGACCAGCCGCAAGTGAGTTGCGGCGTTTGCCGGGTGCGGTCCGACGGAATGATTACGGTGCCGCTGATCCATGAAATCAAGGCCGCCGGCCTCACCCCCCTGGAATTAGGACAGGTGATCACGGACGCGCTGAGCGCCACGGCGCTCAAGGATCCGCAGGTCACGGTCATGCTCCTGGCGGCGCATAGCAGGAAGTACTACCTTTATGGGCAAGTGAAAGGGCCGGGAGAAAAAGAATTGATTATGCCCACCCAGGTCCTGCAGGCCATTGTCTCGGCGGGCGGCTTCCTGGACTTCGCCGATCAGAAGCACATTGTCATTGCTCGCGGCGACCAACGGTTTAAGTTCAACTTCAAGGAAGTGATGGCGGGCAAGAACCTCAAACAGAACATTTACCTGGAATCCGGGGACATCATAAACGTGAAATGATGGGCTGTCGCAGGGCGCCGGCCGATAAGGGAAGATAGGATATGGGCGCCGTACAGAACTACGTTGAAGTCTCCCGCCGTCCGCCGGACGTGGAAGACTACATCGACATGGTGCGCCGCCATCGGTCCTGGATCATCGGACCGACGTACCTGGGCCTGGTGGTCGCGGTAGTGGTGGCGTTTTTCTGGCCGGATACATTCGAGTCGAGCGCGACCATGCGCATCACGCCGCAGACGATTTCCGAGCGCGTGGCGCCGGAAACCATCGATTTGCAAATCGACCAGGTGCTCCAAGGTTTGCGAACCGAAATCCTGAGCCGCACTTCTCTGACCGGATTGATCGAAAGGCAGAAGCTCTACCCCCGATTGGTAAAGAACTACACGATAGAAGACGCCGTCGCGCAAATGCAGAAGGACGCCACGATCAGTCCTTGGGCCGATGCGTCCGCGGGCTCGGCCGCCGGCCGCGGGCAAGGCGCGTTCATCATCAGGTTCCGCTATCCCGACAGATACAAGGCCAAGTCGGTGGTGGAGGAACTGGTGCATGAGTTCATGACCCAGGACGTCATTGTCCAAAGCGATGCGGCGAAGTCTACCCGGAGCTTTCTCGCCGATCAGTTGAAGGAAGCCCAGGACAGACTGGATACGATCCAGACGAATGTCGCCAAGTTTCGCGAGGAAAACGCGGGTCGCTTGCCGGACAATGCCCTATACAACGCGAACCAGTTGTCGACGCTTGAGAACCAGGTGAATGCAGCCGATGAGAGAATCAACAACCTGGGGATGGAACGGGCCAACACGGAAAATACCCTGCAGAGCAACGAAGACCTGCTGACGTATATGACCAGTACAGCCGAGGGCGCCCCAGCCGCGGAGCGCGTAAACCAGAATCTGGCCAATCTCGACAGACAGATCCAGAGTGAAGAGGCCATTTTGGCAGGGCTCCGGCAGACCTATCGCGACGATTATCCGACTGTCAAGACCCAGATGGCCAAGGTCGATAACCTGAAGCATCAGCGGGACCAGGAGCAGACCGCGAAACCGGCCGATCCCGGCAAGGGCGTAACAATCCCCGTCGTGAGCCCCATGGCAACCGCCACCATACAACAGCAAAAGGACCGGATTCAGGCGATCCAGACGCAGATCGATAACCTCGACCTGGAGATCAAGAGGACTACGGATGGCAAGGCTGGACTGGCAAGGCAAATCGAAGTGACGCGCGCCAAGATCGAAGCCAGCCCGGAAGTCGAGCAGAGGTACAGCGCGTTGACGCAGGACCTCATGTTCGCCAAGACAAATTATGACGAGCTGGTGAGGAAGGAAAAGGAGTCCGAAACCACGCAGGACATCCAGGAGCGGCACCTGGGCGAGCAACTCGAACTGCTCGATCAGGCTTCTCTGCCCACCACTCCGGTAGACCCGAACCGTTGGGGGATCTCGGCGGCCGGCGCCGCGATGGGTCTGATGATTGGCCTGGTGCTGGCCGGCGCCAAAGAGGCGAAAGATGCGTCGTTGAAGAATCTCAAGGACGTTCGCGCGTACACGAACCTGCCCGTGCTGACCAGTGTTCCGCTGCTGGAAAACGCGCTCCTGGTGCGAAGGAAGAGGCGTCTCTTCTGGCTGGTGTGGACCATCGCGGGCATTGTGGGTTGCGCGGCGATGTTCATTTCAATGATGTATTACATGACCCCGAAGCCGCAATAGAGACCGGGCGGAGAAGCGATGAGCCGAGTACACGATGCGTTACGGCGAGCCGAAGGGGGTGGACCCCCGGCGGAGCCGCCTATCGCCGCCGTGGATGCCATTCGGGATCCTGGGGCCGCGGTTCACCCAGTCGCCGTGGCTGCCCAGCCGGTCCTCGCGGGCCATGACGACGGACCTTTGGCCGGGGCCTTGGCCATGCCATACCGGCCAGCGCCCGAGTCCCACATGCTGGATCTCAACAATTCGCATGAGACCCCGGCCGAAGAATTCCGAACCCTGCGCACCCGTCTGAATCACTTGCAGACGCTGCAACCGCTGCACACGCTGATTGTGAGTAGCGCTTCGCCCGCGGAAGGCAAGACGTTCGTCTCGGTGAACCTGGCGCTGGCGCAGGCGCAGGTGGCGGAGCACATGGTACTGCTGTGCGACTTCGACCTGCGCAGGCCGGTAATCCATAACCTGTTCCAGATGGATCGGGCGCCCGGCGTATCGGACTATCTTTCCGGGAAGTGCCGGTTTTCCGAGGCGTTGCGCCGCATCGAAGGCGCGAACCTATACGTTATGCCGGCCGGAACGCCGGTCAAGAACCCCCTGGAGCTGCTCAATACGCGGCAGGCCAGGCAGATGTTCGAGGAACTGCCGAAGCATTTCAACTGGGCGATTTTCGATTCGCCGCCGCTGCTGTTTTCCGCGGACGCCAATCTGCTGGCAACTCTGGCCGACGGCGCCCTGATGGTGGTGAAGATCGGCTCCACGAGCTTCGACAACATCGCGCGCGCCATGCAGTCGTTGTGTGAGAACAACGTGGTGGGAATCGTCGCGAACGGGGCCCGCGCCTCGGAATTGTACAGCAAGTACACATACTACTACTCAAAGACGGATTGAGGACGCGGAGAAAACCGCTCTCTCACGTTCGCGGCTCGGTTCGAAGTCCGGCTTCGGCCCAACAAGATTTATCGGCGCAGACTGCGTTCATCTGCCGGGAGTTCCGTTTTCAGCTCTGGCGATTCGATGCGGACGCACGTGCCCTCTCCGGGCTTGCTGTCGATCCACATCCCGTACTCGCTTCCGAACAGCACGCGGAGCCGTTCATTGACGTTGCCCACGCCGATGCCGTGCTCGAGCACCGTCGCCAGGCGCGCTTCCGGAATGCCGACGCCATCGTCCTCCACAGAGAGATACAGCTTGGCGCCGTCGCGGCGAGCGTGAATCCGGATGGTCCCCCCTTCCACCTTGCCGCTCAGGCCGTGCTTGATGGAGTTCTCGACCAGCGGCTGCAGGAGCATGCTGGGCACGAGCATATCCAGCGTGTCCTCGGCTACGTCCTTCTCAAAGCGCAGCTTTTCCCCGAAGCGGACCACCTCAATGGCGAGGTAGTCCTCGATGAAGCTCAACTCGTCGCGCAGCGCACTGAAGTTCTCGTGCTTCCGCAACAGCTTGCGCAACACCTTGGAGAGCTTCACAACCATGACGCGGGCCTGATCGGGATTGGTGCGAATCAGGGAGGAGACCGAGTTCAGGGTATTGAACAGGAAGTGCGGGTTAATCTGGCTGGTCAGGGCGGCGAGACGCGCTTCGACGAGCAAGCGCTCCTGCTCCTCCAACTTTTTTTCGTAGCGCGTGGTATTCCAGATTTTCAGGGGAATTGCCACCGCGAACAACGTGGAGGCGTACAAGGCTACCTGCGCCAGCCAGGCCGGCTGAGGCAACTCGAGCGGCTCCCTGCCGAGAAGAAAAAGCTCGCGGGCAGCAAAGAGTTTCCCGAAGTTCCATCGCAGAAACTGGGCAAACAGGATGGAGGCGAAAAGCGCCAGGTGAAAGGCGGTGCGCCGGTACTTGTAGCTTTCCTTGAAGAAGCGGTAAATATTGAGGTCGAAGAACGGCGAAAACCGCCAGACATCCTCCGGGTCGGGCGCACAGTCGCGCAGCAGGCCGCCGAAGACGCCGACGCCCGCAAACAGTGCCATGGTCAGCAGTTCGTTATTGAACATTGCCGGCAGGGAAATGACGACTCCGGAGACCAGTCCCGTGACATAGCCGCCCAACAACCCGGCGAGCAGGCTGCCTTCCAGACCGAGGTCGGCCCCGTGGTAGGAAGGGTGGCTCAGGATGCGCACAGCGACGCTAGTCCCAAAAACGACGGATAACCACAACGAGAGGGTGAGCCGCTGCTTCATCGGGCGGCTTTCGCGCATCAACAACGCCTTAAACGGGCTGAAGCGCGCAAGCACGGAGGCGACCGACGCCATCGCGGCCAGTTTCACCAGCAGCGAAACCAGGTAGGTATCCCACCCTCCGGGCGTGGCCTGCCCGACCGGCGTGGCCACATTCACGAGCACCGAGACCAGGCAGCTATCCCACATTCGTCGTTGGAAGCCATTATAATAGGCATTAAGGTCCCCAAATAACAAAGCATGAGTAATTGCGCCGCGCCGAGGCTCGCCAAAGTAGCCGAAGCCGATTTTCCCACACAGTTTGGCCGCTTCCGGATCTACGGGTTTGAGGGCAGCGCCGGAGACCGCCCGGAGGAAGCCATCGCGCTGGCCATGGGGGACCTGCTCGACGGTGCGCCGCCGCTGGTCCGGATCCATTCTCAGTGCCTGACGGGCGACGTGTTCCACAGTTTGCGCTGCGATTGCCGCGCGCAGCTCGAAATCTCGCTCAAGAGCATCGCACAGGAAGGCCGCGGGCTGCTGATTTACGAGCGCCAGGAAGGGCGAGGCATCGGCCTGCTCAACAAGTTGCGCGCCTATGAATTACAGGATCAGGGCGCCGACACGGTGGAAGCCAACGAGCGCCTCGGCTTCGAATCCGATCTGCGAAACTACGAGCTACCCGCCGCCATCATCGGGTACTTCGGGCTGCGCTCCGTGCGGCTGCTCTCGAACAACCCGGAGAAAGTCGCGGCCGTGGAGAACGCGGGAATCGAAGTAGCCGAACGGGTACCCTGCCTGGCGGAGGTCCTCGATACGAGCGAAGCCTATCTCCGGACCAAGAAAGAAAAGATGGGGCATCTGCTCGACGAGATGTAAGGTGCTTTGACGCGGAGACGCGGAGAAAGACGAAACCGGGCCCCATCGACCGTTTTCTCCGCGTCTCTGCGTCAAGCGTGTTCTCTGTACCTTACGCTATAATTTCTCTGAGGGCGACTCGCCCATGCGGTCGTGGCGAAATTGGCAGACGCGCCAGACTTAGGATCTTGGAGGTTGACGTTTGTTTTCAACTGATTAGCAATGTTTTGTAACCGTGATTGTAACCGTGGCGTAAAACCTCACGCGGATGTGGCGGAATTGGCAGACGCTCTGGATTTAGGTTCCAGCGGGGGCAACCCTTTGGGAGTTCGACTCTCCCCATCCGCACCAGGATTCACGCTCGGCGCGAAGTACGCCTCCATGCGCGTGCCCGCCTCCCGGATATCCCGTTCGCTCACGATATTGTAGCGGTCTAGCATCGCCCTGGTTTTGTGGCCGGAGATCGCCATTGCTACGCGCTCGGGAATGCCGGCGCGAATCATGTTGCGCACGGCGGAGCGTCGGAGGTCATGAAAGAGCAAGCCCGGAACCCCGGCCCGCTCCGCGGCCTTATCCCACGATTCCCGGAAATCCTGGATTCGCTGTCCGCATCGGTGGAATACGAACCGGCAAAACGGCCACCGCTCATGGATCTCCGCCAACTGCGCCGCAAGAACCGGAATCATATCTCCATAGATCGGGAGTATCCGCCCCTCGTCGTTCTTGGTTTCACCAGGGTTCAGGCGAATAATCCCGGCCGCGAGGTCCACCTGGGAAACCTGAAGGGGTACCAACTCTCCGCGCCGGCATCCGATATGGTATCCCACGGTCAATAATGGCTTCAGTTCCGCTGGCAACTCCAACAGCAACGCTTCGTATTGGGAGCGCTCAAGGAACCCCTTGCGGACGTTGTTTTCCGGCAGCATTGGAAACCGCGGTATCAGATGGACCTTTTTCGGCGTCGCCTGCTCGCCCAAGTGGAAGGCCCGGCGGAGCAGGGCCATTTCACGGTTGATTGTCGCGTTAGCCGCGGTCTGGCGCCTCTCGTCCTGGTACCTGATGAGCCGGTCTGTGGTGATACTTGAAGTCCTGTGCTTTCCGAACTCGGCACGCAGCCGCTTGACAACCGGCATCGCAAAATCGGTGTACGACTTGGGGTTATTGGCGCGATAGTCGCGGAGGAGGTCATCGAGCAGTTCAGAAACGAGAATCCGCCCAGACTGGGCCGCATACGTTTCAGACTCCACCTCGCCTAACCGCCGCTTGAGCAACCGTAACGCATCAGATTCTTTATGGCTCTTGGATGATTCGTACTGGGGCACGCCGTTTGAATAAAACTTAATCCAGTATACGCCGCTGCGGCAGTACACATGGCCCATTCGTTTCGGCATGGTTACAATCCTAGCATGTTGTAACCGTGCGTCAACAGGTTTTTCCGCGATCCACAAATGCGTCGAGTTCCGCCACCTCGATATGGACCCGGCGCCCTTCGCGGATGGCCGCTATTTTCCCCCGGTTGATCAACTGGTAGACTGCATCTTCTGTGCGTCCAAGGTACTCCGCAGCCTCCCGGACGTTCAGTAGACGCCGTGGCGAGGTCTGTATGGGGGCCATGCGCGAGAATACCCGTTGAGCTACCGCATCGGCCAATGTGTCAATAAACTGCTGGTCGAACATGTTCATTAAAAACCTCTGAGAATTTCGTTAATACTCCCTCGGGAAAGGCTACTTGCGGGACCGCGCCTTGAGGGCAAAAGCACGGCCCCGTTTAACGCCCGGCGTAAGCCACGGAGCGCGGAAAATCAAAAAGCCGGAGAAACGCGCCCGCGCGGTCTCCGGGATTGGGATGCGGGCGCTCATGACGCTTCCACGGCCAACATTCTTGGGCACAATTTCTTGGCCATAATTTATGTGCTGTTAATCCCTATCGGCAACTCCGGCACTCTGTTGCGTTGGCGTCGAGTTTGACAGGGAGGGCCTCGAGGCTTACGATCAGGATGGCGACCTCTGAAATCCGTACGATGAATCGCTCAGGCCGGCCGGCCTCCCGTAGGGGAGCAGAACCAGGAGTGCGGGCTCAAGAGTAAAGCCCGCAGGCATGAAGGGCGGAGCAGCAGCTCCGCCCTTTTCCGTTAAAAGGACGAGCAGGTCGGCTCCCGCATCCGATTCTCAACATCAGCTAAATGCGGAAGCGTGGGAACTTCTGACTCCAAGCACTGCTAATCTGGGAAGTCTCGGAAAATCATAAAACATGAGAAGCCCAGGAAAGCGCGATGCTGAAAGCCGATCTGATTGAAGAAGTCTCCCGCGTGGTGGAGATGACCAGGAAAGACTCCGAGGTCATCGTGGAGACCATTTTCGACAGCATGGTCCGCTCCCTGCGCGCGGGCGACAAAATCGAGATCCGTGGGTTCGGAAGCTTCGGTACACGCCAGCGGCAACCTCGGATCGGCCGTAACCCGAAAACCGGGGCGCGGGTGGACGTGCCCGCCAAGAAAACTCCCTACTTCAAACCCTGCAAGGGACTGAAAGGCCTGGTGAACGCCCTCGCGTAGGAGCTGTATGTTGGAATCGGCAAACTGTTGAATGCCTAGCGGCCAGGGGGCTGGGCGGCTCTGCGCGAGAGCTGTAGACGCTGGGTCACCCGGAGAAAGATGGGGCCCGGCGTCCGGCCCAGCGCGCGCGGCGTTGGCCTTCTACCGATATGGTACGCTTGCGCCATGTCAAAAGGTTCTACTACCATGCCGGGATACGAAAACCGCAACGGGCAGATTGTGGTTCGGGGCACTGGCAAACTGGGCACGGACCACCTGCAATACGTGTACGTGTTGAAGTGCACGCGCTGCGAGCATGAGTACGGCGCTAACGGATCGGACATCCACCTGAGAAAGTGCCCGGTGTGCCAAGGTGGAGCGCCGGGCTTGGCCTGCTGATGGCCTATGTCAGCCAAGGATTCTGGGACCAGCCCACGATGAAATCGGTAGTCTGGTGGCAGTTCATGTTCCACCATGATACGCCCATGATCCGATCTGCACACGCGAAACGACGGAACGACTCTTGGACGGAGTTTGTAGGATAGACAACGCGGATTTGTCCTCCATCCGCAAGGATGTCTTGCAGTGTGCCGGGCCTGAATACGTCTCCGGGGCCGGGGACATGGGAAATTGCACCATTGAAGCCGACAAGAGCGCGGTGCTCAATGAGTGAACCCCACTTGGTTCGTCCAAGGACATCGCCGGGCCTGACTGGCAGGCCAGCTATCTGGTAGGTTGGCAGGTCCCTAAGCTCGTACATGCCTTTGATTATAGCGCGCGAATTTGACGGACCGTCTGTCGCCACCGTCTTCGTTTTTCGGCCTCACCGGGGTGATGCACCGCGCAGAGTCGCTGTCCGTTGTGTTCGAAGTAGCCAGTGGTTTGGCAGGGTTTTCCCGTGGTGAGGCAGATAGCACTACACGGCCCATGCTCGCCCTTCCAGTAGTGCTTATCGTGCCAAAGCCAGCGCTCATCTGACGGGTCCATCGTCTCCCAATCCGGCTCCGGTCCATAAGCTATCACCCGCAGCCGACGCGCTTCGCGTAGCAGCGCGCTCCAGTTTGATTCGCTCTCGCCAGGGGGCCAATCGACAAGAGCACGCAGGGCTTTCTCGCAGTGGCGACAAAGGTCCTTCTCGTAAGAAGACCGGTCTACGATCTCTGTACAGACCCGGCAGCGCTTGGGTTCGCTGGCGTCCATGATGCCGCCTTTCGGTACCCATTGTACATTGCCCAGGCCAGCCGACCTCCCGGAGGGGAGCAAACACGGAAGTGCGGGCTCAAAAGTAAAGCCCGCGCGCGCTAAATGCAGGGAAGGGTGGAGTGGTGGCTCCGCCCTTTTTCGTTAAGGCGGACAAGCAGGACGGGCGGCCACACCCGATTCTCGACAACGGCGAAATGCGTCGCCACAGATGCTTTCCTATCCAATCGGCTCAGCAACCTGAAAACCGCCCAGACGCTCGTCCCAAGCAGTACGAGCCTCGGCCGCAACACGACGGTGACAACAGAGCGGCCCTTCCTATGCAGGCTGCCGCGGATACCCTTCTTCCTCAAGTCGTCGCTTGATCTGGACCAGTCTTGCGCACTGTTTCTCGGTAGGCAGTTTCCTTGGCATGGCTCCCGCGACGCTGATGATATCGTAGTCGCCGGGGCTGAGAAGTCCTCTTTGTCGTCCCCAAGCCTGGAGTTCCCGCCAGTATGCCGGCCCAAGCTCGACGACCATGGTCTGGATTTGGATACTCGTCATGATCGTCTGTTCGGTTTCAGCGTCTTTCTTTATGATCTTGTCCTCGTCGCGTCCGATGAGTTCTTCCCCGAGTTCCTGGAGAAGTGGTAGTTGCAGGTCTCGTGCGCGGTTCCAGCAGAGTTCCTTCTTGCACCACTCGGTGACGTTCTGGAAGCCGCCTTCGGGGGCGACGATGATCCCGAACATCCGTTCCGCAATCATGGTGAGCTGTCGCTCGGTCGCGGGCGAGAGCGCCTGACGGTTCCACGCCGCTTTGAAATCAAAGAGTTTCCCGATTCCGCCGAACTGGATGAGGTTCGAGAACTTCGCGAGGGCATACGCGACGACGTTCGCCCGGTACCCTCCCTGATACCAGGATTGCGCCGAGACGAGTTCCTCTGTGCGCCTGAATAGCATGGCCTTTACTACGAGGCGCTTGTAGAATTCCTCGTTGAACTGCTCCGGGTTTTTCTCCCACTCCACACTGGCGTAGGTGCTGAATGCGAGGAAGTTCTTCTGGGCACCCTGGCTCACGACGTGCGGGAGGAACCGCCACGCGTTCTCGTATTTTGCAAGGTCCGTCTTCGTGATGAGTTGTTTCCGGGGATTTTGGAGAACAAAAAGAGCCTTCTGCGATGGCGTCAACTTCGATTGTTCGTTCATATACGTGCCGCGCGCCCGCTCGTACCACCAATGCGTCCCATACTGCGCCCCGCCCACAGCCGGAGCCCGGAGCGCGCGAGCGATCTGCTCGATGCGTCGATGGAACTCGTGGTTCGAGAAAAAGTCTGCGTCACTCACCTTGTTCTGGCTGTTCGCATAGCGAGCGATGAGCGGAATGAACTTCCCGCTGGTTTCCGCAGGTATAACGGAGAGCTTCATCTGAACGAAGGTCCGAGATAGCCCCTCATCCTTCTCGGTTAGCGCGCTGGCCAACGTCGCGGTCGTCTGTCCGCCGTTGACGATCTGCAAGTCCGTTACCCGCGTTAGGCGCAACCCAGCCGCGTCAGCAGTAACCTCTGCTGCCGATGCCGTGGATGCGATCCCATTGTTATACGCGAAGAACATCGACGGCTCGAGCTCGACGGTCTTTCGAATCATCTTGTTGATCCGCCCACGCGATCCCAAGAACGACCGTACGTTGCCTTCGAGGAGCCGGCTGCCGAAACGCTCGTAGATGTCCGCGAGTATTTTGCCGGGGATCACGCAGAGGTATGCGCGGTACGTGTCGGACTCGATGCTTGCCGGGAGACAAGGCAGTCCCCCGGGGACCACGGTCGTGAAGTCCACCTCCAGCTCGTCCCTGCCCGTTTTTGATTCTTGAACTTGGTGGAAGCGGTTAATGTCCCAGATATGAAACTCGGTCGGTATCCCGCCCACATCGCCTTCCGGCCAGTCGCGGATTCGCGTGCTCAGTACGCCGTCAGTCACCAGGTACAGCCGCAAGCGCGCGATACTCTTGCGCCGCTCGTAAAGGTTGAGCGCGAGCGAGTATGCTGGCGTACTCTCCTCAAGTTCACGATGCAGGCGCCCGGAGAGCGCGTCTTCGCAGAAAAAGAGCAAGCGCGAAAAACACGCTTTTGCCTGCGTCTGCGTCAGCGTACTGGGTTGCTCCCCACCACCGTACTCTGCGATGACCAGCCGGAGCGACCCGTCGACATCATCCTCGGCAAAGCCATCGACCCCAAGGCTGCGGTTCCGCGTGCCAGTCCCACGGAAGTAGCACGCCGCAAAGTCGGACAGTTCCTCAGCGTCACCGAGAAGCTCAGCGCAGAGTTCGACGAACTCAGCATGCGTGAAGTTCGACGCAGCACTCGCCCGTGCCTTGACTTGCTCAATGAAATCTTCTCGGTAGTCGATAACTTGCATAAAACGACCGTCCTAAAAACCACATTCGAATCGGCTGCACTGTTTCAAGTCAATCTCATAACTCACCGCGGCGACTCCAGCGGCCAATGCGTCACGCACGATCCGCGGAAACTCATCGCGGACATAATAATATCGGTACGCGGTCACCCGGAACCACACTCGCGCATACTCATCAAAATCCGCATATCCGGCTTCTGCGAGGCGCAATTCAAACTCATTGCTCGCCCCCGCGCTGGCCTCGACTGCCGCACGAAGTTGGCGAACAAGCGATGCCGGCGTGAAGGTGCACGGTTGCGTTGCATCTGATGGCGCGAGTTGCACGACTGCCAGGAACAAGGGCGTGGTGCCACCGTCGAGCTGCTCGACGCAAGAGATCGTGACGTTTTGCGCCCCAGGAAGGACCGCCTTGACTTCCACAAACAGTCCATCGATCAAGAAGTCCTGCGGTGCGCCGAAAGGGCCATTCCATCCGGAGACTGCGATGTCGGTGCCCACGCGGGGTATCGCAACCGCATCCAGAAACCAGAGTTCCCCGACCAGTCCCCTGAGTTCGCGATCTGAGAGCGTCTTCCGGTGGCCAAGTTCGAGAAGTTTGCGCCAACGGTTTAAGCGAGCCAACAAGACGTCAGCACCCTGGTCGCGCGTGGCGGACCTACTCGTATCGACGAGGTCCTGGCAGAGACGCCCAAATATCTCATCAAACTCTGGTCTGGCAAGTCGCAAGATCACGGCCCAGTCCCCATCACCGCGTTGATTGCACAGAACTTCCACGGCCCCAGGGGGCGGAGTAATTGGTGGACATCGGTGGGAAACGAGCATGACGACGTGCCGTCCCTCAACGTCGATTCCTGCATACAGATCAAGGGGATGGGTTTCATCAACACGGCGGAACACGCCGTTATGCGCTCCTTCGGCCGCAACTTCCCGCCACAATTCCTCAACCCGCGTCATCGGCAGCCTCGTCCTCGACTTGATCGTCGATCTCGTGCTCCGCCATCGCGTTCCACTCAACGAGGTTGACACGGTAAGTGACGCGCTTTGCCACGTCGGAATCGTTGAATCGGGGAAAGCTCAACCCGAGCGCAATCAGGTCATCCGGGAGCTTCCTATCGCCGCCATCGTCAACACTGGGCTCGATTACGTGGATGAGCAGCAGGGGACGGTCACGCTGTTCACGATACTTGTGGTCCGGAACGCTCTTGCCCTTGCTTTTCTCGTCCTGTTTGTACGCGTCGATGACTGCCCTTATTTGTTCTTCGGAGAGACCTTCCCGTTCGATACCCCGTGAGCCGACCCGCGCGCTACGTCCTGACACCAGGATGCTTCCCTCGTGCAATGTGATCCTGCGCTTATTGCGCCGCACCGCGATGCCAGCAAGCTCCCGGCTATCACCCTCGCCCTGTGGCAGGACCACGTCCCACTCCTTCAGTCGCTGCTCTGTCGTGGCTTGCAGAAAATCGGCGAGATCTCTGGCCTGGAACGAGATGTTCATGGGGTGCACATCGAAGTCGCGCAAGAGATCCACGACGTGTTGCTTTGGGACAGCGCGCCAGAACGGATTATGCAATCGGGACTCGCCAATAGGGTGCCCGGCTGCCCTCAGGCCGTCCAGAAACCGTTCGACCGTAATCTTGTTCGCGCGCAAGACGTTCTCATTCGTCTTGAGCCGCGGAGTTTCCAGACTTTCGCCGCTAATGGAGATAACCCGCTCTACGAGCTTAGACTGGCGCATCTTGTTCTGCGCAGTCACAATGAGCGAGTCAGGGTGAGCGCGCACCTTGAGCCCAAACTCCTTTGGTGTAGAATCCTGCTGGCGCATCCGCCTGAACTCTGCGCGCAACTCATCTGTTGCCATCGTTATATGCGCATACCAGTGCATTGCGTCGTCGGTCAGCCACACCCTGCACAGGTCAACGTACCCGTCGCGGTATCCGAACCAACGCCCCATTTGAAGCAGGGTGTCGTACATCTGCGAGTTTCGGAAGAAATAGCTCGTGCTCAGCCCTTCCAGCGTCAATCCGCGCGAAAGACTATTCCCGCCGACCGCGATCACGCGCAGACCGTTCTCTCGATGCTTCGCGTAATCCAGGCTCGCTGCGCCAGTGCGTTGGTTCACCGCTTGGATCACTACCGGCAGCGCGCCGTTCACGAGGGCAGCCTGGACTGCAGGCCAGTCGAACCCGCGGTCGGAAAACTCCTTTCGCCATGTTGCGTGGAGCGCCTTGATGGTCTCGTTGCGCAAGGCCTCCACGGGAGGCAGTTGGCTAAAGTTCCGTATATCCTGTTGTACCTTGGACAGCCACGTGTGCAAGAGAGTCGCGACCTGATCCTGGACGGCTGTAAATCGGCTTACGTTGACGAGCATCGAGCGGTGCGACCGGCCCTCGCCACGCAGATCGCGAATCGTCGTGGTTAGCAAGAACGCACGCGCGGCCTCTTCGAGCGTCGCAGGGAGCGCTTCGACGCACAGTGTTGACTTGTGCCCGTCCGGGAACGTGAGTTCCCCACCCACGATTTCACGCAGCGGGGCCACGGTGGGATCCTCGGCGAAGACCGACTGCGGACCAAGATAGTTTGAGGGGGCCTCAAGACTGTAGATGAAGTCTCGCGGGAAGAGATCGCTTCCGAGCATTTCGTCGTCCGTCTCCGGATCGATGAAGACGTTGGCGAACGGCGTCGCCGTGAACCCGACGTAGCTAGAATGTGTGAACAACCGGAGCAGCGAGCGGATGCGGCGGTTGATCGCCGTCGGATCCTCATTGGTTGGTCGCGTGTTTACGGATGCGCTATCCGCCTCATCATCAATGACGAGTACGGGCGCGTCGATCTTCTTATTCGGTCCTGCGTTGAATTCAGTCAGCCACTTTTCCAGGTTCTCCAAAATGTGCTTGTTCTTTTTCACGACGACGAGCACCGGATTCTGGAAGATGTCTAGTCTGAAGCCAAGTGCGTTGAGCAACGTCTTGTTGAAATCCTTGTCCCGCGACGTAAACACGCCAGCGGACTTGCGCGGATCAATCAAACCGACGCCAACCGCCCGGCCCGTCCGTATCTTCGTCAGCTCGCCAGAGCTGTCCAAGCCCACGAACCCCTCGTCGAGGCGCTCTTGCGTCTGGCGTCGGAGACTTTCGAGCGTTCCCGTCATGAGGATTATGAGGCGGTAACCCGCGTCGCCTGCCTTGCAACAGAGTGCGATGTACGTGGCGGTCTTTCCGGACTGCACGTCGCCCACTACAAGGCCCCGTCGCGCCCACGATCCCTCCTGCAATGGGTTCCCGAGGAGGTCCAGGATGTCGTCGGTAACCCGGTCCATGGTCGTGACGACCTTGGGCGGCCAATCCTTTTTCATCAGCAACTCTTGGAAGCGCTCCCAATAGAACGGCTCGATTGTGGGTTTGCGCGCGCTCAGCCACGGGAGGTGCTCGGCGACTAGCGCGAGCCCCGTATCCATTGAGATGGATACCTTCGCGTGCAATCGCTTGATCAGCCCATCAAACTCCTCATCGCTAATCGGGAACGCTATCCGGAGCCGCTCCGCGAGACTCCTGATCTCCTCCTCCGTGGGGGGGCGCTCATCGGGAAGCGATACTATTACCATCCGCTCGATGCGTCGTGCGTGTTCACCGTTCATGGAGAGAGTCTCCGGGCGATGCTACGAGCCACCTCCGGCAGCGCACTAAAGGGCTCAATTGTGTGAAGCGCAGCGAGGAACCGTTGGCCAGCGTCAGTTTCCGGGCCTATTGCCGTAAGGATTTGTTCGGCTAGTGCCACGAGGGCGTGGTCGCCGTCATTTTCCGGCACCTCCGTCGCAGGTCGGATTTCAGAAGCCATATCCGCGTAGAGCGCGTCGAAAGGCAGTGTGTTTTCCAAGACGCGCAAAAACTCGTCGAATAACCCAAGGTGATCGCGCTCGATAGTCCTTTCCAGCGCCTTGACGAGGGGATGCTCGCGGTTAATCTTGTAGGCTACACCATCACGGACGATCGTTCGGTCCCATGCGTGCACAGTCCCGTCGTCCGAGGCTTTCTTGCCGCGGAACGTGTACACACGCCGACTGCCCTCCGTGATTCGATTGATGATTTGCCTGAGCCCCTCACGCAGTGCCTCTGGAGGATACGTCGTCGACTTCTTGATGTCGAGCTTCCAGAGATGATCCAACCGGTTTGTGATATCAACGCGAACACGTGCGAGCTTCGTCAACTCCTCTTGGCGGACAAGACGGAACCACGAGCCCCAGCTGATGAGTCGACGATTCCTGTAGATGTAGAATCCCTGGTTGCGACGCAACCCGTCCTCTCCGCCCGCGAGTTCAAGGTCCTCACTCCCGAGCTTGGAGATGTGCGGGAGGATGAACGGCGCGACATTCACGCGTTCGTCCTCAACCACAAACTCCTCTGGGGGTAGCGCCTGAGTGCCGCGGCGCCCAATTAGGAACGGGTCAACTGGCCGGACCGGGTTCCGATTAATTGCGATCACGACCGGAGGTTCCCCGACTGGGGCACTCAGAAAACGATGAAACACAAGCGCTAGGTGACTACGGGCCAAGTCCATTCTGTTCCCCAGCGCGCGCTCAAGCGACGCCTCTCCGGCACCAAGCCGGTCAAAGTCCTGCCAGAGGATGAGGGTGCCGTGCGCTTGCCCGATAAGTTCATCGATTAAAGGCAGGTTCCGTATTTCCGCTTCACTGAGCTGGAGCAGCATCCAATCCCGGCGGCGAGCGACGTGGTCCAGGTCCCACCGCCTCGCACTGAGTTGGCCTTCTTTATGCGAAATTACGGTCAATCGCCGGCACTGCGAGAGCGATGCTGTCTTCAGTCCGAGGCCAAAACGACCGAGGTCGCCGGCATCCCGCGCGAGGCGGGGGTCGCGGCTGCCGTGACGCATCGCGGCAGTCAGGTCTGCGGGTGCCATGCCTGAGCCATCATCGAGGATGGCGACGTACGGCACGTCATACGGGGAGAAGCGCACGTCAACGCGTCGGGCACCTGCCGAGAGGCTGTTGTCAATGAGGTCCGCAAGCGCCGCCTCGAACGAGTACCCCAGTGCCCGCATCGACTCCAGCAAATCCGCAGCGGACGGTGGCAGGCAGATCTCGGTACTATCGTCGGGCAAATTCGTGGTCTGGTGACCTCCGGTACCTATTATCCTATTCTGAATACAAGGTCATCCGCACCCCCCTAGCCTCATCAAGGGCCAGGAACCACCCACGAGAAGCACCATTGCAGCACCGATCTGGGAGGTCCTTTATGCCACACGGAGGTCCTACCACGACGAGATTTGGCCGGTCTTGCGTCGTGAAGCTAGCCAGCGCGCGACGCGGCGAGCAAGCTTTTCGATCGGGGCCTTGTCCGTTCCGCGCAGCGCGCACTCCCAGACCGTCATTGCGCGCCAACCCAGTGATCGAAGTTCGCCCACAGCGCGCTCGTCACGCGAACGATTCCTATCGATCTTTTGAAGCCAGAATGTCGTGTTCGTTGCGGGAACGACGAATAATCTGCAGCCGTGCCCGTGCCAGAAGCAACCGTGGATGAAGACTACAGCGTGGTATTTCGGGAAGACGAGGTCGGGCGTCCCCGGCAGGCGCTTCTGGTGTAACCGGTACCGCAATCCGAGCGAGAACAGCGCTTTACGAAGCAACAACTCCGGCTTGGTGTTCCGGCTTTTAATCGTGGCCATGCAGCGGTGTCGCTGCTCAGGTGTCAGCACATCCACAGCGGCCCTCTCACTGTTCGCCTAAAATCGTCGCGACGAGGCGCGCGATCTGGAGCGCAAGGTGCGGCGGCACAGCATTCCCAACCTGACGGTACTGGTCCGTGCGCGTCCCCTCAAAGAAGTAGTTATCCGGAAATGTCTGCACGCGCGCCGCCTCCCGCACCGTCCAACTCCGGCACTGCGAGGGGTCGTGGTGGATGAAGTAGTGGCCGTCCTTGCAGATGTGGCACGTCACCGTCGTCGCGGGCTGGTCCTCGACCTGGACCCGAAAACGATCGTTGAAGTACCCATAGCCACGCCGGAGCGCGTTCGCCACATTTTTGTGATGCGGCAATAGCTCGGCCGGAAAATGGTGCAGCTTTGGCGAGGCGCGATTGACCACGGCGTAGCTCGCGACGAACAGGTACCGCAGGAGATCGTCGGGGATGTGTTTGCGCGTCTCATGATTCACCACGAAGTCCATCCCCGGGTCGCTCATCCACTCGGTTAGCCCGGTCCGCGGCAAACACGCCCCACCACTCTTCGCTACCCAGCGCCCCCCAATACCTGCGGTACTGCGCAAGCACTTCACGGCGCCAAGCATCGTCTCGCGCACGGCATCATCGAGATCGGGCACCTGGAAATCCCGCAATGCCCGCCGTATTGCCTTGACCCAAGCGTCAGCATCATCTTTCTCGCGCGACAACTGGCTTCGCACCGGCGGAAGATCAGCAAGCACGTCCCCTACTGTGGGCGCCGGACTAGGGTATAACGCCACACCGCTTGGCATGATGAGGTCGGACCGGACGCCGAGCAGAATCACGCGATGTCGTTTCTGCGGGACGCCGAATTTCTCCGTGGCAATCACGTAGTCTTCCGGGCGCAGGTGCTCTGGAGTCGCTGTGGGGTTCGCCAACGAGAGGATCTCGTAGTCCGTGCCGCGCCGCGTCCGTGGTTTGCGGCCGTTCACGGTTTCCTTGACGGCCACCGATGGCGAGGAGAGATCGCTGATGATCCGTTTGAACGTTGACGTGCCGGCGAACTCAGCGGATAGCAGGCCTTTGACGTTCTCCATGACGAACACGGGCGGCTTGTACCGAGCCAGTATCCGCAGATACTCCCGGTACAAGACGTGCATTTTCTTCTTCTCGAATGCTGACCGGCCGAGGTTCGTAAGCCGTGACCGGCCCACGACAGAGTATGCCTGGCACGGCGGCCCGCCGACCAAAACCCACGTCTTCGAGCTCGCGCGTACGCGCTCGATGTGACCGTAAACCTGCTTCGTCGTCCACGGCCCCATTTCTAAATGTAAACATCGCGTGCGGGCTGTGGCAGCCTCGTCGGGAAAGGCGCGAAACAAATCCTCAGCTGATCGGTCGCCCTTGAGGTAGTCGTAGTATTCGGAGGGGGCTGTAGCGAACTGGCGGAAGAAGGACCGGAGGAGCAACGTCTGATAGGCGGCGGGGTCCTTCTCTACGGAGAGGACTACATCAAACTTTACACGTTCATGGTCCAAGGCAGAAAACCCTTCCCCTAGGCCTCCAGGACCGGCAAACAGGTCGACGACGGGGACGCGCGTTCGTTCACTTGGCATTGTTGAAATATCAGTGTACCAGGTCCGACTTCACCACCGTCGCCGCAGCCGACACTGAACTCCGGGCCAGCGATTAGTGGCGGCTCCCCCAGCATCAGAGCTATAATCACGTTTCAGGCCAATACAGGCGGCCGGGCTCCTACGATCACCGCGCGACCGCCCAGGGAAGCAATTACTCTAAGGCATCTTCTATGGAACATAGCGCGACAGCATCCGGCACCGCAAAGATGCGCCCCCGGTCCCGGCTGATCGAGATCATCGGGGAAGAACTTATCAGCGACGAGCCGGTCGCTCTTGTTGAGCTTGTCAAGAACGCGTACGATGCCGACGCAGCCCAAGTGAAGGTGATATTCAAGGGCGATGACCCAGCGCATCCCGAAGAAATCCGCGTTGCAGACGACGGGCACGGCATGGACGTTCAAACCGTGCTCAGCGCTTGGCTTGAGCCTGGTACGCTGCTCAAACGCCTCCATGATCGCTCACCAGCAGGACGACTCTACCAAGGCGCAAAAGGCATTGGTCGCTTTGCTGCCGCACGACTCGCCCAATCACTCTTGCTGGAAAGCAAGACTAAGGACGGCGAGAACGGCACCATCGTGCTCCTCGATTGGGGCATGTTCGGGGACGACAATTACCTCGACGAAGTCGAGGTTCAATACGAAGTCCGACCGCTACCCAGCCTCTGCCATGGCACCATCCTCACACTCGCTGGTATCAGGAAGGCCTGGACGGAGCAGGATTATGAACAGCTCCATGCCCGCCTCTCACGCCTCATCTCACCATTCGAGGATATAGAAGACTTCTCCATCATTCTCGAGATCCCCGGGTACCCCGCGCTTTCTGGCGAAGTACAACCACCGCCACTCACCCTTAGCCCGCGCTACGTGCTCGCCGGAACGCTCGATAACCAAGGCACGTTCACCGGCAACACCAAAGTCGACGAGATCATCATCAAGACCTATGATCACCAAAAACTTGGTGAGGCCAATGCTACACCGCGTTGCGGCCCCATTCAGGTCGAGATACGCGCCTGGGACCGCGACAGAGAAAGTCTCGAACCCCTCATCACGCGATTGGGCAAGGGCATCCAGGAGATACGACGCACCCTCAACGCCCACTGTGGCGTGAGCATCTACCGCGACGGATTTCGTGTTCACCCCTACGGGGAGAAAGGTAACGACTGGCTTAACCTGGACATCAGAAGCCGCCTTACCCCAGGCTTTAGACTCGCCAACAACCAGATCATCGCCGCTGTACGAATCTCCCGGAAAGAGAACGTCGGTTTGCGTGACCGCAGCACTAGGGAAGGACTGGTCCACAACGACGAATACGCGAACCTCGAAGCGTGGTTTCTTGAAATCCTCGCGCTTCTCGAACAAGCACGATATGACACCCGCCCGCATAAAGAGACCTCGGAGGAAGCAGAACCACTCTTCGAAGCCTTCGACATCGCAGACGCCGTGCGAGAAGCACGAGTCACCCTGGGAACGGAACATCCCATCGCACTGCTCTTGCGCGACACCGAGAAGAAAGTCAAGGAGGGCGTCGAACGGCTCCAAGAGACGTTTTCACGCTTACTCCTCTCGGCAGGGTTGGGGCACATGGTCGATATCGTCATCCACGAGATAGGGGCGCCACTCGGCAAGACCAACAAGCAGCTCGTCCTGCTAGAGCGGGCCATCAAGGCATCAAACGATAGGGATCTGCCGGACAAGACTGGGCCGATGATCGATAGCATGAAGGCGTGGCTTGAGCAAATCTACAATCTCCGCCAGCGCCTCGAACCGCAGACCCCAGCGAAACGCGGACGAGCGACTACGTTCGACCTCCGGGACGAGATTGAGGACAATTTCCAGCTTTACAGCGCGATCATCACGGCACAAGGCATTCAGTACGAGATCACTGGCCCAAAGGCGGCGCTTAAGGTCAAGATGTCCCGCGCAGCGTTCGGACAAATCCTCGCGAATCTTATCGACAACGCCACCTTTTGGATTACGAAACACCACGGGGCCGGCAAGGGTGGGCACATCAACGTGTCCATCAAGCAGGTTCATGAGGCCATCCAGATCAGGATAAGCGATGACGGCCCGGGCGTCCCTGAGGAAGACAGAACCAAGATTTTCGAACCGTACTTCAGCAGAAAACCAAACGGGATGGGGCTCGGCCTGTACATCGCGCGACTCATCATCGGGCCCTATGGACGCATCACGTACCGTGACGACTGCAAGCTGCCGGGCGCATGCTTCTTGCTCACGCTTGAAAAAGGAATAGGACTATGAGCCGCCTCCACATCCTCCTCGTCGAAGACGACCAAGAGAACCTCAGGCTCCTGAAAGAGCTCCTCCCCACCACAATCAATGGCGAAGAGCTTATTTGGCACGACTGCGATTCCTTCGACAAGGCCTACGACCAACTGCAGCGGCAACGGTATGATTTGGTCGTAACGGACATCTACCGGGACAGAGAAGGAGCGAACAAGCACCAGATGAGCGCGGACGACGCTAAAGGCACGAGCATGCTCGACATCATCCGCAAAGTCCGGTTTTGTCCTATCGTCTTCTTCAGCGACGGATCACTACCGGAGAATATCCACATAGGCCCATTCGTCAGGTTCGTCGACAAAGTCAAAACCGAGCAGCTCGTCAACGAGATCAACGCCATTGTGGCCACCAGCATCCCCACACTCGCAGCCAAGCTCCACGAAGAACTTGACCGCGCAGCCGGGTCCTACCTCTGGACGTTTCTGGAAGAGGAGTGGAACCGGCTCACGCCCACGCATACCACCCCAGAAGTCCTGGAGCGCCTAATCCGGCGACGAGCATCTGTGCAACTCGGACATCTCAACCCTGCAGCCACGACACCCACGGAACTAGCAGTGGTCGAAGGCGCGGAATTCTACCTGTACCCCTGCATCTCTGGTGACGAGTATCGGCTCGGGGACATCCTCCGGGGCACCAACGATTTTCGTGTCGTGCTCACACCCCACTGCTATCTCATTACCCAGCCGGGAGACGAGGGGCCCAGAGCCGACCACGTCGTTACCGTCAAGACCGTGCTCGCCACCGAGCTCATCGGCAAGTACCCGTTCAAAGGCAATGAGGACGATAAGCGTAAGCGGCTCGTTCGGTGCCTGAACTCGCCGGCGCAGATCGGATTGCCCAGTGGCAGGCATTGGTTCCTCCCCAAGTTTCTAGCGATTCCGGACCTGTACTGCGATTTTCTCCAACTTGAAAGCATGCCCCTCGGCACGGTCAGGGCGCAGTACGAGCGCATCGCCACCCTCGCCTCCCCGTTCAGCGAAGCCTTACAGATGTGTTACTTGCGGTTCTACACCACAGTAGGGCTGCCCAACCTGCACCCAGAACGCTTCGAGTACCTCGCGAGCCTCGTGCCGCCTCAACCCCTTGCAGGGGCTGCTGCTGCATTACAGCCTGCGGCACCGCCGCAACCTTTCGCAACTGCACAGCCAGTGGTATCGCCAAATTCTGTTGCGCCGCCACCGCCTGCGGCCGCGGTCGTTGAGGTGCGGCAAGAAATGCCGCTGCCGCCGGCGACGCCAGAACCTGCTGCAATATCGCAACCCGCGCCGGCGCCAGAGGCACCGCCCGAAGCCTCACTGCCACAACCAACATCAACACCGACCACCGGTCCCGCCACGCGCGGCAATGGCACCGTACTATAACGCGAGGCCGCCCGATTCGCGAAAGAGAAGGACGCGATCCTCCACGAGAATGCTTCGTCTCGCCCATAGCCGCCCGCATCGTCCAGAAACGTACTCGCGCTACCTGCAATTTCGTTTTCCGCCATCCTTTGCAACCGGCAGGCGCTCCGTGATCGGCGCGGCTGTCGACGCTATTGCGCTATTGCGGCTGTGGGATCCAGCCCCGCTCAGCAGCGCACGCGATGCATACAGGCGCGAATCCATTCACGCTCTTCAAAGGCCTCGTGATCTGGTTGCACAGCCTGCACACGATTAAACCAGGCTGTTCATCTGGATGTTCGATGTGAAAGACTGGCGCTTCGCTGGAAACCACATGCTCACAGACGACGTAGCATTGAACGCCGTCGCCATGCTTCTTGCACGCCATCTTAGGGTATTCGGCCACAAACCATCGCCAACTCGCACACTGTATCTCTACTCAGGTCCGTCCCGCTGATGGCCCCGTGACGGGGGCACTCGGTCAAGCATTTACCTTGGTAGGCACTTGCAGCTCAACGACGTGCAGATCGGACCGTCCCGAATCCCTGATCCACGCCTCTGCCTCGGTAGAAGTCGGTACGCCATCCCTGCCAGCGGGAAAGACGCGCCGGTGGTAGCCATCGCAGACAACGTAGCTTCTCGTTACGGTTACGGTCAGTTCGCCCGTTCTCGCCCGCCTCCGACCTGCGCGGGCCCGCAGCCAGTGGTCGACGATGCTCTGCGCTCCGTTCAGCACGTCGACGGAGGCGTTGAGCGCTTCCTCATCCTTGGCGTCGTCCTTGCCGGTCCAGCCGCAGGAGCTTAGGAACGCCTCCTGATCACCGAGGCAGTTCGCGTCGCAAAGATCACGCAGTTCCGCGAACGTGTTCGCGGCCAGCAGGTTCGGGTTGGCTACGATCTCCGTGGCAATTGTCTTCGCGATCTCGGCTGCGCGCGCCCATTGTCGCGCCACATCCTCGTCCTCACCAATCCAAAGCGTGGCATCGCTTCCCGATTCCAACTCGAACGTGCGCTGGAAGGCCACGTCGTATCGCCACTCCACCTCGCGGTCCTTCGGGTCCGGGTAGTTCACCCAGAACTCCACTACCGGCCCTTCGCCGGACTCGTCTGGCGTCAGGAATAGCGTCGCGTGCGCGCAAGCATCGTTGCGCCAGGAGGAGTCGTTCCAGGAGTCCCCCAAGAAATCGGGTCGTTCGATTTCGTGCTCTTTGAACTGCGCCATACTATTGTTCTACCAGTCTTGTTGGGATATTCAGCCGTCTTGATACGGATCGTTGGTCGGATGATTCCATTGGTAGGCACGCCCGGCATTGAAGCCTGCGATGACGATCGTGTAGAGGATGTGGGAATACTTGTTGTGCTTTTCTTCGGCGTCGAGCACCTCTTGGAACGACGAAGACAGATGCGGCTGGTTAACCTCAAGCCAAGCCTTGATCTCCTTGACCTCCTTCGGGTACCACGAAGCGTCTGCCATGTTCATATTGTAGCCGGTGAGGTGCCGGGCAGTTCTGCAGCTTGCTCCACGCCCGCCGTCTCTTCCAGCTCCATTCGCCAGCCTTCGGCGTCGGCGAGCAGCTCTTCCATGAAGTCGCGGTAGTCCCGGCCGGTCAATCCGGTGGCCGCCTGGGCGACGGCGCTTCTCACGATTTCCAAACGCTCTTGCTTGTTCATGCTCCTACCCTCGCTTCCAACAGCTCCAGAATCGGATCGATCTTCGCGCGCTGGCTGATGCGTCCTTTGTATATCGGCCGGCCGCCCAGCTCGATCGCCAGGGCATTGCCACCGGCCAGGTCCTCCATGTTGTCGTAGGCCACGACGAACAAGGGGATCTCTTTCTTTAGGCACTGGCGGACGGTGTTCATGGTGCCGCTGATGCGCTGCGCCTCGGCGACGATCACGGCTCTCGACAAATCGCAGATGGTTCCATTGCGCTGGAACGCCTGCTTTGCCGTCCAGGCGGCATCGGGCGGATACTCGCTGACCACCAGAACCCGCTCCCAATCCCAGGCCGACCGGATTTCCTGCTTCACCCGGAAGCGCTCAATTCCTTCGGCCAGCACCAGGATGGTCGCGCCGCCGGCGTCCAGGGCCGCCTTGTGGCTGGCCAGATCGATGCCGTTGGCGTAGCCGGACACCACCGTGACGCCCAGCTTGGCGAGCTGCCAGGCGCAATCCTGCGCGGCATCCACACCCTTGATGCTGGCTTTGCGGGATCCAACAATGCCTACCGCGGGAGTCCTAAGCAGGCCGGCGTTACCCCGGGTCAGCAGTTCCCGGACAGCCGCCGTAGCGATTCGTTCGACTCTCATCGGAGTTCTTTTCGCCATCCGGCAAGGACAACTCCCCGTCTACATCTCCTACTACGACGGGGGCCATGCGGATGACCTTCCTTTCTTGATCCATCGGATTCCTCATGTGTTCCTCCAGGACCGGCTCGTCGAATATCGGGGCGCCCGGAAAGTCCGCCCCGATAAGGAAAAATGACCGCATTAGCTTTTCCGTGGGTGGCTGTCGAGAAACGACCGCGCCGCCAGCGCGGCTTCCGCATTTTCGCCCAACTTCCTCATGCTCGAAATCTTCTCAAGGATCTTCCGGTGGGTATGCAACTCATCCCTCAAGCTCTCGATCCGCTGATCCGGCACGGCGGATGTGAGCGCCTCCCGGCAGGTGGCTACCACGGTTTCGACCTTGTCAAAGAATGAGTGCGGAAAACCAAATGCGCCCCCGTCACCGTTTGGTCCCAATGCCTTTTTCAGATCCTCGCATTGCGCACTGAGCGCGATCAATTCCTGCTCGTTTAGGTCCATCCCCTCCCCCTTTCCCTCGCCGTGCCTTCATCCGACTTCTTCCCTTCAGCACCCTGACGGCGAAGAGGCACACGTGCCGGCCCTCGTGCTTGTTGGCGATCAGGAGGACCAGCTCGATGCGGCTTCAAACTCGCTTGTGCTTTCGAAGGTGGTGCGCCAGTCCCGCCACGAGTTGCTCCGGCGAGATTTCAAAAGCCGAGCAGACACGCAGCAACGTGAACACCGTGATGGGACGGCCTGCCTCAATCATCTGCCAGTGACGAAGACTGAACCCGTAGGAAATCATGTCCTCCTGGGTAAGTTTGCGCTCCGTTCGGCGCGACCGGATGCGGTGGCCCAAGGCACGAAAGTACCGCGCATAATCCGCCGGGAGGTCTCTGCTGGCACCCACACTCTAGCCTGTGATCGCAGCCAGCAAAAGCACCACGAACAAAACTTCGTATTCGCACCAAAGCGGCTTATTTGCGGTTACAGCATGCTCAGGATGGTTATTGGGCGCTGAGAATTCGAATCATTGTCATCCTGTTGTGACAATCTGACCGTACTGGATCTTGCCGGCGCGCGCCGCCTGGATGGCTACCGGCTTACCGGACGGCATCCCAGAACGAACCGCCGTTCACTTCCTCAGCCAGCCGGCCGCCGACCGGCCGCCCGGCTTTGACGTCAGTGACGATCTCCAGGATATCGTCGAGATCCTGCGCGTAGGCCACCATTTCCGTCAGGTACAGCCCATTGGGAAGCAGCCGCCCGAGACGGAACCCGGAGTTGTAGAACTCCTCCAGATCCGTCACGAACTGCCATTCCGGCTTGGCTGCTTTCAAGATACGGATAAGATGCTCCAGTTCCTTGGGATGCCAGGCCACCTTGACCGCGCGCTTGGTGGGGATCGCCTCCACGGTTCCGGTCTTATGCATGTAGTCCCTGGTTGCGGCCACGGCCCCGCCAGGCCAGCGGCGCTTCCAGTTCACCACCTTAAGAAGCATGCTGTCGCAGACGCCCCGCACCCAAAGCGGGCCGTTAGCCACGGCCGTACATCTCTTCCGAGATGACCTGGCGCCGCAGAAGGAAGTAGGCGATGGAATCGAAGATCTTGTCGCCTTCCTCTGTATCCGGCAGCCATTCCAGCCAGTCGCGATCGTCCTTGGAGACCGGCTTCCGCTTGACCAAGGCGATGTGGATCTTCAGCTCCGTATGCTTGACGGGATGTTCCATCAGCCATTTGGGGAACTTCACCGGGTCGGTCTGCTCCGACAGCAGCAGGTCCATGGTCTGGCGAAACGCCAGGTACACGCGGCCGCTCGGCGTGTGGCGAAGCAGAGCCAGGCTCTCGTAAAGGGCGATTTCGTCTCCCTCGCGCGGGCCCACCGCCCCATCAGCGGTCATCATGACCTTCAGGCCGGTGAGCCGGGCATCGACATGCTTCCGGTGCACGTACGAACCGGGAAGCGGATGAACATCCCGCTCCAGCAGCTCGAGCCGCGAAAGGAATTCCATATCGACGTTGCGAACCGGGTCGAGGTACTGCTGCGTAGGGCTTCCCATGCTATCCCTGCTTCCCCGCCGCAGGCGCGGGCTGCGTCAAAGATTCCAGCACGCCGGCGAGCTCCCCGACCCTGGCGCCAATCTTCTCGAGTTCCTCGGCGAAGCAACCCTGCGTCATGGCCGTGGCCAGCATCTTGCGCACCACAGGAACGGGGTCGGCGCCCAACCCGTTGAGATAGTCGAGGGCAGCCTTCAAGGACTGCCGGAACGACGTCATGTTCTCGCTCGGGGTCGCGCCGCCGTGCAGCGCTCCGCCGATGTTGGGAGACAACGGCCGTCCGCACAGGCAAACCCGCAGCGTCTGCGGCATTTCCGAGATCACTTCCAGGTCTCCGCCGGCGCGCGAGGAGTAGGTTTCGGCGCGGTACTGGTTGAAGGTCTCCTCCCGGAACCAGGTCGATCCGCAGCTCGGGCACTCCGATGGCTTGTTCATGCGCTCTTCGCGCTCCGCAAGCCGCTGCTTGGGGCTCTGGCGGCCCATGCCGGCCAGCGCGCGCGAACGGTCCGCCGTGCCGCCGAGAAAGTCGTCTGCATATTCGCTCATCGCTTGGGGCTTAGTGCTCATTGACGTCTCCTTGAAGCTTCAGTTTCCGGCCGCATTTGCCGCACCGGCCCGTTCCGTCCGGTTCGTGTTGGCACGCGGACACATCGGTGATTTGGTTGTCCCCCTCGACCAGGTATTCCTTCTTGCCCGTTCTGGGGTTGACGATCGTCATATGATCGCCGTTCATGTTCTTCCCACCGCGTCGCAGTCCCCGATGCACGCATCCGTGCGGCAATCCGCACAGTGCGCGCCCGGCGCCGGGACGCTGGCGTTTGAGATCGCGTAATCGATCAGCGAGGTGATGGACGGCCGCACCGCATCTTCCTCGAGAATGCGCTCCAGCCATTCCTCTTCGGACCCGAAACAGTAGTTCAGGGTGCTGACGGGGACGCCGCGCCGTTCGTAGGTATGCAGATGCAGCCACCGGCAATGGTTCACTACATCGGGGCGATGCGCTTCCCCGGGCATCCGGACCCGCAAGATCAGAAGCTTGTCGCACCCCTGCTTCTTCCGGTCGGTCATCACGGCGTATTCTCCGCTGACCGCCGCCCGGCTGAAGCTCAGCTCATACGGCGTAACAGGCTGGAACAGCGTGTGACGCTGCAACAGCCTGCGCAACCGCGACGCCACCCGCGCCCCGGATACGCATAAGAACTTCTTGAACCGCTGCTTGTTCACGCCCGCGGCTTCGACCCCAGGCCAGGCCGCTTCCATCCATTCCAGAATGGAAGCGGCCGACGGCGCCACGGCATTGTCTGGAGAACGAAACACTTCGATCAACGCAGCTTTCACAACCTCTTCCGCCAGAACCGTATCAGGCGGGCGGCTGTAAGTCACGACCTGCGGCTGCCGCAAAGGACAGCGCATGAATTCGAGCAAGTCGCGATCGTTGAATTGTTTTCTAACTGCCATTCGTTCTCCTGGGGATCGTTAGCTGGGAAAGGGATCGTCGTCGTCAACCATGACGGGCACGGGAGGCGCTTCCACCACGGAGATGGGCGCGGGGGCTTCCTCCTGTTTCAGGGACTCCACCACATCATGGAGCGGAGGATGAGCCGCATCGTAGTTGAACTGGGCGCCCTTAGGCTGCGGATTCGAGCGCCATTCCTGCTGCTTCTCCGCCTTAGCCCGGTACTGCTCCTGCTCCGTAGCGTTGCACTCCAACACCTGCCCGGAGCTTTCGTTGAACCGGTAGTAAATATTGCCGTCGAAACCGCCATTTACCTTGCTCTTGTCAAACACCATCTCCAGAATCGGCCGCTCGATCTTGTCGCGAACCTGACCGGGACCGATTTCGTAAGAGTCGACCGGTTCCCACCAAGTCAACTCGGCCTTATTGCGCAAATCCTTCTTGTCGTTGTAGATCCCAATGTTTGCGCTGGCATCGTAGCTGATGCCGGCAGAGCCTTTGATGTTCATCATCCGCGGACGCTTGCCCTCTTCCAGAGCGGATTTGGGCAGCTCCATGGTCATGATCAGCGTGATGTGGTGAACGTTCGCCAGGTTCTTGCACGCCATCGACATGCTACGGGTCTTGGCCTCGCCTTCTTCCTTGGCGCCGGGACTGGTATACAGGTGGAAGTTGTCGCCGAACACGACGATCGGCTTTGCCGAGTACTTCTTGCGCAGGTCGCGCACCCGCATTTCCAGCGCGAACACATTCTGGTCCAGCATTGAGGCGTCGTACGGCAGCAGCCGCTCGGCCGCCACCATCCCGCGAAACCATTTCTTCGCGTCGGCGTAGATCTCGCGGAACTGGCGCTTCTCCTTTTCCCCGTAGACCCGCACCAGGGTGTTCTCTGCCAGGTGCTTGCCAGCGTAATAGAAGTAGGAGGAAGCGATACCGTACTTCGAACCCAGCAGCCGCGGCAGGAACCAGCGCATCGAATCGTCGACCGTGTGGTAGAGCACGATGGGGTCATCATTGAAATCCACCAGGCGCCAGGCCACATTGGCCAGGAAACTGGAATTGTGGGTAACGATGTAATCGTCCGTGATAAACAGCTTCGACGGGTGGCTCACCGTAATGCACTGAGTTTCCTGCTCCCCGACAAACTCGATGGTCTTGATTGTCAGCCGCGGCTGCCGGTTCTCCGCCGTCGGAACGCGATCTGCTTTCCTGGGCAGAGAGAACAACGCAGCCCGTTCCGCCATCCGGATGTTCAAGTCGAAGCACAACGCACCCTGCTTCTTCTCGCCATCCTTGCCGCGAAATGTGGGAATCCGTTCCGAAATCGAACAGATCCCGCCCAGAGAACGAACCAGTTCCTGAACATCCTTGGCCAGCACGGGGCTGCTGGTTCCATACGAAGTTTCTTTGGTTTTGCCGGCAGTGCCGTCGGTGTCCATCAGGCCCTGTAACAACTGCCACCGGGATTCCACATCCGCATCCAGATACTGCCGCGGGATGAATTTCGTGAACGAATCGGTCTCCCAAAGATCGAGCAAGCGCAGAGTTTCCATCAACGGATTCTGGCGCCCGTAGAGGCCGGCGTGGCAAATACGGAACGTGTCCTTGTCATCTGCCAGAACCAAATCCAAACCCAGATCACCAACCTTACCCCGAACCTTGTCGATGATATACGGATCTGCCTTGGTAATAGTCGGACTCCCTTCTGTCAGACCACCATCTCCCAAGAGCGCTCCCAGCAGCCAGGGGTCGAGCGGCAGACTTTCAGAACTGCCGAAATCTCCCGAAACCAGCGGGATGAAAACTTCCCGATGGGAGTTCTTCCGGTTGCCATTCAGGCAAAACTGCCTGATGGCATCCGTCGTGAACACTTTCCAACCATTGTGCTTGTCGTCGCCGTAGCCTTCGGAGTACTGATGAACAAAATGCACAGACCAGAGATGATCGCCGGAGCAAACCACACTGCGCCCATCGCTGAAAGTTACCCGGTACGTCTTCTCGACACCCTGCGGAAATACGCCGGTTACCACTGAAGGCGCCCCATCGATCGAAGCCAGTCCGTCACCCACCTGCACATCCCGCATCAGCTTCCAACCTATAGGGGTCTTCAGCCTGGAAGTCACTGCGAGTGCTTTTCCCTGGTTGGGCTTGCCGGGGATCGAGATGAACGCGTCGGAACGCGGAATGCCGCCGAAGGCCGAGTCGAACAACGGCCAGCCCGTCTTGAGCTCGCCATCGGTCTTCTTCTGTTCGGCCTGGTTCATGATCTCGTCGAGATAATCGACCAGGTTCTTCAGGTCGTAGCCCTGCCGCATCGTGTTGATGCGCTCGATAGCCCGCGTCGAATCGATCAGGATCTCCTGAACCTTATCCGGGCTGCGTTCCAGCAGTTTCACCGTCCGCGCGGCGACCATACCCAGTTCCGTGTGGATCTTGCGGCCTTCCGCGTCCACCAGGCGCTGCACTTCCGCCCAAACCACGTCGCTGCGAATGCCGGTGGCCGTGGAAAGCGACTCTGCCATACGCAAACGCAGCAGGTTGTTCTTTTCGGCGATGATCGTGGGCATGATCCGCTCGAAAGCTGTGTCCGGGTCCTCACCGGCGTCGATCGACCGCTTCAGCTCCCAGGCGAAGACATCGGTGGGCACCACATCCAGGAACGCCGTCAACCCGTGCTTGCGGATGAAATTGTCCGGATCGTCCATCCCGGCGGGAAGCGTCAGGATCTGAATCTTCAGCCCAATCTGCGTGTTGTCCTTCACGATCTTCACGAACTTGTCGACGCCCTTTTCGCCGGCCTCGTCGGCGTCCAGATTGCAGATCACACGATCGATCTTGTCGCACTCCAGGATCATGTTGAAGTGCTCTTCGGTGAACGACGTCGCCCCGATGGCGCAGCAGTTGTGCAGCCCGGCATTGTACGCCGTGGCGCAGTCCGCATAACCCTCGAAGATGTAGAGCGGCGGCACGCACTTGCGCGCCAGGTGAAACCCGAAGAGCCGCGTGCCCTTCTGATAGATCCGATTCTTCAGCTCGGTTTCGATGGACGTGTCCTGCGTGCTATTGACGAACTTTGGGGGCCTCTTGGCCTTGGCTTCCTTGGCTTGTTCGGAATCGGCGCCGTATTCTTCGATCGCGCGCTCCAAATCCTTATTGAGGGAATCGTACAGCAGGTTGCGGGCGGCGAAGCCCACCGGCTGCCCATGCTCGTCGCAGACCGTAAAGATCAGGCAGTCCGGATTGAACATCCGCTTGTTATCGAGATCCACATTGCGCAGAAACGCCCGGTCGAAGCCGTACGTCTTGGTCATCTGCGTCAGGAACGACTCGTAACTGGAAATCCCTCCGATCCCAAGATCCTCGAGCGTCTTCTTGGTCCAGCCGTAATCTTGAATCTTGGCTTCCACCCGGTCCGACCGGGGCGACATCACGATGATGTTGGACGCAATGGAGTATGCCCGGTAGGTGTCGAGGTCATGCTGCTCATCCGGCGTCAGTTCCAAGTCCGGCACTTCCATGCCATATTCCTTGGCCAGATAAAACAGGTTGTCGACCAAAAACCCCGGCCCGCGCAACGGCTTGCCTTCCAGCAGGTTGGCCGCCGCGAAGATGTCCCCGACAACCCCACACGAAAAACAGTGAAACAGCTCCGGGTTCGCAGCAATAATCCCGCAGCTCGGATCGTTATCCGGATGATTCGGATTGATGCAGTTGAAGTTGCTCCCCTTCTTCAATTTCCGGAAACGCCCGAGATAATCCGCCAAATGCGTACGAACCTGAGACTTGATGGCATCCAACTTCGCCATCTTCGGCGTGTTCTTCATGACCCTATACCCCTTCGGAAAGGCTGGCCGCGATCACCGCAGCCTGCCGCATGATGATTTCAATCAACCGCGAATAATCCGCTTCGTCGAACACCACCACGCCCCGTCCATGCTTGTTGCGAAGCACTAGGGCGCCGATCGGATTGCCTCCGCGAGTGGCGTCCTCGCGTACCTTGTCGAGCTCCGCCAGGCGCACCACGGGATTCTCGTTCCCGCTTTGCAGCTTGGTGTCGAGCGCGATCCGGCCAGCGCTTACGTGATCGCCGTCCTTATGAGAACGCCCCGAATTGAGGGTGTTCTCGATGATCGAACGGTTGGTCTTGCTTTCCGCCCGCCGGGCCTGCCGCTGCACATCGATCCTGGACCGGTCCCGTTTCTTTCTCTTCGCTTGCGCGGCCGCGCGGCGCTGCTTGCCGGCCTCGCGTTTCTGCGCAGCCAGTTTGGGGTGCTGGAGACCACGTTTCCATGGCCTCCAGCAGTTCAGCGATCCGCCGCCGGCCAGAGCCAGCTTGCAGGTATGGCAGGAAGTTTGCGCCCCGCCGCGGCTTTCCGGCGAGTTCAAACACTGAGCGGATTCTTCGCAAGACACCGTCTCAGCAGCGAGCTGTTCCGCCAACCCCATAGGCCTAGAACGACTCCCCGACCAGTTCCAGTTCCCCGACGGGAGTTTCAACCGCGGGCATCGCAATGGGGCGCACGCCGATCACACGCCGGGCGGCGGCGGCCACTTCCGGCTCATTTAACAGGGCCAACGCGGCGGCCACGTGATAGAACCCCTCGGCCAATTGCATGCCCTCGGGCGGAACCCCGTCCGGGTTCACGAACTCCCGCAGGTTTTCCTTGGCCGCTTCCAGACCTTCCAACATGTGGTCCAGGTCCAGGTCCGCCAATACGACTTCCTTCTCTTGCTCGTTCCGATACATACTTCGTTCCTTCCTTCTTTGTGAATGGGTCCGGCGCGATCTTGCGCATGGCGCCAAACACCCGCAGGGCGTACCCGGGGTTGCGGTTGTACTGCCGCAACAGCGCGTACATCCCCAGGTCGCGGTAGCGCTCCGACTCGGTGAGCTTCTCAGCCACCGTGTGGATCGCCAGATCCACCGACGCGAACCTGGCCTGGCCGTTGTCCCAGCCAAACCAGTTATTGCGCCGGCGGACAAGCTTTCCTCCGCCGGTCTCCACAATCGTGAGGCTGGGCAGCAGCCGCCAGTCCAGAAGATGCGCGTCGGCCTCTTCGATGAACCTGGCCGCTTCCGCCTTCGCCGGACAGCGACAACCTCCCAGGTACTCCGTCAGCCGGAGGTAACGGGGATCCTTTTGCAGGTCAGCCAGCGGCCGAACTTTCTCCTGGGCGGCGCCGGCGCAGGACAATAATGCGGCCGCCAAGAACAGCCGCCCGATCACTCTTCGGACTCGGCAGGCTTTTCGGCCTGGCTGGCATTGGCGTTGACGACGGCGTCCTCGCCATCCACCATAAGCTGGAGCTGCTTGTACAGGTCCGTATTGCCCGCCAGCAGCTTGTGGGCGTTGAGCATACCCTGACCAAGCCTTTCGGACGCGAAACTCAACCAGGAGCCCTTCTTCTCGATAATCCCCAACTTCAGGGCCAGCTCCATGTAGTCCCAAATCGGACTGAAGCCGTAACCGAACAGGTAGGACAGGTTGCACGAACGCCACTGCGGCGCGACCTTGTTCTTCGAAGTGAACGCTTTGACGCGCATCCCCACCGGGTCGCCGTCCTTGGTCTCCTTGATCTTGTCGACGAAGGAGAGCTCCAGCCGGATGGAAGCGTAGAACTTGATGGCCTTGCCACCGGTCGTATCGAGCGGCGTCGAACCGCTCGGCGAATACGCCCCGATCTTGGTGCGCATCTGGTTCACCCAGATGACGGTCGCCCGCTTGGCGACGTTCTTCTTGTAGAACTCGGAAAGCATCTTGCTCAAACCGCCGACGATGTTGTTATCCGAGGCTTCCTTTTCGAGATTGGCCTTCTGCTCCAACGCCGCTACCGAATCCACCACGATCAGGTCCATTACATTCGACAGCTTCTGGATCGTATCGAGCCACATCTCGGCGGGAATGACATCCTTCTCGTGGCGCATCAGCCGGACCGCATACCGGGTGGGATCCGCCTGCGGATCGACCTGAACCCGCTGGTCCTTCAGATACTGGAGCGTCATTGTCCTTTCGACGTCATCGAACAGCGTCTTCCTGCCGACGCGCTGAAACGCCTTTATGAACTCCACCGCAATCGACGTTTTGCCGAGCTCCGGATCCCGCGAATACACCTCCATGTCCCGGCCGCAGGGGATCCCGCGGAGACCGGAGTGGAGGATGTAGTCGAGCTGCGGAAAGCCGGTCGGAACACAGGTAACGTCCATATCGCAGAAGTCTTCCGCGAGCTTGACCATGTTGCCAAGACCCAGCCCGGACAGATCCTTCTCGAGCTGGTCGTTGACGTTTACCGGTTCCGACTCGACCTCCTTCGCCTTTTTTGTGGCCATTAAGTTCCTTTCCCGCAATCGTTTACATAGAACCCGGCTCCCTTGAACCGGATAGCAGGCGCGTGAATCACCTGCTCAAGCGCTCCATCACAAGGCGGATCGCTGAAGTAATGGAACGCAGGGTGCGGGTCATCGATCCGTTTCTGAATCTCGACAACCTCGCCGCACTTCCGGCACTTGTAGTCGTAGGCCGGCATTACAGCCCCGGCGTGACCACGCGCACCAGCGTTTCTACGGCCGCCTCCAACGTCGGTAGGCGAAACGCGCAGGCCTCGCGCACGAACGCGTGTTCATGGATATTTCCGGAATCCTCCATGGCCAGGACTACCGGCTTCTGGAGCTGGAAAGCCCAGGCCAGTTCGAACACCGAACCGATCGATACCCGCTTGGCGCCCAGGAAGTTGGCGAAGACG